>JAWKMK010000026.1:0-42611 GCA_041392275.1 Crocinitomicaceae bacterium | reverse complement strand
TGGATAACTATTCCCATAAATTGTTCCTCCAGAATAGGCACATCCATCGTGAGCATAAGTGGCCGTCATCCCAAAATTATCAGTAACAGAACCACTGTAGGTTGCAAAAACCAAGGTAGGATCAATCACTAATTGCACTGTTGGATCGTAATTTCCGATCTGAAAACTTAGCTGATTGCCATTCAACACAAAGGCACAAGCAACTTGAATAATTTTTCCATTTTTGATTTGATAGGCATACGGCTTTTCTTCTAATAATTGCCCAGCAACAGTAACTACATTCAGATTTCCTTTTTTATCAATAAACACCTTGTTACTCCCAGCAATTTCTATTTTAATTTGATTGGGATCAACCTGTGGGCGTACGTGAAATTCATATTTTAATTGTTGTTCAGATTCGATTAATTTCAAATCAATTCCATCGTATAAATTTCCTAACGTTGCTTCTGAATAACCTCTAACATCACTAGCCCATTTGGAGGGATTGTTGCCAATAAAATAGTTGTAATAAGCTGCTGTTTTTCCTTCTTTGTTTATTGAAGTGACAAGGTTAGAATTCAAAAAATTAAAATGCACAACTTGCTGCTTGTTTTCATTATTTGCAACAAAAGATTTTCCTAAATGAGCATTTTTTGTGGCGCTGTAATCTTGAAAATGGAATACAAATTTATGCTGTTGTATCCACATATTGCCCCCTTGAAAACTCGATTTAAACAAAACTTGATCGTTCCATTGCCCCTTATTCTCAATAAACGAATAATAAATTGAATGCGGATGCTTCACTTCTTGAGCGTTTAGCTGAATTGAAACAAACAACATTAAAAGAAAAATACAAATTTTCATGGAGTAGTACCTTTTTTGCTAATATACTATTTTTTTATAAGACGAAAAAAAAATGCAAAAGTTCCTACTAATCTTCTTCTAACTCTAAATCTTCGTTTTTAGTGTAATTGCGCCACTTTTCCAATATTTGCTGATATCCAGCAGGCAACTCCGAGTTGAATTGCATGAATTCATTTTTGGTAGGATGCATAAACCCTATTGTTTTGGCATGCAGCGCTTGACCAGCAATTAAATCAAAGCAATTTTGAATAAACGTTGCGTATTTATTGCTAGTTGTACCTTTCAAAATTTTATCGCCTCCGTATTCCAAATCGTTGAATAAAGTATGTCCAATGTGTTTCATGTGAACACGGATTTGGTGCGTGCGACCAGTTTCTAACTTACATTCTACCAACGTTACCAAGCCAAAACGTTCTAAAACTTTGTAATGCGTAACGGCATGTTTTCCATGATCTCCCTCAGGATACACCATAAACACTTTTCGATTTTTTAAAGAACGACCGATGTGACCAGTAACCGTTCCATCTTCTTTTACATCGCCCCACACTAGTGCCCAGTACCTGCGTTCTACCGTTCTGTCAAAAAATTGTTTTGCCAAATGGTTAAGTGCATATTCTGTTTTTGCAACAACCAACAGTCCAGTTGTATGTTTATCCAATCGGTGCACCAAACCTGGTCGACCATAATAATCTTGCGTTCGATGGGGTAAATTTTCGATGTGATGTACCAATGCGTTAACCAACGTTCCACGGTAATTTCCTAATCCCGGATGAACAACCATATCAGCTGGTTTGTTAACGATGAGTAAATCATCATCTTCGTAGGGGATTTCAACTGGAATATCTTCTGGAATCAAATCCAATTCCTGAGCAGGAAAAGGCAAAACCAACGAAATTACATCATTGGGTTTAACTCTATAATTTTGTTTTACTTTATTGCCATTAACAATGATAAAACCGCTTTTGGCTGAATTTTGAATACGATTTCGCGATGTATTGGGCAATCTGTCCATCAAATATTTGTCAATCCGAATCATCACTGTGCCCGGATCCACAACTACACGATGGTGCTCATATAATTCTTCCTCTTCGCCTAACTCTAACTGTTGTTTTTCTTTCTCGTCGATGTTTAATTTCATTTTGACTTCACCACTTTATATGTTTTCGAAAAATCAGTAGAAGTTTTCACAAAGTAAATGCCATCAGGATGATTGGACAAATCAAATTTATTGGTTGTAGAGGTTGTTACTAATTCTCCCATCAAAGAATAAACATACACCTCTCCAACAGGAATATTGGATTGAATATTAAATTCTCCGCTTGATGGATTGGGATAAATAATAACCTCTGCTAAAGTTGATGCTACTAATTCTGGCAATCCAAGTTCTCCATCCAACGAGGTTGAGAAGATGGGACGTATCATCACCGAACCTTCAATTTGCGATTGTAACCAAGTTGCACCATTATCCACACTATAATAGGTGTTTTGATGTTTATCGGTGTTTTGATCCAATCCTACACCTAAACGCATTGCATCAATTTGTTTCCAACCAATAGAATGTTCCAGACATGTGGCACTAAAGTATCTTGTGTTAAATAGGTTACAAATGCATTTTTTCCATAACCATAGGATGGTTGGCGCAAATCTGCAACGAATTATCTTGATACAACACGGCTCCTTGGCTTTCCACCGTTATCTGCCCAAATAGTCAACTGAAACAATTTGTTGGTAACATCATTTACTGTTGGTACAAATGAATAAGCAATTCAATTACAGAGTCAGCCTCGTAGGGCACGTATTTTATGGCCAATTGCGATTGCGCACCTTGTGGTCCATAAGCCAATTCGGCACTTCCATCGTCGTAGGAATAGTAATTACCAAAATATTGGGTTGAATAAGTCGTGTCATTTGGCAAAAAGTTAGAACCTACTGGCACAGAAACACTGGTTATGATGTCAAATGTTTGTTGATTTCCTGTTTTTGTTGGGTCAAACTGAAAAGAAGACACATCGTGATTGGAATGATAGGTCGTGCGTGGTTGGTAATCTGGAATGGGTTGTGTTGGCGGATTGTAGTTTGCAATAATTTGTCCGTTTGGTTAACAACTCCTTCACTCGTTCCGTTGTATTTCACCTCTATTCTACCACCTCCGGCAGATGTAATATTTGCTCCTCCGTTCAAATAGCTGTTTCTAACTGTTAACGGAACTTCGATTGATGTTTTATTGGTTGGATTGTTTTTATAATGGTCCCAAGGCACAGATGTGTAATCTTTTAACAAAGTAACAGTTGGATAAGACATTGCAAAATCTTCAATCAACGTATCTTGATAACCCGAAAATGCTCTAACTTTCACATAATCTATGTGAAAATGATCAAGAGATCCTGATAATCCTCCATAATTTTTCAATCGAAACTGAAATCCATCGTTGAAATAAGCCTGGATTGTCAATCACCACTTGTGCAACGTTAAATTCATTGACAGTTCCTCCATTGGTACTCCACTGCCATCTCCATTGTTGTGCTGTTGCATCGTAATATTCCAATATCAATGAATCTTGTGATTCTGGAGCATCTCCCCAACCTTGCTTTTGGTATAAAAATGTGATATACAAACTATCTGCAGGTGTATTTCCAGATAAATCAATTGGTTTTGAAGTTAAAAAATCAGCTTCACCTGCCCATGCAGTTCCCATTTGATAGGGATAGCCTTTGTTGTCAATGCCATCAAAAGTCATTACCCCAATCGACCAAGGGTCTTTTGCAAAACGGTAGTTGTGATAGGCATAATCGTCTATCCAATATTTTGTTGGATCAACTATATGAGCAAAGAAAACACGAGCTGAATCTTGTGTTAAATCTGGTCCCACAATCCAAACTGTATCTGGTGTATCTGCAATTCCAATAGTATCAAAAATAAAATAAGGCGGATAACCAGTAGAAGTCTGATATTGAACAGGGTAATTAGTCAAATCACCCACTTGAATTGATTTACCAGCAAAATTAGTTATTGTTGACTGAGCTGTATTGATATCATACGTTTTGCGGAATGTTTGTTGCGTTGTGTAAACAGAATCAACATGCAACGGAACATTAGTCATATCTTTTAAACGATAATACAAAGTTGACGTCACACCTGGATCGGTGTATCCTGCATTGTATTGTTGAATTTTATTCGAAGAAAAATCATCAAATAATGGGATATTTAACGTATCCACTGTATAAATAAACGTGCTATCGATAGACGAACCACTTTTAAGTTGAAATTGCGATTTTGTGGCATTCAATAATTCAACATTATGCGTTATCGGCATTACTCCTTCTCCATTATTTTGAGAAAATGCAAGCGATGTAGTTAGCAAGCCAAACGATAAAACGATGTGATTAATTTTCATAGTTCTTCCCATTATTTAGTAGCATGAATGGTAATTGTTGCTCCTCCAGAAATATTAGCTCCTTCAATAAATTCTGGGCTTTGAGAAGAAACAACAGCAGAACAAGAATCAGCACTTGTTGCACATCCCACACAATTCACAATTAAATTTACATTCATATCAGGAGTTAAACGGTTTTTTGCATCACATATTGTTAACCCTACCAAATTTGGAAGCATAAATTGTTCGTCAGCTGAGTTAAGCTTTTCAACCACTAATGTGATTTAGCTCCCATTGAAACCTTAGTTTTATTGTCTATTACTTTGCCTTTATACAATTGTTTGATAACCGCACCAGCCGACTCTGTAGAAGGCACATATTCCACTAAGCATATTTAAAACCTCTATTTTTCAATATACTTTCAGCAAAACGTTGTGATTTATCCACACAATTAGGAACTTCAACCATTTGCGATTTTAAAGAAACCTTTGATGCGAATTGTTCTACCACTTTTTACCGCCAATTTTGATTTTGAAGTTGGAAGTGGATCTTGAAAAAGAATGGTACCTTCTGGTTTAGATGGATCATATACCGATTCTGATACTTCGTATTCCAACCCTAATTCTTCCATTAATCCGAGCAATTTGCCCCACATTCTTATCAATCAAATTAGAACTACTACTTTTTCTCCATGGGGTTAGTAAAAAAACTTAGATATAAATTGAGAACGAATCCAATGATGATGAATATTAAAACAATTGCTCCAATATTTTTCAAGAATTGCTTTGTAAACACGAAGTTTTTAATCTTTTGCGATAATCCCATTGCCTTTTTTCATTATAAAAAAAACAAAGATAGAATTTCTTATTTAAAACAGTTAATTCATTCATTAGTTTTTAAAAATCAAAAAACCACAAAAAATTGAATTTCTTAACTAAAAATAAAATTTGTTTATATTTTTTTTCGAATTAATGGTGCTATCACATTTGTAAATTCTATATTTGCGACTTTGTAAATTAAATAAAACGAAATAAACTAACATGCGTAATAGAGGATTTTTTTGGTCTGTTACGATACTACTAGTAGTAGTTTCTATCTATCAAATCTCATTTACTTTGTTTCTAATTCAGTAGAAAAGAAAGTAGAAAAAGAGGTAATTGGTGAATTGGCTAATTATAAAGAATTGGCTAAAAAATCCGGTGACACTATCGTAATTGATGAATTTTAATCGATTTCAGAAAATCAGAGGGTGAGGAAAATGCAAAAGCGGCATTAATTAGTAAGAAATTGAAAGAAATGGGAGAAACTTCGTTTATCCTATAATTGGTTCTTCTTTTCTGAAGCTAAAAAACGCTCATTGGCTTTTGGTTTGGACTTAGTTGGTGGTATGTCTGTTACCATGGAAATCAACATTCCTGAAATGGTGAAATCTTTTGCAAAAGAAAGAGATCCTAAATTCAGAAAAGTGTATGACGCAGCAGTAGCAGAATATACAAAAACAGGTGGCGATTTCATTAAGATTTTTGCTGACAAACACAAACAACTAAATGGTGGCACAAAATTAGTTTCGTTATTCTCTTTGATTGATAATGAAGAATTAAATATCAAATCTACAGACGAAGAAGTTGTAGCCTTTTTATATGCACGCGAAAAAGCTTCAATGAATGGTGTTGAAGAAATCATCAACCGTCGTGTGAACCAATTTGGTGTTTCTCAACCAAACATTCAAAAAGACGAGAAAAACAACCGTTTGTATGTTGAATTACCAGGTGTGCAAGACGAAAAAACCGTTGCAGACCAATTACAATCAACTGCAAACCTTCAGTTTTTCGAAGTTTATACAGGACAAGAAATCGCATCTAGCTGGCAAAATGCTGTAACGCTTTCTACTCAAAAAGAAAGTAAAGTTGAAGAAATTGATACTACAACAACAAATGATTCTGTTTCAGTTAAAAACGATACAGCAGCTGATATTTCATTGGATAATTTAGGTGATTTAAGCAATACCAAAACAAAAGGTTTAGGTGAATTAATCACGCCATTGAGCGACAACCCATTTATGGCATTTGCTACAATTGATGACAGAACATTGGTTGACCAAATTTTGGCTCGCAAAGATATTCAACAAGTGTTCCCAGACGATTTAAAATTCATGTGGTCGGCAGATGCTGAAAAAATCGATAAGAAAATGGGATACATGCTTTATGCAATTAAAATTCCAGCAAACGGTAAAGCACGTGTTGGTGGAAAAGACATTGAAAAAGCAATGGCAGATGTAAACGAAAGAGGTCAAAGAACAGTTAACTTACGCATGACAACTGATGGTGCTGAGAAATGGGCTTTAATGACAGGAGAAAACGTTGGAAAAGCGGTAGCAATTACAATGGACAACATCGTTTACAGTGCTCCAATCGTACAAAACGTAATCTCTCAAGGAAATACTGAAATCACAGGTAACTTCTCATTTGAAGAAGCAAACCGATTTGCAGGCTTATTAAATGGTGGTGCTTTACCTGCTCCAAGTGTTATTAAAGAGCAAGTAAAAGTTGGTCCAACAGTTGGAGCAGACAACTCAAGATCAAGTATCTTATCTTTTGCAATATCTTTCTTAGTAGTATTGGCTTATGTAATTTTCTATTATGGCAAAGCTGGTCGTGTTGCAAGTATTGTATTGGTTGCAAACATTTTGTTTATTTTCGGAACACTAGCTTCTTTTGGAGCGGTATTAACATTAGCTGGTATTGCGGGTATCGTTCTTTCATTTGCAATGGCAATTGATGCGAATGTCCTCATCTACGAGCGTGTCCGTGAAGAATTGGCAGCAGGAAAAGATCAAGCAACGGCAATTAGTGATGGTTTCAAAAAATCATTGAATCCAATTATCGACTCAAACGTTACTTCAATGTTAACTGCAATTATCTTGGTTGTTTTGGGTTCTGGTCCAATTGAATCATTTGGGGTTGCATTAATCATCGGTTTGTTTACTCAGTTGTTTGCTGCATTGGTAATTACTCGTTTGATTTTTGATATTCAAATGAAAAAAGGTAAGAAAATTACTTTTGACATCAAATTAACAGAAGGTGCATTCAAGGATACAAAAATTGACTTTGCTGGTAAACGTAAAGTGTTCTATATGATTTCTGGTGCATTTGCTTTAATTTCTCTTGTGTTCTTATTCACAAAAGGATTGAATCCAAGTGTTGAGTTCTCTGGTGGTCGTACATTTGCTGTGAAATTTGAAAAATCATTGAGCGGTAATTTAGATTTATTGGAGAAAAATCTTAGAAATTCTTTCGATTCTCCTGAAGCGGCAATTACATTAAAAACAAAATCAAACTCATACAACGTAGACATCACTACCAACTATAAATTAGGTGATGAGTCTGCAAACAGCTTGGTTGTTGAAAAATTAGAAGATGCTTTCAAAGCAGGAGAACAAACTTGGGGAAGCTATAAAATTACAGAATCAAGAACGGTTTCTCCAACCATCTCTAAAGAATTGGTAAACTCATCCATTTGGGCAGTATTAGCATCATTAGTTGTTATGTTTGCTTATATCTTCTCTCGATTTGGTAAATGGCAATATTCTGTTGGAGCAGTTGCTTCATTAGGATTCAACGTATTGATTATTCTTGGTGTGTTCTCAATTTTCAATGGAATTTTACCGTTTAATATGGACATGGACCAAGAGTTTATTGCTGCTGTGTTAACTGTGATCGGTTACTCAATCAACGACACCGTGGTTGTATTTGACCGTATTCGTGAAAACATCGGTGTAAAAGCAACTACAATTGATACAATTCAAATCAACTCGGCATTGAACTCAACGTTGTCTAGAACATTCAACACGGGTATCACTGTAATTTTTGTATTGTTGATTATGTTGTTCTTCGGTGGTGCACCAATTAGAGGGTTTATCTTTGCTCAATTAATTGGTATTATTGTGGGTACCTACTCATCATTGTTTATTGCAACACCAATTCTTATTGACTTATCAAAAAAGAAATAAGAATTTTCAAATATTAAATAAAAAATGACTGTCGAAAGGCAGTCATTTTTTTTGTGTTTACTGTCTAGTCCTGAAATAGCGATACACAATTTTTTATCGTTATGGAAAAAGGAGAAAAAAAAGTTTATTTAAAGCGCAGTCAAAAGGATTATTCAATGTCCTTTAAGTTAGCAGTTGTTAAAGAAGTTGAATCAGGATTTATTTCAGTTACTGGTGTTACAAGGAAGTACGGAATTCAATCTCGTTCCACCGTTGTTAATTGGTTAAGAAAATATGGTACCTTTGATTGGGAAAATCAAACACCTTCCAATATGCCAAAAACAAATAATCAACGAATAATGGAGTTAGAAGCAAAAGTTAAGCTTCTAGAGAAACAAAAAGCTTTGCTCGAGCATCAAGTTGAAAGAGCAGATAAAAAAGCTATTATTTTTGACATGATGATTGATATAGCAGAACGGGAATACAATATCTCCATCAGAAAAAACTCCTTACCCGAACAATCGACTTCTACCGAGAAGAATACAAAGAAAGCTTAATTGCTACCTGTGAATTGTTCGGGGTAAATAGACAGGTCTATTATCGAAGAAAACAATCTGTAATTCGAAAGAAATCTAGGGCAGCACAGGTCATAGAACTAGTTGAAAACATTCGTGTGCAGATGCCAAAAATAGGAACTAGAAAGATGTATTTTCTTATGCAAAAGGAGTTAAAAGAATTAGGTGTGGGTCGAGACATGCTCTTTAAAATCTTAAAAGCAAATCACATGTTAATAATGCCAAGTCGAAGATATCATATCACTACTAACTCACATCACCGCTTTAGAAAGCATAAGAATTTAATTGAAAATGTTGTGCCAGAGCACCCAGAACAAATATGGGTATCGGATATCACTTATGTTGGAAATAGACAAAATCCAATGTATTTAGCTTTAATCACCGATGCCTATTCAAAAAAAATAGTTGGCTATGATTTGTCAAATAGTTTGGATGTAAAAGGCTCACTTCGTGCCCTTAAAATGGCAAATAAAAATAGAATATACAAAAAAAACAATGTAAGAATTCTACGTTACCATAAAATTTTGTAAAAATTTAAATGTTATTTTTATTAATTATTTAATTAAGGAATTAAAACATCATTAATTTTCGGAAAGTGACAGACTAACAGAGAATTATAATATTATTTGTATACAGAAAATTAAATAATAATTAATGACAAAAAAATATAAGACTTCAATAAAAATATTGCACACTTAAAAAAAGTAATCAAATGAAAAAAAATTATTTATCAAGATTTTAAAAATTTGAATTAAAAAAATCAAAAATGAAATGTAGTATGACTGAATCTTATGATCCCTATGCAAACGCTATTGCAGAGCGTATAAATGGGATTTTAAAGAATGAATTTATTGGCTATAAAAATACATGTACAATAGAAACAATGGAAAAATTAGTAAAAAATAGTATTGAGATTTATAATAACAAAAGACCTCATTATTCATGTTTTTACCAGACTCCAGAGCAAATGCATCTACAAAATCAAATTAAAATAAGAACTTATAAAAACAAATATCCCAGTAAAGACGTCTTTACTGGGATATAATTAATTATTTTTGTCTTAATAATCTGTATCGGTTATTTAGGACTAGTCATACTTACTAAGTTTTCTAATTAACTTGAATCAAAAAATAATTAAAGTATAGTAGAAATAATAAACTATTCGAGTCCAACTAAAGAACTTTACTTCAAAGAATATTCAAATGATTTAGGAATGTATTAGTAGTCTTTAAAAGCAATAAAAGGGTACGCAAAAACATACCCTTTCAAACTCCTAACTAAAGCAAAATTTTACATGAAATTATTTTTCGCCAATATAAATGGTGGCAATACCGCCAGAAACTAATATAGAACGGATATTTTTATAACCTACTTTTGCTAAAATAGCCTCAAAATCTTTCCCTTCTGGAAATGCTTGAATAGAATCTGGTAAATACGTGTAGGCACTTGTATCTTTAGAAACTAATTTCCCAAAAAATGGAATAATATACTTGGAATGAAAAGCATAATATTGTTTAACAGGGAATTTTTTAGGTTTTGAAAACTCAAGAATAACAGCTCTTCCTCCAACCCTTAACACACGCAACATCTCACATAAACCTTTCTCCAAATTTTCGTAATTACGCACGCCAAAACCAACAGTCAAACCATCAAAATAGCCATCTTCAAAAGGTAAGTTTTCAGAATCTCCAAGTTGCATGGAAATAATATTGTCAACACCTTTTTCTTTCATTTTTTTGCGTCCAACCTCCAACATTCCTTCAGAAATATCCATTCCAATAATTTCTTTCGGGTTTAATTTCAATAACGCCAATGCAAAATCACCAGTACCTGTTGCCAAGTCCAACAAACGTTGTGGCTGAATATCTTTTAATTGAGCAACAGCTTTTTTACGCCATAACTTGTCAATTCCAACCGATAAAAAATGATTTAAAAAATCGTATTTTTTAGAAATGTTATTAAACATCTCTGCAACTTCTTGCTTCTTTGACTTATCGTCAGAACCGTATGGCTTAACTGGAGTACCCACTTTGATTGAATTTTATAATGTTGGCTGCAAAAATAACTAAAATATTGGGTTAATAGTCAATAGTGTTTTATAAGTTTTGAAAGAGATAAAGTTGAAATTTTGAACTATATCGTAATATCGAAATAGTTCGATATCAACATATCAACCTCAACATTCAACTGAATCAAAATCAAACAATTGAGTTGACTCACAAACTTTAGTTCTAAACCATATCGCAATATCGAAATAGTTCGATATCGACATATCAATCTTAACATTTAACTAAATCAAAATCAGACAATTGTGTTGACTTATAAACTTAATTTCTCAACCATATCGCAATATCGAAATAGTTCGATATCAACAAATATTCCACCTAAAAATTCAACTAGTTCTCCATACTTCCATTATTTCACTATTTTTGCATAAAAAACAACAATTATGTTACACGCACACTCTGGTTTAAGATGGATTGCCTTAATTCTTTTATTGCTAGCAATCTTTAATGCTTTTAGCAAAATGAAATCTCCTGCTGTTTCTGCTGGCGATAGAAAAATTAACTTATTTGCAATGGTGACTTTCCACATTCAATATTTAGTTGGATTGGGATTGTATTTTACATCACCTAAAGTGAATTTTGACCAAGGTTGGATGAAAATTGACATCTTCCGTTTTTTTGGAATGGAGCATGTTTTAATGATGACCGTTGCTTTTATTTTAATCACAATGGGATTTTCAAAATCTAAAAAATCAGCTACACCATACAAAACAATAGCTATTTTTTATACTATCGCATTGATTTTAATATTGGCTGGTATTCCTTGGCCATTTAGAGGTGCTTTAGGAGGATCATGGTTCTAAGATTTGTAACATTCCTTTTAGTTGGAATAACTGTTGTTTCTTGTTCTAGCAATTCATCCGAATCTGCTAACAAGAATGAAACAGAACAGCAAGTTAGTGCTTTTGATGCGGTTAATTTGTTTAATACGCATTGTTCAACTTGTCATGGATTGGATGGATCGCTCGGTGTGGGTGGCGCTAAAGATTTGTCAAAGTCGGCAATGGATTTAACGGCAATTAGAAAAACCATTCAATCGGGTACAATTGGTGGAATGCCACGATTTAAAGAAACTTTTACTACCCAAGAAATTGATGCTGTGGCACAATATGTTATAACACTTAAACGCAAGTAATGGGAAACGGACATGTATTAGTTGATGCAGTTGAAGAAAAATGCATCCTTGTTGGTGTAATAACTTCTGAAATTAATGAAGATATTGCAAATGAATACTTGGATGAATTAGAATTTTTAGCAGAAACTGCTGGAGCGATAACACATGCCCGTTTTTTACAAAAATTGCCTTTCCCAAATCCTAGAACGTTTGTTGGAACTGGAAAACTAGAAGAAATAAAATCATTTGTTATTGAGAATGAAATTGAACTTTGCATTTTTGATGATGAATTAAGCCCTTCGCAACTGAGAAATATTGAACGCGAATTGCAAGTGAAAATTCTGGATCGCAACAATTTAATTCTTGATATTTTCGCATCACGTGCACGCACCTCACATGCAAAAACACAAGTTGAATTGGCGCAATTGCAATACATGTTACCACGTTTAACAAGAATGTGGACCCACTTAGAACGTCAGAAAGGGGGAATTGGAATGCGCGGACCTGGTGAAACGCAAATTGAAACCGATAGAAGAATCATTGGTCAAAAAATTGCTTTGTTAAAATCACGATTATCGGAAATTGACAAACAAATGGCAACCCAACGAAGCAATCGTGGGCAATTGGTGCGTGTTTCATTAGTAGGTTACACCAACGTTGGTAAAAGCACTTTAATGAACTTGTTGTCTAAATCTGATGTGTTTGCGCGAAAACAAATTGTTTGCAACTCTTGACACCACCGTTCGAAAAGTTGTTATAGACAATTTGCCGTTTTTATTACAGATACCGTTGGTTTCATTAGAAAACTACCGCACCAATTGGTAGAATCTTTTAAATCAACTTTGGATGAAGTGCGCGAAGCCGATTTGCTAATTCACATGTACCTTTATATTGCACATCCCACTCTTTGAAGATCATTTCAAGGTTGTAAACGAAACGTTGAATGAAATTGATAAAACAGAAAAACCTACCCATTATTGTTTTCAATAAAATTGATCAATTTGTTTACGTACCAAAAGACGAAGACGATAACAGTCCAATAATTGCTCAAAACTACACCCTTGATGAGTTGAAAGAACGGGATGGCAAAAGCAAATACCAAATGTGTGTTTATTTCTGCGCACGAAAAAACAAATATCGAGGAGCTCAAAACAATCATCTACGAAGAAGTTAAACGCATTTTCCAAGAACGTTATCCGTATAATAATTTCTTGTATTAAGAATAAAAATTAACACCTCTTCCAACTACGTAATTCTACGTATTTTTTTCTTTTAAAGTAATTTTATGGAATTGAAAAATATTACGTAAACATTAGATATATCTGGCTATTCACTTATTTTCAATTAAATTTAACCCCCTTTAAAAAAGATATCTTTATCCTTGTTGTTTTTTTATTAAATATTTTTCATATACATTTGATTTCTAAATTAATAAATCATTATATCATGAAAAATTTTTCGAAAAAACTAGCATTAACATTGTCTGTTGGTGCTTTATTCAGCACTCAAGTTATCGCTGCTGATTTATGTGTAAACGAATCTGGATCGGGAGGTTGCTATGCTTCTATAACAGATGCTTTAACGGCTGCAGTTGATGGAGATCGAATTATTATCCAACCAAAATCTGGTGGTGTACCTTATGTTGAAAATATAACTATCAACAAGTCTGTTTCTTTGCTGTCTAATACGGAAGGCGTTCAATGGCTTATGACTGGTAATATAACAATTACGCCAGCAATAGGCAGAACAATTAGTATTTTACACATGAAAAACATGAGTGGAAATATCACTGCAAGTGGTCATAGTCCTGCTGGTACTCGTTGCAAAGTAAATATTCTAAATTGTGAATTAGTAAGTGGGTACATTAATTTTGATTACAACTATTTCAATGTCAATTTAGCTTCCAGTGAAATTAAGGAAGGTTACGTTAATTTACGTTATGGAAATGTTATTGGTAATGTAATTTCTGCATCTAACTATTCAAATATGACTTATATTTCTTCAAATTATATTCTTTTGTATATTGGTAATGATGCCCTTGCTACCGATGATACTCTTAATATTGTTGGAAATAGAATCTTAAATAACTCAACTAATAGCACTTATTATATGGGAGTATTAATTAACTCATCCAATCATTTTTTTAATATCTCTAATAATTTTATAACACATCCAGATACTTATTATACATCTTATGGTATTTACTTTCAAAACCATAAAAACTCAATGGCAGGTGTAAATTCAGTATATAACAATTCATTCTATGACTCCTATACTAGTTCATACTACTATTATGCAATTGCGATTGGTTCAAATACTGCAGGTATATTTGATATAAAAAATAATTTATCACAATCAATGAGACCAGCAGGCTATAACGCTTTTTCTTTCACAGCCACTCCGACAATTGGATTTTCATTTAACTTTGGAACAAATGCTGCTTTAAGTGGTATTCCTGATGATGGAACAAACAACTTTGCTAGTACTTCAACAATTAACACCACTACAGGAGAATTAAATGTTGGTTCTGATGGCTTTGATGCAGGCTACCCTGATTTGTCTTTCTATGATTTAGATTTAACTAGAAATGATGTTGGTTGCTATGGAGGTTCTTTTAGCCAAGATAACTTCTTTCCAATTACTGGTGCAGCACGTGTTTATTTTGTTAAAGCTCCAAGAACTATTTTACAAAGTGGAACACTTAACGTAAAAGCTGAGTCTTTTGATCGTTAATTTGAACCCTCATTTATAAAAATATGAAAATGAAATATTTTCATAAATATTGCTTGTTGTTTTTATTTACTCAACTTCTATTTTTCAGCTTTGGTCAAAGGAAAATAGTAAATGCTGAGTATTTTATTGACACGGACCCAGGTGTAGGGCTTGCAACTCCTATTTTGGCACAAGATGGAAGTTTCGACAATGCAGTTGAAGCATTGTTTAGAAATGGAATATCTGTAGCGTCAGTAGGATTGCATACCTTAAATCTTCGTGTTCAAGACAACAATGGCAATTGGGGACCAGTATTTAAAACGGTTTTTAATGCTACATCCCCATTAGTAACTCGCAGTATCATGGTAAGCCAAGCAGAGTTTTTCTGGGATACTGATCCTGGGTTAGGAAACGGTACAACAATGATTGCTTTTGATGGTAATTTTAATGACGCCATTGAAACAATTAGTCAAGTTACTGGCTCTTTACCTACCCCTGGTGTTCACAAACTATCCATTCGGGTAAAAGATGTTAACAATTCATGGAGTTCTACTTTTAGCACAGTGTTAAACATTACTTCCCCTCTTACCGTACGAAATATTAAAATTTCTGCAGGTGAATTTTTCTGGGACACTGATCCTGGAATGGGTAGCGCTACTCCTTTATTAGCTTTTGATGGAAACTTCAATGAAGCTATCGAAGCTTTAAGTTTAAACACTGGTTCACTCCCATCAGCCGGAATACATACCCTTGCAATAAGAGTCAGAGATGTTACTGGTGCGTGGGGCCCAACATTTAAAACAATTATTAATATCACCAATGTTTTATCTCTTCGCCAAATAAAAATTACAGCTGGTGAATACTTTTTTGATACCGATCCTGGAATGGGAAGTGCAACTCCTTTATTAGCTTTTGATGGTAACTTCAATGAAGCAATAGAAGCGTTGAGTCAATCCATTTCACCTCTTCCTTCTGCAGGTGTTCATCTCTTTGCTGTTCGTGTTAAAGATGTTGCAGGCAATTGGAGCCCTACTTTCAAAAAAGTCATTAACATCACTAATTTATTGGCATTGAGAGACATCAAAATTACAGCAGGAGAATATTTCTTCGATGCTGATCCTGGTCAAGGAAGTGGAAGCCCTCTAATTGCTTTTGATGGTAATTTCAATAGTGCTATGGAAACTCTAAGTCAAGCAATTTCTTCTTTACCATCCACAGGGAATCATCTTCTGTCAATTCGAGCAAAAGACATTAGTGGCGTGTGGGGTCCTGCATTTAAAACCATTGTTAATATTACGGATCCTTTAGTTCTTCGTTTCCCTAAAATTACAGCTGGTGAGTTTTTCTTTGATTCGGACCCTGGATTAGGGCAAGGAATTCAAATGTTAGCGTTTGATGGCAACTTTGATAATGCTATTGAACAACTTACAAAGAGCTGGACGTTTATACCAGACACAGGTTTTCATGTTTTGAATGTTAGAGCAGCAGATGAAATTGGAAACTGGGGACCTGTATTCAAAACAGTAATTAAGGTCCTTCCTTGTTCTACACAGCCTGTTGTTTCAATAACACCAAGCACAACACAATTGATTTGCCCAGGAGATAATGTAACATTAACTGCAACTGCTGGCTTTGCTTCCTACACTTGGTTTAAAGGAAATACTCAAGTTGGAACGGGACAAACTTTCGTTGCAGACACCGCTGGGCACTACAAAGTGTATGTTCAAGATGGAAATGGATGCCCTGCTTATTCTAACACAACAGAAGTAAAAATGAATTTGTACAATGCGAATATAACCGCTTCGGGAGACACTACTTTTTGTGAAGGAGGAAGTGTTGTATTGACAGCTGCTTCTGGTAATATTTCATATAATTGGAATACAGGACAAACAACACAATCAATATCTGTTGCTTCTTCAGGAACTTTTATTGTTAATGTTTCCAATGGCACTTGTTTGGGTACAGATACAATAACTGTAACTGTTTTGCCAAAGCCAACAACACCTGTAATTACAGCAAGTCCAAGCTTGTCAATTTGTATTGGAGATACAGTTCAACTTACATCAACTGTTGCTAATGCATATCATTGGAGTAACAATATGTACACGCAGTCAATCGATGTTACAACTGCTGGAAATTATTCTGTAACAGTTACTGGACTTAATGGATGTACAGCTACATCATCTGTGAATGTTGTTACTTATGCACCTCCAATTACAAGTATTTCAGGTACTACTAACATTTGTGAAGGAGATTCTGTGCAATTAAATGTAAGCGGTGGTGTCAGTTATGTTTGGACTCCTGCTACTGGATTGAGTAATACAACTATTGCTAATCCAATTGCAAATCCTTCAGTTACAACTCAATACAAAGTGTATGCTACTGGATTAGGAGGATGTCTTGATTCTGCTACAGTTAACGTAATAGTTAATGCAAATCCTGTAGTTTCAGCTTCTGCTGATATGCACACTGTATGTCAAGGAAACGCAATACAATTTTCAGCAGTACCAAATGGCGCAAGTTCTTATGTATGGAACGGACCTGCAGGATATTATTCCTACAGCCAAAATCCTGTATTAGGTTCCCCAGCACCACTAAATAGCGGTATATATAAAGTTACTGCAACAACTGCTGCTGGTTGTACATCTTCAGATACGGTGCATATAGTGGTGAATCCAGGTCCTGTAGCATATGCCTCTGCAAATTCATTAACACTGTGTGAAGGAGATACCTTGGAATTAAATTCACTACCTAATGGAATGAGTAGCTATTTATGGACAGGCCCTAATGGGTTTAACGCATCTACCCAAAACACACAAATTAATTCTGTAACTGGCGCAAATCAAGGTGCTTATAATGTTACTGTTTCAAATGGAATTTGTAGTTCAAACGCTACATTAAACATCACAGTTAGTACAGCCCCAACAATTAGTGCTAGTGCTTCAAATACAGCTATTTGTGAAGGAGGAAGTATTAATTTATATGCTAATACATCATCTGGAGTTACCAACTATTCGTGGTCTGGTCCGAATGGATTTATTTCAACTACTCAAAATCCAGTACTGAATGGTTTAACAGCTACAAACTCTGGTGATTATATCATTTCTGTTAATAATGCATCTGGATGCTTTGCAACAGATACCGTTTCTATTTCTGTAACACCAGGACCAATTGCAAGCATTGCAACAAGTACCACAACTTATTGTGTTGGTGATACCTTGAATTTGCTATCTCTTCCAAATGGTGCAGCATCTTATGCATGGGTTGGACCAAATGGCTATACATCCACAGATCAAAACCCACAGATTGTTGGACTATCAGGCATCAATCAAGGAGTTTACACAGTAACTGTTTCAAATGGCTCTTGTAATTCAAGTGCATCGATTAATGTAACTGTAAATAACAATCCTATTATTGCCGCTAATGCATCTAGTCTTGCATTGTGTGAAGGTGACACCTTGAACTTATTTGCATCTCCTTCAGGAGCAAGTAGTTATTATTGGTCAGGACCGTTAAGCTTTGCTTCAAGCACACAAAACCCAAGCATCAATGGGGTTACTCTTGCTCGCGGTGGAACATATACTGTAACTGCATTTAATGCTGCAGGTTGTTCTTCAACAAGTAGTGTAGTGATTCAAGTTAATGCAGTTCCTAATGCATACGCTAGTTTAAATTCACTAACATTATGCGAAGGCGATACATTATTACTTAGTGCCAACCCATCAGGTATGACTTCTTATTATTGGGAAGGTCCTAATGGTTATACATCAAACACAAAAGATAATGTTATCAATGCAATTGATGGTTCTAGACAAGGTATTTACAAAGTAACTGTCTCAAATGGATATTGTAGCAATAGTGATACAGCATATTTAACAGTAAATCCTTCTCCTACTGTATTGGCAAGTGCAACCAATATAAATCCTTGTGAGAATGGAACGCTAAATTTATTTGCTTCTCCATCTGGAGCTACTAGCTACCAATGGTATGGTCCAAATTATTTTAGTTCCACACAACAAAACCCTGTTGTAACTGGTTTAACTTCAAATGAATCAGGAATATACAGTGTTATGGCTTATAACTCTTACGGATGTAGTGCTAAAAGTTTGATTACAATTAATGTGCAACCTATACCAGTTGCTTCAGCTTTTGGTAACTCCGCAGGATTATGTATTGGTGATTCTTTAGTATTGAACTCTTTACCTAATGGTATGGCGTTTTACTCTTGGACAGGACCAAACGGATTTACATCCACACAGCAAGGAGATACAATTCACACTATTGATGCAAATAGTCAAGGAGTATATACTGTAACCTTGTCAAATGGCTTTTGTAGTGCAAGCGCTTCTTATACACTTACAGTAAATACACCGCCAACGGTTACTGCAAGTTCTTCGGCGAGTACACTCTGCGAAGGAAGCATACTAAATTTATATGCTTCTCCTAATGGAGCTAATAGCTATCAATGGTCTGGTCCAACTGCGTTTAATTCGTTAACGCAGAATCCTATCATAAGCAACGTTAGCCCAACAAGTTCTGGTTACTACATTGTTACCGCAACAAATGCAGCTGGTTGTTATGCTATTGATTCAATTGAAATAACAGTTGTACCTGGTATTACTGCATCTATTAGTGGCAATTCACCTGTCTGTGAAAAAACGGACATTTCGTTGACAGGATATCCAAACAACATGGCTTCTTATAGTTGGACTGGCCCTAATGGATTTACTTCACTGATGCAAAACATTAATTTAGCGGCTTCTCCAACAACAGCCGGGACTTATACGTTGAGTATAAATGATGGAATATGTACGGCTACTTCCAATTACACCGTAGTTGTAAATCCAGCACCGAATACTGCTGTAACACAGTTTGGTAGCGTCATTAATGCTGTACAAAACGGAGCTATTTATCAGTGGATTGATTGTGCTAATAACAATGAAGCTATTTTAGGCCAAACAGCACAAACTTATGCACCATCAATAGATGGTAGTTATGCTGTAATAGTTGTGCTTGATGGCTGTGCAGATACTTCAATGTGTACAACAATTGAAGGTTTAGGTCTGGAAGATTTGGTAAATGGTGGGAAAATCACACTTTACCCTAATCCAGCTGATAATTTAGTTACTATTGCAAATCTAAAAAGTGGATCAAAACTTAATGTTTACGACGCCGCTGGTAAATTGGTATATTTTAAAGAAGAAACATCTTTTGAAGAAAATATCAATTTAACTGAATTTGCAAATGGTGTGTACCAAGTTGAAATAACAAAAGACACTTCTTTTGAAGTTTTAAAATTAGTAGTACATCGATAACCTCATAACTTAAAACGCAAAATAGGGTCATTGTAGCAATACTTTGACCCTATTTTATTTTTTTACAGATGAAATGCTTCTGTTTCTTTTTTCTTTCATAAATTTACCTTGTGAATACATTTTTGCAAACATCCATCGAATTTTTGAAAGGAGTTGGTCCACAACGAGCTGAATTGCTTAAAAGTGAACTCAACATTCACACTTTTGAAGATTTATTGAACTACTTCCCTTTTCGCTACATCGACCGCTCGCAATACTATACCATCAAAGAATTGCCATATGTGGATGCAGCGGTTCAACTTAAAGGTCGAATTATTGAAATAAAAGAAAGTGGTGTAGGTAAAAAAAGAAAACTAACGGCCAAATTTGAAGATCCAACTGGAACAGTTGAGTTAGTATGGTTTCAAGGAATTAAATGGGTGCTCCCTTCACTTAAAAAAGGCGTAGAACTGCAAGTATATGGGAAACCAAAATTGTTTGGCACTGGATGGAACATTCCTCATCCCGAAATAGTTGAATACGCAAATGTAAAAAACGAGGTGGGTTGGCAAGCAGTATATTCAACAACTGAAAAACTAACTGCCAAAGGTTTGCACTCCAAAGGAATTGAAAAATTAACCAAAGTGTTGACAGAACAAATTCCGCAATTGCAAGAGTCGTTGCCCGAAGAACTTGTCAATCGATTGAATTTATTAAACAGAACCCAAGCATACATCCAAGTTCATCAACCTAAAAATGAGGAATTAGCACACAAAGCACGTGCTCGCTTCAAATTTGAAGAATTGTTTTACCTTCAAATGGAATTATTGGTCAGAAAGCAAATCAGCCTTAAAAAATCAACGGGATTTGTGTTTGAAGATGTAGGTGAACTTTTCAACGATTTTTATAAAAACCACTTGCCTTTTGACCTTACCAATGCTCAAAAAAAAGTGCTCAAAGAAATTCGCAAAGATTTTTTAACTGGCCACCACATGAACCGTTTGTTGCAAGGCGATGTTGGTTCGGGTAAAACATTAGTTGCACTACTCACAACACTTATTGGCATTGGAAATAATTATCAAGCAGCTATCATTGCTCCAACCGAAATTTTGGCAACTCAACATTTTGAATCCATAAGTCAATTAATTAGCAATTGTGGGGTTAAATGTGCATTGCTAACTGGTTCAACAAAAGCAAAAGAACGAAAAATTTTGCATGAAGAATTGTTAAGCGGTGATATTCAACTTCTAATTGGCACACATGCCTTGCTTGAAGATACCGTGCAATTTAAAAACTTGGGAATTGTTGTCATTGATGAACAACACCGTTTTGGAGTGGCTCAACGTGCAAAAATGCGCTCTAAAAACACAACCCCACCTCATGTTTTGGTAATGACCGCAACACCAATCCCTCGCACACTTGCCATGACATTTTATGGCGATTTGGATGTTTCTGTAATTGATGAGCTTCCACCAGGACGAAAACCAATAACAACAGTACACCGAACAGAAAGTAGTCGCTCTCAAGTTTTTGGGTTCATGCGCGAAGAAATAGCCAAAGGAAGACAAGTATATATCGTTTATCCGTTGATTAACGAGTCAGAAACATTGGATTTCAATAACCTTATGGACGGATTTGAAGCCATTTCAAGAAGTTTTCCTCTGCCACACTACCAAGTGAGCATAGTACACGGCAAATTGAATCCTGAAGTTAAGGAATACGAAATGCAACGATTTGTGAAAGGTCAAACACACATCATGGTGGCAACAACCGTTATTGAAGTTGGTGTTAATGTGCCCAATGCATCTGTTATGATTATTGAAAGTGCAGAACGTTTTGGTTTATCGCAATTACACCAGTTGCGTGGTCGTGTTGGTCGAGGTGCTGAAAAATCCTATTGTATTTTAATGACTGGCGATAAATTATCCAAAGACACAAAAAAACGATTAGACACCATGGTGCGCACCAACGATGGATTTGAAATTGCCGAAGTTGACTTGCAATTGCGAGGTCCAGGCGATATAATGGGAACACAGCAAAGTGGTGAACTCAACCTGAAAATTGCTGATTTATCGCGCGATACGCAAATGGTTGTTTTGGCTAGAGATGAAGCGCGAAACATTCTAAACACCGATCCCAATTTAGAAAATCCTCAAAATAGCATCATTCGAGCTATTCTTACCCAACTTTTAAAATCAAAACCCAATTGGGGCAAGATAGCATAAAAAAAGCTGTCCAATCATTATTGAACAGCTCATTATGTTTCTAGTTTGTTGTTGTTTTATTGTGTAATGTCTGCTGCTATCACAAATTTCAAATCGTTTTTAGTTCCAATTTGCAATACATCAATTAACTTTTGAACTTCCATATCTCGTGCGATGCGAACAACCACAGTATTATTTCCTAATTCTGCTGTTTTTTTCATCAATTCACTTTCAATATTTTCAAAAGCTACAGGCTCCTTATCGATAAAATATCCTTCGTCTTTGGTAACCGACAATGTAAGGTGTTTTTGAGATGTTTTTTCAGGAGCATCTGCTTTTGGCAAATCCATTTTTATAATATTAGGATTTGCCAAGGTTGAAATAATCAAGAAGAAAAGCAATAAGAAGAACATGATGTCACTTAAAGCATCTCTTGCAATTTCAATCTCAAAACGCTTATTTCTTCTTATCGCCATTCGGTCGTTGAATAATATTAATAAAATCCATGTTTACTTTTTGTGCGTTTAAAACAAAGTTATCAATTGCTCCATTCAACAAGTGATAGGTCATAAACGCAATAATACCAACCGCCAAACCAACACCACTGGCAATCATTTTTTCGTACAAACCTGCAGAAATATTACCAATACTTACATTTTCTGTAACCGAAATACTATAGAAAATTTTAATTACCCCAGCAATTGTTCCGATGAATCCCAACGTTGGTGCCACACCGGCAATCATACCAATACGGCTCAAGTTTTTCTCCATTTTACCAATTTCAATGTTGGTTGCTTTGTCTAAATTTGATTCAATTTCAGAAACAGGGCGCCCAATAGTCAAAACTCCTTCTTTAATCACAGCTCCGTATGCAGTTTTATCACGAGAAACAGTAGCTAAAGCATTCTCAACATTTCCTTGTGTTAAACTGTTTTGCATATCGTTCAATAAAGTTGCATCAAACTTGGTTACTTTTCGGATGTATAACGTTTTTTCAATTCCTACAGAAATCACATAAAATAACATCAAGATGATTGGAACAATCCAAACACCTCCCATCATCAAAAAGTCTAATGCTGATATTTCTTTTACTTTATGAGTTGTTGTTTCAACCGCTGCTGCCCCACCTGTTTCCACTTGTGAAAAAGCAATTCCAATCATAAATAATGCAGCAAAAAATGCAATCGATTTAATTTTTATTTTCATTTTCATTTTCATTCAATTTTCAACGCTAAAATTAATGGATATCTTTCTACAATTAAGATATGACAAAAGATTGTTTTAAACATGAATTGTTAACAACTGAAAAACGTTGTATATTTTGTTTTATTTTAAACACTAAAAACAAAAAAAGGCGCAGATGAAATCCACGCCTTAAAAACAACAACTTACAAAATTAATGGCTTTCCTCTTCTGAAGAAGCATTAACTTCTTTTTTATTATTAACTAAACCAATTATGTTTGAAAATAATCTTCTTTGGTACAAAACAACACCAATAAGTACAATGTTTATGAAAAGAATTAAATAAATATCTGAATTTTCCACCAACAACCATGGTTGATTACTAGCAGAATCTCCAAAAGACATAGCCATTGCGCTATTACCTGACAACAACATCCCCATTAACAAAGCAATAGTTAATGTCTTTCCTCCTCCATTCAACAATTTATTAACACGCTCTTTGAAGTAAGTTGAATCTGTCAACGTTGATATCGAGCCCGCCATCATTGCAATTGATACCAATGCAATAGCTGCTAGACCTATCAATAAATAAAAGAGAACCAAGTTGGTTTCGTAATTTGCCTTGTATTCTACTGGTGCTGCTGTTGCTGCTGCAGGATTTGTTGCATCTGCTGATGCTGTTGCTGCAGGAGCCGCAGGAGCTGCTGGTTTATACGAATCAATATAATCAAAAATTGCGTTTACTTCTTCTGTAGTAAGTTTTACTGGTGGCATTACAAGCGGCGAAAAATCTTTGATTTCATTTGCCATTTTACTTTTTCCTCCAGTGATTACTGCATTGGCATCTTTTACCCAATCCACCAACAAATCACCTTCACCTGCATCTACCCATTTTTGACGAACACCAACTAAATCTGGACCCGTTGATTTTTTCCCCAATGTGTGACATGTGAAACAGTTTTTAAAAAGCTCTTCTCCATTTTGTGCCATTGAGCTAAAAACATTGGCAACAAATCCAATTACAAATACATACTTAAATAAACGTGTCATAAAATAAATGTTTACTTTTTACTTAAAACTATTAACTAAAAATGCTTTACATTCTTGCATTTCAATAGTGCAAAACTATAAATTTTAATGCAATTTTAAATAAAAAATCGAATATAAAATACATAAATTGGATATTTTTATCCGTTTTTTATAAACAGCTATGAATCAAATTAACTAAACACCTGTTTTACTGATTATTACAAAACACCTGAAATTCAACTTTTTTTATATTAAAAATTTATTTGATACTAAAATCTGAATATGACTATTTACGATGAAATGTTGATAAAAAAAAGCAAAGCCTAATTCTTCTAATGCGCTAGTATTTATTTTTGCAAAAACATCTTTTCAATGATTAAAATTGGCGTTCTTGGTGCAGGTCACCTTGGTAAAATTCACATACGATTAATAAAAGAACTTTCGGATACCTATAATTTGATTGGATTTTATGATCCATCCGACGAAAATGCAAAAGCTGTTGAAGAACAATTCAATATTAAAAGATATCCGTCTATTGACGAATTATTGAATGAAGTGGATTGTGTTGATATCGTCACTCCTACAATTGCACACTATACTTGTGCAACACAAGCAATTCGTAAATCTAAACATGTATTTATTGAAAAGCCAGTAACAGAAACAGTTGAAGAAGCTAAATCATTAATGAATTTAGCACAAGAAGCAGGTGTAAAAATTCAAGTCGGTCACGTTGAGCGCTTTAACCCTGCATTTCAAGAGGCAAAAAAATACTTGAGCAATCCTATGTTTATTGAAGCACATCGGTTATCACAGTTCAATCCACGTGGTACAGATGTGCCTGTTGTTTTAGACTTAATGATTCACGATATTGACATAATATTAAGTGTTGTGAAATCTGGAATTAAACGTATTTCGGCTTCAGGAGTTGCAGTCGTAAGTGATTCTGCTGATATTGCTAATGCTCGAATCGAATTTGATAACGGTTGTGTGGCTAATGTTACAGCAAGTAGAATATCAATGAAAAACATGCGTAAATCGCGATTCTTTCAAAAAGACGCCTACATTTCTGTTGATTTTCTTTCAAAAGAAATGGAGGTCGTGCGTATGGAAACCATTGAAGGCGAACCAAACCCTTTTGATATTGTTTTCAATATGGGGGATGGTAAACCCGTGAAAAAAATCTATTTTGACAAACCTCAACTAGAAGAAGTTAACGCCATTAAAGAAGAATTACGAACTTTTGCTCAAGCAATTACAAATAATACAAACACAGTAGTTACAATAGAAGATGGCTACGAAGCATTAAACGTGGCGTACCAAATTATTGAAAAACTAAACGCTTCAATGACCCTCATGTCAAACAATTTAATATAATTAAAAAACCGTTACAATAAAAGGAGTTTTCTAGCGTTATTTGTGTAAACTATGAAAAATATATTTTTACTTTTCACCCTATCGATATTATTAGGAGGTTGTTACAAAAACATCCCCAATCCTTCATGGATAAAAATCGACTCTTTTTCTGTAGTTGCTAACCCCAATATTTCTGAAGGTGAACTAACGCTCAATAATTTCTCAAACGGTTGGGTCTATATTAATGATAAATTCATTGGAATATTTGAATTGCCTTGCAAAATTCCAGTAAACATCACCGGAAGCGCATCAATACGCGTATATCCAACTATCTTAAACAACGGTATTTCAGCAACAAAGAAAAATTATCCATTCACTAGAGCACATGAAGAAGTAGTAACTTTGGTTCAAAACGATACAATAACAATCAACCCTGTTACCAATTATTTGGATGGAACAAGTTTTACTGTTGAAGATTTTCAAGGTGGGGCAACAAAATTTACTCCAGGCACAAATACAACTACCAACCTTTTAATTGAAAGCGATGGTAACAATAACTATGGACGTGTTTTCTTAATTCTTCCGCTAATTATTGGTCGGCATATATGAGTAAAGCTGGTGACAATGAACCTTTTACATTCCCTATTGGCTCACAAGTTTTCTTGGAAATTGAATGCAAAAACGACCAACCATTCATTACAACTTTTATCTATGGCAATACTGCTGGAACCATTAAAGAACAAAACAATATTAAAATTTCAAACATTAATAAAGATTGGAAAAAAATCTACATTGAATTGAGTGAACTTATTACAGCTTCGGGTGGTAGCTATTTCTGGTTTGGATTCACATTTACCCTGCCAGAAGGTCAAACAAATGCAACTGTTTTACTAGACAATATAAAAGTAGTCTATCGATGATGTTTTCAAAGAAAAAATTAGGCGCGCTACTTTTGATTATTGACTGGCTTGTAGCAATTGCAGCTTGGGCTTCTTTTTATTATGTCCGTAAAGTTTACATTGAACATAGCGAGTTTTCTATTGGCTCAGCCTATTATCCTGGCTTGTTTATTATTCCTCTTTTTTGGATTGCCATTTTTGCACTACAAGGAACCTATTTAGACGCTAGGAGATTGCACAGAATGAAAGTGTTAAGCCTCACATTTTTTGGTTCCATCGTCGGTACAATTGTCTTATTTTTCTTCACTCTTATTGATGATGAAGTAGATGATCACACACTCTTTTATCAATCTATTTTATGGTTGTTTAGCATCCATTTTATTTATTTCTTAATTGCTCGAACCATCTTTGCTAGTATTTTGGTTAAGAGCATTCATGCCCGTAAAAATGGATTTCGCACGCTAATTATTGGAGGAAATGAAAAAGCGGTGGAAATTGTCAACGAGCTCAATCACATGAAAAAAAGTAGCGGACAAGTGCTTGTTGGTTTTGTGAACCTAAACGGAACCGATAAATTATTAGAAGGTACTCTCCCCTATTTTGGAAAAGCTGATGATAAACTCGAAACCATTATTCGCAAACACAATATCGAAGAAGTGGTCATTGCATTGGAAAACAAAGAACATGATAAAATACACACATTGGTTGCCCGAATGGGAGGTAGTGATTTAAAAATCAATGTTTTATCTGACATGTTCGACATTCTTTCTGGCTCTGTTAAAATGACCAATATATATGGAGCTCTTTTAATAGAAGTGAATGCTGATGTGATGCCAGTGTGGCAACGTGTTTTTAAACGATTTATAGATATTGCGGCATCATTAATTGCTATAATAATCCTCATCCCTTTTTATATAGTAACAGCTATTTTGGTAAAACTATCATCGCCAGGACCTGTTTTGTTTTTTCAAGAAAGAATTGGCAGAAACGGTGTGCCTTTTAAAATTATTAAGTTCAGAACGATGTATGTTGATGCAGAAAAAGCTGGTCCACAATTATCGTCTTCTACCGATAAAAGAATAACTCCAATTGGGAAAATAATGCGTAAATTACGATTGGATGAATTTCCACAGTTTTTTAATGTTCTAATCGGAGATATGTCGTTGGTTGGACCGCGACCAGAACGTCAATTCTTCATCGATAAAATTGTAGAAACAGACCCTCAATTTTTGCAACTCACCAAAGTTCGCCCGGGAATTACCTCATGGGGACAAGTAAAATATGGCTATGCAGAAACGGTTGACCAAATGTTGCAACGCATGAAATATGACTTGTTGTACATGAAAAACCGAACTTTGGCCTTGGATTTTAAAATCATGCTTTATACCATTGGCACCATCATCAAAGCCAAAGGAAAATAAACTACACGTTTCTAAAAACGTATTTGAACAAAATAGCCATCACACCACCACCAATGTGTGCTAAGTGCGAAATATTGTCAATATTAAAACTCGCCAAAACTTCTTGACCAAGAAATAATATCACCACTAAAATAAAGGTTAGAGGAATTTCTTTATCGTTGGAATTGGATAAACTCACCAAAACAATGTATAGAAACACCAAACCACTTGCACCAATCAATCCGCTATCTGAAAAAACAACATGCACAACACCTATTGCAATGGTCGTTACCACACTAATCAACAATAATTTTTGCCAACCCAATTGTTTTTCTAATATTGGCCCAATAAGCAAAATCACACTAAAATTTGAAACCAAATGATCTATCCCCGAATGACTTAGTGGATATAATAATAACCCCAAATACGCTTGCCAATTTTGAAAATCAAATTGTCCGTTCAAAGTCAAAATATTCAAATGACCTCCAACACTATAGCTTAAAACCAACACAAAACTTGCAAGAATAGAAAATCCTAAAATAAAAGGTGCATTAAACGTAATTCTCATCTGTTTTCAATAAATTTTATAACGTAAATGTAATAGATTTCCAAAATATCTGACGGTTTTGAAAAATATTTCCTCTTTTTTGTCAATGCTCTGCCAATTCGTCACCAAAAACAATCATTGAGAAACTAAAAAAGTAAAAATGACACAAAAAACAAGCAAAAATCAGTTGGCACAAATTGACTTAGAAAGTAAAATTGAAAATTAATACAGCTATGGGAAAAATAATAGGAATCGATTGGAACAACCAACTCATGTGTTGCCGTAATGGAAGGAAATGAGCCGGTTGTTATTACTAACTCAGAAGGAAAAAGAACAACTCCATCAGTTATTGGGTTTGTAGAAGGTGGCGAGCGTAAAGTTGGTGATCCTGCAAAAAGACAAGCGTTAACCCTACAAAAACCATTTACTATATTAAACGTTTTATGGGGATCAACTTTGACGAGGCTCAAAAAGAAATTAGCCACATGTCATACAAAGTTGTGAAAGGCGATAACAACACACCACGCGTGGATATCGACGGAAGAATGTACACTGCACAAGAAATTTCTGCAATGATTACTTCAAAAAATGAAAAAAACGAGTGAAGATTGTTGGAACTGAAGTAACCGAAGCTGTTATTGCAATACCAGCATATTTTAACGACTCGCAACGTCAAGCTACAAAAGAAGGCTAGGTGAAATTGCAGGTTAACCGTTAAACAATTGTATCATCAACGAACCAACTGCCATTTGCTTTGGCGTATGGCTTGGATAAAAAGAATACGGACAAAAAATTGTAGTATTTGACTTTGGTGGAGAGTACGCACGGCATTTCTATCTTGGAATTAGGCGATTGTGTTGAGAGTGTTGGCGGCTGGTGGTGACACACACTTAGGTGGTGACAATGTGGACAAAAAAATTATCGACTGGTTGGCAGAAGAATTTAAAGCAGAAGAAGGTGTTGATTTACGTCAAGATCCAATGGCTCTTCAACGTTTGAAAGAAGCTGCTGAAAAAGCAAAAATTGAATTGTCTTCAACAACTTCAACAGAAATCAACTTGCCATACATCATGCCTGTAAATGGTATTCCAAAACACTTGGTAAGAACTTTACAACGTGCTAAATTTGAACAATTAATTTCTGATATCGTTGAAAGAACAATCGCTCCTTGTCGTTCTGCTCTTCAAAACGCAAGGATTATTCGCAAGCGACATCAACGAAGTAATCTTGGTAGGTGGTTCTACGTATCCCAGTAATTCAAGATGTAGTTGAACGTTTCTTCCGGAAAAGGCTCCTTCAAAGGTGTAAATCCAGACGAAGTTGTTGCTCTTGGAGCTGCTATTCAAGGTGGTGTATTGACAGGAGAAGTAAAGATGTATTGTTATTAGACGTTATTCCATTGTCACTTGGAATTGAAACAATGGGTGGTGTTTTCACTAAATTAATTGAGGCAAACACAACCATTCCAACTAAAAAATCAGAAACTTTCTCTACAGCATCTGATAACCAACCATCTGTTGACATCCATGTATTGCAAGGTGAACGTTCAATGGCTGCTGATAACAAAACATTGGGTCGTTTCCAATTGTCAGATATTCCACCAGCACCAAGAGGAGTTCCTCAAATTAAGGTAACTTTTTGACATTGATGCTAACGGAATTATGAATATTTCTGCAAAAGATAAAGGAACGGGTAAACAACAATCCATCAAAATTGAATCATCATCCGGTTTATCTGATGAAGAAATTGCAAAAATGAAGAAGCAGATGCAGAAGCACACGCAGAAGACTGATAAAGCAAGAGCTAAAGAAGGGTGAAACAATCAACAAAGCAGATTCATTGATTTTCCAAACAGAACGTCAATTGAAAAGAATACGGTGATAAAATCCCAGCGGATAAAAAACAACCGATTGAAGATGCGTTGGCTGAATTGAAAAAAGAGTTTGAAGCGAAAAACGTGGCTAACTTGGAACCTGCAATGGAAAAATTAAACAACGTTTCCAAGCAGGCTTCCTAAAACATACAACGCTGGAAATGCTCAAGGTGGCGCTGATGCAAATCAAGGTAGCACCAATCCAAACGGCAAGAAGTTACTGATGTTGACTTCGAAGAAGTGGACGACAAAAAATAAGAATAACAATTCATTGGGAGAGGCTGCAAATTTTGTAGCCTCTTTTTTGTTTGAAACTTTTTTGAATAATTTTGAGCAACTACAATTACACAAAATATGGAAAAGTTTAAAGTAACAGTTTAATCCTAATACTTCTTCACCAAAACTTTTTAAAAACAAGTTTTTTAGAATTCCTTACCAAAACGCATCCCATCGTAATTGACATGATGTATGCAACTATTTCATTTTTTATGATACGGCATTACATCACTACACAAACGTCCTATTCAGTTAAAACTAATTGTAGGATTGTTTTGATGGGGTTTCTATCGTGGTCGCTTGCAGAATATTTGCTTCACCGTTTTTTATACCACAAAATAGAAGACGCTACGTTTGATTCTGGTATTCAATACCTGTTTCATGGCATACACCACGAATATCCTAACGATGGCTCACGCTTAGTATTGCCTTGGATACCCTCACTTATTATTGCTGCTATCTTTTTTAGTGCATTTTATCTAGCTATGGGCTCCTACGCATTTTTGTTTGCTCCTGGATTTATGATGGGTTATTGTGCCTACATGACCATCCATTACACTGTACATAAAGTAGCTCCTCCAATACGCTTTAATTTTTGGTGGAAATTTCACAACATTCACCATTTTCAGCAACACGACCGTGCTTTTGGAGTTACCTCTCCCCTTTGGGACATCGTTTTTAGAACCATGCCAGAAAACAACCGCCGCACTGTTGAAGTGGAAATGAAGAAAAAATCAAAAGAAGAACATTAAGCCGAATATTCTTTCATTACTCCACGTTTTGCAGTTGCGTAACTTGCCCAAGCAAATATGCAATATGCCACAACAAGTGCAACAATGCTGTATAAACTCACAGTTGAACTAATGGCTAATCCACCTGCAATTAAAATGTTGTCTAAGAAAAATTTAAACACAAAAAATACGGCAAATCCACTCAAGGTGATAAGCCCAAAAATCTTTAAAAAGTAAACAAAAAACGTTTTTACAATGGAATGTGGTGGATATCCAATGCGAATCAACGTGCGAACCTCATACGCATTTTTTGACATCAACAACTGCAAATATTGAATCAATACCAAACAAGAAACAAACACCGCAATTATAGAAATTCCTAAAATAACGACAATCAACGTGCTCACTATGCTTTTCAACTTTCCTACCACCATCTGTGAGTTTTTAGACTCCAAACCGTGTTTTACCAAGTAATCTTCCACTAAACCAAACTCACTTTCTTTACCAGCAATCATTATCTGCGTGATTTTCTTGCCTGCTCCTAATGCAAAGTTCTTGTTACCGTATTCCATAAATGATTGAGGTACCAAAATAGAAGCAACTTCATTGGTAAATCCAATAATTTTTGCAGCAATAAATTCTTTTTTCTCTTCGTTTTTGATGGTAAATTTAAAACGGATTTCTTTTGCCAATTCGTCAGATACTTGCGGAATTCCACTAGCGCTCATAAACGTGTTGAGCATCACAATAAAATCGCGTGGTAAAATAATCGGAACAACGGTATCACCTTCTTTCCACTTCCATTTATCCGATTTTACATCCAAAAATTGTGGGTCAACAGTTTGGATAAAAACATCCGAACGAAAATAAGGAACATGCGGATCATCGGTCTGAAACGACACATCGAAATTGTTCGATATCACCGGTTTTACATCCGAAATAAAACGCTCTTTTTTCATTTTTTCAATTTCTGAATCTGAAAAATCGGTTTTTGCCAATCCCATGATGGCTCCTGCATTCACTTTTTTCTGAACAATTAACGTGTTGGGTCCCAAAATTTCTGTTCCCTTGCCAAATTCATTGACTTTAATCAAATAATGGATAGACGTTATCAAAAACGTAATGCCCAAAAACGAACCAACAATGGCAATAATCAATTGTTTTTTATCTTGATTTCTAAATAATAACTGGCGTAACATGGCTCAAAGATTTAATGTGTAATCGTATTGAAATGCGTGATCATCTCCTAAAGACGTCAAAACAAAACCGGCCTTCAATTCATCTGCACGTTTGTTAATCATTGCTAAACACAATTGCGTATTGGCTTCGTCTAAATGAGAAAAAGGTTCGTCCATTATCAACCATTCAAAAGGTTGTGCCAATGCACGAATTATAGCTACACGCTGCTGCTGCCCCATGGATAACAAACCACATCGTTGCTCCCATTTATCAGCAATCCCTAATTGATCCAATTTTTCTTTTAATTCACTTTCAGAAAAAACAGAGGTCAACTTATTTTTGAGCAATAAATTTTCTTTGACCGTTAAGGTTGGAAACAACTGTAAATCTTGAAAAACCGTAGAAATTTTTGTTTGGCGAATCGTTGTCCACTCCTCCACAGAAAAGGTTTTTACATCTCTATCATCGTAAAGAATCGCACCCGAATAATCATTTCGCAAACCTGTTGTTGTATATGTAAAAGTTGATTTTCCTTTTCCACTTGCGGCATTGAGCATGATTTTTTTTCCAGGCAACAATTCCACGTCATTCCCCCAAATGCTGTTAGCCCCATGATTGATGGACGCTAAGGGAATGGGCATTACTTTGTTTAAACTAATTTTCATTTTGCATTGTTTGAAAAGTGCAAGGCAATTATTGTTCCAAAAGAAAATAGTTGTGCAAACTACTAAAAATCAAAAGTTAGCATCAATCAAATAGAGCAACGACGCAATGGCTGCACAACCTAATTCCAATTCGCGTTTGTTAACCGTTTCAAAAACATCATTGGGTGAATGATGTACATCAAAAATAGCGTTGTGAATCGGGAATAAAACCAAATAATGGGATGGAATCAAATTGACGTTTGAGTGGACCAATATCAACACCACCATATCCTTTTTCAAACACATGCAAATCGTATGGTTTTAATACTGGAGCTAAACTTTGCAAAAAAGCCAATTGCTGCGAATTGCCATCCAAATGAAATCCTCTAGGCACAAATCCACCTGCATCGCTTTCTATAGCCGCAATGTGTTCTTCGCCACTTTCTTTTGCTTTTTTAGCATACATTTCTCCTCCATAATTTCCATTTTCTTCGTTCATAAAGAAAACAACACGCAAGGTGTTTTTAGGTTTATAATTTAAGTTTTTAAGAATACGCAATGCTTCTAAACTATGCATTAATCCCGCTCCATCATCGTGTGCTCCTTCGCCTGTATCCCAAGAATCCATATGTCCACCAACAGTAATGATTTTATTCGGATGTACTGTTCCTTTCATTTCCGCAATCACATTAAACGATTGCACCATCCCCACGTATTCACAATCCATACGAAGTACAAATTTCACTTTTGTTGTTGCAATAACGCCGATAAATTCTCAGCATCTTGTGTGGATATTGCAGCAGCAGAGTATTTTCACCTTTGCATCTTCTCCATAATACATTGAACCCGTGTGTGGATGTTCATCTATGGGCATTCCAACTGAGCGAATAATCACTGCCAAAGCACCCAATTTACTGCTTCCTCTGCGCTATACGCACGTATAGAAACACAACCTCCATAGGCATTAAATGTACTGATATGTTTCGAATTCATCGGTTCGTTGACAAACACAATTTTCTTTTCAACCTGTGCTTTTGTTGCTTTTTTAAATCTTCGAGTGTTTTAAACTCTACAATTTCCGCTTCAATGGTACCGTTAGTGCCTACACTTCCTCCAAGCGCCAATAAATGAACCTTTTGAAGTTCACCCATCCCAGTTTATACCAACCTTCTTCTTTGGTCCCCCTTTTCCAATAAGGCACCATCACTGGTTGAAGATAAGCATTGTCAAACCCATAAGAATCCATCAATTTAAGCGACCATTCAACGGCTTGTTGAGCAGCAGCAGAACCCGAAATACGGTGGCCAATATTTTTGCACAAATAACGCAAGTTAGAATAAGCCTCACTTTCGGTTAAGGCTTTGTCATAAATTCTTCGGATAAATGCTGAATCAGCAGTTTGTGCATGTGCTACAACAGATAGTACAACCACAACTATTAGTAAAATTGATTTCATAAACAAGATTTTATGGCAATTCTTTTAAGTTTTCTCTTGCCCAATGGTTATTTTTCAACGCCAAAATTTTCAAATACAAATGTCGTGCATCTGTATAGTCTTTTGCCATGTGTGCTTTATAGCCTTTGTTTAGAGAACGATCTACTTGAATTAACGTATAATTTTCTTTGGCTAATTTATTCTGACTATCCAATACTCAATGCTTTTTTATAATAGGTCTCAACCGTTAAAAATCCTGTTGCTGATGATAATGGATTCCACGTGCATGTGCCATTCACTCGACCAAGGAGCATAAAGCAAGGTAACAGCAGCCAATGAAAATGGCAAAGCCAAATAGAGTAAATAGCTTCTCTTAATTTCACCTTCACTTTGAGCAATTCCCATTAAAAAGCCCCAAAACAAGCCACCTAGCTTTGCTTCAATGGCAACTTGTTGTCCAAAAATTTTATCTGTAATTGTCATAAAAACAAGTGAACCAAACAAGAAAAATCCCAACGCATAGATGTATTTCATTCGAAACAGTCTGTTTTTAAACGACATACTCAAAATCAATGCATAAAATCCAAAAACAGCACTCGAAATTCCCAAACCAGCATCGTTGGTAAAAGCCAATTGAATCATTGACCCAAAAACAGAGCTTACTAAACCAAAAAATGCCATTTTGAACCAACCAATACGTCGTTCAATAAAAGCACCAAATAGCCACAACCCTAATAAATTGGATAATAAATGCAGTAAATTAACATGAATCAAATTATTCAACACAACACCATACACATGGCGTTGATAAATTTGAATAGCATAGGGCGCTCCAAAATTTTCCAACAGTCCAAAATCTATTGAAAAACTATGAGAATACAACGCCATTGAGGCATACACAACGATTAACAACAATGAAAACAAAGTTGTAAACCATGGAAAATATTTCTGTTCGTTGGTTGCAATCATACGCTCTGACAAACACAAAATTAATTCATAATTTGGAATGTCAATCGGTAGAACAAACTATTTGAAAAGAAAATTAAATATCTGTAACCAATTGGTGTTTTTCAATCAACTTTCTAAGATTGATTAAAGCATAACGCATTCTTCCTAAAGCGGTATTGATGCTTATATTTTCTAAATCTGCAATTTCTTTAAATGATAGGTCTTGAAAGATGCGCATTTTAATGATATCTTTTTGAGAATCAGGCAAGTATTCAACCAAATCTACCATTTGCGTTTTCAATTCATCCAAAGAAATTTGATCTTGAATGTTTAATTCATTCAATTGCAAGGTGTTGAAAATATTGAAGTCTTCGTTTTTAGAAGAAGTTTCAGAAATCAATTTGATTTTATTGGTTTTACGAAAATGATCTATTGCTAAATTATGGGCAATACGCATAATCCAAGGCAAAAACTTCCCATCTTCATTATAAGCTCCTAATTTAATAGTGCGAATCGCTTTAATGAACGTTTCTTGAAAAATATCTTCTGCAAGCAGTTGATTTTTAACCTTTAAATAAATGTAACGGTAAATTTTGTCCTTGTGTCTTAGAACCAAAACTTCAAACGCCTTTTCGTTTCCATTGATGTAGTCGCTCAACAAGATGCTATCATCTAGATTTTTCATAGCCATAATACTCAAATTTATTTTTTTGAATTTTTATAAATTCTTCACATTTAAATAGAGTAAAATTTTGCTATAGGCGTAAAAATTTAATGAATACTATCTGCTAAATTAGTTCTTTTTTTGAAAAAACAACATTTTGTTTAAAATATTTTCATTTCCCCTCCGTTCCCCATCCGACTTTCATCGTATTTTCAACTTTTTTTTCGTGCCAACATGCTTTTATCATAAATATTCCCTTCAAAAAACTATATTTGTAATCAATAACCATTTAAAATCATCTTAAATCATATAAATGAAAGCATTAGACGCACTATACGAAAGGCTCAAAAATTGCATTTAGTCCCTTTGTGTTTCAAACAGCTTATTCCATGCACAACCTTGGAATTTTTGATAAAATTTTTGAAGCAAAAGATGGGTTAACACTGCAAGAAATTGCGCAACAAACGAACTTAGATGAATACGGTGTTCGAGTATTAATTGAAATGGCGGCAGCAGCAGATATCGTAGAGAAAAATAGTGCGACAAATAAATATACACTCTCAAAAATAGGATACTTTGTTGCCCGTGATGAAATGACACGTGTCAACATGCTTTTTACACAAGATATTTGCTATAAAGGTTTGTATCATTTAGAAGATGCCGTCAAAAATGGAAAACCTGAAGGATTGAAAGAAATTGGAGATTGGGAAACCATTTACTTAAAGTTATCCAAACTTCCAGGAAGATTAAAAAAATCGTGGTTTGAATTCGACCATTTTTATTCAGACAATTCGTTTGATGAAGCATTGAAAGTAATTTTCAAAGATCAACCTAAAATGATTTTTGATATCGGTGGAAATACTGGTAAATGGGCAATTGCAAGTACGCGCTACAATAAAGACGTGCATGTAACTATTCTTGATTTACCCATCCAAATTGAAACCGCTCAAAACAACATCAATCAAAATTTTACTGATATTAAAGACCGTGTGCATTATTACCCCATCAATGTTTTGGATGAGCAATCCACCATTCCGGCAGGGGCTGACGTGTACTGGATGAGTCAATTTTTAGATTGTTTTAGTATTGAAGCGCAAACGAATCCATCTTACTGAAAATCAAAGAAAATGCAAAACCTGGTGCAAAAGTGTACATCATGGAAACGTTTATTGATAACCAGCGTTTTCCGGCTGCCGAATTTTCATTAGTTGCCACATCGTTGTATTTTACCGTTATGGCCAACGGAAACAGTAAAATGTATTCTTCCAGCGTTTTCAAATACATCATTGATAAAGCTGGGTTCAAATGCGTAGGCGAACACCATTTACACGAAGATAGTTACCACACTATTTTAGAATTAGAATTAAAATAACAACAACTCAATAAACTTATGCATCAATTAACATTAGTTGATATAGAAAACATTGCAATCAATAAACAAGCATTTGTAATTGACTCCAAAACAATAGAAAAGGTCAAAAAATCGTTTGCTTTTTTAGAAGATTTTTCAAGCGATAAAATTATTTACGGCATCAACACGGGTTTTGGTCCGATGGCGCAATTTAAAATTGACGAAGACAAGTTAAACCAATTACAATACAACTTGATTCGTAGCCATTCCTCTGGTACTGGTCACGCACTTAGCCCAGAAGAAGCTAGAGCTGTATTAATTGCACGTGCCAACAACTTTTTGCAAGGTAACTCTGGAATTAGTTACGAAGTAATAGAAAAAATAAATGAATTTTTAGCGCACGATATTGCTCCCGAGATTTTTGAACACGGAGGCGTTGGTGCAAGTGGTGATTTGGTTCAATTGGCACATTTGGCATTGAATTTAATTGGTGAAGGCTATGTGTATTACAAAGGTGAACGCCAAAAAACTGCTGCCGTTTTTAGTGAATTAAACATTCAACCACTTAACGTAAAATTACGCGATGGTTTGGGCTTAATGAACGGAACTTCGTGCATGACGGGAATTGGTGCTTTGAACATCATTTATGCCAAACGATTGTTGGATTGGTCGGTTGCAACATCTGCCATCATCAATGAGATAGTTGAATCGTTTGATGATTCTTTTTCGGAAGGATTGAACCAAGTAAAACAACACAAAGGTCAAGAAATAGTGGCTGCTAAAATGCGTTCTATGTTGGCCGATTCGAAGCTGATTAGAAGTCGCGAAGAACTTTTTGCCGACGATACAGCCTTGCAACAAACAACGTTTAAAAAGAAAATTCAAGAATACTATTCCATTCGTTGTATTCCTCAAATTTTGGGTCCAGTTGCCGACACCTTGGATTTTGCACAAAACATACTAGAACAAGAGTTGAATTCTACCAACGACAACCCAGTTGTTCGTGAAGATTTGGGCAATGTTTTTCATGGAGGCAACTTCCACGGCGATTATGTTTCGTTGGAAATGGACAAAGTAAAAATTGTAGCTACACGCCTAACGATGCTTGCAGAACGCCAATTAAATTTCTTGCTCAATAGTAAAATCAACGATATTTTCACTCCATTTTTAAATGCGCAAACATTAGGATTTAATTTTGGGTTCAAGGAATGCAATTCACGGCAACATCCACAACGGCCGAATGTCAAACACTTTCCAACCCGATGTATGTGCACAGTATTTCCAACAACAATGACAATCAAGACATTGTGAAGTATGGGGGGCTAACAGTGCTGTAATTGCGAAAAAGTCATCGAAAATGGATTTCAAGTAATGGCTATTCATGCTATGGCTATGTCAAGTAATTGATTGTGTGCCAACCGAAAAACAAGAAAAATTGAGAACCGAAAGGGAAAGTTACCGTTTAATTCGCTCCAAAACCAATGATTAATGAAGATGTGGCGCAATTTGAAAACATCAAAGCAGTCACACAATTATTAAGAAATACAAAATTAGAACTATATGAAATGTGCATTAGTAACAGGTGCTTCTAGAGGAATCGGAAGAGCAGTTGCCATACAATTAGCAAAAGATTTGAACCTGCATATTCTAATCAATTTTGCAGGAAACAGAAAGAGCGCCGCAAAAGAAACATTGCAAACCATTGAGTCCAATGGTGGAACAGCCAATTAATGCAATTTGATGTAAAAAACAATGCTGAAGTAACCGAAAAATTACTGCTTGGATAGAAGCTAATCCGGATAAAAATATTGAAGTGTTGGTCAACAATGCTGGAATTACACGCGATAACTTATTTCTTGGAGTGAATGAAAAAGATTGGGACGATGTCATCAATGCAAGCGTGAAAGGCATGTACAATTGCACACAAGCAGTTATTGGAAAAATGTTACGCAACCGTTCGGGACGCATCATCAACATTGCTTCGTTGAGTGGATTGAAAGGAAATCCTGGTCAAACCAACTATTCGGCAGCAAAAGGCGCCATGATTGCATCTACCAAAGCATTAGCTCAAGAAGTAGCAAAACGCAAAATTACGGTAAATGCCGTTGCTCCAGGATTTATTGCTTCTGATATGACCAATAATTTGGACGAAGCACAATTAAAACAATTGGTTCCAGCCAACCGTTTTGGGCAACCCGAAGAAGTGGCAGAATTGGTGTGTTTCTTAGCATCCGACAAAGCTGCTTATATCACTGGCGAGGTTATTAATATTAACGGAGGATTGTATTCATAGCATGGAACAGCGAGTAGTCATCACAGGAATTGGTATTTATTCTTGCTTAGGAGAGAATTTAAACGAAGTTTTAACCTCCCTAAAACAAGGAAAAAGCGGCATCATTTACGATGAGACGAGAAAGGATTTTGGTTACCGTTCGTGCTTAACTGGTCATGTCAACATTCCTGATTTAAAACCTTTTTTATCGCGTAGAGAACGCATAGGTATGCACGAACCTGCAATGTTTGCCTACATGTCAACGATGGAAGCCATGAAAAATGCGCAATTGGACGTTGATTTTTTAGAAAAAACTGAAACAGGAATTATTTTTGGCAATGATTCTACGGCTGGTGCAGTTATTGAAACCATTGATAAAGTTCGCGAGCGCAAAGACACCACATTGATTGGTAGTGGCGATATTTTTCAAAATATGAACTGCACGGTCAACATGAATTTATCGACCATTTACAAATTAAAAGGCATCAATTTATCACTTTCGGCTGCTTGTGCGTCGGGTTCTCATTCCATTGGTTTAGGATATTTGTTAATCAAACAAGGATTGCAAGACCGTGTGGTATGTGGTGGAGCGCAAGAAACCAATTTATATGCAATGGCAAGTTTTGACGGATTGGGAGCATTTTCCATTCGCCAAGACACACCAACCAAAGCATGTCGTCCGTTTGATAGAGATAGAGATGGATTGGTTCCATCTGGTGGTGCTGCCACGGTGATTATTGAAAGTTTAGAATCGGCATTAAAGCGCAATGCTCCGATTTATGGTGAAATTATTGGCTATGGATTTTCATCCAACGGTGAACACATTTCTAACCCTAACATTGACGGGCAACACCGCAGCTTGAACATGGCCTTGAAAAATGCTGGAATTTCTGCCAATGAAATTGATTATGTGAATGCGCACGCCACTTCAACGCCAATTGGAGATGCAACCGAGGCTGAGGCTATTTTTGATGTACTCGGTGGAAAAGTCCCAGTGAGTTCCACTAAAAGTATGACAGGCCACGAATGTTGGATGGCAGGTGCAAGTGAAATTGTGTATTCACTTTTAATGATGGAAAATAACTTTATTGCACCCAATATTAATTTTGAAAATCCAGACGAACATTCGGCTAAAATCAATGTTGTACCAACCTATAAAGAACATCAAATTGATTGTTTTTTATCCAATTCTTTTGGATTTGGAGGAACAAATTCATCCTTAATTGTTAAAAAATTTAAAAAATAAGCTACATTTGCACTAACATTTATAATTCATGAATAGAGAAGAAATTATTGCAACCACAAAACGCTTTTTATCTGAAGAATTTGAAATTGATCAAGCGTTGATTCAGCCAAACAACAATTTGCATAAAACGTTGGATTTGGATAGTTTGGACTATGTAGATTTAGTTGTTGTTATTGACGAAAATTTGGGATTCAAACCAACGTCTGATGATTTTAAATCTATCCAAACATTTGAAGATTTCTACCAATTGGTTGAGGAGAAATTGGCTTTAGCATAATTTTTCATGGAAAAAAAATGGGATGGTAAAACTAAGGGTTCTCTTTGGGGTTACCGTTTTTTCATTGCATTGATACGCTTTTTAGGTGTACGGGTTTCTTATTTTTTCTGCTTTTGGGTATCTGGCTACTTTGTACTATTTGCCTCTAAACAACGCAAAGCATTAGTGCAATTTTACCAACGTGGATTTGGCTTTAATAAATGGAAAAGTGTACGTTTTGCAACGCGTACTTTTTATGAATTTGGCACCATTATTATTGACAGAATTGCCTTGCGCACAGAGCGAAAAAAGATTTACACCCATTCTTTTGAAAAAGAAGAAGTACTCAGAAACATACACCAAGCAGGTAAAGGTGGTTTTTTAATTTCTGGTCACGTTGGTAATTGGGAAAATGCAGGAAGTTTAATTGGCGAACGCATCACATCTAAAATAAACGTTTTAATGTTGGATGCAGAAGTTGAAAAAATAAAGCAATACATTGATGAAAGTGTGGAACAAGTCAACTACAATCTCATTCCGTTAAAAGACGATTTATCGCATTTGATTCTCATTCACAAAGCTTTAAAAAATAATGAACTAATTGCCTTACATGCCGATCGTATTACCGAAGGTCAAAAAACATTTACCATTTCCTTTTTGAATCAACCGACGCAATTTCCTGCTGGACCGTTCATCATGGCTTTTAAATTCAAAGTTCCAGTTACTTTTGTATTTGCCGTAAAAGATAAATTTCATTTTTCGTTAAGTGCCACAGATGCATTAATTGGAGGTGTAGATGTACAATCTCCCGAGGAAATGGCGCAACTTTATGTTCATCGATTAGAAGAATTAGTGAAAAAATATCCCAATCAATGGTTTAATTTTTACAACTATTTTGATTAACTTTCGGATATGGAATCTAAAAAAACTTTGGTCATTGGTGCTAGCACAAATCCTGAACGTTATTCGTTTAAAGCCATTTCGATGTTACGTGCACACCAGCATGAGGTGGAAGCAATTGGACTAAAATCTGGAGAAGTTGCAGGTGTTTTAATACACACCGAAAAACACCCATTTGAAGACATAAACACAGTGACCTTGTATGTAAATCCAGCCCGTCAGGGTGATTTTTACGACTACATCATTGGATTGCGTC
>JAWKMK010000025.1:0-42634 GCA_041392275.1 Crocinitomicaceae bacterium | reverse complement strand
ATTAGCTGCTTTGATTACCAATATTTCAAGTGCTGCGCAAGTTGATGTGTATGTAAATGGAACCAAACAATCGGCTGGGACTTATATTTCACGTTTGAAAGGTTTTTCTAAAATCATTAATTTAAACAACGGACGCAATCAAATTCTGATTCGCGCAACCAATGATTGTGGCTCAACCGAACAGTCGTTTATTTATGATTACAATTTGCCGTGCAATGAACCAGTTGTTAACTTGACAACTCCTTCGGGATCTAGAGTAACTTCGCTTGTTTCAACCTATGTGGTGAGTGGTCACATTTCTAATCTTAAATCAGTTCAAAATATTGTGTTTAAGGTGAATGGCGTTGCAATTTCTGCCTATAATTTTAGTTTGCAAACAGGATTGTTTTCAGCAACTGTTACATTGAAAGCTGGAGAAAACACCATCGAATTGAGCGCAACCAACGAATGTGGTAAAGCAAGTGCAAATTCTGTAATTGTTTACAATCAACCATGTGATAAGCCAGTTGTTACTTTCATTAAACCATTGACTTCAACTATTTCTGTTTCAAAAGGAGATTATACCATCGAAGCATCTATTTTGAATATTAATAATGCAAATGAAGTTGTTTTAACGGTTAATGGAGTTGCACAATCAGTTGGAACGTATAACAGCACAACGCGTGTGTATAGCAAAACCGTTCAATTGAATGAAGGCTCAAACCTAATACAAATCACTGCAAAAAACAGTTGTGGAGAAGCTGTTTCAAGTGCCACTATTTCCTATAAAAAACCAGTAACAGGTAGCAAACCAACGGTGGATATTACCAACAATTGCAATGTAACTGTGGCGCATGGAACATATAAATTTTCGGGAGTAGTGCTTGGAGTTACATCTACCAATCAGATACAAATAAAAGTGCAAAACAAAGTGGTAACCAACGCTGTGTTTACGCAAGTTGCCAACGGATATAATTTTGATGTTAGCATCAATGCAGAATACGGGCAAACTTATACGTTGGAAGTTACTGCAACCAATCCGTTTGGATCGGCAACCAAATTGTGTCAGGTAACAACCGAAAGCAAGCCGGATAATGATATCGTTGTATGTGTTCCACAAGGTCGCACACGTGTTACCATGACCATCAAAGAATCGCAATGGGCGCAATACCAACAAATGGGAGCAACATTGGGTGCTTGTCCGGTAGTTGACAACGACATCGTAATTTGTGTTCCGCAAGGAAATACGCGTGTAACGATGACCATTAAAGAATCGCAATGGGCGGCTTATGAAGCAAAAGGTGCTACGTTGGGTGAATGTCCAGTTGATAAAGACATTACCATCTGTTTGCGTCAAGGGGCAAATTTAACCACCATGACGATTAAAGAATCGCAATGGGCACAATACCAGCAAATGGGAGCAACGTTGGGCGCTTGTCCTGTTATAGAACAAGATAACGACATCGTAATTTGTGTTCCACAAGGTAATACCAACATTACCATGACCATCAAAGAATCGCAATGGGCTGCTTATCAAGCAAAAGGTGCTACGTTGGGAGCTTGTCAGCAACAAAATGTAAACAACGAAACAGATTCATTAAGCAACACCATTGGTTCCAACAAAATGATTATTTGTGTAGTTGAAAATGGCGTTCAGGTGACCAAAGAAATCAATAAATTGGAATGGGCCAATTATAAACGAAAAGGTGCCACTGAAGGTCCTTGCCCAACAAGCAACGTCATAAAACGCCCAACCAATGTGATAGATGGTAACATTAAAACCAACACAGAAAACAAGGTTGAAAGTACAAAACGCCCAATTACCAACACCACTCCTATAAATAGACCTAAAAGTAGCGGCGGTAGGTAATAAAATTGTTGAACGATTAAGAGCTGGTAGAATGAATGTTTTGCCAGCTTTTTTTATATTTTCTACACATATTATTGAGGTAGAAAATAAGCACTTACATTAAATCTTTTGGGATAAACAAGGTGAATAATTACCGATTTGTATACAAGAAATGTAAAAGAAGGTGGTAACCAAATTATGCAGAATCATTGAACCTAAATTCTCTTTTTGCAATTACACACTTTAGAAAAAATCAAATTAAAGTTTCTACAATAGAGTTTTGTTTTTTAGAATAGGTGGTTTAATATCTATGTTGACTTCGATTGTCTATAAATGCAATTAATTCTATTGACTGTGATTGTATTCTGTATATGAGAGAGGTTTGTTCTGATACAACACATTTTCGAATATTTAATTTTTTTATTTCAGGACAAAGTTTCAAATTTGTAGAGAGTTGTTTAAGCAATTCTTCAGTTAGTAATTCAAAGTGTGTTGCTTCTTTGATTGTCCATCGTTTTAGAATAAAAGCAAGTGTATCGATGTAGGTTTTTTCAGCTTCTATTGTCCAATAAATGGAGTGCGATTCCTTCATGTTGTTCGCCTAAAAAGTTTATTTACTTTTGCCTTTACTTCGGTATAGGGAACATATTGCTTGTTGTCAGCTTCAGAAATTCCACGCTCAATGGATGCTTTTATTTCATCAGGAAGAGAATTGTACCAATCATCTTCAGTATTTACATTAGCTTTAGAGAGTAATGTATAAACAGCCTCTAAAATACTATTGTCTTGCACTCCATCAATCAATTTGTGTAAATTTAATTTTAATTCTGCTGTTCCCATATACCAAATATAAGGTAAAAAATGAATAGTTAACACAATAAAAATGAAAATAAACTACTCGACAAGGAATATTTATCTAAATTGTTATAAATAATTATTCCTAAAATGTGTGATTTCGTGTTGAGTTACTCTTGTTTTTATTTTTCTTCGTTTTGTGCTTTCTCTATTTGGTAATAAATTTCAACTAATTTTTGATGAGTTGGATTGTCTTGATGAAACATAAATGAAGTGTACATTTTCTGTGTTTCAGTTTCAGAGATTTTGAACTGAATAATATTGTCAATTTTTACGATAAATGATTTGCATTCAGATTTTTTATACCATCTGTCGAAAACTTTAAAACGAGTTTTTGCTTTGTCATCTTCATCTGAACAAATGTAAATCATTGAATTGAGAACATTGTGAAAGAAACGCTCTACAATATTTTCAATAGTCCTTGAAACTTTTGCGTCATACGGCTCAAGTTCATCACTTGCTTTGTCGATTATTAACTGAAAAATATTTGGAATATCTTCGTTTGAAATTGCACTAAAAGTTTCATCCACTACAAAAGCGACACGATACAAAATATTATTTTTGGTTGTAAAATTGTACGTATTTGTAATGTTATCAAAAGCGTAATTATAGTGGGTTCGCAAGTTTGATGCCTTTTTTTGTAAGAGTATTTATTGAGGTTTTACCTTTCATATAAGAACGCACAACTTCCTTATCTGAAAGCATTTTAGCTACAGATTTGATAACTATGTCCTTATTGATTTTAGCCTTATTCATACTACAAAGATAGTAAATTATTATTTCATTAGAAATGATAGAACATTTTTATTTACTATAGGGCAGATTCTAATTTCAATAGTTCTTTTACCCTTAAACAGTTAAGGTGAGTGAAATAAATTAATGCTTTTAACTTCTTTGCTACTTTCTTGAACTAATGAAAATTTTTCAGCAATTCCACTTTCTATTTTAATCCTCCCACCCGATATAATTCATCGCACTTAATTCTACCACAACTCGTAACACCGTTGAGTGAGATTTAAACTCAGGCGCATACATGCATTCAATCTCTGCAAAACCATTGGTAAAATTACCACCAGAAAACACGCAAATCGCATTCAAAAACGTTCTTTTCGGTAAATAATCAAAGAAGAAATGCGTTGCAACGTCCTTGGGTGTTTTTCGTAATAGCCCAAACCATCTTGCCATTTGTAGCTCGATAAAACATTGAGTGGTTCAAAACCTGCTGCACGATAATCTTCATGCACGTATTCTAAATTTCATCGGTGTTCAACTCAATAGCACTCTGATTTTATCGCCTCGTTTTACCTTGCTTCCATCGGCTAAAGGAACAATCACCTCGCCGGCATTGGTTTGTTGCACCACAAACAATTGTTTTTTCAATTTTAAGTTGGTGGTAGCACTTGTAACTTTTCTTCCATCGATTCAAAAATATTGCCAGTACATTGCACCCCAACTAAATCCATCGTCTTTGCGGGTAACTTTTACTTTTGCCAATTCTTTTGAAACTTCTTTTCCTGTCCAAGTTGTTTTGAAATAACCTATTCCAGCCTCTGCTTGCGTGCCAAAATCTTCTGGTTTTATCTGTTTACCATTGATTTCTATTATCGCATTTTCTGGTGTTGCTGCAAACGAGTTTCCACCCAATAACAACGCATAAGCAGCATGAGCAGTGGCGGTTGTTGTTTTCCAATCACTGGTTTGTTTATTGCGCAATAACCAAATTTTTGCATTGTTGATTGCTTTTACATCTTTTGTGATGAAAGTCAACGCTTCAATAATCAACGATTGGGTTTCAATTGGCGCTTGATACCAATAATAGCCACTGGTATTTTCTTTCCAATACATTCCCATTTCTTCGGTAGTGATGGAACGCTCCATGATTGATTTAACGATGTCGTTTGCCAATGTGCCATTTCCTAAACGGTGCGTTGCTAAAGCTAACATTGCTTGACTGTTCAAGCTGTATTCTGTCCATCTTTTTTCGGTATTTGCACGGAAAAAATCAAAGGCTTCTTGCACCGATTTAGACATTTTAATGGAATTGAAAAACGAACGGGCATACAAATACTGCAAATTGGTTGGTTCGTATTGAATGTTTTTGTTTTTCGCCATTTCCTTTTTCCAATAGTTGTAATCTTTCACCAACTGCCCATCCAAATAATTGATGGCGTTTTTAATCATGTTTTGCACATCGTTATATTCGTTGATGGAAGTGATGCCTAATTCGTTGAGGTGCCCCATACCGCTTACAATGTATTGAGTAATGTAGCGACTTTCTGGCATGCCCGGAAACCACGGAAAACCTCCATTGCTAACTTGTGCTTTTACTAATTTTTGCAAGTTGTTGGCCAATTCGTTATCCATTTTATTGAAATCAAATAACAAAGCAATTCGTTTTTTACGCTCCGTTTCGTTCTTAGCATCCAAAACCCACGGAGTTTCTTGCAATAAAACAGTTTTTAGCTCTTGGTTTTTCTCCAAATTGGACAAGAAAGCATCGGGATTGCTGGATTTCCATTTTTCAAACACTTCTTTAATTTTTGGAGTAGAACGAACAATGTTACTTGCAATAGCATTGGCATAAAAACGAGTAAATAGTTGCTCCGAGCATTCATACGGATATTCCATCATGTAAGGCAAAGCTTGAATAACATACCACGCAGGGTTGGATGAATATTCCATGGTTACCGAATGATGGGTTAATGTTGTTGAACTATTGTTGAACAATTTTTCAAAGGTAAATGCTTTTGTTCCTACACCGTTTGAGGTCATCGGCATTGTTTCGGTTACTAAAACTTTGTCGGTCAACACTGGAAGTGTCATTTCTTCGCCATCGGTATGGTTGGCAGCTTTTGCCGTAACACGCACCACCAAACTTCTCATAAAATCGGCTGGAACTTTAATTTTCCACGATGCCACCGTGCTTTGTTTTGCCTCAGATGAAAAATTGACAGCACTTTGATTCAACTCAAAACGAGCGCTCACATTTTCCATTGTTGCAGCATCAAAAAGTTGCAATTGAGCACTGCCGCTTATTCCTTTTTCTGTCAGGTTGCTTATTTTGGAGGTCAACATAACTTCATCACCTGTTCTCACAAAACGTGGTAAATTGGTTTGCACCATCAATTCTTTTTGGGTTACTGCCTCGTTTTCAATGTTGGCAAATTGCAAATCTTTGGTGTGGGCAATGCCTAAAATCTTCCAACTGGTCAATGATTCAGGTGCTGTAAATGTTACCAACACATCACCTTTGGAATCGGTTTTTAATTGTGGTAAGAAAAACGCCGTTTCATTAAAATTAGTTCTCAACGATGGAATTTCTTTGCCCGTTTGTGTAGCAGTTTTAGCCAATGATTCTGCATTTTTACTTGCTAAACCGCCAGCATAGTCGGCATCAATTTCTGCATTCGCACTTTCTTCAAGTGGTGGTGCCATTTCTTTTTTCTCCGACATATATGCTTCATCACCTCTGGCACCTTTAGCGCTCAATGCAACGGAATATTCTTTAACTATAATCCCATCGTTATAATAAAAATCATTCAAATAAAAATTGTAGAAATTCAATTGTGGAACACCTATAGGATTATATGAGCCATACGTTCTGTAATGATACGATTGACCATAAGAAACGCCCATGCCAACATAATGTCGTGAATCAACATAGGTACTTTGTGCATACGGAGAAAAGAACATGCTTTGTGTTCGGAATGCATCCAACGAAGCGTCGTACATAGTAAGCAACAATTCGGCAGCTACTTTTTCTTTTTTAGGTCCTGTGATGCGCAAACGCCATTCTTCTTTTTCGCCAGGCACCAATTTATTGCGGAAAGTTTCAAAACTTACCTTCAAATCTTTGTTGGAATAAGGCACCAAAATGCTAAATTCTTGTTGATACGATTTTCCAAAGCGAATGGTAGATAATTGAATGTTGAGTCCGCCACGGTGCTGTTCTTCCACCTTAAATTCAAACACTTTTTGTTCGTTTGAAAGGCGAACGTGTTGTTGGCTAATAAGTTTCCCAGCAGCAAAAACTTCTACCAATACCAATTGATTGTTCAACGAACTGGCAAATGGAATTTTCACCGTTTCACCCGGTTCATAAGATGATTTTAAATTATAAGCATTGAAAATAGTAGGGAAGGGAACTTCTGTAGCACGCATATCGGTTAAGATGATAAATTGCACGTCTTTTACTTCCACACCATATTTATCTTTGGTTGTGGTTTCTATTTTGTATTCTCCTGTTTTCCAATTGGATGTGTTTAATTTTACGTTTGTTGATTTTTCGGTGTCAAATGCTAATCGAGCAGTTTCACTTTCCACTTCTTTGAATTGTTGAGAAGTAGTTGAATTGCTCAAATATGGGAATTTTGCTTTAAATTCACTTTCAGACAACAAAGGCATGTCGGGTGCCTCCCACATTCTTGATCGTGTTAACTCATCAACCGATTTTAATTTGGAAATAACAATGGTTCCTTTAGAATTTACAGGCTCTCCATCAGCATTGCTTGTATGGATTGTGAGGGTGTTTTCTAGGCTTTTATCCAATGCATCTTTTACAGAAACATTCAATTGCACTGCACTTTCATTGATGTGAATATATTTAATAGACGAGCGTGTTTCTCCATTCATATCAGTTACATCTGCCTCCACTGTATAGGTGTAATTGAACCCTTGACGGTGCGTAGGGTCTTTTTCTGCATCAAAACTGAATGAGAATTTTCCTTCCTTGTCGGTAATTGCTGTTCCTTTGGAAATTATTGTTTCTGTTGATGTGTATGGACTAATTCTGTAATAATAAGCACGCCAAAATGGCAAATACGATTTGCGTTTCACTACATAATTAACCGTTGCATTGTCCACCGCATTTCCAGCGTATGCCATAGCATTTCCTTCAACTTTAACGGTTGTTCCAAGTTTGTATTCTTCTTTGGATTTCTCAAAATCTACTTTAAAAGTTGGACGTTTGTATTCTTCTACAGAAAAATAAATAGATCCATATTCTGTTTCCAAGCTCATTTCGCCCGTTAGTCCAGACGTTGGAATTCTAAAACTACCTGTATATGAGCCATATTCGTTGGTAGTCAGCTTGAGTGCACTCACTTCCTCATAATTCACATCTTTGAACCCAATACGAACTGATGAATTAGGTGCGATTTCAACTTTTTTATTGTTGTGTGCAAGACGAATACCTTTGAAATAAACGGTTTGTCCAGGACGATAAATTGCTCTATCGGTATAAATATGGTCTGAATACGTTTGTTCATGATTGTTGTCGTATTTATACAAACTATTGTTGGTAGAAAGCACATCTTTACCGTTTACAACTTCAATGATTTTAGAATACGATTCGTTGGAATGTGCCAAAACTGCCCATCCATTTGCATTGGTGGTGTATTTTTGGAGTAATTTTCCTTCGTATTTGCTCAATTTGTAGTTGTATTTTGACTCATACACATTCACTGTTGTTTTATCCAAAGGAGCACCAGTTTGTCGGTTTACCACCTGAATTCCAGAAGTACCATTGCCCAACGGACGAGTAGAAAATGCCAAATCCGTTACTTGAAAATTCGATAACCAATGTTGTTCGTTATAATCGTCTAACTTATCAGGATTGCTTGAATACAACACCACATAATTGCCATAATCTAACGGTTTTAAAGCAATTTCAGTTGTATGTTCATGAAAATCGTCTGTTGATGGAAGCTGAACTTCTTGCGAGGAAATCAGTTTTAGTTTTTTTATTGTTTCTTTGGGTTGGTAATAGTTTTTGAATTTACTATCCTCATTCGACGCATAAATTTGCACAAAAATACGCGACACGTTTTTAAAATCTATTTTAGCAAGAATGGCATTGTTAGACGGATAATGCGCTTCCACTTTACCATTGATTGATTTTTGTTCAATGGTTGCTAATAACTCAGAGCATTGGCTACTTCCCACTGAATTTGGATGGTTTTTAATAGTAGAAGTACACAGCTCATGTGCTTTTTTCAATAGTGAATAATGAGGACTATTTTTGGCTGCATTGGCGCTTAAATCAATATACAAACTAGCCAAAGCGGCGTTGATTTCTCCAATAGAAGGATTGTTTGCAAATTCTTTTTGCATAGATTGCAATGCGCGCTCATACCAAGTTGATTTATGCTCCGAAACACTGTTTTGATAAACAAACAAATAACGTTTTAATTGATTGCGCACTTTGGCAACTGGATAATTATTAGTTTGATGAAAACGCACCAATTCTTGCAAGGTTTTCACATAGTGTAGCTGTGTTGAAAGCGAATCTTCTGATTGTGTATTGATGGCCAAGAACTGTTTATCGGAGCCAAAATAGGTGCTATCGTTAACCGCAAATTTATCGGCTGGGCGGGTAATTGAAAGTTCGTCATTTTGCAAAACAGACAATGCTCGGTGAGCCAAGAAATCATAAACTGTTGGTGCAGAGAGATAGGTTTCTGGCGTATTGTTGGTGAGAATGTAATCCCAAGCTTGCAAAGCAATGGATTGATTATGTTCTTTATTAGTTAATGAAGCATTGAAATTTGTAAAAACTTCGTTCATTAATTTTTTTAAATCCCATGTTGTAATGTCGTTCAACTCAAAATTTTGCGTTTGTGAACGGTTATGAATTTGATAACGGTTGTTGGAATAATAATTCCAAATCAATTCAGCTTTTAAAGAAGATAAAAGTTGTGATAAAGGTGCTTGGTTGCGTGCTTGCAATTGATTGATTTTAGCTAGAATGGCATTGAAATCGTTGTCTTCCAACACTTGACTGTATTTTAATTGATACATCAGTGCTTTGAACTGCATCGGTTGATTATTGTCAGATGTTGCTTTTGCCATAATTTGATTAACTAAATCAAGGGCAGATTTTGGAAGATTTTTAGCGTCTAGCGAGTCCACTTTTTTCCAACTAGCATCGTAATCTGTGAAAGTATATTTTTTATTTTCATTCATAGTTGTGGTTGTATTTTCTGAATTTGTTTTTTTCTCATCGCAGCCACCCGAAAGCAAGATAAGAGCAAGTGCAATTGAAGAAAATAGGACAATAAAACGTTTCATAGCCATTTGTTTTTTATAAAAGTATAGTAATCCATACACTTAAAATGCGTTTTGGTTCAAATTATTTTTCTAAAAATTAAAAAAAAGTGGTCAACCCCTTGTTTAAAATAAAAAAATAGTATCTTTGCAAACCCAAAAGAAAGTTGGGTGTAAGGTGATGAGCACTTTACCATTGAAATAAACAATTGCGGATGTGGTGAAATTGGTAGACACGCTAGACTTAGGATCTAGTGCCGAGAGGTGTGCGGGTTCGAGTCCCTCCATCCGCACGAAAACTAAATGGTGTAAGTGCTACTTATGCCATTTTTTATTTATTAAAATTTGATTTAGATGAGAGTTATTCGTGAAGACATCGATGCATTGAATGCAGTATTGAAAGTAGAAGTAGAAGCTGCAGATTATGATGCAAACGTTAAAAAAGAATTAGAAAGATATAGAAAAACAGCTAAAATTCCAGGATTCCGTCCAGGAACAGTTCCTGCTGCAATGATTAAAAAGCAATATGGAAAAGGTGTTTTGGCTGAGGAGTTGAATAAAATCGTTAACAAAGCATTGTACGATTACATTCAAGAAAACAAAATCAGTATTTTAGGAAATCCAATTCCAAAAGAAGGAGTGAATGACAAAGGTGATTTTGACAATCCATCTACATTTGAATTTTCGTATGAAATTGGATTATCGCCAGAAATTTCAATTAAATTATCGTCTAAAGACAAATTTGATTACAACAAAGTTAAAGTAGACGATGAGTTGATTGGTAAACAAATCAGTGATTTGCAACGTCGTTATGGAAAATTAACTTCGGCTGACAAAACAGAAGACACAGACATGATTATGGGTCTTTTTGTTGAGTTAAACGACGACGAAACAATCAAAGAAGGTGGTGTAATGCATTCATCTACAATTTCGGTTGAGTTTGTTGAAGACAAAGCAACTAAAAAAGCATTGAAAGGTTTGAAAGTTGGCGACAAAGTTGTTGTTGACCCTGCAAAAGTTTCAAGAGGAGAAAAAGACATGGCAGCAATGTTAGGTGTAACAGCTGAGCAAGCAAAAGAATTGTCTAAAAAATTCCAATTGACAGTAAATGAAATCAAGCGTATTGAATTGGCTGAATTGAATGAAGAGTTGTTCACTAAATTATTCGGACCAGAAGTTGTTAAAACAGAAGAAGAGTTGAAAGCAAAAATTGCTGAAGACTTGAAAAATATGTTTGCTAATGATTCAGATCGTTTGTTGACAAAATCAGTTTACGAAGATTTGATGAAAAAAACAACGGTTGAATTACCAAATGAATTCTTGAAAAGATGGATTAAATTATCCAACGAAAAACCGGTAACGGATGAGCAAATTGCTGCAGAATACAATTCGTATGCAGAAGGTTTAAAATGGCAATTGATTCAAGGTGAAATCTTCAAATCAAATGATATTAAATTGGATCAACAAGAAGTTATTGATTTCACAAAAGGATTGTTGGTGAGCAATTATGCACAATACGGAATTCCAGCGCCAGAAGATGCTGAGTTAACAAAAAGTGCAATGCAAGTGTTGCAAAACAAAGAAGAAGTAAACCGTATTTACGATATGTTGGCTGAGTCAAAATTGACAACTTACTTCAAAAATACCGTTAAATTAAACGAAAAAGAAGTTTCATACGATGATTTCGTAGCATTGGCGAATAGCTAAGAAATGTTCTTTTGAAGATACTAGGAAAACTCGGGCTTTGGTCCGAGTTTTTTTGTTTATATTCGCCATAAATAAACTCTATTACCTATGAAATTTAGATACATAATTCTATTAGTGGTGTGTGTTAGTCTGTTCAAAACAGGTAATGCACAATCCGATTATTTAAAATTCAGATCGTTTAAACCTTATACATGGATGATAGGTGCAGGATGGAGTTTTGTTGACAACGACGGTCGCTCTCATTCGCATTTTTTAGATATAAAAGGAGCATGGTTGATGCATCCTTATCCAACAAGCCTTATAATCGATAGGTACTTAAAACATGGCTTTAGTTTAGAATTATCCGCATCTTATAATCAAATGAATGGAAAAAAGATGGTCAATGATGTTTATCCAACTGGAGAAATGTTTGCAATAGATTTAACTTCTAGGTATAGTTTTTATAAGTTTTTACAACCTACAAAATGGTTTGATCCTTATATTGGACTTGGAGTTGGTTTCACGTCGTTAAATACCTCAAGCGCAACAAATTATTTTACAGGCAATGGTGTTTTAGGAGTGCAATTTTGGATAAAACAATTTGGTATTCGATTACAAAGCACATTGAAATTAGGATTGGTCTCTAAATTATACTACAATAACTCAAATTACATCCATTATCAAGCAACTTTATTGTATCGAATCAAACCTAAATACACGAAAAAAAATAATTTTAATCAATCCAAACACAAGTGGGCTGGAAAAAAACCTGGGAAATACAAAGGAAGTTCAAAATAAAACACTTTAACAAGTTGTTAATTTTTATAAAATAGGTATATTTGGCACTAAAATTACTTGAAATGAAACGAATTTTGTTGATTGCAGTACTTGCAATATTTGTTTTACCTAAGTCCTACTCACAATCTGATTACTTGAAGTTTAAAACATATCAACCCTATACTTGGATGGTTGGTGCTGGCTGGAGTTTGGTAGATAATGACGGCAAAACGTTCCAATTTTTTGATTTTATAAAAGGATGGAGTGCTGTGGCTTATCCTTCATACGTTTCTGTTGATCGTTATATCAAATATGGCTTAAGTGCAGAATTGACTTTATCATTTAATCAATATTCTGGTGGAAAAACTGTGAATGCAACAAAAAATGCTGGTTTTATGTTTATGACAGATCTGGCATTAAAATATAGCATTTATGAATATTTGTACAAAAAAGCAAGTTGGTTTGATCCTTATTTAGGTGTAGGGATGAGTTTTACATACAATTCAGCAACATCACCCAATGCGTATCCAACTTTCAATGTGCCATTTGGAACTAATTTTATTTTTAGAAAAGGGTGGGGAATTCGATTACAGGCAAATGCAAAATTTGGATTAGTACCGAACTTTTATCGTACTAACGGAAATTACATGCAATACACTGCAGGCGTAATTTATCGTTTCCAAAAATCAGAGATTAACAAAAGTAACGATAAGCCACGTTATCCGTGGACTCGTAAGAAACCTGGGAAATACAAAGGAGGAAAATCAAAATAAAATTGTGTTTTAGTTGCATATATTCGTAAAATGATTAACTTAGATTTAATCAAATTATATGCTATGGAAACTAATAAATCAACTCCTCAACTAGTAGAAAAGGAACAAATTCCGTTTTTACCCTTCAAAAATATTATAATTGCTGATAAAAATATTGAATTAGAAAAGCAATTAGAACAAGCTGTAACGCTTGGGAATGCACATCATACTAAAGTTTCTATTGTTTTTACTGATGACGATGGATTAAAACGAGTGGAAACTACAATCTGGGCAAAAGGTGAAAAGTTTATTTGTCTAAAAGGTGGAATTTGGTTGCCAATTGCACGTATAATCGCGGTGAATTTTTAGTTTGGGTTTTCAAGAATGACTCTAATTTATTTTAAGTTTAATCCTTAAATAATTGTAAAAATAAAAGCAACTATAGATTTAGTTGTTAATTTTACAACTAATCATTTATAAAACTAGCAATTGATAGCATGAAAAACTTCAATATCTTTTTAAAAATATTTTTAGTTGTTACCATTTTTACAATCTCTATTGGAAAATCTTTTGGTCAGATGGAATTTCCTGAAGACATGGTAAAGGTTAAATTTTCTGTTGAACAAACAAACGAAACAGCATATATTGTTGCAGATGTTTCCGTAGTTCCAAAATGGCACATCAACGCATCGGTTTTACCGAAAGGAAGTTTTGGTTTGCCCACCAAATTTATTTTGAATAAATCCAAAGATTTTCAATTGGTTGGTGGATTGATTGAACCAAAACCGATTGAAAAATACGATGAATTAGCAGATGAAAATTTAGCATATCACGAGGGGAAATTTAAAATTAAACAAAAAATTAAAGTTCTTTCATCTAAAGATTTTGAATTATCGGGTTCTTTTAATTACCAAACATGTAATGAAGTAAAATGCCTTCCAGATTATACCTATGAATTTAAAGTGAAAGTAAAAGGCGTTGAAGGTGCGGCAGATGAATCAAGTGTTGATGAAACGATAGTGCCAACAAATGAAGATGCTGTTCAATCGGATGTATCAAATGAGCAAACAACAGTTGAAACACCAACAGTTGGAAAGCAAGATAAATTGCAAGCTTCAGAAGCACCGCTTTCTAAAAAACATTCCATTTGGGTTATCTTCGGATTGTCTTTTTAAGTGGTTTGTTGGCATTGATTACACCGTGTGTATTTCCAATGATACCTATGACGGTGAGCTATTTTACAAAAACATCTAAAACAAAAGCAAAAGGGATAAAAAATGCAACAACTTATGGTTTTTTTATCGTTGCAATTTACGTGGCTTTAGGTGCTTTGGTGATGCTGACAGGTTCTGCAAGTAAACTCAATGAAATGTCAACCAACCCTTGGTTCAACATTGCTTTTTTTGTGTTATTGGTCATTTTTGCAATTTCATTCATGGGAGCTTTTGAAATTACATTGCCTAACTCATGGGTGAACAAAGCCGATGCAAAAGCCGATAAAGGCGGATTGGTAGGTATTTTCTTTATGGCATTGGTGTTGGCATTGGTGTCTTTTTCATGTACCGGACCAATTGTAGGAACCTTGTTGGTAGAAGCCGCATCAACTGGTGGAATGACACCAATTATCGGAATGTTTGGTTTTGGATTGGCATTGGCCTTGCCGTTTGCATTGTTTGCTGCTTTCCCAGGATGGATGAACTCTTTACCACAATCGGGAGGGTGGTTAAACTCCGTAAAAGTGGTGTTAGGATTACTTGAATTGGCTTTGGCATTCAAATTTTTATCCAACGCCGATTTAGCTTGGCAAGCACATTGGTTGGAACGTGAAGTATTTATTGCTATTTGGATTGCTGTATTTGGGTTCTTAACCTTGTATTTGTTTGGGTTGGTGTTACTTCCACACGATTCAAAAACGGATAAAATTTCTGTTGGGAGAGCTTCATTAGGGATGTTAACTTTGACGTTTGTTATTTATTTAATTCCAGGAATGTGGGGTGCTCCGTTGAAATTAATCAGTGCGTTTCCACCACCAATGCATTACAGTGAATCTCCTCTTGGTGTTGGAGCTACGGTAAATGAATCAGTTTCTGTAAATGCGGCGCCAGAAGGAACGCACTTGGGGCCTCAAAATATTTATGTATTTCACGATTTGGAAAAAGCAGAAGCCTATGCTAAACAAGTTGGAAAACCTTTGTTCATCGATTTTACAGGTCACAATTGTGTGAATTGCCGTAAAATGGAACAATCGGTTTGGGGTGAACCTGGTGTCATAGAAATTCTTCGTGATAAAGTGGTAATTGCGTCCTTGTATGTGGATGAACGTACAGATTTGCCTAAAGAAGAACAGGTGGAAGTTGTTTATCCAAACGGGCGTAAAGTGCAGTTGAAAACAGTGGGTGATAAATGGACAGCCAAACAAGTAATTGATTACAAAGTAACTTCTCAACCATATTATGTATTGAAAAATACAGATGGAACGCACATTGACGTAGGTTCAGCAAGCTACCAAACACACAGCAACCCAGCTGATTTTAAATCGTGGTTGGAGAAAGGAATGAAATTATACGAGAATTCTAAAAAGTAATTCGCTGCTGAATTATTTCTTTTAATTGCTTGAAATCGCTTTCCGCAGATTCATCGTTGCGGAAAATAAAATCAGCATCCTTTTTATAAGGTAACAAATAATTGTTGTAGCACGGTGTAACATGGTTTTCCCATTGATACATGATGTCGTCGTAGGTGTAACCTCTTGTTTCTTGGTCGCGATACAAACGTCGGTCTAACTGAATTTTAGGGTCAACATCCACAAAAATTGAAAAATCCAATAGGTTTCGAATGCCTTCGTAATGAAATAAAAACAATCCTTCAACAATAACTAATGACGAAGGATTTAGTGTAATCAATACATTTTTAGAAGGATGTGTATTGAAGGTATATTCTTTTATTTCAATGGGATTGCCAGCTACAAGTTGAGTTAAATCCTTGGTCATCCCATGTTCATCCAGTGCGCTTGGTAAATCAAAATTGACAACACCATTGGCATCGCGCATTTGTTTTTCGTAGGGAATGTAATAGTTGTCCATTGAAAATACACTTGGTTTCAATTCTGAAAAAACAGATTCTAATCGCTTTAATAAGGTGGTTTTTCCAGAGCCACTCCCCCCACAAATTCCTACTATCATTTTTGTTTTAATTCAAATTCCATATCAGTTACTGTCTTAAGCTGCGTTCTGTCAAAAAACAAATTGTATTGCGCCAAAGTAGCAACAAAAGTTGATGGTGGTGTAGGCATTAATGCGCGACTAATGTTGTAAACCACCAAATTGCTATAATCACTCAAAAAAGGTTGACTTCCGTTGGTAAACAATGCTACGGTTTTATCACCAAGTTCACTAGCAGATAAGCGATAAATCAAAGCTTCGTTGACAGGGTAAACACCAATGTTGAGTGGTTTTTTTAATGCATTTTTTGCTATTTCAAACTTATTTACCAACGTAAGTTTTTCATCTGCCAATACGTGTAATTCTAATTGCGGAGCTGTAGTTGTGTTGAGCGTTGTAACGTAATATTTGCCATTATGAAAGGTGATGAACCCGTTTTGAGTCGTATTTTGAGAATTCAAATAATAAGCTCCATTTGTACCAAATCCACTAGTTGGAAAAGCAGTTGTTGAACCGAGTGTGTTTTTTATTAAAAATCGTTTCAATTCTTGCCCTTTGGAGTTGTAAACAACAGCATTCCATCCCTTGCCATTTTTGGTTTCAGAATAACCCGAAAAACAAATTTCATCCCCTGTAAAGCCTGCGTATTGAATGTGATGAGAACGATTGGCTTTTAATTCATCATCGTGGATTTTGCCTAAAACGGTTGCATAAATCAACATGTTGTGATGGGTAATAAACGTAGCGATATCGGTGTGCGTTTTTTCTTTTTTATCAAAATAACGGAAATGATGCACCAAAGCTTTATCGGTTACAACTACGTTAACCAATTCAAGCGAATAAGGGTCAAAACCTAAGTTTTTAATTACAGAAACATAAGAAACGCTTGTGTTTTTGATGTTTCCGGCAGAGTTTAATTGGTCAAAATAAATTTTTCCAGCATCGGGTTGCAAACTACGTAAAAAATATACATAACGCGCATTTTCACTAGCGATGTAGGTGTATTTTCCATCTAATGGCGCAAAACGTTGTTCCCAACTACTTTTAGTTTGTTCACCAACCAAAGTAAGATATATTTGATTGCTATTTCCACTAGGATCTTTGCTTAGTAAAAGTCCGCCCATACCTTTCCATTCGATGATGTCATAAAATGGTTGCGTGGTTTTATAAACTGTAAATTTTTGAGCATTGACACCCAAAATACAACTAAACACTAAAAAAGTTAAAAAGTATCTCATAATTAATTGATTCTGTATTGGTTAATCTCCATGGTTAAAAGGGTCAATTCTTGTTTCATCAATTTAATGTGTGATTCCAATTGATCTAACATATTAGCACGATTAAACAATTGTTCTGTGGTGTAATCACCTCCTTCGCCAAAATAAAGTTGTATTAATTTTTTACGTTTTTTTTCTTTTACTTCATCAAATTGCTCAAATTCCATCCATCGTTCAATAATTTGATGCACTTTAGATTCTTGGTCATCGTCATTTAAGTCACTAGAAGTAAGATAATACCAAATGGAAGGAGGAAAAATTTCGGATTTTGAAACATTATTCCATACTTCTCCCAAGGCATTGCGCTTATGTTCAAAATAAACCTTTTTTTGATTCACCAACATGAGCGTACCCAAAGTTGCCTCCACAATACCACCAGTTACTCCAGCAATTTTTTCACCACCATCATTGAGCACACCAGATAAGATTGCACCCGCCGCACCAACAGCAATAGCAGCAACGTTTAGTCGGTTTTCAACTTGACCTTCTTTTTCTTTCATAAAATCAGCCAATTGCGTAATTTTTTCTTCCTCACAATCCATTTCAGAGGCAATAGACGAAATTTCTAACGATGCTAAATTAATGCGGTAATCAATTCTTTGAAACAATTCGATGGCTTGCAAACGCGATTCAAATGTTGGATTACTTTTGTATTTATTGCGATGCTGAACGTATTCTGAAAGTAAGTCTAAAACTCCAATTCCATTGGCAATGTTTAAACTTGAAATAGAAAACGAATGAATTAAATTGCTGTCTAAATTTTCAATAATTAGTGGTTTGGGTACCGATGATAAGGTATAAGGCAAACGATTCTCCAAATAACAAGAACCATGGCGTTGTGATGGTGCGTTTTTTATGGTGCTACACGAACTTACACTTATTAAAATGCAAGTTGTAAGTAAATAAAATACTTTGTTAAATTGAAGCATGATGCGATTTTGTTGATGTAAAATTATAACTTTTTCAGTAATTTTCTTTTAAATCCAATGGATTTTTTTGAAGGTTCAAATTTTTACTTTACTTTTACGTATATCGTTTTTAAAAAACAAACAATTCATCCTATGAAACAAATTTTATTACTGATATTCATCGTTCAAACAGCATTTATTTTCGGACAAATTCAAGGAGATGGCGGTAAAAGCACAGATTGGTCGTCGTTACAATCTACTTTGCCAGTAGTTCAATTTTTACAACCCGATATCAAAGCTTTGCAAGCAGAAGATGTAAAAACCGATCGTTTAGGTGAAGGACCTTGGCGTTTTGGTTATAACAATGAAACCAGTTTAACGTTGAATAATTCAGGTACTTGGTTGTCATTGCCCAATGGTGGTAAATTGTGGTTGCTTCAATTAGAATGTGTGGATGCAACAACGGTTAATTTGACTCTTGAAAAAACGCAAATACCAGAAGGAAATGCACTGTTTGTTTACAATCCAAACAAGTCATTCATTTTAGGGAAATTTACACAAAAACACATTTACAACGGACAACTTGGTACCGAGTTAATTCCAGGAAGTAAAGTTATTGTTGAATACTACGTAGCACCAGAAAATAATGATAATCAAGGAGAGTTAACCATTGCAACGGTTACACACGGTTACCGAACAGCCGAAGAATTTCTAGAAAAAGCTTTTGGACAGTCTGGTGCTTGCCACAAAAATGTAAATTGTCCAGAAGGTACACCCTTTGCAAATCAAAAACGCAGCGTAGTAATGTTGGTTTCTGGTAGCAATGGCTTTTGCACTGGAGCATTGGTAAACAACACTGCTTATGACGGAAAACCTTATGTGTTAACTGCCAACCATTGTTACAGCAACCCTGCATCATGGGTGTTTCGATTTAACTGGGAATCACCTGATTGCAACAATCCTGGTTCATCACCATCGTTCACTTCTATGTCGGGTGCGGTGTTAAGAGCACGCCGTTCTACCTCTGATTTTTGCTTGGTTGAGATAACAGGCGGCTTGGAATCGGGAACAGTTCCTGCTTCCTACAATGCTTATTTTTCTGGTTGGGATAAAACAGGGGAGAACCCAACAAGCACCTTTGGAATTCACCATCCAAAAGGAGATATCAAAAAAATATCGTTCGATGATCAACAATCTGTTCCTGCGCAAACAAAAGTGGGCTCAGTTGTTAGCGATGTTAACGGAACTTGGCGCGTGCAGTGGGATCGAAATACAACAACAGAAGGAGGTTCATCAGGTTCACCTTTGTTCAATCAACATAAACGCATTATTGGTCAGTTGTGGGGCGGACAAGCATCATGTTCCAACACTGATGGGTTTGATTATTACGGACGTTTTAGTATTTCTTGGAATCCAACGGGGAGTGATAGCTCAACACAGTTAAAATATTGGTTAGACCCATCCAATACGGGAGCGTTGGTGGTGAACGGTTACCAGCCAGGAGAAACCATTCAATTTGATGGAAGTTTGGTGAATTTAAAAAATGTAAGCGGAACGGTGTGCGATGCTGTAGTTGAACCAAAAATTACATTGGTAAACACTGGACAAACAACATTGACATCGGCTACAATCACTTATGGATTGGATGGAGTTGAAAATCAAACCTACAATTGGAGTGGCAACTTAACTATGTTTCAATCGCAAGAAATAACCTTGCCTACAATAACAGCAACAGCTGGTGGGCATTCTTTTTCAGCAACCATTACAAACGTGAACGGTGGAAGCGATGAAGTGGCTGATAACAATAAAATGACTTCCAATTTATATGTGGTAACCAATCCCAATACTGTGACTTTAGATGTAACCGTTGATTGTTATGCCAGTGAAACCAGTTGGCAAATCACTAATGCAACAAACGATACGTTGTATAAAAGTCCAGCTTATTACAATACCGACGAAGGTTTGCACACGTATTCATTGTGTTTGAGCGAAGGTTGCTATTCATTTAAAATCTTTGATTCATACAGCGATGGAATGAGTTATTGTGACTCTGGAATGGTGGTAATTAAAGGACCAATGAATGAAATTTTAGGTCAAATTACAAAAGTAGAAGCAGCCACATTTGGAAGTTCAAAAATAGTTAATTTCTGCATTGGCGATAATGGAATTTCTTCTATTGAAGCCGATTTTGGTGTGTTTCCCAATCCAACATCCAATCAAATTAATTGGATGAGCAACGATGTGAAATTTGTTAAAATGCTCGATGTTAGCGGTAAAATTGTGTTACAAAAAGCAATTGCTACTGAACATGCAATCTCCGTAAATCAATTGGTGGATGGTGTTTATTTTGTGGAGTTTACACTCACATCTGGAACAAGCGTTGTTAAAAAAATAGCAGTTAAAAAATAAGTTATAAAGTTGAACATAAAAACGGCAGTTCCAAATATAGAACTGCCGTTTTTTTATTCTTTAATTTTTAAAGAATTATTAGTCGAAATGATAATACGTTCCATCTTGACTGATTTCTCCTTGTTGGTCCCAATCATCATCATCTTCAAAAACAGTTGTTTTCTTACTCAAATCAATGATTGAATTGCCAATTTTTACCGTTTTTCCCCATGGAATGTAAATGATAACATCTACATCTTGGTTTCTAAATTTATCCGATTTTGGGAAAGAATAATTTGCTGGTAAGAACAAAGAATCACCTTTCATTTCTGTGTTGTAACGAATGTTTTCTGCTTTTCTAACAGCATTGTTAAGTGTTGCCGCATTGGCTTCTTTTTTCAATTGTTCAGAAATAAACTATCGCTGGAAGGCTTGTATTTAATGGATACATCTGAAACAGAAATACTTTCTTTGCCAATATAAATATCCCACATGTTGGACGATTTAATTTTGTAGTTGCTAGATGTAGTTGAACTCGAAGTAACTGGCAACACAACCAATTGATTGGAATTTACAGCCGCAATTTCTTTCTCAAGTCTCACCATTGATTGCAAAATCTCTACCCGTTCTTGAAAAAACGACCATTCCTAAAGTAAAACCAATTACAATGAGTGTAATCAAAACAAAATTTACATAGCGGTACCATTTATTGTTAATGTTAAACAGCAATACAAAACCGCCAATTAAGAAAAAGAGGGTAATGGAAATGGCAAATACATAAAAGCTAATCCATGATAATTGTACATCAGCTGGGTTGGCTACAACTAGATTGGCTAAGCCAGTGATGGATAAAAATCCTGCGTCAGTGCTTGATGGAATAATTTGTGGGCGACCAATCACCAATCCTATAAAAGCAATGAGCAACGAAATACCGATGGCTGTGAAAAAGAAACCAAAGCACAAACTAAAAAATCGTTTGATAGAGGAACCAACATTTTGTATGTTTTTATTGTTTTTAATGCTGTTGGCAAAATGACGTGATTTTTCTGAAATGTTTTTAGCGGCTCTGTCCACTTCTTCTTTTACAGTATCCACGTTTATTGGTTGACCTTTCATCTTAAGTCTGTCAATTGAACTAGTTGCCTTTGGGATGATAATCCATAGCACAATGTACAAGAACAATCCAACACCACCAAGAAAAATAGCAATGGCCCAAACCAAACGAATGAGAGTCACATCAATACCAAAATAATTGGATAAACCCGAACAAACCCCTCCAATGTAGCTTGATTCCGTGTCACGAAACAAACGTCTTTCATAGCTTGTATTGTCGTATTCGGCTTTATAATTAGAGGTAGTTTCTTTTTCCGTTCCCTCTTCAGTTGCATAATCCGATGGATCGCCAAGTGTGTTTAGTACATCTTCCACATCACTCAATTCAATGATGCTTTTAGAACCTGTTAATTTTTTGCTCAACAATTCGGCAATTCGTAATTCAATGTCCTCCACAATATCGTCGGCACCTTCTTCGCCTTTCAATACGGACTCCAAACGTTTGATGTAGCTTTCCAAACGTTGGTATGCTTCCTCTTCAATAGTGAATGGGAAACCTTTAATGTGTATAGCGACAGTTTTTTTCATAATCTTTAATTTTTAGTGATTTTTGTAACGGTTGTGCTCAGTTCCAACCAAGTTTCTTCCAGTTTTTTAGTAAATTCTATTCCTTTTTCAGTTACCGAGAAATATTTTCTAGGCGGACCTCCAGTAGATTCTTCCCATCGATATGTGAGTAATTCAGCATTTTTTAGCCGCGTTAACAACGGATAAAGTGTTCCTTCAACCACTATCAAGCGAGCTTCTTTTAACTCATCCAATATTTCAGAAGGATATGCTTCCTTTCTTTTTAATATCGATAAAATGCAGAATTCCAAAATTCCTTTCTTCATCTGCGCTTGTGTATTTTCGATATTCATATTAATTATTTTATGCAAAGATATATATTAAAAACAGTAGTATGCAATACATAGTACTAAATATTTTTAAAATATTATTTAAAACATTGAAATACAGCAAAATAAATTTTAACTTATTTAGAATGATTCAATACAAATCAAAATACGTACCTTTGCATAGAATTTTAATAAACTAGAAATGGGATTCAGTGTTGAGGAGGTCAGAAAACAATTTCCTACGCTTCACCAAGAAGTGTATGGCAAACCGTTGATATACTTTGATAATGGAGCAACGTCGCAAAAACCGCAAGTGGTAATTGATGCCATAGAACATTATTATGCAAAAGAAAATGCCAACATTCATCGTGGGGTGCATTACTTGAGTCAAAAAGCAACGGATGCCTACGAAGAAGCGCGAAGAATAGTGCAACGATTTATTGGGGCAAAACACGAATACGAAGTATTGTTTACAAAAGGCACAACCGACAGTATCAACTTGGTAGCCTATAGTTTTGGTGAACTTTTAACTGCTGGCGATGAAATCATAATCAGTGAAATGGAACACCATTCCAACATTGTTCCTTGGCAATTGTTGTGTGAACGCAAAAAATCGGTTCTCAAAGTAGTGCCTGTACTTGAAAACGGCGAGTTGGATCTTGCAGCGTATGAAAAAATGTTATCGCCCAAAACAAAATTGGTTGCCATTACACACGCAAGTAATACATTGGGTACAATTAACCCTATCAAGCAAATGGTGCAACAAGCGCATGCCGTTGGAGCTAAATTTATGGTGGATGGAGCACAATCTATTCAACATTTAAAAATTGACGTGCAAGCGTTGGATTGTGATTTTTATGCCTTCTCCAGCCACAAAGTATTTGGGCCAACTGGTGCTGGAGTGCTTTATGGAAAAGAAGATGTGTTAAATGCAATGCCTCCCTATCAAGGTGGTGGTGATATGATTGATAAAGTTACGTTTGAAAAAACAACGTTTAATGTGTTACCTTTTAAGTTTGAAGCCGGAACGCCGCATATAATTGGAGGAATTGCAACAGGTGTGGCGTTGAACTATTTATCACAATTGGATTTAGATGCTATTCACCAACATGAATCAGCATTAATGCAGTATGCCCAAACGGAAATGCAAAAAATTGAAGGCTTGAAAATAATTGGAACAGCTACCAACAAAACAAGCGTTATTTCTTTTGTGGTGGATGGCGTGCATCCGTTTGATATTGGAACGTTGTTGGATAAGCAAGGTATAGCCGTTAGAACAGGTCACCACTGCACACAACCCTTGATGGATAAATTTGGAATTGTAGGCACAACAAGAGCTTCCTTTGCATTTTACAACACCCTAGAAGAGGTGAATGTATTTTTAAATGCACTAAAAAGAAGTTTAGAACTTTTGAAATAGTTATTTTTGTAGTTGAAAAGAAAAGTGCAATTCAATTAAAATGACATTAGAAGAAAAACAACAGGAAATAATTGATGAATTTTCAATTTATTCTGATTGGATGGAAAAATACGAATACATCATCGAATTAGGAAGAATTTACCAATTATTGACGAAGATAAAAAACAGAAGGCCGCTTGATTGAAGGATGCCAATCGCGCGTTTGGGTGGCAGATGAATTTAGAGACGGAAAAATGTATTTCACAGCCGATTCAGATGCGATTATTACAAAGGGAATAATTGCTTTGTTAATTCAAGTTTTGAACGAAGAAACACCCGAGGCAATTGTTAATGCAGATTTACATTTCATTAAGGACATAGGCTTGCAAGACCATTTATCGCCTACACGTGCTAATGGTTTGTTGAGTATGGTTAAACATTTAAAAAAATCAGCGTTAATCGCTTTAAAATAGTTATGGAAGAGTTAGAAAATAAAATAATTGAGGTATTAAAAACCATCTACGATCCAGAAATTCCTGTGGATATTTTTGAATTGGGATTGATTTATGAAGTGAATATTGACGACGATAAAAATGTGGAAATCGTTATGACTTTGACATCACCCAACTGCCCAGTTGCAGAATCCTTACCAAAAGAAGTGGAAGACAAAGTAGGTGAGATAGAAGGGATAACTACAGCTAAAGTGGCAGTGGTTTTTGATCCACCTTGGGATAAAGACATGATGAGCGAAGTGGCTCAATTAGAATTAGGTTTACTTTGATTCCTTAAAGGTAATCAAGTGCCAAATTAAATAAAGAAATGCAAAGAAGGCAAATGTTGATGCAACTACAAATGTTGTTAAAACACTTGCCTTTGTGCTATCATAGAATAAGATAGACAAGCCTGCACCCAACATAAAACCACCCTCCAAAGCAATGTACAACGTTCCCGATCCAACACCTCTACGATGAGGTAATGATAAATCGGCCATCCATGCCATTAAAGCCGGACTCGATATTCCAGATGCAAAACCATATAAAATTGCCGCCATGTAAAATGTATGCGGATTATCGGCAAAACCCGTCATTAGCATTGCAAAGAATAAAACAATAACCGCAACAACCAAGGTTTTTCTCCTGCCAATTCTATCCGAAAGTGAAGAAGTAAACAAGCGGACAACCAACGAACTAATGGCATAAATTCCAAAGAAAATTCCTTTATTTTCAAGTGCTAAAAATTGAGCAATGTCGGGTGTAATGGTGTACACAAACCCAGAACATGTTGAGGCAAGCAACATCACAATTGCCGCTGGGCGCACAGGAGGGTCAACCACATCATTGGCTTTCACCATTAATAATTGTGGTGTAAACGCTACCCGTTGTTTTTCATGTAAAGTTTCTTGAATTGGTAAAATCATTATCGCAGCCAGCAACGTTATTCCAAAGGCCACATAAAAAAGTGAATGGTAACCCAAGGTTGCCACCAAAGGTTGTGTTAACATTTGTCCTAAGCCAAATCCCACCGAAATAAAAATTCCCCAAATACCCATTCCTTGACCACGTTTGTCGTCTGGAAGTAAATCTGTTGCCATTGCTGTGGCACTTGTTGGAAAAAAACCAGCACTAAAACCATGTGCAAAACGAATAAACAAGAAAATAAATAAAAGCTCAATGTGAGGGTAGGCTAAACAAGTTAGTGCACCAATGATAACTCCACCATACATTACTTTTTTTCGACCAATGGTATCCGAAAGTTTTCCTGCTAATGGTCGTGCCAAAGCTGCTGCAATTGAAAAAAAGACAAAAACCAATCCTTTTTTATCACCTGCATTCAAATTTTCCATCATGGTGTTGAGTTCTGGAATGAGTAGGTTGAAACTCGTCATGAACAAAAACATACCGAAGGCAAGTAACCAAAAATCTTTTTTATACGCTTTAAACATTGAATTGCAAAAGTATATGTTAGTTTTCAATTTGAAGTTTTTAAAAAGCATAAAAATTTAACACGATAAAATAGTCTTAAACGCTTTGAAAATTGTATTTTTGCGCTGTATTTTTAACATCAATACACACTAATATGGCTAAAACATTGGTAATAGGGGCAGGAGGTCAGATAGGAACTGAGCTTGTTGTTGCATTAAGAAACAAAAAAGGTAACAATAATGTTATTGCTGCCGATGTGAAACCTTCACCTTCAGAAGGGATTCAAGATGGTCCTTATGTTCAAATGGACGTGCTAGATAGAGCATTTGTTAGAGAATACATTATTAACAACGAAGTAAAAGAAGTGTATTTATTGGCGGCTTTGTTATCTGCAACTGCTGAAAAAAATCCAGATTTTGCTTGGCGTTTAAACATGGAAGGATTGTTTACCATTCTAGATTTAGCAAAAGAAGGCCATGTAGAAAAAATATTCTGGCCAAGTTCAATTGCAGTTTTTGGTCCAACAACTCCTCAAGAAAATACGCCACAATATACAGTGATGGAGCCTACAACAGTTTACGGTATATCAAAACAAGCAGGTGAGCGTTGGTGTGAATATTATCATCAAAAATTTGGTGTTGATGTACGCAGCATCCGTTATCCAGGATTAATATCTTATGCCTCATTGCCAGGAGGAGGGACAACCGATTATGCAGTTGATATTTTCTACCAAGCAAAAAATACAACAAATTCACCAGTTTCTTATCCGAAAACACGCGTTTACCGATGATGTTTATGGAAGATGCTATTCGTGGAACACTTGAGTTGATGGATGCGCCTGCAGAAAATCTTACGGTGCGTTCATCCTATAATTTTTCAGGTTGTGCATTTACACCAGCAGAATTGACACAAGAAATCCAACACCATTTACCAACTTTCGAAACAACTTATCAACCAGATTTTAGACAAGCAATTGCCGACTCTTGGCCTGGTAGCATCGATGACAGTGTTGCCCGAAAAGATTGGGGTTGGAAAGAAAGGTATGGCGTTAAACAGTTGGTTCAAACGATGTTAGAAAATGTAGATATTTCAAAAATTGATTAATTCGTTAATCGAAAAAACAAAGTATTTGTCTAAAAACACAAATTAAATGATTGCTGTTCCAAAAAATACCTTAACTTGCATACAGAAAACAGCTCATTTTATAATTACTATATAAATTTGGTTATTATGAAACTCGAAAAATTACTTATGACAATACTATCACTCTTTATCTCTTGCACTATCGCATTGAGTTTCCCATTTTCCCATTTTGACGATAACCATCAAAATGGAGATATTAATAAAAAAGATGAAGAAGGTAGAAAACAAGGTAAATGGATTTACTTTGGAAAAGATCGTCCTAATTCAGGTTACCCAGCAGAAGGAAAAATCGAAGAAGGTAGTTATGTTAATGACCGTAAGGAAGGAACTTGGATAAAGTACTACAACGATGGTATAACTCCTAAATTGAAGGGTGAGTATAAAAACAACAGACCCCAGTGAATATATCAAATTGAGTCCAAAAGGAGTGGTGATTGAACGTGGGACCTTTACAATGGGTAAATACATGGATTCATTAGTGCGCTACCACAGTGATGGTACACTACTTTACCAAGGATATTACAACAATGAAGGAAACGAACAAGGTACAATCAAATACTATTACCCAAATGGACAAGTAGAATTTGAATACACTTCGGATAACGGAACACCAAAAGGAAAAGCAACACGTTATTACGAAAATGGAGATGTAAAAGAATTGATTTATTACGAAGGTGGTGCTGTTACAAAATCTGAAAAGAAAGAAATGGTAAACACAGAAGTTGTGGTTAAAAATCCAGAAGCATCCAAAGAAATGGCGCCATCAATTAAAACACCAAATACAAAAGGCGCTAAATTCTTACCAAATGGTTATAATAAAGTTTATAATGCAAACCAAGAAATTTGGCAAGATGGTGATTTTAGAAATGGTAGATTGTGGGATGGTAAAGTTTATGAATACGATAAAGACGGTATTTTGCTAAAAGTAAGAGTGTTCAAAAATGGGGTTTACCACTCTGATGGTCAATTGAATTAATACTATTTTTATAGATATGTTATAGGCTGTCCCACGTGGATGGCCTTTTTTTTGAAAGTTTATTTTGTAAAAGTTTCAAAAATCTTATTTTTACATTTAAAATAGAATTTATGACTAAGCTAATTAGCTCAAAAATTTTGGATTTCACACTAACTCCTAAGGTTGATAAAGTAGGGGTAGAAGAACGTGTAGCTCGTATCCAAACCCGAAGTCTCAAAAAAGAAAGTAAAATGCAAGCGTTGCAGTTGGTATTGAACATGATCGACTTAACAACATTGGAAGGAAAAGATACGCCCAATAAAGTCCGTCAAATGTGTTACAAAGCTGCCCATTTGCACGATGTTTATGACGATATTCCAACCGTTGCTGCTGTGTGTGTGTATCCATCAATGGTGAAAATTGCTCGTGAAACATTGGGAGAAAAATCGCCTATCAAAATAGCATCTGTTTCTACAGCTTTTCCTTCGGGACAAGCCAACTGGCAGACTAAAGAAACCGATACTAAATTGGCTCTTCAAAATGGAGCCGACGAAATTGATATGGTGATTTCCAGAGGAAAATTCTTGGAGGGTGAATACAATTTTGTGTTTGATGAAATTGCTAAAATGAAAGAATTGTGTGGAAAAGCACGCCTTAAAGTTATTTTGGAAACAGGTGAATTGGTAACCTTGGATAACATCCGCAAAGCGAGCGATATTGCAATTTATGCTGGAGCTGATTTTATTAAAACATCTACTGGAAAAATTCAACCAGCTGCTACCATGCAAACAACCTATACCATGTTGATGGCAATTAAAGATTATTACGATAAAACAGGTATCATGGTGGGAATGAAACCAGCAGGCGGTATTTCCAACGCAAAATTAGCATTGCAATACTTGGTTTTAGTACATGAAACAGTGGGTGCAAAATGGCTCAATAACGAATGGTTCCGCTTTGGTGCTAGTAGCTTGGCAAACGATGTGTTGATGCAAATTGTGAAACAAAAAACAGGCGTTTACCAATCAAGTGATTATTTCTCTATCGATTAAAAAACATTCAGTGTAATGGCAAAAAATAAAAAAACAGAAGAATTGAATTGGTCCTATGCTCCCTCATTGGAAAGTACCGACCACATTCAACTCCAAAAAAAATACGAATTATTCATTGATGGAAAATTTGTAAAACCAAAATCAGGTAACTATTTTGACACAATAAACCCTGCTTCTGGCGAGGTTTTAGCTTCGGTTGCAAATGCAGGTGAGGAAGATGTAGATAAAGCTGTAAAAGCGGCTAAAAATGCGTTTAAATCGTGGAGTAAACTTTCTGGCAAGGAGAGGGGCAAATATTTGTACCGCATTGCTCGTCTGTTGCAAGAACGTGCACGTGAATTTGCTGTAATCGAAACCTTGGATGCAGGAAAAACCATTCGAGAATCGCGTGATATCGACATTCCTTTGGCAGCCAATCATTTTTTCTATTATGCAGGTTGGGCCGATAAGTTAGAATATGCTTTTCCCAACAGAAAAGTGGAACCAATTGGGGTGGCTGGACAAATAATTCCTTGGAATTTCCCACTACTCATGGCGGCTTGGAAAATAGCACCAGCGCTTGCTTGTGGAAATACGGTTGTGTTAAAACCTGCAGAATCAACTCCGTTAACGGCATTGAAATTGGCTGAATTGCTACAAGATGCGGGTTTGCCAGCAGGTGTTGTGAACATTGTTACAGGTTTTGGTGATACTGGAGAGGCTATTGTGCGCCATCAGGATGTGGATAAAATTGCTTTTACAGGCTCCACGCCAGTGGGTAAGAAAATTCAGCAAATTGCACTCGAAACGGGTAAAAAATGCACGTTGGAATTAGGTGGTAAATCAGCCAATATTATTTTAGACGATGCTCCAATAGACCAAGCGGTAGAAGGAATTGTAAACGGCATTTTCTTTAACCAAGGACATGTTTGTTGTGCGGGTTCTCGTTTGTTGGTGCAAGAAAATATTGCCGCAACGGTTATTCAAAAGTTAAAAGCACGTATTCAAACGCTTATTGTTGGAAATCCGTTGGATAAAAACACCGATATTGGTGCTATCAACTCTAAAAAACAATTGGAAACCATTGAAAAATACATCCAATTGGGGCAAGCAGAAGGTGCAGAAATGTATCAGCCAGAATGCACTTTGCCTGCAAATGGATTTTATTGCAAACCCACCTTGTTTTTAAACGTGGCACAATCCAACCGCATTGCTCAAGAAGAAATTTTTGGTCCCGTATTGACTATTCAAACATTTAGAACGGTTGACGAAGCCATTCAAAAAGCCAATAACACGCAATATGGTTTAGCGGCTGGTGTATGGTCGGACAAAGGCGCTCGTTTGTTTAACCTTACATCCAAACTCAATGCGGGTGTGGTGTGGGGCAATACTTACAATAAATTTGATCCTACGTCACCGTTTGGTGGATTTAAAGAAAGTGGCTTTGGAAGAGAAGGCGGAATTCATGGTTTAGCAGCATACATTAAGTAAAAATGGAAAGATTGGAAATTTTAAAAACATATAAAATATACATCGGTGGAGCATTTCCACGCACGGAATCAGGAAGATATTACACACCAGTCAACTCAAAAGGGGAGAAGCTGGGAAACATGTGCCTGAGTTCTAAAAAAGATGTTAGAAATGCAGTAGTTGCAGCCCGAAAAGCTTTTGGTGGTTGGTCGGAAAGAGCTGCATTTAACCGTAGTCAAATTCTTTATCGCATTGCAGAAATGTTGGAAGGGCGCAAAAGTCAATTTGTAGAAGAGCTTATTTTACAAGGTTTAACAACCAAAGCAGCACAAACAGAGGTTGAAAAAAGCATCGATAGAATTGTGTATTACGCTGGTTGGTGTGATAAAATCAACCAAGTGGCAGGAAGTGTTAATCCTGTTTCGTCTTCGCATTTTAATTTTTCGGCTTTGCAACCGATGGGCGTGGTGGCATTAATTGCCGATCCATCTACTTCTTTGTTAGGGTTGGTTTCGCAAATTACACCGATTATTGCTAGTGGGAATACAGTTGTGGTGCTTGCTTCAGAAGCATTACCTCTTTGTGCGGTAACGTTTGCAGAGGTGATCAATTCGTCGGATGTGCCTGGTGGTGTTGTAAATATTCTTACAGGAAAAGTAGATGAATTGGCCGATGTTTTATCTTCTCATTTGGATGTAAATGCCTTTGTGAGTGGCTGCAATTTAGGTCAACAAGCAATTGTGGTAGCAAAAAATTGTGCTTTGAACGTAAAACGCTTTATAGAAATGCAAGCCGATTGGGCGCAAGAAAACGCTCAAGGATTGCACTACATAACCGATTGCATGGAAGTAAAAACAACTTGGCATCCGATAGAAAACATCGGAGGAAGTAGTTCTAATTATTAAAGATTTTAGGGAAGATTTACAATCCTTCTTGACCTTTTAATTTTTCAGCATTTTCGGCTAATTTCAAGGCATCAATCATGTCTTGAATGTCACCATTCATAAACGCCGATAAATTGTATATGGTTTTGTTGATACGGTGATCGGTAATTCGTCCTTGCGGATAATTATAGGTTCTGATTTTAGCAGAACGGTCACCTGTAGAAACTAAGGTCTTGCGCTGCTCGGCACGTTCATTTTGAATTTTATCCAACTCAATTTGATACAATCGTGAACGCAACACTGAAATTGCTTTTTCTAAGTTTTTGTGTTGAGAACGGCCATCCTGACATTCAACCACCACACCTGTTGGGATGTGTGTTAAACGAATAGCCGATTCGGTTTTGTTGACGTGCTGACCTCCAGCTCCAGATGCTCTAAACGTATCTTTTCGCACATCGGTCATATTGAGTTCAAAATCCACTTCTTCGGCTTCTGGCAATACAGCCACCGTGATTGCAGAAGTATGCACACGCCCTTGCGATTCTGTTTCAGGCACACGTTGAACACGGTGCACACCCGATTCAAATTTTAAGGCACCATATACTCCTGCACCCGATATTTCAATTGAAACCTCTTTGAATCCTTTTACAGCACCTTCCGAAGTATTGATAATTTCATAGTTAAAACCTGCTTCTTTAAAGTACATGGTATACATACGCAAGCAATCTTCAACGAAAATACAAGCTTCATCACCACCAGTTCCAGCACGCAACTCCATAATGGCATTTTTATCGTCTTCTGGATCTTTTGGTATCAACAAAAACTTGATTGCTTCTTCCATTTCTGGGCGTTTGGCTTCTGAAATTTCAATTTCTTCTTTTGCCATTTCACGCATTTCTGGGTCGGTTTCAACTTCTAAAAGTTCTTTTGAAGATTGAATGTTGCCCAATAAGTTTTTATATTCAAAATACACCTCGTTGATTTCTTCAAGGTCTTTGTATTCTTTGTTTAATTTGACATAACGATCCATATCCGCAATGATGTCGGGGTCAACAATCATTTTTCCAACTTCAATAAATCGGTAATGGATAGCCTCTAGTTTTTGTAATAAATCGTTCATGTCTCTAATTTGGGTTGCAAATATAGAGATTTTAGTTTGAAAAATAGTTGTTTAATTCTGTATGGTTTGACAATTATTTTAAATAATGTTCTTTCAAAAAGTTTTCGTGATGGCGAATATGACCTACTAAAAACCCAAACAATGCGCGTACACTCACCGGTTTGTTTGATGCTGTTCCCATTTTTAACAAATCTTCATCGCGCAATGATCTGAAAAGGATGATGGCGCTTTTTCTAACGTAAATAAATTCTTCTATTAAATCATCCATTGAACGGTCGTTAAAATTGGTTGCCAACACATACGCATCTTCATCAAATCCAGGAAGTGGTGTTTGTTCTCCACGTGCAATCCTAAAAGCACAATCCAGTTTTACACGCTCCGTATCGGTATTGTGTCCAATCACTTCTTTCACCGTCCATTTATTCTCCGCATAGCGGTATAGTTCTTTTTCTTTTGGAATAGATTTAACAAACGCTACGTAGGATTCCAATTGTTTTTCTAATTCATCAATTAATTGACCATCAACCAAGTTTAAATAATGTTGAAAAAATACGGGGAATTCTGTATTGGGGATAATGACACTCATGATTCTATTGTTTGTTTTCAAATTTAGTTATAAATTATTAAGTAACAAAAAAGGCTACCCAAATTGGATAGCCTTTACATTAGAAAGTAAAATCTTATTTGTTTACTTTTCCTGAAAGTTCAGATCCTGCTTTGAAACGAACAACGTTTTTAGCAGCGATTTTGATAGTCTTACCAGTTTGTGGGTTACGACCAGACCCAGTACTCTTTTAGAAACTGAAAAAGATCCGAAACCAACTAAAGAAACTCTTTCTCCTTTTCAAATCTGAACCAACGTTAGTTAAGAAAGAATCTAACGCTTTTTTTGCTGCTGCTTTAGAAATTCCTGCATCTGCAGCCATTGAATCAATAAATCTAGACTTACTCATAGATAATAGTTTTTATGTTATTAATTATTTTAACTATAACAAATATATTCATAATCCCTTACGGTGCACCGTTTATTAAAAAAAATGCAAAAATGTTGATAAATCTGCCTTTTTGTTGATAAACTAGGGGTAAAAGTGCCTATTTACAAGGGGTTTCACTAATTTAGGGCTTAAATTAGCTCGTGAAAATCAAGTGTTAGAATATGAGAAATGCCTAAAATTGAAAAAAACTAACTTGTTTTCTTTTTAGACTTTAAGAAATAAGCTAATTCTTGGTTAATTTCTTCTTTTTGCTCATCCGTTGCTTTATCATTCATATCACCGTGGTTGGTGTTGGGCAAATAAATGATTTTCATACCTTGTTTTTTTGATCGGCCAAAGTTGGAATTACTCCTGGATCGGGTTCGGTGTCACTAGCACGTATAGACAATACAGAAATGAACCATTTTTGGCAATGGCATTCTTAAATTATCCAATGTGATAATGCTTTTGATAGAATCTGGATGTTGCAACGCATAATTAGCAATAATGTCGCCACCGTTGGAGTGACCAATCAATACAACTTTCTTGAAATTAAGTTGCGGACGAATGGAATCCAATTCTTTTATTACATAATTAATGTTTTCGGCTCCTCTATCCCAAAATGGCTTGCGCAGTTCTTGTAAATTCCCTTGGTAGGGTAATTTTTCGTCGGTTTTTAATTCGTGCTGAATGCTAATCACACAATAACCCTTTGAAGCCAAAAATTCGTTGATGTATGAATAGGTTAAATAACTATCGCCTTGGTTTTTGCCATAACCATGATTGAATATTATAACAGGTAAATTTTGTTTTGCACTATCGGCGTAACTGGTGTAAATGGCAATGGGGACTAAGCGTTCTCTGCAGTTGTCGTTCAACATCACTGTTTCCAACTTAATGCCGTCCATTAAATCAGCTTCGCTAATACCAAAAAAATGGCTAGAGCGCGAATGAGCTAACAAGGCACCAACAAAAACTAGTATAAATAAATAGCGTAACAAATTCTATCTCAATTTATTTGTTGCAAATTTAATTCAAATAAAAATACTAAGTTATAATAATTTGTTAATCTTTTGTAATCTTATTGCCTAATTGTTCATAATCTATGCCGTCAAAATTTCCAGATGACATCATTAAAAGCACCTTATTATGCCAATCTTGACTTTTTATAAATTGAAGAACATCCGCTGTTTGTGTCATTACCGTTACGCCACCATTGAAACCATCAAATACTTGCTGCTCGGTAATTGGTTCTAATTTTTTATGAGCAACAACTTCATGATTAAAATATACAATGGCCACATCTGCTGCTTTCATCGCATCTTTGTAGTGGGGTAAAAATTCTTTTTTCAAGGAGGAAAATGTGTGCAATTCCATACATGCTACTACTGTTCTGTTAGCATATTGTTCTTTCACGGCTTTTGTTGTTGCCTTTAATTTTGAAGGAGAATGTGCAAAGTCTTTGAATAGCACAAAATCGGCTGTTTCTTTCACTTTTTGCAGGCGTTTTCCTGCCCCTGTAAATGTTTGTATGCTGGTAAAAAAATCGGATGGTTCAATACCCATTTGTTGCCCAACACGCATTGCCCCCATTAAATTTTGTAAGTTGTGTTGCCCAAATATTTGCAATTGATAAGACTTTCCTTCAAAAGTTAATAATGTCCCTTTGTTATTTACTTCGTAAGTCGGTGTTGAATAAGGAATGGTTTTGATTTTATTGGTATATTTCTCTCCCAATTTTTTCACTTCTTCGTCTTCAGTGTTGTAAATAAAACTGTCGGTAATAAGTGAGCAAAATAAATCAAATTGTTCCACATAATTTTCAAACGTTGGAAAAACATTGATGTGGTCCCATGCTATGCCACTCAAAATTGCTACATTGGGTTGGTATAAATGAAATTTCGGACGTCGGTCTATTGGTGAACTCAAATATTCATCCCCTTCCAACAACATAAACGGAGCATCGTCGGTTAATTTCACCATGCAATCGTAGCCTTCCAATTGTGCACCCACCATGTAATCCACATTGAGTTTTAAATCGTTGATAACATGCAAAAGCATAGAGGTAATGGTTGTTTTTCCGTGACTACCACCAATAACGATGCGTTTTTTATCTTTACTTTGTTCGTACAAATATTCGGGATAAGAAAAAATTTTAAGTCCCAACCGTTTGGCTTCCAATAATTCTGGATTATCCTCTCGGGCGTGCATTCCTAAAATTACAGCGTCTAAGTCGGCGGTAATCAACGCTTTATTCCACCCAATTTGTTGTGGTAAAATTCCTTCTTTTGCCAAACGTGTTTTGGAAGGTTCAAAAATTTCATCGTCAGAACCAGTAACTTGGTAGCCTTTGCGCTTTAATGCAATTGCTAAATTATGCATGGCACTTCCGCCAATCGCTATGAAATGTACGTTCATGAGTACTTGTTTTAGAATATCGAAATTACAATTTGCAAGCATTAAATTTTAATAATTTCAAATGATTTACTAACAATCCACTGTGGTAAAGCCCGATTTTACAAGGAATAAGTTGAAGATTTATCAACACACCCCATTCATTTAATTTCAAATCTCTATATTCGTAATCTTAAAAATAGGTTAAAACCAATGAACAGATTACAACAACAACAGCTTATAGAAAAAATACAAACAAGCAAAATCGTATTGGTATCAGGCCCACGTTTGTCGGGTAAAGAAGAGATGATTGCTCAGGCATTAACCGATTTGCAATTGGAGCATTTGGCAATGAATCTCGGTAATAAAAAAGAACGTAAAATTATTGAAGAAGCCGATGAAGCCACGTTGATTCAGACCTTGTCGGCCTATAAATACATTGTTATTCACGAAGCACAATATTTAAGTAACCTACAAACAATCATTGAATTGGTATTATCCGATAGCATTTCGGCCTCTATTTTACTCAACTGTTCGTTTGAACCTAAAATGGATGATTTGCTCAAAGAAGTATTGGACACACAGGGATTGCATCTTAAAATTTATCCGCCGGCGTTGTATGAATTGACCACACATTTTGGAATGGCTGAGGAAAGCAAATTGTTGGAGCAACGTTTAATTAACGGTAATTATCCAGCGGTTACTCTTTCTCCAGATGCAGCTCAAGATATTTTATCGCATTTATTGGATACCGTTTTGATTACCGATTTGGGGGTGACTGATCGCATCAATAAAAAACAACAACTCATAAAAATGTTGCAAACCTTGGCATTTTTTATTGGCGAACCAGTGTCGTATAACGAAGTGGCAACACATGCTGGTATTGATAACGAAACGGTTGAACGCTACATTGAATTGTTAGAAAAAGCCTACGTATTGATTCGCATACCTTCTTATTCTACCGAAAAACGCTATGAATTGAAGAAAACACATTTGATTTATTTTGTGGACACAGGACTAAGAAACATGCTTATCAACAACTTCAATCCGCCATCTGTGCGCATGGATATGGATGCTTTGTGGAAAAATTGGTTGGTATCCGAACGTGTAAAATGGAATGCCATCAATAATAAACAAGTCAACTATTGGTTTTGGCGCACCCACACCAAACAAACAGTTGATTTTATAGAAGAAGATGAAAATAAAAACAAAGTAGGCTACAAAATTGCTTGGGATAAGAAAAAGAAAGTGAAGTTTCCACCTATGTTTGGAGAATACTATCCTTCAATTCCTACAAAAGTGTTGAACAGAACAACTTACATTACATTTTTGGCCTCTAAATAATGAAGTTTGTAGATAAAATAGCGCAATTTATTCAACAAAATAAATTAGAACACAAAAATTTAGTGATTGTTGTACCCTCACAACGTGCAAAAAAATATTTGTCGGCTGCGTTGTTTAATTGCTACAAAAAACCAATTATTGCTCCTAAAATGACGACCATGGATGCGTTGATTCGCTCCAAATCCAATAGGGTAATTTTAGATAAAACGCGTTTGTTGGTTAAACTTTTTTCTATTCAACAAACGATTGCTAAAACAGATATCGATCGTTCGTTTGATGATTTTTTGGAGTGGGGACCTTTGCTTTTGTCAGATTTTGACGAGTTAGACCGATATTTAGTCAACCCCGAAAAAGCATTTAAAGACTTACACAACATCAAAGAGTTGGAATATTGGAAAATTGACGAAGAAGCCGATTTTGTTGTTTCCGAAACCAGAAAACGCTTTTTGGAATTTTGGGATCGTCTTCCGTTTTATTACCAAGAGCTTAACAAACAACTCAACAGTGAAGGCGCAACCTATATGGGAAGTGCTTATCAGTATTTGGTAAACAACATTGATTTGTTGACTCGTGATAACGAAATTTATTTGTTTGCAGGATTCAATGCCCTATCAGCTGCCGAAACAAGCATCATTAAGCAATTAATGAAATATGGAAAAGGCCACGTATTGGTTGATGCAGATGCTTTTTATGTGAAAACAACAACCACGAAGCAGGTGCATTTATCCGCAAGCAACTCAACGATTTTGACGTCAAGCAACTGCCGTTTATTGAAGATCATTTGGCGCACAAATCCATGAAAATTGAAGTGGTAGAATGTGCCCAACAAACCGGACAAGTAAAAGTGGCCGCAACACGTTTGTTGGAAATGCCACCGTTGGAAATGCCACATACTTTGGTGGTTTTAGCCGATGAATCGCTCATTGGACCGTTGCTCAAAAATATTCCTAAAAATGTTGGTAAAACAAACATTACACTAGGTATGCCGATGAAAGGAACGGCAGTAAGAAATTGGGTAGATGTTTTATTTGCCATTCAAACAACCAATGAACGTTCGGCAACTGATGCACTGTATCACCACGATTTAAGACGTTTGCTCAACCATCCTTTTATTGTGGCAAGTTTAACCGACGACGAAAAAATAGAACTTCAAAAAATTGAAGAAAAAATTATAAAAAACAACTGGGTGTATGTGGCAATCAAGCACCTACAACTTAGCAATAGAATTAAAACTATCATTGAATTAGCAAAAATTCCTTGGAACGGAAATTGGGTTGTAGCATTGCAAAATATTCGTCAGCTTAACCAATTGTTATACAAAGAATTGCCTGCTGATAATCAATTTGAAAAAGCACTCATTCATTCGTTTGATACCGCATTAGTTGATTTTGAAAATATTGCCAAAGAAGGAATGCCAGCCATGAGTTTGCGTAGTTTCAAAAGTTTATTTGCACAACATTGGAGCAACAAAGGAATTGCCTATCATGGAAACCCTATTGATGGTTTGCAAGTAATGGGAATTTTGGAAACACGTTTGTTGGATTTCAAAAACATCATTTGTTTAGGAATGAACGAAGGAATGATGCCTCCAACCAATCCTATTCAGTCCTTATTTCCGATGGATTTAAGACGCTACGTTGGGTTGCCTCTACCACGTGATAAACAAGGATTGTTTGCCCACCATTTTTACCGTTTATTGCATCAGTGCGAGAATTTATTGGTGACTTATTCGGGTACAAAAGAATCGGTAGGAAGCAATGAGAAAAGTCGCTATTTACAACAAATAGAAAAAGAATTGGTGCGCAATAATCCAGCAATTGATTGGCAATTTAGCTATTACAACGTGCCGATGGAGGACGATAAATTGGCCGAATTTACAGCTATTCAAAAAGATGCTGCAATTTTTAAGCGAATGGACGAGTTGTTTGAACGTTCAACTTCATTTTCTACATTGAGTAAATACGTGCAATGTTCGTTGGATTTCTATTACCGTTATGTATTAGAATTTGGCGAAGAAGATGGGGTAGAAGAAGACTTAGAAAGCAACACCTTTGGTACGATTTTGCACAGCACCTTGGAGCGTTTATACACCAAACATGCTAAATTCAATGCAGATGGATCGGTGAATTTTCAAGGAGGAAAACCGTTGCAGAAAGAAGCAATTTTAGAAATGAAACAGTTGTCGAACGACTATTTGGAAGAAGAATTTTTAAAATACTTCAACAACGACAAACAATCGTTTGCCTACGGAATGAACCGACTATCCTACACCATTGCTCAAAAAATGATAGCCGATTTTTTAGATAAAGAATTAGCATTTATTGAAAAAGGAAATTCAGTCATCATTCACAGTTTAGAGAAAAAAATAAGTCTTCCCTTGCAACTGGAGATAGATGGCGAACAAAAAACCATCAACCTTAACGGTACCATTGACAGAATTGATGAGGTGAATGGCCACATCCGTTTGATTGATTACAAATCCGGCAAATCCGACGATAAAAAAAGAACCTATGCCACTTCTAAAGAGAAAGAAGATTGGCAAGTTAATTTCAAAAATGCCACCCATTTCACACAATTGTTGATGTACTGCTACATGTATTACCGCACTTATGGCGTAATGCCAACACGTGCAGGTATTTTTTCAATGGTCAACATAAAAGGCGGTTTATTGGAAATGGATACCAAAGGTAACAGCATCGAATCCTTAGTTGACGCATTTCCAGAGTGGCTCACAGGCATTTTTTCAGACATGTATGCAGCTTCAAAACCTTTTGAACACACTTCTGGCGATTACAATAACTACTGTTCTTATTGTAAAAAATAATTATAAGTTTTTTGTGAATGTTGATAAATATATTGCGATATATTTTGTCGCTTGTTAAAAAAGTCTTAATTTCGCTTTTGAATTTTAAATTTTTCAAGATGAATAAAAGAATACTTATGAGTGTGCTGACTGGAATGGTCATGGCAATCCAAAGTGCTTTTGCCACGGATTGTCCATCTGCTACTGTTATTCCTGCACAGCCTACGCTACCCTACACCCAAAGTTTGGTGTGTGGGTCTACAAATGACATTACGTCATCAAACGTTACAAACTCTTGTGGTAGTACAAGTTACTACGGAGGACAAGAAGCATTGTACACATGGACTCCAACGTCTTCTTATGTAAATGTAACAATTGCATATACAGGAGTTACTTATTCAGGGATTTTCGTTTTTAACGGGTGTCCAACTTCAGGTGGAACATGTGTTGGAAATGTAACTAATAGTGCTACTTCAAAAACATTGAACATTGCTTCAATTACAGCAGGTACTACTTATTACATTATGTTTGATACTTGGCCAAGTCCAAATAGCCCTTGCCCTGGTTCGTTTACGCTAAATGGCACTGAATTACTTGCATGCTCTGGAACACCAACTGGTGGAACAACAGCATTAACACCAACTTCTGGAAACCCTAACTCTGCTGTAGCAGGTAGTGTAACAGGTGCAACAGTTGCTTCAGGTTTAACTTACCAATGGCAATATTCGGATGATGCAGGGGCAACTTGGACTAACATTGTAGGACAAAACGCAGAAGCATTATCTACAACAGCTATGAGTGTTTATGGAACAAGAGATTACCGCCGTGCTACAATTTGTGGTACTGATTCAGCGTTTTCAACTCCTGCAACATTTACTACAGAGTTGACTTATTGTGTGCCTACAACAACATATACTGGAGATTATACTTCTGCTTTTTCTACAACAAATGCAGTACAAAATGTTACCTATACTGGATCATCCAATACAGCTTATGTTAATAAATCAGGAGTTGATACAATTAAAGCAGTAATTGGAAATTCATTTGATTTTTCTCATACTTATGTTGGTGGAAGTAATACAGTTAGAATTTGGGTAGATTGGAATGGAGATGGTACTTTTGATAATACTACTGAGCAAGTATTCCTTTCTTCACCTGTTGGTGGTGGAGCCACTCAAACAGGAACTATTAACATCCCAGGTACAGTTACAGCTGGAAACTACAGAATGAGAATTCGCTCAAGATTTAGTACTACAATTCCAGGTCCATGTTCAACTGAATTATATGGTTCAGCTATTGACTATACATTGTTAGTGCTTTCTTTACCTGTTTCACCTTCTATCACAGAAGCAGCCAATCCAACATGTACAACAGGAGCTATTTTGTCAACAACTGGTACTCCAGGAACAAATGAAGCTTGGTATTGGCAAACATCTGCAACAGGTACAGATATGACCAATGATGCTACAAACTCTTGGGCTGTATTTACAAATGGAACTTACTATGTAAGAGCATATAATACAGTTTATGCTATTTGGGGTGATGCAACTTCAATTACGGTATCAGATATACCTGTTGCTACAGATCCTACAGGTTTAGTAGCTGCAGCTAACCCTGCATGTGTTTCAACTCAAATTTCAGTAGATGCTGCAGCTGTTGGTCAAACAAATTACTGGCAAGGTGCTAACTCAAATGGTACAGACCAAACAAACGATGCTGCAACACCATATTCAGTTACAACATCAGGAACATACTATGTAAGAGCCTATGATGCAACTTCTCAATGTTGGTCAAATTCAGTAAGTCTTGCTGTTGTAATTGGTACCGTTGTACCAGATGCTCCAATAGCAAATCCTTCTCAATACAACATTTGTTCTTCTAGTACAACTTCTATGATTAGTGCTGATGCTACAATTCAAACTCTAGGTTCTTTAACAACAACTACTGCTGGAGGTAATGGATGTACAAATGGTAATATGTTTAATATTACTGCGTTAACCAGTACAATTGAAGTTAATTCATTTGATATTATTCCATACGCAACTGGAACTCAAACAGTTAATGTTTACCAAAAAAATGGTACATACGTAGGTTCTGAAACAAACTCAGGAGCATGGACATTAATAGGTAGTTATCCAATTAATGGAACTATGGGAGTTTTATATAACTTAGACATTGATGATTTTTCTATTCCTGCAGGTAGTACAAAAGGTGTTTATATAGACTTTAATGCTCAATATACAATAGTAACAGCAGGAACAACATATTCTAATACGGATATTTCAGTAGCCGTAGGCGCTGGTTTATGTGCTGCATTTAGCAGTGTTAACACACCTAGAGCTTTTAATGGAAATATAAATTACACAGTAAGCACTCCTTCAGCTACTGTAAATTGGTATGATGCTGCAACAGGAGGTAACTTAGTTGGGAATGGTTCTCCATTAGAAGCTGTTGGAACATCAGTTTTATCAAGCCCTGCAACAAATGGGGAATACCATTTCTATGCTGAATCAGTTATAGGTGGATGTAACAATCCAACTAGAACATTGGTAACTGTATATGTAAATGAT
>JAWKMK010000024.1:0-43607 GCA_041392275.1 Crocinitomicaceae bacterium | reverse complement strand
TTTTTGCAACACCATTTCCACCAAACGCATAACCAGAAATGGTTACCGTTATCACCTCTCCTCTATGATAAACTTTCAATTTGTTATCAATTAAATTAACCAATCATTCCTCTGATAATTCCCTTATCCGAAGTTTCAATAAATTCTATGATTTCTTTGGCGTAAACAGAATCGGGCATTTGTTCTTTTACCGCTTGCACACCTTTTGAAACGTTGTTGTTTAACACAAAAATAATACGATAAGCATCTTCAATTTCACGCACTGCTTCGTCAGAAAAACCTCTTCTTCGTAAGCCAATGGAATTGACGCCGGCAAAAGTAATTGGTTCACGAGCTGCTTTCACATAAGGTGGCACATCTTTACGTACCAACGTTGCTCCCGCCAAGAAAGCGTGTTTACCAATTTTCATAAATTGCTGTGTACCAACACTACCTTCCAAAATTGCATAATCATCAACAATGCAATGACCTGACAAACCAACATAGGATGCCAAAATCACATTGTTTCCAATTTGACAGTCGTGGGCAATGTGCACATAGGCCATAATAAGGCAGTTACTACCAATTTTTGTAACCCATTTATCTTTTGTTGCACGATGCACGGTTACGCACTCGCGAATTTTAGTGTTATCACCAATTTCAACGGTAGTTTCTTCGCCTTCAAATTTTAAATCTTGAGGCACAGCGCTAATAACGGCACCAGGGAAAATTTCGCAATTTTTTCCTATTCTTGCTCCGGGAAAGATTACAACATTTGAATGAATGATGGTATTATCTCCGATAACAACATTTTCATGGATAACAGAAAAAGCGTCAATTTGAACATTTTGACCCAATTGTGCTTTTTCAGAAACTTGAGCAAGATTACTTATCATTTCTTAAACTTTATCTTTGATGACTTGTGCCAACATTTCTGCTTCACAAACTAATTGTCCGTTTACATAACCTTTTCCAGCCATGTTTACCAATCCTCTTCTAATTGGTGAAATCAACGTTAATTCAAAAACAACCGTATCTCCAGGGATAACTTTTTGTTTGAATTTCACATTATCAATTTTCATGAAATAGGTAGAATACAAATGAGGATCTTCTACTTGATTCAAGGCAAAAATACCACCTACTTGTGCCATTGCTTCAATTTGCAATACACCTGGAAACACTGGGTTTCCTGGGAAATGCCCCGTAAAAATCGGTTCGTTCATGGTGATATTTTTAATTCCCGCAATTGAATTATCGGTAATTTCAATAATTCTATCCACCATTAAGAATGGGAAACGGTGCGGCAACATGGATTCAATTTGGTTGATATCAAAAACTGTTTTTGTTAAATCAAATTGTTTTCCACCTTTTTCTTGTTTTTTGATTTGCTCTTTCAACACTTTCGCAAAACGTACGTTTCCAGAGTGTCCTGGTCGAGCTGCCAAAATATGCGCTTTAATTGGGCGCCCAACCAATGCTAAGTCGCCCACAATATCCAACAACTTGTGTCGTGCAGGCTCGTTTTCGTATTGTAATTTAGTGCTGTTGAGTACACCAATTCCTTCTACTTTGATGTCTAAATTTTCTTTGCCAAGCAATTTTGCCAAGCTATCCAATTCTGCTTTAGAGATATTTTCGCGTTCTACCAAAACGATGGCATTGTCCAAATCTCCACCTTTAATCAAGTTGTTTTTAGCCAAAAATTCTAACTCGCGCAAGAATACAAAGGTTCTACACTTTGAAATATTTGGCACAAACTCCGACAAGTTGTAAATCGTTGCATGTTGAGTTCCCAAAACCGGTGAATTATAGTCCACCATCACAGTCAAACGGTATTCCGAATCAGGAACAGCTAAAAATTCAATTCCTTTTTCTGCATCTTCCCATTTGATGTTTTCCGTCAATACAAAATAATCTCTCTCTGCCGTTTGCTCTTCAAAACCTGCTTCTTGAATTGCTGTAACAAACAAGTGCGAAGATCCATCCATAATTGGCACTTCGGGCGCATCCAACTTAATCAATGCGTTATCCACTTGGCAACCATACAAAGCAGCCAACAAGTGTTCTGTTGTATAAACTCGTGCACCATTTGCTTCCAAAGTTGTTCCTCTATCGGTTGCAACAACTAAATCAGCATCTGCTTTGATGATGGGTTCACCTTCCAAGTCAACTCGTTGGAATTTATAGCCATGATTTTCGGGGGCTGGACAAATTTCTACAGTTACCAATTGACCCGTATGCAAACCAATACCAGCTAATTTTACACTTTGTTTAAGCGTTCTTTGTTTTTCAGACATGTTAATCTTCTTTCGTTGTTTGTTTTAATTTTGTATCCAATTCTTGAATTTTATTCAAGATAAACGGCAATTTTCTAAATCCAAAATACGATTTTTTGAAATCTTCAATTGGAATGGCCGGAGCTCCCATGTAAGCACCAGGTTTTTTAATGGTATTTGGAACACCCGATTGCGCAACAATCATTGTTCCGTCGGCAATGTGCAAGTGACCAGAAATTCCGGCTTGACCACCAATCAATACACGTTTACCAATTTTGGCAGAACCTGCAATCCCCACTTGTGCAGCAAGAGCAGAGTTTTCTCCCAATTCCACGTTGTGGGCAACTTGACACAAGTTATCAATTTTTGCTCCTTTGCGAATGATGGTTGCTCCCATTGTTGCTCTGTCGATTGTTGCGTTGGCACCTACATCCACATTGTCTTCAATGATAACAATACCAATTTGTGGAACTTTGCTAAACACACCGTTTTCATCCGGACTAAAACCAAATCCATCGGCTCCGATAACAGCACCGGCATGAATGACACAGTTTTTACCCACTTGGCAATCTGCATAAATGGTAACGTTGGGATAAATCGTTGTGTTATCGCCTACTTTTACATTGTCGCCAATAAAACTGTTGGGATAAATTACAACATTGTCACCAATTACTGCTCCATCAGAAATATAGGCATTGGCACCCAAGTAAAGGTCTTTACCTACAGTGGCTTTATCAGAAATGTAGGAATTGTGTTCAATTTTTGGTTGTTTACGCTTCATTTGGTCATAAACATCCAATAATTTTGCAAAGCAAGCATAGGCATTTTCTACTTTTACCAATGTAAGTGTAGAAGGCAATTCTTTTGTTGGTTCAAAGGTTTTGTTAACAATGCAAATACTCGATTCTGTTTTGTATATATATTCCTCGTATTTTGGATTGGAAAGAAATGAAAGTTTGCCTTTGCTTCCTTCTTCAATTTTTGCTAAACCGTTGACAATTACATTCGCATCGCCAACAATTTCTCCTTGTAACAATCCTGCTATTTGCTCTGCTGAAAATTCCATGTTTCAAAAATATAAAAATCTATCTGTTTTACTGTGTTTTGGTTAAGAATTTGCGAAAAATCTCCATTTAAACCAACTTATTGTCTGATTAATTGCATGATTTGGCTTTATCAGCTATGAAATTAGAGATAAAAATCTTGCTTTTATACCAAATAGATTGCGCAGCAATAGTGTCATTTCCATACACAAATTCAATGTATTGTTCGGGTTTTGGCTGAACGTTTAAATTTGATTTTTCAAAATTTATTCTCCCTGTTTTTCTTATTGCCCAATACAACTGTTTGGTATTTTCAACACCGATTGCATCCAACTGACAATTAATTTTTTGCGTAGAATCGGTGGCAATTAAAAATTCATCGTGTGGAACAGAAAGAAAAATACCGTGACCTGTTTTGGTATTTTCTACTTTTTTGGCATCTATCTCACCAATTTTCACTTCAGAAATATACCCTTCATCCGGCAAAGTGAAATAGAATTTGAAATTCCCTTTTCCTTTCAATTCTTTTTCAATTAGATACACTTTGAGTTGTTGGTCTTTCTTACTTTTCCCAAAATCCACTTCTCCATCGTCTAAAACAGACAAGATATCTTTTTTAGTAATTCCTTTGGATTGCATCAATTTCCAATCAATTTCACTAACAGTTAAAACACGACCTAAAATCATGTTTTTCACGCGGTTGGAGGGTGTCCACGAACAACTTCTGTTGGGTAAAAGAAACATCACAATGATGACTCCCATCCCAAAACCAATACCGTAATACTTTAAGCGCTTAAGGAAACTTTTAAACATGTAAAAAATTTGTGCAAATTTACATATTTAACTTGAAAGGCAGTGTTAAATCGAACAATTACACCGCATTATTTTTTTCATCCAACAACTGTTTGTAGTGGTTATACAATTCCATTTGTGCATGAAAGGTATTTACATCTGATTTTCGGTACTTATTTTTTTGATTTTTTCCAATAATTCGGGTTTTGGCAGTGCCTTTGAATTGGTATTCAAAAATCAAATCAATTTCTTTTTGTAGTGCAGCATCTTTGATTGGCGCCATTACTTCGATTCGTTTGTAGAGGTTTCTTTCCATCCAATCGGCACTACTAATGTAGTAAAGCGAATTACCTTGATTGTAAAATTTTAATATACGTGCGTGTTCCAAAAAGCGATCAACAATGGAATAAACTTTAATGTTGGACGAAAGTCCTTCTACACCTGGCACCAAACAACAAATTCCTCGTATAACCATTTTAATGTGCACACCTGCATTGCTTGCTTTGTATAGCAGTTCAATCAAATCTTGGTCGGTTAAGTTGTTTAACTTGATAAAAATTTCTGCTTTTATACCTGCTTGGGCAGCAGCAATTTCGTTTTCTATGAGTTCAACAATTCTTTTCTTTGTATTAAATGGCGAGACCAATAATTCTTCAAAAACCTCATCTCTAGAATCGGACTCAGAAGCTAATAAATCAAATACTTTTTCAACTTCTTGGCCAATTTTTTCATCGGCTGTAATGAAACTTAAATCGCCGTAAATTTTTGCGGTTTTTTCATGAAAATTACCCGTTCCGATGTGCGAAATGTATTGCTTTTCTTTTTTATTTTGACGAACAATTTGAAACAATTTAGAATGCACTTTCAAGTCTTGACGACCGTGCAAAACTGTTGCTCCATTTTCTTTTAATCGGTTCGACCAATACAAATTATTTTCTTCATCAAAGCGCGCCATTAACTCTAAGAAAACAGTTACTTGTTTGCCGTTGCTGATGGCATTCATAAGTGCTTTTAAAATAGGCGACTCACGCGTAACACGGTACACGTTGATTTTTATTGAAACAACTTTGGGGTCAATGGCTGCTTCGCGCAACATATCCACCAGATAATCAAATCGTTGGTAGGGATAATGCAGCATTACGTCTTTGCGAAGGATGTATTTGAGTAAGCTCCTTCTATTTTCTAATTCTGGATGATTCAGTGGCGGCAATGGTTTGTAAACAAAATTAGGGTTATCAAAATCTGGAAAAGACATGAAATCTTTAAAATTGTGATAACGTCCACCTGCAATTGTATTTACGCCATACTCCAACCCTAGGTGTCTTAACAAATATTCCAACAAATCGATGGGCATTTCATTGTCGTACACAAACCTTACGGGCGTACCTTTTTTGCGCAATTTGATGCTTTGTTCCACTTTGTCTTTGAGTGAAGTTGAAATATCGTCATCAAGGTTTAATTCCGCATCTCGTGTAAACTTAAACGTATATGCTTCAGCTTTATCATAGATAAAAATAGAGAATATTTCATCCAAATTCAAGCGAATGATGTCATCGAGCAAAATCACTTTTGTTTTTTCAGCTTCTTTGATGATATAGAACCTAGAAATGGTAGAAGGGATTTTAATCAACGCATAGCGCACCTTCGTTTTATTCAGGTAAATCATTTTGATAGCCAAATAAATGCCCGAATCTTTTAAACGGGGAAAAGGTGTGGCGGCATTGAGCATTATTGGAACAATAGCATGTTTCAATTTGAGGTTGAAATACAATTTAAGTTCACTAATTTGCTCTTTTGTTAAATCCTTTTCTTGGATGTGGTAAATGTTGTGTTGTTCTAATTCTTTTAAAATTTTCTGGTAAGCAATTTCAAATTGTTTTTGTTGACGCAGAACAATCAATCGGATTTCTTTAAAGAGGTCTTTGGGGTTTCCTTTAAAACCGTCAATATTTTTATCGCCAACTTCAATCATTTTACGGATATTGGCAACACGCACACGGAAAAATTCATCCATATTGTTGGAATAAATTCCTAAAAACCGCATACGTTCAATAACAGGATTGCGCGGGTCTAATGCTTCTTGCAATACCCGCTCATTAAAGGACAACCAGCTTAACTCCCTGTTAAAAATAACCATAGATGTGATAAAAAGGAATGCTATTTTAAACTTTTAACCCTTTCACCACACGATCCTGGCGTTTGGTTTTTTGTAATTTTTTGAGCATCACCATCAAATATGCATTTCCTGCATAGGATTCTACGGTGTATTTTTCATTTCCATACATCAGCTCTCCACCTTTATTCATGTCCCAAGTAGCCTCTAAATAATATTTAGCATTGCTGTTGTTTGCCTGTCTGACTTTAAACGATAAATACCTACCTTGTCCAACTTCAAAACGGATTAGCATTTCATTGTTTTTGCCATACGATTCAAAAATTCCAGGTGTTTGTGCTTGAATTGTAATTCTATTTTCTTCTCTATTGCTATTTGTTACCAACGCCCCATCAGAAGTTGTTCCTTGCCCACCTGTTTGTTTAACACGTTGCAAAACAATGGTTTGAGAAATATAAAACTGAACCTTTTTCATGTGTGCTTCGGTATACAAATTAAAATCTTCTTTAATTTGATCGGTATAGGCTACTTTAGCTCCGCACGATGCAAGCAAAAAAACGAGTGCAATAATTCCAAGGTATTTCATGATTGATTTTTTTACAAATATATTGATTTTGTCTGATTCAAAAACCATTCCTTAATTGTCAGTTGCATCATAAAAAAAAGACCGATGACAAACTAGCATCGGTCTTCCTTCCCTTTTATTTTAAATTATCGCAATATGTTAACGTGTCCAACATATTGCTTACTATCACTTGAACTTTTCATTTTAACTTCTATTTTCCAAGTGTAAGTACCATCTTGACAAATCTTCCCGTCAACACCATACTTACCATTCCAACCAATTTCAGCATCGTGCGACTCAAACACTAATTCTCCCCAACGGTTGAATATTAACAACGAATATTTTTGAGGGTCATATCCTGCAGCCAATACTGGTTTGAAAGTTTCGTTATAATCATCACCATCTGGTGTAAATGTATTTGGAACATAAATCAACAATTCTTCTTTCACATTTACAGTTGCAGTTGCTGTATCAGAACATCCTGCTGGAGTTGAAGCAACAAGAGTCACAACATAACTTCCAGCCTCGTCATTAGGGAATGCGTGAATTGGCGAATGTACATTACTTGGACCAGTACCATCACCAAATGTCCAATGGTAATTTGTAGCCCCTTGCGATTCATTAATCATTTGCGACTCCCAGTTATAAAAAGACAATTCTGATGGGTCTGGGTGGAATGCTGCTGTTGGAATTCCTTCCACACAAATGAAGTTTGGAGCTGTTAAACTGTTTGTACATCCCTCTGGTGTAGAAACAACCAAAGTAACATCATAACATCCTGGTGCTGTAATTGTAGTTGAAACACCTGAGCATCCTTGTAACACCTCTCCATTTCCTATATACCAAGTACAATTTGTTAAATTACCAGTTGAATGGTTAATCAATGTTGGTGTAACAGGAGAACAACCGTACAGATTTTGACCTTCAAAATCCATAACAGGGATAGGAATAACTGTAACAATCATTTGATCTGTGTTTTTACAACCATTATTATCTGTACCTATCACTGTATAGGTTGTTGTATCCGTTGGTGTAAATGGTGTTCCATTTACAACTCCATTGTCCCAAACATATGTTTGAGCACCTGAACCTGTAACTACAACTTGTGTCCCAGCACATACTGTTTGATCAGCACCAGCAGAAACATTTGGCAATGCATTTATTGTAACCACAGTTGCTTCATTAACCGTTTGTTGACAACCCAATGTGCTTCCTTCTTGCACGTTTGTAATTGTATAAGTGAAAGAACCTACCGCATTTGTTGGAATTTGGAACGAGCTTGTTGAACCTGTTGAAGTTGCATATTGGTTAGCACCACCGTTCACATTGTAAGTGAAAGTATAAGGCGCTGTTCCGTTAGCTCCCGTAAATGTTACTGTTGGAAGCACAGCATCCATATAACAAGCTGCTATAGGTGTAGAAATACTTGCTGATGGTAATGGACTAACAGTAATGGTTTCTGTTAAGTTAACATCGTAGTTACACATTGTTGCAGGGTCCATAACGTTTATTAAATTGTAAACATACGTACCCGGAACGTTGGTTGGTTGAGACAATGTTACAGAACTACCATTAGTTGAAGTAGCAACTTGTACTGGTCCACCATTTATTGTATAGCTAAATGCAAACTGACCAGAACTGTTAGAACCTGTGAAAGTAACACCAGGTGCTGGCGCATTTTGACAAACGTTTGTTGTTCCTGAAGATGATGCTACTGGTGTCATTCCAACTGTTACAATTGCTTGACCATTTTGAGGTTGCGAACAACCTGTAGTAACATCTTGCACAGAAATCAATTGGTAGGTATAAACGGTTGCTACCGATGTTGGTACGTTCACCGTTACTGTATTTGAACCAGATGTTGTTACTGTTTGTGGAGCACCACCATTAATAGAATAAGTAAATTGATAATCAGATGTTCCATTTCCACCTGTGAAAGTTACCTGTGGATTGGTTGCATTTTGACACAATGAAGCTGTTCCATAAATTGTTGCTGTTGGCAATGGATTTACAGTAATTACTTGTGATGATGTCACGTTTTGATTACATCCCGTTGCTGGGTCAGCTACGTTGGTTAAAGCATACGTAAATGTACCTGCTACATTGGTAGGAACATTAATGGTATGTTGCGTGTTCCCTCCAGATGTTGTTACAGTTTGAGGCGCACCACCATTCAATGTATACGTAAACGAATAATTGTTAGTGCTATTATTTCCAGTAAACGTCACTGTTGGTTGAGCATCGTTCTGACAAACAACAGTTGCTCCAGCCGATGTTGCATTTGGCATTGGATTAATAATTACAGTTGCTGTACCCGATTGTGCTTGAGAACATCCCGTTGAAACATCTTGAACTCCTTGCAATGCATAAGAATAAGTTCCCGCAATTGATGTTGGTACAGTAATGTTAGCCGTTGGGCCACCTGCTGTTGTAATTGTTTGAGGGGAGCCACCATTCAATGTATAAGTAAACTGATAATTTGATGTTCCATTTGCACCATTGAATACCACTTGAGTAGAAGGTGCTCCTTGACACAAGGTGGTTGTTCCTGCAATTGTTGCTGTTGGCATTGGATTAACAACTACCACTTGTGTTTGTGTCAAGTTTTGATTACATCCTGTTGCTGGGTCGGATACATTGGTTAACGCGTATGTAAATGTTCCAGCTGTTGTAGTTGGTACGTTAATCGTTGCTGTTGTTGCGCCACCTGTTGTAGTTAATACTTGGTTTGAACCACCATTCAAAGTATAAGTAAACTGATAGTTGTTGCTACTGTTACTTCCTGTGAAGGTAACTTGTGGCGATGGAGCTCCTTGACACACAGTTGTTGCACCTGTTGATGTTGCATTTGGCATCGGATTCACAATAACTGTAGCTGTACCTGTTTGTGGCTGTGAACATCCTGTGGTTACTTGCGCAACATTTTGAAGGGCATACGTGTATGTTCCAGGTGTTGCCGTTGGAATTGAAATGGTTGCCGTGTTTCCACCTGTTGTTGTTATTGTTTGTGTTGCACCACCATTCAATGTATATGTAAATTGATAATTTGGTGTTGCGTTTGCTCCTGTAAATGTAACGTTAACTGCAGGTGAACCTTGACAAACAGTTGTTGTTCCTGCAATAGTTGCAGTTGGCATTGGGTTAACAACCACCACTTGTGTTTGTGTCAAGTTTTGGTTACATCCCGTTGCTGGGTCAGATACATTGGTTAAAGCATAAGTAAACGTACCCGGAACTGTTGTAGGAACATTGATTGTTGCTGTGTTTGCTCCACCTGTTGTTGTCAATACTTGGTTAGCACCGCCATTCAACGTGTATGTGAATTGATAGTTGTTGCTACTATTATTTCCAGTAAATGTTACAACTGGTTGAGGGCTATTTTGACACACAGTAGTTGCTCCTGTAGATGTTGCACTTGGCATCGGGTTGATAACTACAGTAGCGTTTCCTGTTTGAGATTGTGAACATCCTGTGGTAACTTGTTGCACACCTTGCAAGGTATAGGCAAAAGTACCTGGAGTTGCTGTTGGAATAGTTATCGTTGCCGTTGAACCACCTGCAGTTGAAATGGTTTGCGAAGCTCCTCCATTCAACGAATAAGTAAACTCATAATCTGGTGAAGCGTTACCACCCGTAAATGTAATATTTACAGCTGGAGCTCCTTGACAAACAGTTGTTGTACCAGTAACAGTAGCTGTTGGCAATGGATTAACCACAACTGTTGCAGTTCCCGTTTGTGATTGTGAACATCCTGCCGCAACAGAAATTAACGAATAAGTATATGTTCCTGGAGTTGTTGGAACGTTGATGGTTGCTGTATTTCCACCCTGTTGTTGTGATGGTTGTGAAGCACCGTATTCAATGAATAGGTAAATGTATAATTTGGTGTTGCATTGGCTCCAGTAAAATAATCTGTGGAGACGGTGCACCTTGACTTAAACTGTTGTTGAACCCGCAATTGAAATTTGACTGGCATTGGATTGATTACAACTGTTACCAGTTCCTGTTTGTGGTTGCGCACAGCCTGTGGTAACTTGTCATTTTGCAGGTATAAGCAAATGTACCAGGTGTTACTGTTGGAATAGTAATTGTTGCTGTTGAACTTCCTGCAATTTGTGATGGTTTGCGAAAGGCTCTCCATTCAACGAATAGTAAACTCATAATCTGGTGACGTTACCACCCGTAAATGTAATATTTACGTTGGAAATCCTTGACAAACAGTTGTTGTACCAGTAACAGTAGCTGTTGGCAATGGATTAACCACAACTCTTATAGTTCCGTTTGTGATTGTGAACATCCTGCCGCAACAGAAATTAACGAATAAGTATATGTTCCTGGAGTTGTTGTTGGAACATTGATTGTTCTAGTTGTGCCTCCAGTAGTTGTTATTGTTTGTGGTGCACCCGCATTCAATGAATAGCTAAATGTATAATTTGGAGTGCATTGGCTCCGGTAAAAGTAATTTATTGGTGATGACGCATTTTGACAAACCGTTGTTGAACCTGCAATAGTTGCGGTTGGCATTGGGTTGATAACTACCGTAGCTGTTCCTGTTGTGGTTGAGAACAGCCCGGTAACTGCTCTACCTTTGTAAGGTGTAGGTATAGAAGTTCCTGGAGTTCCCTGTTGGTAATGTTATGGTTGCCGTATTTCCTCCTGATGTTGTTATAGTTTTGAGATGCACCACCATTTAACGTATAAGTAAACTCATGGTTGGTGTTGCGTTAGCTCCTGTAAAGGTAATGTTAACTGCTGCAGGTATCCTTGACAAACGGTTGTTGTTCCTGCGATGGTTGCTGTTGGCATAGGGTTAACAACTACCACTTGATTTTGTGTCAAGTTTTGATTACATCCCGTTGCTGGATCAGCTACGTTGGTTAATGCATACGTAAACGTACCTGCTACAGGCATTTGTTGGAACGTTAATTGTTGCTGTTGTTGCACCTCCTGTTGTTGTCAACGCTTGGTTTGCACCACCATTCAAAGTATAAGTAAACTGATAGTTATTGCTACTATTGCTTCCTGTGAATGTAACTTGTGGAGATGGAGCTCCTTGACAAACCGTTGTTGCACCTGTAGAAGTTGCATTTGGCATTGGGTTAATCACCACCGTTGCTGTTCCTGTTTTGCGGTTGAGAGAACAACCTGAAGTAACTTGCTCAACACTTTGTAAGGTGTAGGTATATGTACCTGGAGTTGTTGTTGGTAATGAAATGGATGCTGTATTTCCACCTGATGTTGTTATAGTTTGAGATGCACCACCATTTAACGTATAAGTAAACTCATAGTTTGGCGTTGCGTTAGCTCCAGTAAAGGTAATATTAACGCTGCAGCACCTTGACCAAACAGTTGTTGTTCCTGCAATAGTTGCAGTTGGCACTTGGTTAACAACTACCACTTGAGTTTGTGTCAAGTTTTGGTTACATCCCGTTGCTGGATCCGCTACGTTGGTTAACATACGTAAACGTACCCGCTACTGCTGTTGGAACGTTGATTGTTGCTGTTGTTGCTCCTCCTGTTGTTGTTAGTGTTTGGTTTGCACCACCATTCAAAATATAAGTAAACTGATAGTTATTGCTACTATTGCTTCCTGTAAAAGTAATTGTGGAGAAGGTGCATTTTGACAAACCGTTGAAATTGCCTCTGTAGATGTTGCATTTGGCATCGGATTTACCACAACAGTTGCTGTTCCTGCTTGAGTTTGTGAACATCCTGTTGCAACATCTGTTACTGAAATTAAACTATAAGCAAAAGTTCCAGGTGTTCCAGTTGGAATGGTAACTGTTGCTGTTGAGCCTGCAGAATTGATTGTTTGTGGCGCTCCTCCGTGTAGAATATTCAAATTGATAAGTAGATGTACCATTTGCACCAGTAAACGTAATTGTTGGAGCAGCATCACCTTGACATACTATTGCATCTCCTGCAATGGTTGCAGTTGAGTTGGGTTGATTGTTATCGTTGCTGCATCAGTAACATTTGATTGACATGAAGCGGAAAGTGGATCAGATACATGGGTAAGATTGTAGGTATAGGTACCCGCTGGAGTATTTGGAACAGAACTACTACACTGCTACCTCCTGATGTTGTTACCGTTTGTAGCACCACCATTAATATTGTATGTAAATGTATAAGGTCCAGGTGTTTGTCCTCCTGTAAACGTAACTGCTGAGTGAACCTGTACCGTTACAAATAGTAGAAGTACCTGCAATAGTGGCTGTCGGACCTGGCACAGCCGTAAGTGGTTGCTGAGTTGAGGTTGTACAACCATCTGTAGTGGTAATGTTTAAAGTAATGTTGCTTGTTCCTGCTGAATTATAGGTATGATTTGGATTGGTGTATGTACCAGTTGTTTGCGCAACTCCTGTCATTGTTCCAGAAGAACTTGGAGAACTAATGCCATCGCCAAAATTCCATTGGTATTGCGTTATGGTTCCACCTGGATCAATGGTTGAAGTACTTGCAAGGTTAACCACTCCTCCCACACAAGTTGGATTTGGAGCTACAGTAAAACTAGCTGTAGGCACTGGGTAAATTGTTGCAGTATAGTTCAGTGTTGCAGAACAAATAGACCCAACAGGTAATACATTACAAGTGTAATTCCCTGGTGCGGTGATAGTAATTTGAGGGGTTGTTTCACCTGTACTCCATAAATAAGATTGAATACCAACTGTTGGTGCTTGAAGTGTAGTTGAAGTTCCTTGACAAAATTGGTCAATTGTAAATTGATCACAGGTTATATCCACATAAGCATATCCCCAGTGTCCCGAAGCCGAACAGTCTCCAGCTGTAATTTCAAAAGTCAACGTTTGACCATTATAAGCTCCTAAAGGCACAAAAACAGATGTCCAAGTTCTATAAGCAACTCCACCACCTGTTACCCATCCAGGCGCACCATCACCAAAATAAGAGAAATAAGTTGCACAGTTAACTTCATTCCCCCCTGCATCAAATAATTTCACATTGAAAAACGGACGTTCTGGATTAGTATGCCCTGTACCTGGATCTTGCAATACTGCCATGTAATTATAAGTTAATGAGAAATCAACACTAGAAACAGTAAAGGTTCTTCTTAAACGTGCATATCTAGCTCCTGTACCAGTACCATCACCAATCATGGCAGAGGTAGAACCTTGAAAAACTCTAGGAGCGCCAGTATAAGCATCTGTTCCACCAGTAACAAGTGTATGTTGACCAGTACAAGAAGTAGTTTCACCTGATGTTGCTCCCATAAAAGCTCCTGTTACAGTTCCACAAAAACGGTTCCAGTTGGTGTAATCACCGTATTCAAAATCTGAGTTATCGCACGCTGCTTTGGGTTCATTTGGATTGTCTTTATCCAACTTATTTACATTTGGTTCTTCATCTTTATGATAAATGTATTTTCCAACCTGAGTTTGCCCTGGCTTATGCATTAATACAGGCGTTTCAAACCAATAATTATCTTGCGTTCTTTCAATTGATTCAAGCACATAGGCATTGAAATCAACAACGTCTTTATAACAAACTGTTGCTTTTAAATACGATAATAGATAATCAACTTCGTATTTATTCCACTCCAAAAATGAGTTAAAATCAGCATTAAACTGACTTTGGAATTGTTGTTTAAATGCATTGTTCTTCTTTAATTTTTCAAAAGAACTCACCACATTGTTTCTACAACTAATTTCTTGAGGTGTTAAATCATGGTTATGATTGTGCTCTTGAGCAAATATCCCATTTGTAAGAGTCACCAATACTATCATAGTCAAAAAAATAGTTCTGACAGATAGTAGTTTTAAGTTTCTAAAGTGAGTAGCCATAATCATAAGAGTTATTTTGAGTTAAAAATATAAAATTTTAAACTTTATTTTAACGTATTACGAAAATATTTTTTATAAGTTGCCTAAAATCAGCTATTTTATTGATTTTTTAAGACCAAATCATTCAAAAACCAGTACTAAACCCTTTTTATTTGTCGATGAGATTTTTTTAATGATTTCTGTTTAATAAGAAATTACTCAATTGCGATAAGTGCAATTTATTTTCAATATTTACTTGAATTTGATGCAAGTGCGCAAGTGCATTGTTGAAATAATTATTTGCTACATCTTCTGCAAGTTGTTTCACATTTAATGTTTCAAATAATATTTTAGTTCTTTCAATTTTTCTGATGTTATCTAATTCATTTTTAATAGAATGAAGTTCAATTAATTGTTTGTTGTTGGCATGTTTTTTTGCTAATAAATAAAGAATTGTTTTTTTATTTTCAATAACATCACCCCCAATTTGTTTTCCAAATTTTTCTGGATCTCCGTATAAATCAAGAATATCGTCTTGAATTTGAAATGAAAGTCCTATATTAACACCAAAGTCATAACAATGTTTCCTGTCTTGTTCGTCACATCCTGCAATAATTGCAGCCATTTCAAGTGCACAACCTAATAAAACAGATGTTTTTAGACGTATCATTTGGATATAATCGTCAATAGAAATGTCTTCTTGCGATTCAAAATCCATGTCCATTTGCTGTCCTTCACATATTTCGATGGCTGCTTGGTTGAATGTTTTTAATATTTCTCTTAAATCGCCCTCTTGTTGTTGTAGGTGTTCATAAGCTTTAATAAAAATTGCATCGCCAGAAAGAATAGCTACGTTTAAATTCCATTTTTGATGAACCGTTTCTTGCCCTCTTCTCAAAGGAGCTTTGTCCATAATATCATCGTGCACCAACGAGAAATTGTGTAATAATTCAATCGCAATTGCGGCATGAATAGCTTGTTCTTTTTTTAGCCCAAACATTTCTGCCCCCAACAATGTTAAAATAGGTCGAATTCTTTTACCTCCAATTTTTAAGAAATAGGATATTGGTTCGTATAATGATTGAGGTGTTGTTGGTAAATTTAATGCAGAAAGTTCTGCTTCAATGTATTTTGTATAGATGGGTAAAAAATCCATTATTTTAATAAATTTAAAAGATATGTGCCATAACCACTTTTCACCAATGGCTCGGCCAATATACGCAATTGTTCGGTTGTAATGTATCCATTTTTGTAGGCAATTTCTTCGATACAACCAATTTTTAATCCTTGTCGTTCTTCAATTACTTGCACAAACTGACCTGCTTGCATCAACGATGAAAACGTACCTGTATCCAGCCAAGCTGTTCCTCTATTTAAAATCGCAACTTTTAATTTATTTCTACGCAAATATTCAGCGTTAACATCTGTAATTTCATATTCTCCGCGAGCGGATGGTTTTAAATTTTTAGCAATTTCTACTACCGAATTATCGTAAAAATACAATCCAGGTACTGCATAATTTGATTTTGGTTGTGCGGGTTTCTCCTCGATAGAAATAGCTTTCATGTTAGCATCAAATTCAACAACTCCATAACGTTGTGGATCGCTCACATGATATGCATAAACAACTCCTCCATCAGGATTGTTGTTTTCTTTTAAAATTTCATCCATTCCGGCACCATAAAAAATATTATCCCCTAAGATGAGTGCTACTTTATCGTTGCCAATAAATTCTTCACCAATAACAAATGCTTGTGCCAAACCATTTGGTTCTTCTTGCACTTTGTAGTGAAAATTACATCCTAAATGCTGCCCTGTTCCTAACAATCTTTGAAATAAAGGCATATCGTGCGGTGTAGAGATGATTAAAATATCACGAATTCCGGCTTCCATTAGTATAGATAATGGATAATAAATCATTGGTTTATCGTAAATTGGCATCAATTGTTTACTGATGGCCAATGTTAATGGGTGCAAACGTGTTCCTGAGCCTCCTGCTAAAATAATCCCTTTCATATTGATGGTTGAGGTTTAAATATTTTCTACAATAATATTTATTTTAATTCAATTATTTGAATTTTTTTAACGCATCATTGCATTTAATTAACAGAAAAATGCTTATACTTGGGTTTATAAACATTTAAATACTACACTCATGAAACACATCACAAAACTTACAAACAAAGCAATAATCCTTTCATTATCATTGGGGTTTATTGGATTGAAACCTGAAATTGCACGTTCGCAAACATGGTCGCAAACGCAAAAAGTTGTTGCTCAGGATAGAATAGCTTTTGCAAATTTTGGAAATACAGTTGCAATTTATGGCGACTATGCTTTTGTTGGCGCTCCAAAAGACAATACAGATGCTAGTTCGCAAAATGCAATGGATGAAACAGGCTCGGTTTACATCTATAGAAAAGTCAACAATAACTGGACATTTCATCAAAAAATAATTGCTTCAGATAGAACAAATTATGACTATTTTGGATGGTCGGTTGCTGTTTCGGGTGATTATGCAGTTATAGGCTCTTATTTTTCTAAAACAGATGCAACGGGTGCCAATCCGTTGAATGGAGCAGGTGCAGCCTACATTTTTAAAAACAATTCAGGCACATGGTCACAGGTTCAAAAAATTGTTGCTTCTGATAGAAATACTCAAAATTATTTTGGCTATGCGGTTGATATAGATGGAGATAACATTGTTATTGGAGCTTATCAAAACAGTTTTGATGTTAGCGGGGGCGCACAGTTATCTAATGCAGGTGCGGCTTATGTGTTTGCAAATAATGGAACAACTTGGGTGCAAGCACAAAAAATTGTTGCTTCAGACAGAACAATGAATGATAATTTTGGTAAAGCAGTTTCTATTTCTGGAAAATATTTGGTTGTAGGAGCTCCACAAGAAGATGAAGATGCAAGCAATGCAAATTATTTAGCTGAAGCTGGATCGGCTTATATTTATAAAGAAAATGGTGGTGTTTGGTCTCAAATCAAAAAAGTTGTTGCTAATGATAGGAGTGCCGATGCAAATTTTGGAAATGCAGTTGACAACACATCTGACCATGTTTTAATTGGCGCATGGAAAGAAAAAAAGGATGCAAGTGGTAATAATTCAATTACAGAGGCGGGTGCTGCTTATGTTTATGAAAACAATTCCGACGCATGGTCACAACAAAATAAATTGGTAGCAAACGATAGATTTGATGTTGCTCATTTTGGAAGAAGTGTTTCCATTAGTAATGATAAAATTGTAATTGGCTCTGAGGCTGATAATTATAATTTGAATGGACATAGTTCTGCTGATAGCGTGACAGTTGCAGGGTCATCTTTCATTTTCCAATTGCAAGGAAATAATTGGCAACAATCTCAAAAATTAATTGCAAACGATAGAACAGAGTGGGCCAACTTTGGACAATCTGTTGCTATTTTTAATAACGATATTTTGGTAGGAGCTTATCGTGATAAATTTGATGCGAATGGTTTAAATTCTTTAAATTTTGCAGGCTCTGCCTACTTTTTTGGTGAAGATTGTTTAACAGACAATAGTGTGAGTGTGAATGGTGAAACCATTACAGCAACAGAAAGTGGAGCTACCTATCAATGGATAGATTGCGATAATTCAAACACTCCAATTGTAGGAGAAACTTCACAAGCGTTTACAGCTTCTGTTTCTGGAAATTATGCAGTTGAAATTACAAAAAATGGTTGTACGGTAACGTCTGCATGTACTGCAGTAAATGTTGCGAGTATTCAACATAAAAGTGGTAATGTGTTTACTCTTTCACCCAATCCAACAGATGGTGCTTTTACAATTACCAATTCAAATGCAAACGATGTTGTTATTCAATTGTATTCTTTATTGGGTGAAGAAGTTTATTCTGCCACCAAAAAAGCGGGTGAAACAATTATTGTAAATATCAGTAATCAACGTGCAGGTATTTATTTAGTGAAAGTCAATAATTCAATTGTTGGAAAAATTGTGAAACGATAAACAACATTCATTTTTTTCAAAAAAGGAGTCTTCGGACACGAATGGTCGGAAGAAATTTCTTCCGACTTTTTTGTATTTATTAACCTTTAAATGTTGATATAAACAACTGATTATCAATAAAATAACTTGTTTTTAAGCTTTATTTTACTTATCTTTAATGCTGATAATCAATATATTATGTCAGTTTTTAAAGATCATAAAGTTGGAGTAAATGAGTTGCTTCAAGTTATACCTGAAAGCCTTTTGGCGAAATTATCCTCAACTACCAAGGTTGATCATTATGCTAAAGTTCTTCATGGACAAAAGTTGTTTTACTTGTTGATGTATGGTGTTATAGAAAATGATCGGTTAAGTCAACGTAGCTTAGAAGATACATTCAACGATCCATTTTTTAAACAGCTTTTTCATTTGAACGAAGATGAACGCGTGCGTAGAAGCTCAATATCAGAACGTTTATCTAAAATAGACCCTGATTATTTCAAACAAATTTATGATTGTATCTATGATCAGTTTTCGAGACATTACTCATCCAAAGACCAAGAGAAGTACAATCTCATTAGAGTGGATAGTACGATGGTATCAGATGTTACTGGTAAAATGGTGACTGGATTGGATAATAAATCTGGAAAAAAGACCACTAAGTATAGTGTTTCTTTTGACGGGTTATTGCCTTGTAGTCTTGAGGTTTTCACTGAATCAACTTATTTGAGCGAAGAGAATGCCTTGCCTCAAGCAATCTTGAATCATGTAAAAAAAGAAACTGATCACAACAATATTTACATTGTTGACAGAGGATTGCAATCGACTAGAACTATGCGTGATTTTGATAAAAACAAAATTGTCTTTGTAGCTAGAATGAAAGAGAATAGAAAGCATATTGAAAAAGAGAGCTTCATTCAAGATACTCAGAATCTAGATCTTGGAGAATCAATTCTTTTAAAAGATGCTAAAGTTCAGTTATTTACAGGAGTCCCTATACTTAACAAAAGAGGAAACAAGCATTACCGTGAAGAATTAATAGACAACGCATTTAGATTGGTTGTTATAAAAAGTAAATCTGACGAAAAGGAATACTGGCTCTTAACGAACGATTTTGAATTAAGCCCAAAAGAAATTGCGGAAACTTATAGACGTAGATGGGATATTGAGGTTTTTTTTCGATTTATCAAACAAGAACTCAATGTTAGTCATCTGATATCATTGAATAAAAATGGAATGCAAGTGATGATTTATGTAACAATGATCGTTGCAATGCTCATTTTAGTTTATAAAAAAGCTAATAACATTGGATACAAAACAGCTAAAAGACGATTTGCAATGGAAATCAGAAACCTAACAATCGCTTTAATAGTTGTACAATGCGGCGGTGATCCAAAGCTATTTTTTAAAACATAAAAAATGGCCGGAATTTCTTCCGACCATTCGTGGCCTTTCGACAACCTTTTTCATTTCAAAAAAATTCAATTATTAGAAAATTTCAGAGCTTGCGAAGTGGAATTTACCTTCAATTTCTGCATTTTCATCTGAATCTGAACCATGAACAGCATTTCTACCTTTTGATTCAGCATAATATTTACGAATAGTACCTTCTGCAGCTTCTGCTGGATCAGTAGCACCAATTAACGTACGGAAATCTGCAACTGCGTTATCTTTTTCCAAAATAGCTGCTACAATTGGTCCTGAACACATGTATTCAACCAATTCACCATAAAATGGACGCTCAGCGTGCACTTCATAGAATTTTTTTGCTTGCTCTTCTGTCAAACGTGTATATTTCATTGCTTTGATTTGAAAACCAGCACCAGTAATCATATCCAAAATTTTTCCGATATAACCATTTTCTACTGCATCTGGTTTAATCATTGTAAACGTTCTGTTTGTTGCCATATTCTTTTATTCTTTTACTTTTAAAATCGAGTGCAAAAATAAGGTATTTTTTTTTAACAGTTTATCCTGCAATTGCAAAAAAAATGTATTTTAAACCCAAATTTTAGCATTTAATAACTAAAAAGGCAACCCTAGAAAAAATAATTCGTCATAAAACTGAATAACGCAAGTGGAGAAACGTGTGGACATAAATAAAGTCATTGAAGGTTGTTTGAGAAACGACAGGCGTTCACAAGAACAACTATTTCAACTTTATTATGGAAAACTAATTGTGGTAACTCTACGCTATATAAAAGATAGAGACACTGCAGAAGAAGTTTTACAAAATGCGTTTATTAAGATCTTTGAAAAATTAGATGCCTACGACTTTAAGGGCTCCTTTGATGGTTGGTCGCGTAGAATTGTTGCAAACACCGCAATTGATTTTATCCGAAAATCAAAAAAAGACCCGCTTCTATCGGGAGAAGATACCGATTTTGTGTATGCTACCATAGATCCAGTTGTAGAAAAAGAAGATTTTGATCACCTCTCGTTAAAAGGCGAAATGGCCCTTGAAGCAATTCAAGAACTTTCTCCAGCTTACCGAGCAGTTTTCAATCTCTTTGTTTTAGAAGAATTTTCACATAAAGACATTGCCGAAAAATTAGGCATTTCTGAGGGAACTTCTAAATCTAATTTAGCAAAGGCAAAAGCGAATTTAAAAGCCATATTAATGGAAAGGTTTACCAAAATACAACAATGATGAAAAGTAACTTGGAACAAAATTTTAAAGATGCATTGGATAAGTATGAAATGCCCTACAATCCAAAAGCTTGGGAAGCTCTCAATAGCAAACTCGATGCTATGCAACCTGCTACCAAACCAGCATCTGGCTCTTCTTTAAAATGGATAGGAGGAATTTCTGCTGCCGTAGTTGCATCGTCTGCTTTGATTTATGCCGTGATGAACAATTCTACCTCAACAGAAGTTGTTAATCCTACAACAACGGCGCAAAATACAACACAAACAGTTGCCCCTTCAAATAACGAAGAAAATACATCCAAACAAGTTGAAACAAAAACAACTTCAACTTCGAATGCGATAAATTCACTGGATGAATCTAATAAAGAAATAAATTCAACTGTTGTTTCCAACAATGCAACTCAAAGAAATGCAACTTCAACTACAAAAACGGAAGTAGAAACAAACGAAAAAAACACATCATACAATCCAATTGTTAAAACTCCAGAACAAAACAACACTACCAATGATAAAATGTTGGCAGTTGAACCTTCAACTCCTGCAAATTTATTTAACGAATTAAATGATTTGTGTTTGGGTGAAAGTGAGCAACTTAAAAATAAAAATGCATTCCCGTTGACCATCATCAGCCCATCTGGAAATGAACAAACAGTTGCAGCCAATCAATCGGTGAAATTTAATCCAACCGAAAGTGGAACATATACCATTGCCTCTAAAAATCAAAAACGCACCATTGTTGTAAAAGATGCTCCAAAATTGGATTTTGAAATCAACGAAGAAGTAAAATACGAAAATGGTATTCCTTCTATTCCTCTTAAAACGTATGCAGATGCTTCTAATTTTGTATGGAGTTTTGAAGGTCAATCAACCAAACAATACGGAGAAACAGCAACTGCACATTTCTACAAACAAGGAGAATACACCATTTCTTTGTCGGCTAAAAATGTAGATGGCTGTGTTGCTACAGTTAAAAAACAAGTGAGCATTAATGAAAATTACAACTTATTAGCTCCAACTGCATTTATGCCAAAAAGTGCCGATAGCCGTAAAAATAAATTCATCCCTTATGCTTTAACGGTAAGAAATACAGAATTTAAAATGACGATTTACGAACCAAGAACTGGAAATGTAGTGTTTGAAACTACTTCTATTGATGGTTGGGACGGAATTGATATCAACACCCGCCAAATGGTAGATGAAAATAAATCATTTGCTTGGAAAGTGGTGCTTGCTCATCCAGAACCAGGTGAACCAAAAGAATATTCTGGAATTGTAGTAAGAATGTGATAAAGAGACGACTAAGCTGCTATTTATGAATTTAAAAAACTTCTTGAGCTTCAAGAAGTTTTTTTTATGACAATTTTATGACATTCAAACACTATCTTCGTGCAAATTTTTAGGATTTGAAATACTTCTGGATTGGATTGGGATTTTTGGCTGTAGGATTGGGTGTTCTTGGAATTGCACTACCTTATTCCCCACTACCCCATTTTTTTTACTGGCCGTATTTTTGCTTCTCTAAAGGTTCTGAAAAGTTCCACAAATGGTTTGTAGCAACTAAAATGTACAAAGATTACATTGAAAGTTACCGCCCTGGTAGACCAATAAAACGCAGTAAAAAAATTGAAATTCTTACCTCAGTTTTTATTGTACTTGCCCTCAGCTTTTATTTTGTTGATAGCATCGCATTAAAAATTATGTTGACTTCAATTTTTGTGGGACACATCATTTATTTTTCATTCATTATTAAAACAGAGAAATAAAAAAAGCGACCTCCAAAGAAATCGCTTTTCACTAATTCAACTATTTGTTTTACCAAATAATAGCTACTTTATTTTTAGGATTGCGCATTGCATCACCTTCTTTCACGCCAAATGCTTCAAAGAATTCTGGGCAATTTTTCAATGGTCCATTGATGCGATACATACCTGGTGAATGTGGGTCGGTTGCCAAACGTTTTTTCAATTCAGCATCTGTATATTTGATTTTCCACAATTGCGCATAAGCAATAAAGAAACGTTGAGCCGGCGTATATCCACCAATCACTTTTCCTTCTTTAAACTCTTTTGTACGCGTATAGGCATGATACGCCATAATCAAACCTCCTAAGTCGGCAATATTTTCACCCATGGTTAAGTTTGGATTCACGCATTGACCTTCAAACGGACAGAATTTTGCAAATGTTTCACCAAAAATTCCTGTTCTTTCTTCAAATGCTTTGCGGTCTTCATCTGTCCACCAATTTTTAAAACTTCCATCGGCAGCAAATTTAGAGCCCATATCGTCAAAACCATGTGTAAATTCATGTCCAATCACCATTCCAATGCGACCATAATTTACTGCATCTTCGTAATTGTTGTCAAAAAATGGTGCTTGCATAATTCCAGCAGGGAAAGCCACTTCGTTTAACAACGGATGGTAATAAGCGTTTACTAAATGTGCTGGCATTTCCCATTTATCGCGATCCACCTTTTCGTTCAACTTTTTCATGTCTTTTAAGTGCATGTAATTGGAAATTTCATTGATATTTTCCACATAGCGATCGGGCGCAAAGTTTAACGAGCTAAAATCCTCCCATTTGTCAGGAAAACCTAATTTACGTCCAAAAGAATTCAATTTATTCATTGCTTCTTTCTTCGTCTCAGCCGACATCCAAGCCAAATTTTCAATACGTTCTCTGTAGGCAACAATTAAATTATCCAACATCTCATTGACACGATTTTTTGCTGCTTCAGAGAAATATTTGTCCACAAAAGCATGACCCAACATTTCACTTATTCCGCTGTATGTTATTGCTTGAATGGCACGTTCATCAATTGGTTTCATTTCTTTTTTACCGCTCAATGTTTTTCCGTTAAAATCAAAATTTAAGTCCACAAAATCCTGACTCAATTCCCCCATAAAACGGTCAACAGTGTGCCACAACAAATAGTTTTTCCATGCATCCAACGATTCTGTTTGAATCATTTCATCCACGTATGTTGCGTATTTTTTATTGTCAACAATCAACGTGTCATAAGCCAAAGAACCAATTCCAGTTAAATAAGCATTGAAATCAAAATTTTTGAAATCGGCAACCAATTGTTTTTTAGCATATTTATTATAGGTCAATTCTGGAATGCGTTGTTCTTCTGGTTTCAACATGATAGTTGCCATTTTATCTTCCAAAGCAAAAATTTGATTGGCAGCAGCATCTTTAGACGAAGCATCTTTTAATTGAGCTAAAACCAAAGCATCGCCAATGAATTTTTTATATGCCGTGCGAATATTTTCTTTTGATGCATCTTTGTAATAATCGCGGTTAGGCAATCCAATTCCACCTTGACCAAAATAAGTAATATTCACATCCACATTCATCATGTCTTGCGAAACACCATAGCCAAACAAAACATTAACTCCCAAACGGTGCAATTTTGCCACCATTGCAGCCAATTCTTTTTTGGATGAAAGTGCTTTAATTTCATTCAAAAGTGGTTGAATAGGTTGAATTCCTAACTTATTGCGCACTTCCATGTTGGTAAACGAAGCATAATAATCGCCTAATAATTGTTCTTTCGTTCCTTTTGGAGCGTGTAAGTTTTTAAGTGAATCTAAAATTCCTTTCAACTTGGTATTGTTTGCTTCTTCCAACTCATTAAAACTCCCCCATCGTGATTCTGACGCCGGAATTTGGTTGTTTTTAATCCAATTTTCGTTTGCAAACAAGAAAAAATCTTCCGTTGGTTTTACAGTTTTGCTGATGTAACTAAAATCTACTGTTTCCAAAGCTTTTGAATTTTGAGTTTGATTGTTTGTTTTACTTGTACCACAAGCAGCTAATAATCCGCCACTGGCAAGCACATAAAGTACCGTTTTTTTCATCCTTTAATTTTCTTAATTTGATTGTGTGCCTAAAATTAATGTTTTTTTAACCAATCAAGCGATTGTACACCTTATTTAATTGGTTAAAAATTGTTTCGCTGGCAAATGGAGTGGCTTTTGAGCGTATATAAGAAGAATCAAAATTTGCTTTATTTTCAATGAATTGCAACATTGCCTGAGCAATACTTTTTGTAGTACCATCGGTATGTATCAATGCACCTTCATTTGGTTTGCAAGCAATGCCAACAGGTGTAGAAATTACAGGTATTCCACATGCCCAAGCTTCGGCCACAACGATGGAAAAAGTTTCAAAGTGAGAATTAAGCACAAAACAAGATGCTTGTTGGTAATAAGTTGCCATTTTTGAATGTTCTGTTGGACCAGCAAACACCACCGAATTTTGAATCCCTAATTGTTTAGCAAATTGCTGAATAGCTGTCGAATCTTCATCCGAAACAATTGTTAGCTGTGCCTTTGGATAGTTTTCCAACACCTGTTTGAATGCTTCTAAAATTGGTTTTACATTTTTAACAGCACTCAGCGTTGAAATGTGCAAGAATCGAATGGTGTCATCTAATTTGGGAATGTTGGAAAAGGCATTCAAATCAATGGGATTGCCAATAATTTGGAGAGGCAAAACATGCAATCGTTTATCAATTGCTTGAGCTAAAAATGAAGAAACAGCTATCAAAACATCTGCTTTTTGCATTGTTTTTTGAATGTTCCATTGCATGCGTTTGCTCCAAATAAAATTGGTTGCAAAATAACTTGCATGTTCTGTTACAACAAGCGGACATTTCAACATTTTTTTTGCTAAACAAAATTGCCAACCGTTGGGGTGCAAAACATGCGCGTGTATTAAATCAACTTTTGTAAGGTTTTTGAGCGCGTGTTGAATTGCTTTTTTCTTTGCAAAATAGTTAAGCAATGAACATCGTGAATGCTTGTAAAAAACAGTAACATACTGAAAATTAACAGCAGTTGTGGGCGTTGGTATTTTTTCACCCATTGGCAACAAGCGCAAAAAAGTAACTTGGTATTCTTTGCTCATCAAATTAGCTTGATTTTCTACAAAATTTCCCAAATAAGGATGTAATTCGGTAGGATACCAAGAACTTAAAACCAATATGTGCTTTTTTGACTGCAATGAAAAAATAAAGGCGAATTTAATAAAAAATCCGCCTTATAATTTGATATTTGATTGATTTCGTTTACAGTTCTACTACTTATTTTCAGTAGCAACCTTTTCTTTATTCACTTCTGCTTCAGGTTTTCTTTGAACAGTTGTACGCTGAATTTGTGATTTTGCAACCGGTGTATTTCCAACACGCTTCACTTCTAAAGTTTGTTTTTGTTCTGTTGCCGGTTTTTTCTCAAGTTCTGTTGAAGTTTCTTTTTTAACTTCTGCTTGAGCGCTAACTACATTAACCGCCATTAATGCTAAACCTACTAAAGTCAATTTTGCTAATTTCATAATCAAAAATTTTAATCTTTTATTTTTTTGACAAACACAATGCCAAAAATTGTAGTTTTCTAAATTCTAACCAAAAATATAAATAAATCTTAACAGAATCAATATATCTGAGCTTTGTCACATTATTTTATTTATTTTTGACAGAAATTAACACCTATTGTTGATTCAAGATGCCTTGCCGTTACTTTTTTGCAACTATTCAACGTATTAATTTAAAAATGTGAGGATGACTAATTTGTTTGAAGAGTTTTCAAAACCAAGTTACAACGACTGGGTAAACAAATTAAAACAAGAATTAAAAGGGCAATCTGAAGAGTTAATTCAGAGAAAAGATGAAGTAGAAGAACTTTATTTCAATTCTTACCAACACCAAGATTTTGGCAACACACAAGCGGCTATAGCTTTTTCCAATGCAGCAATCAGAGGAACATATGCACCCAACAACAATTGGGAAAACATGGCAACTATTGTTGTAAGCGATGAAAAAGAAGCCAACCAACAAGCTTTGGCGTTTTTAAACATGGGTGTTTCTGCCTTGCGTTTTGTAGTGGAACATTCTACCAATTGGCAAGTGTTAACCAACGGTATTGAAACGCAGTACATCGAAACTACTTTTGTAGTAAAAAATTGCGCCACATATTTCTCCATTCTTGAATATTTTGACACAAACAATGCTACCCTATTCTTTGAAATGGAGCCAAAATCTCTTTCTACAGAAGATTGGGAAAAATTAGCACTATCGTTGAAATCACAACCTCGCTTTGCACTTATTGCAAATGGTTATGCGGTGCAACAATGCGGTGCAACTACCTGGCAAGAAGTAGGTTTTATGCTTGCAACGGCTCACGAAGCTTTGGTGCAATTAATGGAAAACGGTTTAACTTGCGACCAAGCAGCAGCATGCATTCATTTTAATGTTGGTGCTGGTGCAAAATATTTTTACGAAATTGGAAAAATTAGAGCCTTGCGCGTTTTGTGGGCAAAAATTGTAGAAGCCTATCGACCGCAAAATGGAGCAACTTTAAATGCTCGAATCACAGGAATCACAGGATTTAGCAACAAATCGTTAAAAGATCCTTACACTAATTTATTGCGACAAACAACAGAGGCAATGAGTTTGTTATTTGCAGGTGTTCATGCCATTTGTGTGCAACCCTACGATGCCAATTCAACCAATAAAGCGACTAAATTATCAACACGTATGGCCATCAACATACCTTTGTTGCTAAAAGAAGAAAGTTATGTGGATAAAGTGATTGACCCTCTGGGCGGAAGCTATGCCGTTGAATATCTTACCAATGAAATTGCTGAGAAATCTTGGAAAACCTTCCAACAAATAGAAGAATTGGGCGGAATTTCTTCACAAAATGCAATTGCATTTATTTCCAATGCCGTTGAACAAAAAGCAACTTTACGCATTGAGCAATTGGCAAGCAAAAAAGACAGTTTGATTGGAATTACAATTTTCCCCAATCCAACCGAAGAAGAAAATAACTGGTTGTCTTTTGATAATTATTTAGGAATGAAACAATTGATTTTTGAACAGTCCATATAATAAAGCATGAGAAAGAATTTTACAAATATCGACTGGAAATCGAGCTCTGTTGATGCCAACAATCAGCCTGCTGAAGTAAATTTCACAACAGCAGAAAAAATTGACATCAAAAATTATTACGATAAAAAAGACATAGAATCTATAGAACACATTGGATTTGTTTCTGGAATTGCTCCCAATTTAAGAGGTCCGTATGGTTCTATGTTTGCCGTGCGTCCGTGGACCATTCGTCAGTATGCTGGTTTTTCTACTGCCGAAGAATCCAATGCATTTTACCGCAGAAATTTGGCGGCTGGTCAAAAAGGACTTTCAGTTGCATTTGACTTAGCAACGCACCGTGGATATGACTCCGACCACCCTCGTGTTGTTGGAGATGTTGGAAAAGCAGGTGTTGCCATTGATTCGGTGTTGGACATGAAAGTATTGTTCGACCAAATTCCGTTGGATGAAATGTCGGTTTCAATGACCATGAACGGAGCTGTAATTCCTATCATGGCATTTTACATTGTAGCTGCAGAAGAACAAGGGGTGAAACAAGAACAATTATCGGGAACCATTCAAAACGATATTCTCAAAGAGTTCATGGTGCGAAACACTTACATTTACCCGCCAGAACCATCCATGAAAATTATTGCAGACATTTTTGAATACACTTCGAAATACATGCCTAAATTCAATTCCATTTCTATCTCAGGATACCACATGCAAGAAGCGGGAGCAACTGCTGCCATTGAGTTGGCCTATACCCTAGCCGATGGTTTGGAATATTTGCGCACAGGTGTTAAAGCAGGCATCAACATTGATGATTTTGCTCCACGTTTGAGTTTTTCTGGGCAATTGGAATGAACCACAACATGGAAATTGCAAAGTGCGCTCAACCACGTATGATTTGGGCAAAATTGGTAAAACAATTCAGCCCTAAAGTGATAAATCATTAGCGTTTAACACCTCCACTGTCCAAACTTCTATGGTTGGAGTTTAACCGAGCAAGATCGATTTAACAACAATGGCAAGAACGTGTATTGAAGCGCCTGGGAGCAGCACTGGGTGGAACACAATCGTTACACCAACGCGCTTTAGATGAAGCCATTGCATTGCCTGCAGATTTCTCAGCAAGGATTGCCCGTAACACGCAAATTTACATCCAACGCGAAACGGGAATTTACTGATTTTATTGACCCAACTGGTGGTAGTTATTACATTGAAAAACTCACCGAAGAATTGGCACAACAAGCCTGGGAATTGATTCAAGAGGTAGAAGAATTGGGTGGAATGGCCAAAGCAATTGAAACCGGACTTCCAAAAATGAGGAATTGAAAGCGGCAGCACGCACAAACAAGCCCGCATCGATTCTGGAAAAGATATTATTGTTGGAGTGAATCAATATCAAGTAGAAGACAATGATTTGTTGGATATTTTTGGAAGTACGAACGCAATACTGTAGTTAGAAAAGCCCAAATTGACAGACTCAACAAAATGCGTCAGGAGCGCGATGCACAAAAGGTAGAAGCTGCATTGAATGCATTGAAAGAAGCTGCAAAAACAGGAAAAGGCAATTTATTGGAATTGGCGGTAGTTTGTGCGCGAGAACGTGCTTCTTTGGGCGAAATATCCGATGATGGAAGCAACTTTTGGTCGTTTCAAAGCTACCATTCGTTCAATTAGTGGAATTTATTCAGCCGAAGCTATGGATGATAAAGATTTTAAGAAAGCTCAAGAAATGGTAGAGCAATTTACCAAGTTGGAAGGACGCAGACCGCGTATCATGATTGCCAAAATGGGGCAAGATGGTCATGATAGAGGCGCAAAAGTTGTGGCAACCGCTTATGCCGACATAGGCTTTGATGTAGACATTGGCCCGTTGTTTCAAACACCAGAAGAAGCTGCTCGTCAGGCGGTGGAAAACGATGTGCATATATTGAGGAGTATCTTCATTTAGCGGCTGGACCACAAACATTTGATCCGCAGGTGATTGCAGAACTCAAAAAGCGGTGTGAAGATATTATGGTTATTGCCGGCGGTGTTATTCCACAACAAGATTATAAATTTTAGAAGAAGCGGGTATGTTTGGAATTTATGGACCTGGAACCAAAGTACCAACTGCTGCACAAGATTTATTGCGACTTTTAATTGCCAGTGTTTCGGAGTAAAAATTGGAAGATGTGTTGGAGATAGTTTTTTACTTATATTCAGCATGGTTATTGAAAATTGAAAACTAAATTAAAACAAAGAACTATGAAAAATATATTGAGTACTTTTATTTTGTTGCTTTCTTTGAGTTTCTCTTTTGGGCAAAAAGAATACGATTATTTGCGTATTTTGTATGCCGATGGAAGCTATGAAAAGTTGGCAAAACAAGCAGAAAAAATAACCCTTGACGATAAAACGAAGAAAGATCCACTTCCTTATTTGTGGTTGTCAAAAGCATTGTACAAAATCCACATGTCTGGAACGGCTGATGAAGTATTTAAAAATGCCTACAAAGAATCTATCAATGCGTTAGGAAAATGTATTAAATACGATAAATCTGGAAGTGTTTTTGGCGATGAAGACAACAAAGAATACTTAGAAATGATTCAAAGTACATTGATTGAACAAATCAATAATGAAATGTTGACTCAAAACTTCAGAAAAGCATCAAGTTGGTCAAACACATTTAAGAAAATTGCTCAAAGTCCAATTGGTTCTATGTATTTTGAAGGAGCTGCTAAATTTAGAACAGACGACCGTTCTTCTGGAATGGCATTATGGAAAACAGCGGATGGGTTATTGAAAGATGTAACATCAATTGATACTTGGACAAAGGAGACAAAAGACATGTTGCGCAAATGGTGTTATTCAAACGGCAGAATGTTATGTTTCTATCAAAAAGTAGATTTAGCTAAAAATTTATTAAATAAAGTGGCGCAGTGGTTTGAAAATGATACTGCATTTAAAGAAGCATACGACGCAATTGTAAACTGATTTTAGAAGGCTGTAAAAACAGCCTTTTTTGTGATTATGAGATACCTTTTATTTTTCTTCTATTTCTTATTGGCAATCAACAATGCACAATTACGCATGACGATACCTTGCGTGGGAGCATAACCAAAGAACGTGTATGGTGGGATGTGCTGCATTACCAAATACACCTTCAATCTATTGATGCTGCCAACAAAACAATTGCAGGAGAGGTTACCCTAAAATTCAAAGTTGTTAAAGAAAATGAAACTGTGATGCAATTAGATTTACAACAACCTCTAAGCATAGATAACATTCGTTTTAAAACAACAGAAACAGAAACAAAACTTGCTTTTTCAAAAGTAGGGAAATCAGCTTATTGGGTAACTCTTCCACCTACTAAAATCAACCAACGATACGAACTTATTATTTCCTACAGTGGCTCACCAATTGAGGCTAAAAATGCGCCGTGGGATGGTGGTGTAGTTTGGACAAAAGATCCATCTAACAATGATTTCATAGCATCTGCTTGTCAAGGAATTGGTGCTAGTTCTTGGTGGCCGTGCAAAGATCATCAGTCGGATGAACCACAAGAAGGGGCACGAATTATTTTGGATGTTCCCACCCATTTAATGGGAGTTTCCAATGGATTATTGGTTCAAGACACGGTATTGGGCACTATCCACAGAACTGTTTGGGAGGTTAAAAACCCGATTAATAACTATGGAATTAATTTTAACGTTGGCAATTACACCTACTGGAACGATGTTTACAAAGGTGAAAAAGGCGATTTACCATTGAGTTTTTATGTGCTTAAAAATAATTTAAAGGTTGCTCAAACCCATTTTTTGGAAGTTTACCGTATGTTGGAGGCCTTTGAAGATTGGTTGGGTCCCTACCCTTTTTATGAAGATGGCTATAAATTAGTGCAAGTGCCCTATTTAGGTATGGAACACCAAAGTGCTGTTTCTTATGGCAATGGTTTTACCAACGGTTATTTGAATTCAGACCTATCTGAAACAGGTTGGGGAATGAATTGGGATTTTATCATCATTCATGAAAGTGGTCACGAATGGTTTGGAAACAGCATTACTAGTAGCGATATTGCTGATATGTGGATACACGAAGCTTTTACAACCTATACGGAAGAAATTTTCACAGAATATTATTGGGGCCCAACAGCGGGTGATGAATACATAAGAGGGATCCGACATCGAATTTTAAATGACGAGCCTATAATTGGCAAATACAACGTGCAATATTCGGGTACTTCGGACATGTATTTCAAAGGAGCCAATTTATTGCATACCATTCGCCAGATTGTTAACAACGACGCAAAATGGAAACAATTTTTTCGTGATTTCAACTTGGTTTTTCGTCATAAAATTACAACGACTGAGGATGTGGAGAAATTTATGAGTGCTTATTTCAACATTGATTTAACTTCTGTATTCAATCAGTATTTAAGAACCACAAACGTTCCATCGCTGTATTTGAAAAAGAAAGGCAAATATTGGGTGTATAAATGGAACAATGTTGTTAACGATTTTACAATGCCTTTGCACGTGATGGTTGACGACACACTACAAACCATCGTTCCAACATTAAAGCAACAAAAGTTGAAAGCAAAATGTATCGCCATTAACAACAATTACTACATAAAAGTGAACGGTCGTTTCTTTTAGTAACGCTATTAAATCGTCTTGTTATTCAATATTATAGGGCACAGATAAAATCCAAGTAAGACAATATCTTTTTTGTAAAATTCAAAGAGTGATAATAAAGTTTTTTTAACTGATTGAGGTTGTTATTTCCTTACACATTTAAAGTGTTCGTTTTACCAATCCCAAAGAAGGTGTGTATTCTGTATGATAAATAATCGGACTTTTTTTATTGCTATCCTTTGTGTTTGCTTCTCCATTAAGTCGTTTTTTTACAGCTTCAAACACCTCTTCCACAGTGATAAGTTTCATACATGTTTTTTCTCCATTACATGGTGCAATGTTGAAATCATGTACGCAAGGACTACAAAATACATTTTTATAAATAATTTCCACATTGCTAGTCCAACCATATTGATCTGGAGAGCAAGGACCGAAAAGACAAATTGAAGGAGTTTCACAAGCAAAACCAATGTGCATCGGACCTGTATCGTTGGTAACCATTAATGTTGCATTTTTAATCAAATAGATTAATTCGTCGATGCTCGTTTTCCCGGCAATGTTTTGGGTAAGTTGTGAATTTGTGTTTTCAGTTACGTATTGTGAATATTGCCATTCATTTTTACTACCGATTATCAATACTTTGTATTGTGGGAAAGTGTCATTAATTAAATGAATTAACTCCTTGAATTTCTTTCGTCCCCACCTTCTCTCAATACGTAAATCGGAAGCATTAGGATTAATTAAGATATACTTTTCCTTTGGAAAATCGAAATTTGAAACCTGAATATTTGTGTAAATTGGAAACAATTTTGGCGCAATTGCTGGTTTTCCGAACAATCGTGCAATTTGCATATAAACTTCTGAAATTGGTGCTTTTACATTGAAAAACATCATTTGTGTATAAATTCCCATTCGAAAAGAGCTTGAGCGAAGATAGAAGCCGATTCTGTTTTTTGAAAATGTAAGTAACGTAAAAAGCGTACTGAAATTCGAATAAATTTCTAAATCAATATAAACTTCAGGGCGATGACGAATCAATTTGAATAATGCTTGTAAAACCGTTTTTGATAGAATAAAAACATTTTTATCATTAATAGTAACAATGTGATTGATAGTCTTTATTTTTTGAAGTATTGCCCGATTAGATTGTGTCGAAACAAAGGTTATTTCTGCCTCAGGATAACGACTTCTTATCGCTTCAATCATTGGCGTTGCTTGAATGATGCTTCCCATTCCTTTGAATTTACAAATTACGATGCGCTTGAAATCACGGTCAAGACTGTGGTCGATAGATAACAATTTACCAACCAACCTTACCAAAAAGTTTAGAAGGTAAACAAAAGGCTTGACAATATAGTTATCAATAAATAGTTGATGTCTAGTTTTCAATTCGATTGTCTTTTATTACGGTTATTTTATGAAGCATATCTTTTCCATATTCCGATTTTATTTTCAGTGATGTCACCAATCCTGAATGCCAAAAGCGAGCAGATGAAATCCGTAGCATATAATTGGATACATTTTCCTGACCATAAAATGAGAAAGATTCATATTCATTTCCTTTTTCATCACATAGTGATACGGTTTTCTTTTCATTATTTTTCATTTCTTTATAAGAGATAAGAACATAACAATGATGGTGAAAATTTGTTTTTTGTAGATTAAACGCAGCAATAGTATCGTTTTTTAAAGTTAACGTTTCTGCAAATTCCAATCCTTCAAAACCTTCCTTTTCATGGAATAAATATGTTAAACGAGGCAAATGTTTATTTTCATAATTTTTAGAGATAAGAAGTCTGTTGTCGTGCGAATATTCTTTATCTTGTTTGAGACGAAAATCATTGGCTATCCAGATGTCTTTACCACCAATGATTGCATATGGTGTATAGTTTTTATAGATAAATTCTGCAATCCAATAATAGCGCATCGTATTGGGCACATCATCTGTTTTATCAAACCACGTTGGTGGATAATTAGAAAATACAACAACAGGAACAGTCTTTGTGTCAACTGATTTTAAAAGATGAAATTGCAAATAATCGTCAACAGTGTTTTGCAGGTTTTGACAAAAATATCCTGGAACTTTTCTGCCTGAATAGCTGTATAAAATTGGAGAATTTGAAAAATCTAAAAAGGTCTGGTTAGGTTTCAAATTTGCATCTAAAAAGCTTTTAAACTCTTGTGTCATTTCTGAAATTGACTCGTTGACAACCGTTCGAGTAAAAGGTTTTTTTGTATGTAAATCAGTATGAAGGGTTAAAAAAGCTGTTTCTGTAATTGCCCTTTCAAACATTCCTTTTTCTGGCTGATGAGGAAAAAACTTTAGAAGTAAAAATACCGCAAAAGAAAAACCATAAAAAGAAGTTTGAATTTGTTGCTTGCCGTTTACTCGCAATATGTATATCAAGACAAGACTACAAGCTAAAAAGAACGTTGCATTTACTGTAAGATCTCCCATCTCCGCAAAACCATGTCTAACAATTCCTCGCTGACCATTTGCTAAAGACAAGATGAATAAAAATAACGCTGCGTGCAGAATTTTCTTGTTTTGCGGACTAAAAACTTGTTTGGTTTTATCCTTCATCAACAAGTAAAAAATCCAGATAATGAGTAATACGCTTATGGCAGGATATATAAAATAGTAAAGATAAAACTGTTGAGGATAACTATTTGCGATAGAAGTATATCCATGTGCTTGATTTGCTTTTACATAGTGCAAAGCCGCCATAAAATTATCGTAGATATAAGAGCCATTTCTCAACAGTAATGCAATACCTAGCATAAAAACCAAAAGTGCGAGCAAAAATACTACTGGCTTTGCAATTTTTTGGTAGTTTATTTTTTCATTGGAGAGAACGAGCATTATCGGTAAATAAATGCTCACAGCAATTAAGTTTGCCACTCAGTATCAAGTTTCCAAATAATTAATGCGATAGTGAAGAGAAAAACAAAAAGATAGTCAATTGTTTTTTGCGTTTTGATAGCCTTTTTAACCATAAAAAGTGTGAAAAGACAAAGCAATAAATGAGCAAAGAAAATTTGAAAAAGAAAGGGAAACGAAATGATGAAAAATACAGAGAAAATTGGTGAACAAAATAATTTGTTCAAGAAATAATAGATAATAAAAAAGTAAATTATGAAGTTAAAAAAACTATAAACTTCATAGTCAACCGGATGTGAATATCCAAAAATAATACTGTAAATGATTCCGTACCATTGTTCAGAAAACACATGGGAACTCATAAAATCTACAAATGGAATTTCTTGAAATTCAAAAATTCGCATTATTGCATTCGCAGGATTTGCTAACTCAAATAAATCAGTGGCGTGTTGCATTATTGGAAAATAAAAACACAGCAAACCAAAGGCAAGTATTGCTCCTGGTCCAATAAAATATTTATACAAAAACAAGGTGGACGGAATTTGTTTTTTCCTCCTAATAAAAAGTATGAAATGTATAAAAAGTGTTACAATTATAAGTAGTGCATATACTTTTTTATAACCAAAGGAAAAGTCATTGTTTAAGAAGTGGTATACGACATATTCCACTGATAAAAATGCTAAAAACGGTGTGCAACAAAGTGGAAGAATAAAAAATACTGCTTTTCTAAGTGTAAAAGAAAAAAACTGAATCAATACAAAAAGGCTCAGAATAATAACACTGACAGAAAGCCAATAAATCAACAGAAAAAAAGTTGAAGCCCCTGTTAGATAAATGACTGAAAAAGAGAGGATAAATGATAATGTTAAAACAATTCCTATAAATAAAGGGGAAGCTAATTTTCGTAAAAAATAATGGTTGATTTTCTTTGAGAGTATAAATAAAAGAATTAAAAATAAAAATACTGAAAAAATCCCATGATTTAATATTTCAGATTGTATTTGAATTAACTCAATAACTATAATTGAAATTCCAACAATTGCTACTTGGAAAAGACTTTCTTTTTGTTTTTTTTGAAATTGATACCTTCCAAATATCCATGAAAAAACAAGATACAGAAGTAATAAAAGGATAGTCCCTTTAAAAATTAATGAAAAAAACAATTGTACCCTGCTGGGGATTGAAACGTTGTCTAATGTTGCTTGACTAACAATAATTGAATCTAGTTCAGTCATTTGAAAGCTAACGTCTTTGTTGAGTTGAAAGAGTATATATAACGTAGCAAACAATGCAGAAACAAAAATATACCTGTCGCCAGTCGAAATAAGATTTGAAATATATCGAAAGTAGTTTTTCATTTTTTTATTCCAATTTTTGGATGCCGGATTTAATTCTACACCTTTTGCGCAAATATAGTCAATAATTGATGTTACGTTACAAAACTTACGCTTTGTAAAGATTTCTATTTATACTCGTCATTTTAACTAGTCACCCCCTTGTATTAGCCAAAAGAGTTGCAGCAGGATAGCAAACGAACTGAAAAATGATGGATTTTCATCGTTGGGTGCATTTCATTGTAAAGGTAATAAAAGCTAAATAAAGTTGTAAGTACCTTTCCTAAAATAGGCTTACACAAAATCTGCCATTTCATCCTCCACCTTGCGGAAATAAAACAAGCTAGAAACAAACAACACAAAAACCATCACCACCGAAATCCAAAAGAAACCATCGGGTGCTGCTCCGCCAAACAAACTCCAACGAAATCCTTGAATGATGCCTGCCATTGGGTTGAGAAAATAGATTTTTGCTGCCCAACTTGGAAGTGTTTGCATTGCAAATTCTGCTGGATAGGCAATCGGAGTAACATACAACCCAATCTGAACAATAAACGGCAATACATGCTGAAAATCACGAAAACGAACGGTCAATGCACTCAACCAAATACCCGCTCCCAACGATGCCACCATTGCCAACAAAATAAACAACGGAGCTGCCCATATATTTGCCGATGGAACAACTTGGTAGTAAAACATCAAAACAATTAAAATCAACAACACTATACCCAAATCAATTAAGCCAACAACGGCTTTGGACAAAGGAATAATCAACCGTGGAAAATAGATTTTTTTGACCATTTGCTGTGCCGCAATGATGGAATTTCCAGAATTGGACAACACATACGAAAAATACGTCCAAATGGCCATCCCCGAAACGTTGTATAGCAAATACGGAACTTCGGTTTTCACACCTACAAAACGACCAAAAACAATGGACAGTATAGCAATCGTTACAACTGGTTGCAACAAAGCCCACAACAAACCGATGGTGGTTTGCGCATAACGTACTTTAAAATCGCGCCACGACAACGTCCAAAACAAATCTTTGTAACGAATCAATTCTTTGATATTGGGAACAATAGAACGTTTTTTTGCGTCAATGATTAATTTATCCATCTTTTGGTTTTATTCATAAGTCTTTCTGGGCAACAAACATACACATTCCTTTTGAATTGATTGAAACAGATGAAGTGCTTATTTTTCTTCTACCACCAAAAAATCATCCGAAAATGGTTGTATGCTGGCAACAATTGCATCAATTAAGGGCTTGAAATTACCATCGGGAGTCAATTGCAACAAATTGGTTGTTCTTTCTTGCAACCCACCTGCTGGAAAAAGACGTTCTTTCACCTGTTTGATGGTTTTCAATGCTTTTTCGTGTTGACGCTTTGAAGCTTTAACCAATTGATCCTCCAGCTGTTTCATTTGTTTATCCAATTTCACAAGTTCTGCCATAACATACGAATCCATCGATGGTTCTGCCGAATGAAATGTTTCAATAACCGTGTTTTTCAAGACCTCAACGTGTGCTTGAATGGGTGAAAAATCAATGGCATCGCCTGCATTTTTTTCGAGATAAGCTGCCGTAAGTTGGTGGGTTTCTTTGAATAAATCATCGGTGGTCCAACCCAATTGCTCCATTTTTCCTTGTGTTGCAGCATCTATCCACAACAACGAATTTCTTGTTTTTAGCAATGGAAACGGAACATCAACAGCATCAAACACACCTTTTAATTGCAACCAATAATTGATTTCGCCCGCTCCACCAATATAACACAAATTGGGCAACAATACTTCTTGATACAAAGGTCGCATAGACGCATTGGGCGAAAAATTTTGGGGAGAACGTGCAATCCATTCAGCCACTTCTTGTTTTGAAAAAATTCCTTTTTGCGGAATTTCAATAGCATCTCCTTTCGGAATTAATCGCTCACGCATGCCGTTTTCAATGTAAAACAAGTTGTATTCGCGCGGCATTACTTGCTGTTTCCCACCGTGCACCACCAAACGTTCGGTAGTTGCCTGAATAGCAGGAAACGCAAATTGCTCCAACACTTCTTTTTGCATTATCAGCACAAAAGCTTGTTTCAATTGCGCATCATCGCCATCAATTATAACAACACCGTATTTTTCAAATAAAAAATTCACCAATCGACGGAAAGCAGCGGCATAGTTATCGCCTTTTAACTGTTCCATCCATGCAAAAACATCACTTTGCGGATGATTGGCAAATAATTCTTTCAATTGATCCAGCACTTCTTGCCAACCTGTCAAGTCAAATCGACCAACGGGGCCTTTTTGCGTTGTTTCCCAAGTGAGTGTGCGATTAAACAAATGAAACGATTTTATTTCTTCGTAATCGTGATCTTCGGTTGCCATCCAAAATACAGGTACAAACTGCGAATCGGTGTATTTTTGCGACAATTCGGTACACATACGCACAACATGCGCAATTTTGTAAACAAAATACAACGGACCCGTCATTGCCACCAATTGATGTCCTGTTACAACTGTAAACGTGTTTTCTTTTGCCAACAAATCAAGGTGATGTGCTACTTTATCGGATAATGCAATGTTGGCATATTGTTGTTTGATGGCTTGCACCAATTGTTGTCGCATTTCCATCGAATACGTGTTCTTTTTCACCCGCAGTTGTTGTTCAAAAGCAGCAACAGAAAACGGTTGTGCAATAAACTCAGCATAGTGTTGCTGATTGTAGCACATGTCCAATTGTTGTTGAGAAAAATATCCCGTATTTTTTCGATGAATGGTTGTAACTTTCATGATGCAAATTTAATGATTTTACTGCACAATTAATTCCTTGTTCAAAATACTATTTAGAATTATTCTAAATAATTACAATTTTCAACAAAAAAATACTAACTTTGGCGTCAAATTAAGCAATGGCAGAAGCAATCAAATATTCTAAAATTCACGCATTCTCAGAACATGCAGCAGCAGTTTACACCCTTCAATTTGATGGGAAATTCCTTTATTCGGGTAGTGCAGATAAATACGTAGTTCGTTGGGATGTGGAGCAAAAACAGCAAGATAAATTTGCCATTCAATTACCGCTTACCCCCTATTGCATTCAACTGTTTGATAACAACACAAAATTGGCTGTTGGTTTATCCAATGGTGATGTTCATTTGTTTGATTTAGATAACCGAAAAGAAATTAAATACATTCGTTTACACAAAGCGGGAGTTTTTTCAATGGCCGAAAACAAAGCAAAACGACATTTATACATTTCCGATGCAGATGGATTGCTTTCTGTTTGGGATATAGACACGCTCACCCTCCTTTTACAACTTCCATTTGACAGCGATAAAATTCGAAAAATTGTTGTTTCCAACGATGAAGAAACGCTTTATTTATGCTGTAAAGATGGCTATGTTCGCTCGGTAGAAACAACTTATTTCAACCAAAAAGATGAATTTTATGCACACAACGATGGTGTTGGAACTATTCTGGAATGGGATGAAAACACGCTGATTACGGGTGGAAAAGATGCGATTATTCGCCTGTGGGATAAAACCACTAAAAAACAAATCAAAGCATTACCGGCACACAACTATATGATTTACAATTTGGTAAAGTTAAACGAGCACACACTTGTTTCTAGTAGTCGCGATAAAAGCATTAAAATTTGGAACATCCCCCAATGGACTGTTGCTCAAAAAATTGAGTACAAACATGGAGGTCACCGTCATTCGGTCAATAACATCACACCAATCAACGAAAACACCTTTGCCTCCGCTTCAGACGATTCTAACATTATTTTGTGGGGAATATAGGCTCTTATTTTTAACCGCAATGAGCGCAAAGATTAACGCAATGAACGCAAAGAGGAATTAAATTGTAACCGCAGTGGTCACAAATAAGGCGCAATGAACGCAATGTTTTTCTCTACGTGTTCTTGGCGTAACTCCGCGGTTAAGTTTTTTTTTTAACCGCAATAGACGCTAAGAGAAACAATTCACAATTCATAAAAAATAAATAACTTTACAAAAAGAATCAAATCGAAAAAAAGTGTCTGAAAAAAATACTCTTAAAACTTTCACATCCGAACTACCTTATAATCAATGGATTGAAACTGGTTTTTTCACCATTATTTTTATAAATGAAGGAACGATAGAAATGACGCTTAATTCTAAAAAAAATACAATACAAAAAGGTCAAATTTTAATCAATACTCCATTTCATAATACATTTCTAAACAATGTAAGCAGTAATTGTAGTGTAATTGGAATTAAATTCTCAATAGATTATTTAAAAAACATCAGTATTCTTGCCGAATTTTATAACACTGTGCCCTATTTCCAATACCATTATTTACCCGTTTGGAAATTAAATGACAATGAACAATATTTGGTGCAATCGTTATTAGAAAAACTGAAAAATAAAGAAGAAAACAAGGACAATCATACATTTGGAAATCAACTTTTTAATGTGGTTTTCAGTGAATTTATTATTGAACTATCAGAAATAGGTAAAAATCAAGATAAAAACGTTTTTCATAATTATAACAGACTAGAAAACATTACCTTACAATTTTATATTCTAGCAAAAAAATATTATAAAGAACAACCTAAACTGAGTTTTTATGCCGACAAATTAGCTGTTTCAACGAAATATATTTCAGAAACAATAAAACAAGTTACCGGCGTCACTGCTAAAGATACGTTGGTCAACCTCCGAATGGCGTATGCTAGAACGGTGTTGGCAACAAGTAATATGGACGTAGCTCAAATTTCAGATGCGTTGTGTTTTGATTCTTCTGCTTCGTTTTCAAATTTTTTCAAAAAGGAAGAAGGTATTACTCCAAAAGAATATAGAAAACTACATCATACGTAATTTTCACAAATTTATCGGTAATTTCTCAATTCATTGTTAAGTAAAACCTCCGTAACTTTGTTAGAATGAACATTTAATTATTTAGTTATGAGCAATGAAACCATTCAACAAAGTGTAGCTCGAATTTTTAGTCCAACAAAATTAGGACCCATCACATTACCCACGCCGGTAATAAAAGCTGCTACAAGTGAAGGCAGAAGCCCTGAAGGAAAAGTAACCCAGGCTTTAATCGACTTTCATTTAGGATTTATAAAAGGAGGAGTTGGTATGACTACCTTGGCCTATTGTGCTATCTCTAAAGCAGGTTTTGCTGCCCCAGGAGAAATTTTAATGGTGCGAGAAAACATTGATGGCTTGAAAAAATTTACGCAAGCTATGCACGATGCTGGCGGACTAGCTTCTGCGCAACTTGGACATGCCGGACCAGTAGCTACTAAGCAAATTACAGGTTTTCAACCTGTCGCCCCTTCCAACTTTAGAAACCCAACAAGTTTCCAAAAATGCCGTGAAATTACTTTAAAGGAAATGGAGGAAATTAAAGAACAATTTGCCGATGCTGCCGAAGTTGCTGCAGATTCTGGTTTTGATGCCATTGAATTGCATTTCGGACATTTGTATTTGGTTTCTTCTTTTATGAGTCCATGGATCAATAAACGTAAAGACCAATATGGTGGTTCAATTGAAAACAGAACTCGTTTTGCCAAAGAAATATTGTTGAAAGTAAAAGAAAGAGTAAAAGACCGATTGGCAATAATCATCAAACTTTCTATGGATGACGGAATTAAAGGATCCATTTGGTTGGATGAATCAACTCAAACAGCTAAAATTCTTGACGAAACTGGTGCTGTAGATGCTTTTGAATTGACAATGGGTTCTTCTGTATCTAAACAAATGTATCTTTTCCGTGGTGATACAGATATTGATGGAATGGCAGCTACTCAAAAAGGAATTTTTAAATTAGGTGTTAAATGGTTTGGTAAGAAAATAATTGGAGAATATCCTTATAAAGACCTATACATGTTGGAGGCTGCTAGACAATTTCAACCTATTGTAAAAAATGCTCAACTTATTTTGTTAGGCGGAATCAATGATTTTACCCATATTTCAAAAGCGTTTCAAGAAGGATTTGATTTTGTTGCGATGGGTAGAGCTTTGTTGAGAGAACCAGAAATCATCAACAACATTATCAAAGATCCTTATAAAAGTGGATTATGCATTCACTGCAATAAATGTATGTTTTCTGTGTATTCAACTACCAATTGTGTATTCACAAAAGAATATGCAACTTCTTCTCAGCAAGCAGTTTAAATTAGTAGTTAAACAAATTTAAAAATAGTAACCATCATTAACTTTTAGGAGTTGGTGATGGTTTTTTTATTCTTCAACTTACATCAACCACTCTTTTTGAATCTCATTCAACATCTCCAACTGATTGGTTTCACGATTAATGCGTGCAAATAAATGCGTCAACCCATTGGTGAGCACCAAAAAATCAACGTTCAATTGACGGTTGTATTGAGCAATTTGAAAAAAAACGGACTGATTTACCTCCACCGTGGTTGCTTTACATTCAACAATCATTTTGGCTTTGCCCGATTTATCAAACACCACCACATCGCACCGTCGGGTTAAATTATTGACCGTAATGCCATATTCCGAAGCTATGCGTTCAATCGGAATTTTAACCACCGCAATTAAATAATGAATAAAATGTTGACGCACCCATTCTTCGGGTGTGAGTACCAAAAATTTCTTGCGAACGATGCACCAAACATACAATTCGCCCTTGCGTTTTTCGATTTTTAAAGGAGCTGGAGGAAGATTCAGCGCTTGAACAATCCCCATTATTGATTGCGTTTTAATCCCATAA
>JAWKMK010000023.1:0-44118 GCA_041392275.1 Crocinitomicaceae bacterium | reverse complement strand
GTTTGGATTTGGAATCAACTTCATACGATTTACGTCACCAAGCAAATACAGAAACTTCTGTTCAAAGAAAACACGAAGCACTAAAACGTTTGCAAGTTGTTGAGGCAATGCGTGAATCGCAAGAGCATATTGATAACCGCCCAGAATGGATGGTTGTTAAAGTTGTTCCAGTTATTCCACCAGAATTGCGTCCGTTAGTTCCTTTAGATGGTGGACGTTTTGCTACTTCTGACTTGAATGACTTGTATCGTCGTGTAATTATCAGAAACAACCGTTTGAAGCGTTTGATTGAAATCAAAGCTCCGGAAGTGATTTTGCGCAACGAAAAACGTATGTTGCAAGAAGCGGTAGATTCATTGTTTGATAACTCAAGAAAATCATCTGCAGTTAAAACAGAATCCAACCGTCCATTAAAATCGTTGTCTGACTCGTTGAAAGGAAAACAAGGTCGTTTCCGTCAAAACTTGTTGGGTAAACGTGTGGATTATTCAGCACGTTCGGTAATTGTTGTTGGACCAACATTAAAATTACACGAATGTGGTTTGCCAAAAGACATGGCAGCTGAGTTATACAAACCGTTCATCATTCGTAAGATGATTGAGCGTGGAATTGTAAAAACAGTTAAATCCGCTAAGAAAATTGTTGATAGAAAAGAGCCTGTTGTTTGGGATATTTTGGAGAATGTATTGAAAGGACACCCAGTATTATTGAACCGTGCTCCTACTTTGCACCGTTTGGGTATCCAAGCATTCCAACCAAAATTAATTGAAGGAAAAGCAATTCGTCTTCACCCATTGGTTACAACAGCGTTCAACGCCGACTTTGACGGTGACCAAATGGCGGTTCACTTACCTTTGGGTAACGCTGCAATTTTGGAAGCTCAGTTATTGATGTTGGCTTCGCACAATATTTTGAACCCTGCAAATGGTGCACCTATTGCCGTTCCTTCTCAGGACATGGTGTTGGGTCTTTACTACATCACAAAATCGAAAAAATCTACAGCAGATGAAATCGTGAAAGGTGAAGGGGGGATTTTCTATTCTGCAGAAGAAGTTATCATTGCATACAACGAGCGTAAATTAGATTTACATGCCGAAATCAAAGTAAAAGACTATGATTTGAATTTCAATGGTGAACCTGAATTGATGATGATTGAAACAACTTGTGGACGTGTGTTATTTAACCAAATTGCACCAAGAGAAGCAGGTTTCATCAACGAGGTTATCACTAAAAAATCAATGCGTGATATTATTGGTAACGTATTGAAAGTTTGTGGTACTGCTCGTACAGCTAAATTCTTAGATGATATCAAAGAATTGGGTTATGAAATGGCATTCAAAGGAGGTTTATCTTTCAACTTAGACGACATTATCATTCCGAAAGAAAAAGCTATTTTGGTTGGTAAAGCTGAAGAAGAAGTGAAAGAGGTAATGATGAACTATAACATGGGTCTTATTACCAACAACGAGCGCTACAACCAAATTATTGATATTTGGACACATACCAACTCACGTTTAACACAAACGTTGATGGATCAATTGAAAAACGACCGTCAAGGATTCAACTCTATTTACATGATGTTTGACTCTGGGGCGCGTGGTTCGAAAGAACAGATTCGTCAGTTGTCTGGTATGCGTGGATTGATGGCGAAACCGCAAAAATCGGGTGCTACAACACAAGAAATTATTGAAAACCCAATTTTATCGAACTTTAAAGAAGGGTTATCTATCTTGGAGTACTTTATTTCTACGCACGGTGCGCGTAAAGGTTTGGCCGATACAGCGTTAAAAACAGCCGATGCAGGTTATTTGACTCGTCGTTTGGTGGACGTTGCACAAGACGTTGTTATCAATGCCGATGACTGTGGAACATTGAGAGGATTACATGCAACTGCTTTGCGTAAAAATGATGAAATTGTTGAACCATTGTATGACCGTATTTTAGGACGTACATCTGTTCATGATGTTTACCATCCAGATACAGAAGAATTAATTGTTGCTGGTGGTGAAATTATTTCTGAAGAAATTGCAGCTGCTATTGACAATGCAGGAATTGAAGAAGTTGAAATTCGTTCTGTATTGACATGTGAAATGAGAAGAGGTGTTTGTGCTAAATGTTACGGACGTAACTTGTCGAACCACCGCTTGGCACAAATTGGTGATTCTGTTGGTGTAATTGCGGCACAATCCATTGGTGAGCCTGGTACACAGTTGACACTACGTACATTCCACGTTGGGGGTACTGCGTCAAACATTGCAGGTGAATCTGATATCAAAGCAAAAACAGCTGGTAGATTGGAGATTGAAGAGTTGAGAACAGTTGTTTCTAAAGATGCTAATGGTAGCGAAGTAGAAGTAGTTGTTGGACGTTCAGCTGAATTGAAAGTAATTGACGAAAAAACAGGTGTAGTTGCAATGATTGCAAACATTCCTTATGGTGCTGAAATGAAAGCGAAAAACGGTTCTAAAGTTGCCAAAGGTGATGTAATTTGTAAATGGGACCCGTATAATGCCGTAATCTTGTCAGAAGTTTCTGGTAAGGCTGTATTTGACAGTGTTATTGATGGTATCACTTACCGTGAAGAAGTCGATGAGCAAACAGGATTTACAGAAAAGGTTATTATCGAGTCGCGTGATAAGAAAAAGAACCCTGCAATTCATATCATTGATCCTAAAACAAAAGAAGTTTTAAGAGAATATTCATTGCCTGTTGATGCACACATTTCTATTAAAGAAGGTGAAGTGTTAGAAGCAGGTAAAGTATTAGCAAAAATCCCACGTAAGTCTGGTAAGTCTGGGGATATCACCGGAGGTTTACCACGTGTAACAGAGTTATTCGAAGCACGTAACCCTTCTAACCCAGCGGTAGTATCAGAAATTGATGGTATTGCAGAATACGGTAAAGTGAAGAGAGGTAACAGAGAAATTTCGATTACATCTAAATCAGGTGAAGTTCGTAAATACTTAGTTCCACTTTCTAAACACATCTTGGTACAAGAAAATGACTTTGTTCGTGCTGGACAACCATTATCAGACGGAGCAATTACTCCAAACGATATTTTGAACATCCAAGGACCTACAAAAGTGCAAGAATACATTGTAAATGAAATCCAAGAGGTTTACCGTTTACAAGGGGTAAAAATTAACGACAAACACTTCGAGGTTATTGTACGTCAGATGATGTTGAAAGCCGAAGTTGTTGATGCGGGAGATACTCGTTTCTTGGAAGGACAATCTGTTCACAAAGCAGATATCATGGAAGAAAACGATGAAATCTTTGGTAAGAAAGTAGTAGTTGACGCTGGAGATTCAACTGTGTTGAAACCAGGACAAATTGTTACCGCTCGTAAATTGAGAGATGAAAACTCACAATTGAGACGTGCTGACAAGAAATTGGTTGAAGCAAGAGAAGCTATCCCTGCAACATCTACTCAGTTGTTACAAGGTATCACAAGAGCATCATTGCAAACACAATCGTTTATTTCTGCGGCATCGTTCCAGGAAACAACGAAAGTATTGAATGAAGCTGCTGTTGCTGGTAAACAAGATTTCTTGTTAGGATTAAAAGAAAACGTTATCGTTGGTCACTTAATCCCTGCTGGTACAGGTGTTCGCAATTTCCAAAAAGTAATTGTTGGAGACAAAGAACAAATGGAAGAAATTTCAAAAAAATAATCTTTCAGATAGGCATAAAGAAAGGCGCTCAATTGAGCGCCTTTCTTGTTATAGGAATTTGCAAAATAGCTATTGTTTCCCTCCTTTGAGGAGGGATTAAGGGAGGTGTGACCCCTAGAATCATAAAATAATCAACTAAATCCCATTTAAACCTTACCTTACTACCGTTATAAATCCTTCTTTTGTTAAAAGGCAATTTTGCAATTGGCAGTTATTGTTTCCTCCTTGAGGAGGGATTAAGGAGGTGACACCTGAATCATAAAATAATCAATCAAATCCCAAAACCTCCTCACCACCGTTATAAAACCTTCTTTTGTTATTTGGCAATTTGCAATTGGCAGTTGGTAATTGCATCGTCCAATGTAAATATCACCATAAAATACACACCATCTGCTGGCGTGCTCCACAGTGGGTTGAAGCCTGGCGTTAAGTTGCCTTGAAAATTGTAAACTACCTCGCCCCAGCGGTTGAGGATGTTTAGTTGAGCATGAATTGGCAAATTGGTGTTGATGCCAAAACTATCGTTAACACCATCGTTATTGGGTGTAAATACATTGGGCACATGAACAATTAAACTATCGTAAACATTTACTGTTGCATAAGCCGTGTCTGCACATGCATTATCATTTTGCCAAGCCACAGCATGATTTGATAAGTGCCAGAAGTGTCTGCCACAAAATTAGTAAACGGGTTGTATTGCAAAGCACCGTTAACATACCAACTGTAGTTTTGAGCTTGCACCGAAGTGTTGTTGATTACTACCTCCAACGGTGCACCGCCGGCTTGCGGGCTCACCGTAAAACTAGCCACTGTGTTGTTGATTATTGGAATAACAAAGAACTATCTCCACTTCTGCAACCCAAGCTGTCTTGAAAATAAACAGTATAGTTGCCACCAAAAAGCCCACCTTGCAATGCGTTTTGACCTTTGTTGAGTGGTTTTGTTAAAGTATCTCCGTTTTCTGAAATAAGATACAGCACGCCTGTTTCTTGTGGTTTTGAATAAGCACACCTCCCGATGCTGTTCCACACACCGCTTTGTGGTTGTGAGCTGAGGCACAACAGGTTCTTTAACCAAAATATGCACAGGGCGCACAACAGAGCAAGAATCATTGTTCCAAATACGCACAGTATAAAACATGCTGCTATCTCCCGAAAACAGGGTTGGCAATTGCGCAACTCAAGCCTGGCGCAGGTTGACTTGTGCCACCAGTAGGCACCACCACCATAAGTGGTATTGGGTTGGCAGAAGTTGCCAAAAGTAATTGTTCTCCTTTGCAATGACGGTATCGTTGGTTACAGACACATCAAAAGGGCAGGTGGTGGTGTAGGTGAGGAAATCTGATTGATAGGGTTTGAACGGAAAAGTTTGTTAGAAGGGGTTTGGTACTTGCATTGACATTAATATTTGATGTGTTTTGAACATAAGATTGAATATTTGAGCATCACTGCCATTCATATAATCAATAGAAGTATCATCGCCTAATCCATAAAGTGTATGGTTATAATAAGTAAAACCACTTGTTGCTCTGAACAATTTGAGTGTTATTGTAATCTATTCCACCAATTAATCCAATGTTATTATTATTAATATATATGTAGCTTCCATCTTGAATTGTATCACATATATGGGATGCATTCATGGCTAAACCAATTTGATGATTACTATTAACAGGCATTGAAAGGTTTAAATTATAAATTATAGAATCAGTACTATTTATTATTAATAAAAGCATCAATGTTAACGGGAAGTGAATTATCTTCATATAAGACTAATATATAATACTCCCAAAATATGGAGCAAATGCCTGATTGTTTGATGTAATTATAGATTGATTGTAAATTCAAATGAGAAATGTTTAATAATTGTCTTTGATAAGTTGGATTAACATTACCAAATATTTCTATTTCATATTCGTTATTTAACGCATTATCCATATCAATTGGAACAATTTGATTGTTAATTGAAATTCTTGATAAAGGATAGTTATTTGAGTTTGCTAACTTTGTTGCGCTTAAGAATAAGTATGCTTTGCGTATAGTAGCGCCATTAGAATTAACAAATCAATTTGACCTGATAAGTTTGAATTACCAGGATTATAACCTCCACCGTTACACCTCCTTTGAAATGGTTGAAAGAAATGTATTTGTTGTGAATAACAAAATGAATTGAGGATTAACAATATCACAAGTAGGGCTTTCATTTTTTTGGCAGTTGGTTGCTACAATTTAATTTTTAGATCAAAAGTTATTTCCTTAACGAAAGTAAAGAAAAATGGGTTAAACCGCAACTGTTTACTCAATAAAAGTGCTTGTTTAAGTGTTTTTTGTGTGAATTTGCTAAAATAAGGGTGAATTTGGGTGATTAACTCCTTTGTTACCTTCTCTCGGTCCTCCTCAGGAGGGAAGAAGAAAAATGTATCGTCCAATGTTAATTTCACCTCACAAAACACAAAGAAAAGTTATTCTTCTCTCACCAACAGTGGCACCAAAAAGCCTAACTATTTCAACTACAGTTGGTCTTCAAAACCATTCTGCATAAGAAGTTGGAGTTTCGTTTAAGCGAACAGCTACCAATTTTACTTGTTGTGGAAGCAGGGATTTTATGATGCCTACGTAATGAATTAATAAGTTTTCGCAACTTGGTTGAAAAGGAGTGGTAATTAAACGCTCGTTTTCTGTTAAATTCAATGATTTTAAGATGGATGAACCTTCTTTGATAACCAATGCATGATCAAATGTATCTAAAACTCCTTTTTTGACGATTTTTTTTAAATCACCAAAATCCATCACTAAACCATTTTCTGGATTGGAATTTTCATCTATTGGTTTACCTAAAACTGTAACGTGTAACACGTATGTATGACCGTGGATGTTTTTACAAAGACCGTTGTATCCTTCAAGGGCGTGCGCCATGTCGAATGTAAAACTCTTTGTGATACGAATTGCAGACATTTTAATTTTTTTGCAAAGATACGCTTAAAAAGCAATAGAAAGCTATTTTTTTGGAAATGTAAAGAACAATTAACAGCCTGTATTGTTTTTTAAGAATGCCAATCCGTTTTCTATATCGTTTACCATTTCGTCAACCGTTGTTTTGTGAATCATTTCCAAAAATTCTGCCTTGATAAACTTGTATTTTTTGTGCGCCGGACAAGGGTTGGTGTCTGAACAATCTTTTAAACCTAAAACACATGCCGTGTAGGATGAATCGCCATCAATGGCATAAACAATGCGCTCTAATGTTGTGTTTTTTATGTTTTCGGGTGTCATTCCAAAACCTCCTTGTGGTCCTTGGATGGAGTATAAAATTTTACTTTTTACCAATTTTTGTAAAATCTTGGCTGTAAACGCTTCGGGCGAATCTACCAATTTGGCAATTTCCTTTAAACTTATTCTTGTTTCATTTAATGAATATTGAGCCACAATTAAACAAGCTCTAATACCATACTCACACGCTTTTGTAAACATTTTTTACTTTCTCCTATTTTTTTCAAGTAATAATAATTCATACTCTCTACCAACCTGACCCTCAATGGATGAATTTTCTTCGGCTCTTCGCATCAAATATGGAATAGCTTTTTCTACCTCACCATAAGGCACGTATTTGGAAGAATTGTAATTGGACGCAGCTAAATTAAAAGTTAGATTGTCACTCATTCCGTAAAGTTGCGAAAAAAATATCTTTTGGTGATGATTTTCTATCTTAAATTCTTCAATTAATTGCACGGCAAGTTCCACACTTGCTTGATTATGCGTGGCTAAACACGTGTTTATAAGACTATTTTCTCTTAAACAAATTTCCAATGCTGTATCATACGAACGGTCGGTTCCTTCTTTGGTGTCAAAAACAGGACTCGGTACACCATCTCTTTTGGCATATTCGCGTTCTTTTTCAACATACGCACCACGCACCAATTTCATTCCTAATAAATAACCCTTTGCACGTGCTTCGGCAATGGCTTTGTTCAAATAATCCACTCTGTCGGTTAGATACATCTGCAACGTGTTGTAAACAATTACCTCTTTTTTATTGAATTTCTCCATCATTAATTCCACCACATTATCGAAAATGAATTGCGTAGAATATTCTTCGGCATCAATGTAGATTTTTACGTGTCAATCGCTTCCTAATTGGCAAATTTTCTCCACTCTTTCGGTAAATTTAGCTAATCGCAATATTGCGATATCACTATTTCCTTCGTCGATGGTTTTAAATTGTTTTAAAAACGCAACATCTTCTAAACCAGATAGTTTAACACCAACCGTAGCGTCTGCTGCATTCTTGCTCACAAATTGAATGTTGTCTAAAATTGTTTGCAAATTATTCTCAAAACTTGCTTCCGAATTATCGCCTTCTGCAACGTAATCTAAAACCGTATTTACATTGTATTTTTTAATGTGTTGGATTGTTTTTGCAGCTTCCGATCTGTTTTCGCCCGCACAAAAAACTTGAAATACCGTTTTTCTCAAAATAAATTTCAACGGCAATTTGAATGTGATGATCCAATCGGCAATTTTCATGAGCATTTTAACCAAAAATGGTTTTTGCAACAACCCAAAAATAAAGATGGTGTTTTTCAATTCAGCATCCGATTTATAAGCAAAAGCTTTTTCGGTGTTGTTTAGATTGATGGATGATTTCATGCGTTTAAATTTTTATTAATTCGACTGTATTTAAAAATGGTTCCAAGTAAATAAAAGAATGCAATCATTAAAATTGTTCCCGATGTTACAAACACGATAAACAGGGGTTGCAGACTTTGCATCATATCGTAAAAAGAAACTTGATTTTCGTCTAATTGCCAAAATCCTTTCAATAATCCAGCAGTTTTAAGCGATAAGAACAGGCACAAAAGCGCAATTTGAATAACCCAAAAAGTGCTGCGAAGAACGATGCTTGGTTTACCTTCGTGCGCTGTTTTTGGAGTAAAAAACATAAAAACAGCTGCAAAAAGTATCATGGTGTTGATGCCTATGGTTGTTCCCATGGAATGCGCAACTGTAAAATGCGTTCCATGTGTATAAATGTTAAACGCGGGAATAGACATAAAGCAGGCAAATCCAACGTTGATAAACACCCAAATATCGGAGGCCATGATAAAACGATAAGGGAAAAAATGGTAGTTTTTCTTAAATTCTGTAAGCGAGTTTTTCCACAAAGCCACAATGCGAAGGAAAATTATCCATTCGGTCATGCTCACGGCATATCCCACATAGCGAATGTAACTTTCGGTAGGCAAGGTATAAATGTGGTGACTCCAATTAAACATCATATTGCCTAATCCAAGAAAATACATGGCAAAAGCCAATTTGCTACTTCCAATTTTATGTTCATTGGTACCATTAATGCGGTCCATCATAAAAAATGCGGTAGCATAAATTAATTGGTTAAAAGAACCTACCAATGAGCCGTTTACTTTCCATTGAATGGTCATATCGGTTATGAAATGCGCACGGAAGTAGGGAAATATCCACAAGTAATTTTCTATAAAAATGAGTAGAAAAAACACCGTTCCCGACATCCACATCCAAACATAAACGGGCCATTTTTTAACCGTTCTTGCCAGGTGAATAAAATTGATCAATTGCAAAAGCCAAGCAAGCAAAATTGGAAGTGCCCAAATGGGATTGAACTCCCAATATTCACGTCCTCCCAAATCGCCAACTAGATAAGAATATCCAATGCCCAACAAGGCAACTATCCACAAACTCAATTGGAGGTTGGCAATCCACTTGATTGGTTTACTTTTGGAGAGGATAGACATGCCCATATACACGCCGCCACTTGCCCCGATGATGATCCAAAACATCACAAAAGAAACGTGGATGGGACGTAATTTAGATAATCCTTGAAAATTATCCATAAAATCAGGTTTGATATAGGTGATGGAAGCCAAAACACCACCAATTAGTCCAACAAAAAGAGAAACCATTGCCAGACTTAAAAAACTTCTTCCTGTAGCTGTTTTATCTCTTTCCATATTGTTCTATCATTCCGTTTGGTAAAACCTCAAAATTTTTCATATCTGAACTACCAGTAGCATCTACCTCTTTCAGAAATTCAATAAGCAAACGTTCTTCTTCTGCTGTCATGTTGTAACTAGGCATTTGACGAATACCAGCTTTTAAAAATCCTTTAATAACTTCGCCATTTCCGTTGTATTTGGAATAAACGTTTGTTAAATCTGGACCCAGATAACCACCCAAATGGTATAATTGGTGACATGCCTGGCAATTGTATTTTTGCCATACCAATCTGCCTTCGGTCATGTCGTGTGTATTGATTGTTGTGACTTCTTTCACCTGCATCGGTTTTAAATAAATATCAATTGAGTAAGCCAAAAACAAAATACACAAAGTAGCAAATACGTGTATTGGTCTAAGTTTCATTGTTATTTTTCTATTTTAATTCGTACATCCACAACGGTCATTTGTGTTTCATTGGCCATGATAGGGTTTAAATCCAACTCGGCAATTTCTGGTGCCAAGTGTACCAATGCCCCAATGCGCATAATGATGTCGATGTATTTGTTTTTATCCAGTCCTTTTTTGTTGCGGTAACCTTCAATGAGGGCATATCCTTTGAGTGATTCAACCATGGTGGATACTTCAAGCTGACTCATAGGTGCCAATGCCGAAGCTGTATCGTTGAGTAATTCAAGAAATATTCCTCCCAAACCACAAAGCACCACGTGACCAAAATCTCCTTGTTTTACAGCGCCACAATACAATTCTTCGCCTTTCAACATTTCTTGCACCAACACACCTTTTGCATCAGGAATTTTCATTAATTGGTTGAATGCGTCCATTGCTTGGTTTTCATCGTGAATGTTGAGAATAACACCACCAACTTCTGTTTTATGTACAGGTCCGGTAACTTTCATAACAATTGGAAAGCGCATGTTGTCTTTCAATGTTGCCAGCTGTTGGCTGTCGGTGTATTCCTGTTGTTTCACCAATTCAATACCAGCAGCTTCGAGCAATTCGCGACAAGCATCTTGGTTTAAAAATCCATTAGAAGCGGCATTCACCAATGAGCGAATGGCAGGTAAATCCATTTCTGGAAGTTTAACTTTGTCAAACGAAATTTCTGTTGATTTGTAAACGTGTGCCAGCGCCTTTCCTAAGTTTACTTCATCTGGAAAGTTAACACGCCCTTTGGATAAGAAATGTTTAATTTCTTTTTCTGCATTGATGAGGGATGGGAGAACAGGGAAAATTGGCTTTTTGCATTTTCTCATCTTGTTGTCCAACACTTCGTATACGTCTTTTACGTTGAACAATCCGGGACTACCAAATACAACTACCATTCCATCAACGGCCTTGTAATTGTCGCAAAAATCAATGATTTCTCCCAATTGCTCTGCTGTTCCAGTTGCCAAGAAATCAATAGGGTTGCTCACCGATGAGCCAGGGTTGAGTTTAGCCAATAATTCTTTGGTGTCTTTTGCATCGAATGGAGGAACATTCATTCCATTGGATGTAAGAGCATCTGTAAGCATTACTGCCGAACCGCCGGCGTGTGTGATGATGGCAATATTTTTTCCTGTGACTTCTTTGTTTTGGAAAACTCCTGCAACGGCAATTAATTCATCTCGACTACTGCAATAAACGATGCCACATTTTTTAAACAAAGCACGAATAACAGTATCTGATGTTGCAAGTGCTCCAGTGTGGGAGGAAGCCGCTCTTCCTCCCGCCTCGGAGTATCCTGATTTGATTGCCGCAATACGACAACCTTTTTTTCTTAATGAAGTTGCATGTTTAATAAACTTAAATGGATTTTTGATGTGTTCTAAGTACAACAGCTTTACTTTCGGACTATTTTCGGGGTCGAACGTTTGATCCATGTACTCCAAAATTTCTTCAACACCAGTTTGCGAAGCATTTCCGATGGAGTAGATATTGGAGAATTTAAGTCCAGTTCCCAAAGCCGATTCCATAATAAAAACGGCAGTTGCACCCGAACTTGAAATCAATTCGCAGCCCAATTTGTCGTAATTTGGAACGGGCGTTGTAAACACACCTTTATACACATCATTGATAACGCCAATACAGTTTGGACCAATCAATGTTGCATTGTTTTTATTGATTAACGCCACAATTTCTTTCTCAATGGCAATTCCCTCTTCGCCTGCTTCAGAAAATCCAGCAGAATAAATAATGAATGCCTTTGCACCTTTGTTGAGTAGCTTTTGAATTGCTTCCAAACACTGGCTTGCCGGAATGGAAATAATTGCTAAATCAACTTGTTCAATTTGCTCAATTTCTGAAACATAGATTACACCTTTTATGTCAATTGGTTTTTTGTTGACAGCATAAACTGGACCTTTAAATTTTCCTTCCAATATATTTTGCAACACTTTACCTCCAGGTTTGCTTGTGTTTTCAGATGCACCAATAATTGCGATGCTTTTTGGCGAAATAAGTTGAGACGTAATCATATAAAAATTTTTCTATTTAAGTTTTTCAAATCGTGCTTGGAAGAAACGCAAGTATTTTGGCTCGTAAACCATTTTCAATCCTTTGATTTTCTTTCTTCTGTCGTAAACTATTGCTGTAGATTCTGCAATTACATCCATGTGTGCTTGAGTGTACACACGACGTGGAATAGTAAAACGAACCAACTCTAATTTTGGATAATAGTTTTCGCCATTTTGTTTTCTTCCGGCAGAAACAATTCCTCTTTCCATGGTGCGCACTCCCGAATCAGCATAAATTTCAGCTGCCAATGTTTGTGCTGGGAATTGATCTTGGGTTAAGTGTGGTAAAAATGCTTTTGCATCCACAAAAATTCCGTGTCCACCAAATGGTTTAACCAACGGAATACCGTATTCTTCCATGCGTTTTCCAAGGTATTCAACCTGACCAACTCTTGCTTTTTGGTGATGATCACATACACTTTCTTTGATACCAACGGCAATGGCTTCCATATCACGTCCTGCCAAACCACCATACGTATGCAATCCTTCGTAAACAACAACCAAGTTGCGTGCTTCTTCATACACATCCCAATCGTTGGTAGCCATAAAACCACCAATGTTTACCAAAGCATCTTTTTTAGCACTCATGGTTGCTCCATCGGTTAACGAACAAATTTCTTTAACAATGTCTTTGATGGATACGTTTTTATACCCTTCTTCTCGTTGTTGAATGAAATATGCATTTTCGGCAACACGTGTCATATCGTGAATAATTTTAATACCGTGTTTGTTGGTATATTCACGCAATTCTTTTAAGTTTTTAATGCTGATTGGTTGTCCACCCGCCATATTCACATTGGTAGCAATACATACATAAGGAATTTTTTTAGCCCCTTCTTTTTTCACCAATGCATCCAATTTGCTGATGTCCACATTTCCTTTAAATGGTGATTCATCTTGTGGGTCGTGTGCCTCGTCAACAATAATATCCACAAATGTTGCTCCGTTTAATTCTTGGTGCAAGCGAGTAGTGGTGAAATACATGTTTCCTGGTACAAAATCACCTTTTTTAATTAAAATTTGCGATAACAAGTTCTCAGCGCCCCTTCCTTGGTGCGTTGGAATAACGTATTTGTAACCATAAAACTGTTGAATCGCTTTTTCCATTAAGTAAAAACTTTTACTTCCGGCATAGGCCTCATCACCAGTCATAAATGCACTCCATTGACGGTCACTCATGGCGTTTGTTCCACTATCGGTTAACAAGTCAATGTACACATCTTCGGCGTGCAATAAAAAAGTATTGTATCCAGCTTCTTTTAATGCTTTTTCGCGTTGTGCTTTGGTTGTCATTTTGAGGAGCTCCACCATTTTCATTCTGTATGGTTCTGCCCACGATCTTTTTTCTAATTTAGCCATATTATAGAGTTTAATTTTACTTGTTTATTGGTTTGAAATGTGCGGTGAAATGGCGCAAGAATGGAGGTTCATACGTAATTTCATAACCATTTTTTCTATCTCTCATTTCCAAGATGTCATCAAAAACATCAAGTACATAATCAATGTGACTTTGGGTATAAACACGACGTGGAATAGCCAAACGCACCAATTCTTTTTCTGCTGGAATGAGTTCGCCGTTTTCATCGTATTTACCAAACATTACGCTCCCAACTTCCACAGTTCTAACGCCACCTTTAAGGTACAAATCACAAACCAACGCCTGACCAGGGTATTCTTTTAACGGAATATTTTTATACAATTCTTTTGCATCGATGTACACCGCATGTCCGCCAATTGGCCACACAACTGGAATTCCTTTTTTGCGCAATCCTTCGCCTAAATAGGTGGTACTCTTGATACGGTAGTGCAAATAATCTTCATCAAAAACTTCTACCAAACCAACGGCAAGTGCTTCCATATCACGCCCCGACAAACCACCATAGGTTGTAAATCCTTCGGAAATGATGAGTAAGTTTTTACATTTAACCGACAATGCTTCATCGCGCAAGGTGAGCAAACCACCCATGTTTACCATTCCATCTTTTTTGGCACTCATCACAAATGCATCGGAAAGCGCAAACATTTCTTGTGCAATTTCACGGTAGGTTTTATTGGAACAAGCAGCTTCTTTGTGGTGAACGAAATAACTGTTTTCGGCAATTCTACAACCGTCCATCACCAAGAAAATTCCGTTTGCATCACAAATTTTACGTACTGCTTTGAAGTTTTCCATGCTTACAGGTTGTCCGCCCGATGAATTGTTGGTTACAGTCATAATCACAGCCGCTATGTTTTCTTTTCCATATTGCGCAATTAAGGCTTCTAATTTTTGCAAATCGATGTTGCCTTTAAATGGATAATCCGATTGATTGTCAAATGCTTCAGGGCAAACAATGTCAATAGCTGTTGAACCTACAAACTCAATGTTAGCACGTGTAGTATCAAAATGGGTATTGCTGATAAACACTTTGTTGGGACCTCCTATGGTAGAATACAAAATACGTTCTGCTGCGCGACCTTGGTGAGTGGGTAAAACATAAGGCATTCCTGTCAAATCTTTTACTACATTTTCCAATTTTTCCCAGCTTCTCGCCCCGGCATAGCTTTCATCACCTACCATGATGGCTCCCCATTGGTTATCGCTCATAGCACCCGTTCCACTATCGGTCAATAAGTCGATAAAAACGTCTTTTGAACTCAATAAAAACGGATTGTATCCTGCTTTTTCCAATGCTTCTTCACGGTATTCTTCGGCAGTCACTTTTAAGGGTTCAACTACTTTTATTTTGAACGGTTCTGTTAAAGTACGCAAGCGATTTTGTTTCTTGTTTTCCATAGTTTTTGTTTTATAGTTAGTGTTTCTCTAATGTTTCAGTTTTTTGAGCATGCAAAATGTGTAAGCGTTTAAATTTTGCAATTGCACGTGCATTCACCATTAAGTTGTTGAAAATCAATCGTTGCTCTGAAATGATTTGATTGTTTTTGATGGATTCAATAGAATTATTGATAGCATCCAACTGTTGCATGCATAGCTCTATGTCGTCTAAACTTGAAGCGATGGTTGCATATTTTGACATGGTATTTCTCAACTGGTCAATAGCAGTTTCAAAAACAGCATCATTGCTTTTATCGAGGGTATAAGTTGGAGATTCTATCGATGAATCGCTCACAAATTGCTCGTAATTTTCTGCAATGAAATTGGCTGCTTGATGTGCAAAAACCAATCCTTCTAAAAGCGAGTTGGAAGCTAAACGATTGGCACCGTGCAAGCCTGTTTCTGCACATTCGCCAATGGCAAATAAACCTGTAACTGTTGTTTGACCATCAACGTCAACTTTTAATCCGCCACATTGATAGTGTGTTGCTGGTACAACCGGAATTAAATCAATTGCAATATCTAAGTTTTTCGATTGTAAATTAGCTGCAATTTGTGGGAATTTTTCGTTGAATTTATCTTTATCCAAATGTTTGCAATCCAAATACACACATTTTTCATCACTTTTTCTGAGTTCGCTAAAAATTGCTTTCGAAACAATATCGCGCGTTGCCAATTCGCCTCGGTTATCGTAATCAAACACAAAGCGTTTACCGTTTTTATTAACGATGTGGGCACCAAACCCTCTGATTGCCTCGGTTAACAAATCCAAACGAGGTTTATTTTCTTCGTACAAAGCAGTAGGGTGGAACTGGATAAAATTCAAATTAGATACCATTGCACCACACTTGATTCCCATTGCCACGCCATCGCCTGTTGCCACATCGGGATTGGTTGTGTATTTGTAAACTTGCCCCGAACCACCAGATGCCAGCACCACCAAATTACTGACATAAGTTTCCAATTCGTTGGTGTTGAGGTTCAATGCCGTTAATCCTTTTACAGCTCCGTGTTCATTTTTAATGAGTTCAATGCAAAATCGGTTTTCAAAAAACTGAATGTTTTTAAAAGTTGATGCTTTTTTGATTAGGCCTTTTACAACATTTTCACCCGTGTGATCATAGGAATGCACCACACGATGGGTGCTGTGTCCGCCTTCCAGCGCTAAGTCAAAATCACCTTCAGGGGTTTTGTTAAATTCAACGCCATAAGCCACCAATTCTTTCAAACGCTCATAAGCTGTTTCAATTACCAATTTTACGATGGAAGGTTTAGATAAACCGCCACCACTAGCAAGAGTATCTTGAATATGGGCTTCGTAGGAATCTTTTACCAAATTGGTTACAACGGCAATACCACCTTGAGCAAAATTAGAATTTGACAATGCCACTTGTGATTTCGTCAACACGTTGATTGTACAATTAGGCATTTTTTCTGCAATTTTTATTGCAAATGATAGTCCGGCAATTCCAGAGCCTACAACTACTATATCGCTCTTATTTTGCACTTTCTGTAATTTGTATCATTCGTTCAATAGGCAAACGTGCAGCATCCATTACTTCTGTTGTTAAATCAATAACTGGATATTCGTTTACCAAACAATCGTACACTTTTTGAAGCGTGTTCATCTTCATAAATGCGCATTCACTACACGCACATGTATTATCTTCATCAATTGGTGCGGGAATTAATGTTTTGTGAGGCACTACTTCGTGCATTTTATGTAAAATTCCTGCTTCAGTAGCAATGATGAACTCATCTTTTGGTGATTCTTTCACATAATTAATCATTGCGGCAGTTGAACCAACAAATTGTGCTAGTTCTAATACATCTGCCGTTGATTCTGGATGCGCAATTAAATCGGCATTAGGGTGTGCAAGAATAAGTTTCATGATTTTATCAAAAGAAAAAGCTTCATGCACAATGCATTTTCCGTTCCATAGCACCAAATCACGACCAGTAGCTTTTTTTACATAGCGACCCAAATTGCGGTCGGGAGCAAAAATCACTTTTTTATCGGCTGGAATAGAATTGACAATTTTTACGGCATTGGAAGATGTACAGATGTAATCTGAAATAGATTTTACTTCAGCAGAACAGTTAATATACATCACCACTTCATGATCGGGATGTTCGTCTTTAAAAGCTTTAAATTCATCGTATTTACAACCATCTGCAAGTGAGCAACCTGCATTAAGATCAGGTAACAATACTTTTTTTGTTGGATTTAAAATTTTTGCGGTTTCTGCCATAAAATGCACCCCACAAAACAAAATCATCTCAGCGTTTGTTTTAGATGCTTCTACTGATAATCCATAACTGTCTCCAACAAAGTCGGCTATCTCTTGAATGTCATCTTCTTGGTAATAATGGGCCAAAATTACCGTGTTTTTTCCTTCTTCAACCGTAAGATTTCCGCCTTTAATTCTTCTCTTTCATTTTAAATTCTTATTACTTAGCTCAATGCGTACAATTAAAAAGTATAGTTTTTTTCAAAGTAATAATCTGGTCATTCAATCAAAGGGGAAATCAGTTTATGAAGTATTTTATGATTTCACGCATTAATTTCGACAAATATAAAATAAAAATCAATAAATCGGACTTAAAAGTCTTTTATATAATTGGATTTTAACAAATGCAATACTTTTTTATTTATTTATCACATTTTGTTAAAATAATTTGTAGAATCAATTGTTTTATCTATTCCTTAACAAATCGCAAGGTTTGGATAGATGAAGGAGATGACAATCGGATGAGGTACAATCCTGCATTCAATTCTTTTGTATCAATAATGTTATTGTTTACAGCGCCAGCTTGAATTAAAGAACCATTAATATCTACAATTTCGTAGGATAAATTGGAGCGTTTGTAGATATTTTCAATTGGTTTTTAACTGGATTGGGATAAATTGAAAACGATGTTGAAGTTAAATTTTCTGTTGAATTGTATAAATCTTCATAAAACAAATATTCGGCACCATAAGCAGTTCCATTTTGATCGCAAAAAACGGTTGCAATTGGGTGGCGTTTAGTGGTTGCATAAAAATCAAAATTATTGGATGATGCACGTTGGATTTCTCCTTTCCAGTAGGTAATACCATTCATTACAACATAAGCAGAATCAATGACCAACGTTGTTTTGTTAACACGAACAACATCCACATTACTTGCAACAGGTGTGCTGATTGTTCCCCATGCATCGCAATTTAATACCGTATGACTAAAACTTTTTACAATGGTATCGTAATCTGTTGCAACAGCATCGTAAACATAGGTCCAAACAGCGTCTTGTGTTTCATTCGTTCCTAAAGTGCATGGAGTTCGCATCAACATTCGAGGTGGAACTTCAACAGTTGAAACATCATTAGCACCATTATCGGTTTTATAACCAATTACGTCCATTCCGTTGACATCGGTTCTGAACAACATCCAACCATTTCCAGTTGGAACAGATGCTCCGGGTCCACCATAAATTACAGACGGTCCATACGTATATAAATTGGACTGAGGGAACTCACTTGCAATTGGTAAATTAGCTGTTATACCATAGGCTGCATATTTATCTTCATCGGTTTGCAATTGTGTAAAATCAAAATGCTGGGATGATGATGAAGCCGTACCATAATTAATAGTAGGATTGGCATCATAATGCATTGCAAAAGTATCACCAGGTTGTGGCAAAGAAGTGTGAATGATTGTTACTTGAGAAAAAGTTGGTGTAGCAAACATAAAAACTAAACCAGAGAAAAATAAATGTTTCATAAGTTCTAATAAATTTTAAATAGTAATATACTTATTGATAGTTGTTTAATGGTTTGTAAATTTAGTATAATATTTTTAATAAGATAAAAACATCCCAAATAATTATAAAAAAATAAAATTGTCTTTTATTGTATTAAATATTTTATTACTTTTGTGGTGTTATACTTTTAATCTAATTGTAAATTGAGAACAATTCAGAAAATAGTAGTCCAATTTCTTGTTTTTGCCTTTCTATTTGGAATCGTAAAAAACACGGTGATTACATCTGTTTACAATTACGATCAAGAATTATTCATTTCCCTTTTTTGTGAGAATACCGATAAGCCAGAAATGCATTGTGATGGAAAATGTGCTATGGCAAAAGTGCAAAAGGAGCAAAAAGAAGACGATGCCAATAAAACATTAAGCAAATTGCAAATAGAAACAATTGCTTTGGTGCAAGCGTTTAATTTTGATGCTTGCTATTCGTTTTTCACTACTGAAGAACCGATACATTTATTACCAGCTTACAACAATAACTATTCTTTTGAATATGCTGATTTAGCAGCAAAACCACCCACATCTTTCTAATTTATTGATTTTATTTCAGTTGAAATAAACACATGTTTTTACGTGGTGTAATGGGGTTCATACAACCATTACCAAAATAATAATGAATTAAATTTTGATAAGATGAGAACTTTAAATTTCTTTAAATACATGTTGCTAGTGGTAGCAATAATAGGGTTAAACGCTTGTAAAAAAGAGGGTTGTACCGATAAAAATGCAATTAATTATAGTGTTAAAGCTAAAAAAGACGATGGAACTTGTAAGTATGAAACACAAGAAACTGAAACTTATGTGTTAGCAAAAAGCGTTGTTGATGGCGATTATACGTTGGAATATTATACCGAAAAAGGTAAGTTTTTAACTGGTTACAATGCCATTAAAGTAAAAATCAAAAAAGCAGATGGAACGTATGTTGAAAATGTTTCCATGACTTGGGCGCCACTTATGCACATGACTAGCATGAGTCACGCTTGCCCTGCTTCGTCACTTACCAACAAAGGGACTTACAATGAAGGATATATGGTTTTCCAAATGGCATCTAACGATACAGAATATTGGGATATTACTTTGAATTACACCATCAACGGCGTACAGAATTCCAATACAAGCGTTGTTGTAGTTGAAAGCGCACCAAAACGCATTGTTCAATCGTTTAAAGGAACTGATAATGTGAAGTATATTTTGGCATTGGTTGAACCAAAATCACCAATTGTAGGTACAAACGACGTGAAAATGGTACTTTATAAAATGGCTTCAATGACCAGTTTTTTACCTGTTGAATCTTATTCTGTAAAAATTGATCCACGTATGCCAAGTATGGGAAATCACAGTTCTCCTAACAACGTACATTTAACTCAAGGAAGTGACGAGTTTTATTATGGAAAATTGAATTTAACAATGACAGGTTATTGGAAAATCAACTTGCAATTGTTAGACAATGCTGGCACTGTTTTAAAAGGCGAAGAAGTAACCTCAACTGTCGAAGCCAGCAGCATTTATTTTGAGGTAGAGTTTTAAGGTTTATTTATTAATTGAGCGACTCTTTTCATGATGGGAGTCGCTCATTAATATCGATTGATATGCTTAGGTTAACACTAATTATTGGTAGTTTGCTAATTGTTGTTGGCAATGCCTTTTCGCAATCCGATTCGTTGCAAAAATCTGATTCAATGGCCTCACAACAATTGGATGAGGTAATTATCAGTACGCGAAAAATTTTAGCAGACGGAATGGCAAAACCACTTTCAGGAATTGAAGGGTTTTTGAATAAAATGGATGCTTTAAACTTGGTTCAACGAGGTGGTTATGCATCGGAACCATACATTAATGGAATGGCCACCGAACGCAGTGTTGTTACCATCGACGGTATGCGTATTTACGGAGCTTGTACCGATAAAATGGATCCTGTTACCTCTTATGTAGAAACAACAAATTTAGAAAAAGCAACGGTGCATGGAGGAGCAACCAATTCTGCAACAGGTGCATCTATTGCTGGAAGTTTAGACTTGGTGCGAAAAAGAGCTGGTTTTGGTACACAACAATTTAAAGGAGCTGTTTTTACTGGAATTGAAACCAATAATTGGCAAAAAATAGGTGGTACAAGCTTGTCCTATTCGCGCCCTAAATTCTACACCGACTTTGATTTTACGTTTCGAGATGCTGAAAATTACAAAGCAGGAAAACGAAAGAAGTGCTGTATTCTCAATACACAAAATTCAACACATCGGCCAATTTAGGTGTAAAATTGGGAGAACACCGCCAGTTGGAAGGAACATTTATTTACGATCATGCCCTCAACATTGGCTATCCGGCTTTGCCCATGGATGTTTCCACAGCAAAAGCATTTATTGGAGCCATCGAAATAGCCAACACCACATTTCTGAAAAATTACATTTGATAAAAGCAAAAGTGTATTACAACGATGTAACTCACATCATGGATGATTCCAAACGACCAATTGTACCTATTCGAATGGATATGCCTGGATGGAGTAAAACCGCTGGATTTTATACCTTGTTGGAAGGGAATGCAAACGACTTTTTAGCATGGAAATTTAATATAAGCGGACACCACAACCAATCGTTAGGAGAGATGACAATGTATCCGAATAATCCCAATGAAAAATGTTTATGTTGACATGGCCTGGTGTGCACACCAATTATGGAGACCTTTATGGTGATATCGCAATATTGCGATATGACGATATTAAGATAGCAATCAACGCAGGTATTGGCGTTCACCACAACCGTATTTACGATGATTTTGGCTACAAAAGCCTTGCAATTTTTTACCCGCAATTTAACCCCGATAAAGTGCAAGTTTTACCACGTGCTGCAATTAATTTCACCTTCAAAAAATACAATAAAGCATTTTGGGAATACACCGCTGGTATAAATTATGGCGAACGTGCTCCAAGCGTTTCCGAAGGATATGGTTTTTATTTGTTCAACAGTTTTGATAAGTTTGATTACATTGGCAATCCACTCTAAAAAATGAAAAATCGGCTTCTTTTGCAACATCGGCAGCTTTTATTCATTCAAAAATAACTGTGCGTTTGTCGGCTAATTACCTTTTTTATCAAGGATTACATCATTGGGCGACAAGACAGTATTTTAAGTGCCATGACCATTGGAGCAAACGGTGTGAAAGTATATGAACAGTTAAATTATGCTCATTTGTTTAACGGAAATCTAAACATCGAATACCGTTTTGTGGATCACTGGAAATGGAACAATAAATTGAGCATCCGTAAGGGTGGGCGAACAATCCATTAATTTACCAATGATTCAACCGTTTACCTATTCTTCTGCATTAGAATGCTATTATGGTGGTTTTAGTAGCCAGTTGGAAGTTGCAGGAGCTGCAAAACAATATTTTGCCAGTAAAGAGTTTGGTGAATCAGCAGTGCCAGCATACGCCGTACTTAATTATTCAGCAGCCTACAAATTGGAGATTAAAAGGCACACATTGGCATTCAAAGCAGGTGTTGAAAACCTATTGGATAGTTACTATACCACCTTTGCCGATTGGAACCGCATTCCACGTATGGGTCGTAACTTCTATTTGAATATTGTGTGGGGATTTTGAGCTTAATTTCTTTTTAATTTCCCCTTTATTTGTTGAAAATTAGTGCTGATTTTCTCGGAACGAATAACCAAATAAACGCCAAAAAACACCAAAAACATAAGTGCGATTTTGGTAGATGTGATGGATTTTGTGTAATCGCCAGAAATTCCTAAATAATAAAACAAATAGGCAAAAACAATGACCAAAATTGGTTGCAAATAAATGTAGGAACTGGTTACCGATGTGCTCACAAATTTCATGGCATACATGGTGAGTAAATAGGTTAAAAAATGTTACACAGACAATAACGTATGCAATGCGCAACCATACATCCCACGGTATGGAGCCAAAATCAATAGTTGCAAAATCCAACAACGTTTGCGGAAAAATAAAAACATACAATGCACCAAACGAAAAAACATAGGTTGTAACGGTTAATGCTGAATATTTACTCATCAATGGTTTAACTAAGATGAGATAAACGGCATAACTCAAAGCGTTGATAAGCTAAAATATCTCCCAGCAAAGTTCCTCCACCTGTTGAGTTGGATAGAATGGCTAACAAACTGGCGCCAATGGCTCCTATAAAAATTCCAATAATTTTTGTAGCGTTCAACGACTCTTTTCAAAATAAAATAAGCCATGATAGCCACAGCGATTGGATTAATGGTCATAATAATACCCGAATTGATGGCCGAAGAACGGTTCAATCCATGAAAAAAGCACAATTGGTTAACTGCAACACCAAAAATTCCACATATTGCTAATAAGATTAGATCTTTTCGAGCAACTTTCTCCTTTAGATAGCAATGAAATGAGCCAAAAAAGAAATGTTGCACCAAGTACTCTAAATGCGATAAAAACATTGGGAGTAAGATAAGTAGGCATAACATCTTTGGCAATGATGTTGTTGGCACCATAAAATGCATTGACCGAAAAAAGAGCAACGTGTGCTTTGATTTTGTTGTTCATCCCCACTATTTTGGCGACAAATATCGTTATTTATTCAACGATTGTTGAGCCATCGTCACAGTTTCTTTTGCGTTACCAACAAAAACAGCATCACCGTTGATGATAAAAGGGCGTTTCAAAAAAGTGTATTCTTCCAACATCCAGCGTTTAAAATCCGATTCGTAAAGTTGTTGCTCATTCAGTCCCAAAGTTTTGTATTTCACCGATTTTTTTGAAAACAAAGCTTCGTAAGAACCTATTTTTTGTGCCAACCAATCCAATGTTTTTTCATCAATGTTATTTTCTTTGATATTGATGAGTTCAAAATCATCGGTATTCAATTCTTTGAGAATGCGTTGGTTGGTAGAACACGTTTTGAGATGATAAATGCGCTTCATTATTGGTTTTTCATGGTGTTTTTATCTTGATCGTTGACACGTGCAGGGGCGCAACCTTTAACTTTTTTCTCAAACAAATACGTCCATTTTACTTTAACCAACATTGGGTAATAGTTGGAATCAAACCATTTGAAATCCGAAGCACCTTTGCGCCATTCATAAATTCCAAAAATTGGAACTTGCACCGATGGAATGAGCATACTTCTTCTGCTTAATCGAAATCCAAAGCCTAATTCATAGTGGATGTGTGCCATTACAGGTTCGTGAAAATAATGTTTACCCGGCACAGCGTTTTCTACAAATGGTGTGTAATTGGTAGTGTTGCGTTTAAAGTTAAAATCAACGTTTACTCCAAATCCATTGTCGATAAAATATTTTTTACCGATGTAAAAATTCTTGTGTACTGCCACACGAGCTGTAACAAAAAGGTTGTTAAAAGTTCCAGTTTGCTCCGCTGTATTGAGCACATTTCCAGTCACAGGGTCAAGCTGACTAATGCGTGTTGTTTCTGCACCGTTGAGCATTTTAAAACCAATTCCCCAATCAATGTAGGAAATAAAAATGTAGTTCCACGCTTGCGATAACTTAGAACGTTTTTGAGGTAAATGTATCATGCCAATTTCAGCAAAAATTCCTGGAATTCCATTGGCTTTGGTAGTCAATTGATACGATCTTCCTGAAGAAATAAAATCTTGTGTAATGGGACGTGGACGCGTAGGAATTGTAAATGTTGGTCCAACCGATAATTGTAAGCCAAACGGGCGGTATTCCTTAAAGTCGGCTGCTCCACCAAAAAAATCTTTTTTACTTTTTCCTTTTCCTGGCACAAGGTTGCGCTGACTAAATCCTACTTGCGTAAAACCCAAAAAGAGCAAAACAATTAAAACTTTTTTCATCCTACTAAACTTAAAATTTTGTCCATAACTTCTTGAGAATCCCACTTAGCTTCAATGTTTGGAATTAACATAATTTCATCCATTATTTTACTTTGACGTTCGCCCGCTGCGTGAGCATCCGAATAGCGAATTTCTGAAAAAGTAACTTGAGAATATAACGGCATCCACTTATTTGGGTACAATAAACTGAATTTTGCTTCTATTTTTTTGCGCAATAAAAACTGTTCGTCAGCTACAAAATCACGCATTACAAGGTAATTGAAAAGCGACAATTCTTGCAGTGCATCGCCATCGGGTTTTCTTAATTGACTGTATTCTTCAAAAATAGCCTCCCAATTTTCGTTGTGTTTTTGCATCAATTGCCACATTACCGTGCAATCTTCAAATCCAGCATTCATCCCTTGACCATAAAACGGCACTGTTGCATGTGCTGCATCACCCATCAATACGGTTTTTTTATAATGGTATTTGCTACATTTCATAATGCACAACGATGATAGTGGATGGTTTTCCCACTCATCTGCAATTTGAGGCATCAATGCATAAAAATCTGGGAACGTTTTTTGAAAAAATGCCGTAACTTCTTCCTTCGTATTCACTTTGTCAAAAGCATTTTCACCACCTTCGTGCGGCATGAAAAGCGTACATGTGTATGAACCATCTTCGTTAGGAAGAGCAATCAACATAAAACGACCTCGAGGCCAGATATGCAGAGTGTTTTTTGCTAATTTATGTGTACCATCTTCATTAGCTGGCAATAAAATTTCGCGGTAACCATCTGCAATAAAATTTTGTTGAAATCCGAAACGATCGGTGCGTTGCAAACCAAAAAAACGTACGGCTGAAAAAGCACCATCGCAACCAAACACTAAATCTGATGTGTGCTGAGTAATTTCTCCTGTTTCTGTGTTTTTGAAAGTTAAACAATTTTTATTACTATCAAAATCAATGCATTGTTGATTGAAATGAATTTTTGTTTGTGCTTTTTGTTCAGCAAAATCCATCAAAATGCAATTCAAATGTGCGCGAGAAGTAGAAAAAATAGCTTCGTTTTCTTTCCCATACGGTTGAAAAGTAAGGTTACCTTCCAAATCGTGCATGGTGCGACCATACATAGGAATGGCAATTTTTCTCACTTCATCAGCAATGCCAACCGTTTCAAGGGCTTTCCATCCTCTGTTTGAAAGCGCTAAATTGATTGATTTTCCAGCAGTTAATTGCAATTTTCTTAAATCGCTTCTGCTTTCAAAAATAGTAACTTGATAACCCGCTTTTGCAAGATAAGTTGCCCATAAAGAGCCCACTAATCCAGCTCCCACAATTGTTGCTTGTTTCATTTTTTTAGTCTGTGTATGGTTTGATAATGAGGCTAAAAATAATGAAATTTTAGTATTCAGCTATGCGAGGTTTGTTTTTAACACTACTGAACAATAACCGAAGAGTTTCCAGAAACTTTGGTGACATGACACCCGTCTTGTGAAACTTTTATTGATTCATTAACCTTTAAACTATTGTTTTTAAAGCCTCTAAAAATAATTTCCAGTGATTTTTTCTCGGATGTTAAATGAATAAACTCGTCAGAAAAAACAACATATTCACCATTCGATTTGTAAAAATCATCGGTTAGAATGGATAGATAACTATTAGTTGAAGGTACAAAAATACTGGTCGAATCAAGTAGCACTGGATTGTTAAGTGTATCCTTAACTTGTATAGTAATCATTGCAAATAATGCTGTGCAAGCTTTATCTTGTTTTTTCGTGCAAGAAAACAAACTAAAAGCAACCAATAGAAGTAGTAAATGTTTCATAATACCGAAATTCAAATATTCTACAAATTAATCATTTTTTCTGATATCTATCTCTATTTTTGTTGCATAATTTCATTGAATGAAAATTTTAATCATCGGAAATGTTTGGCCCGAACCCAATTCTTCGGCTGCTGGTAAGCGAATGACACAATTAATTGACCTTTTTTCCAATTTTGGAGAAATCCATTTTGCTTGTGCCAATCAGTTGACGGGGAATGAGATAGATTTTCAAAAGTTTGGAATCCAACCGCATTTTATAGAACTGAATAACGACACTGTTGACCAATTTTTTGTAGAATTAAATCCAGCAATTGTTGTGTTTGACCGTTTTCTAACCGAAGAACAATATGGTTGGCGCATCATTGAACAATGTCCGAATGCCTTGCGGATTTTAGATACCGAAGATTTACATTTTTTACGTCGCACACGCCACCAATTTGTTAAAAAAAACAATACAGTTGCTAATAAATTAGAAGCATTAGATTTTCAAAATAACGATACCTTGCGTGAATTGGCTTCTATTTATCGTTGTGATGTTTCTCTCATAATTTCACCTTTCGAAATGGAGTTGCTCACAACCGAAATGCAAGTGCCAGAAGAATTATTGTATTACTTGCCTATTTTCTCATCTTCAATTTCTGAAACACCAACTTTTGAAGCTAAAAAAGATTGTTTGTTTATTGGCAATTATCGCCACGAACCCAATGCCGATGCAATTCGTGTGTTGTTGGAAAGAGGAATTTGGAAGAATGTGAGTAAAGCCTTGCCAGAAGCGCGATTGACAGTGGTTGGAGCGTATCAAAATAACACCATATCGCAATATTGCGATATGTCGATAAAGGTAAAAATTGCAGGTCAAATTGCAGCTATTTCTGAGGTCTATGCACCCATAAAAATCAGCTTGGCACCCTTGCGTTTTGGTGCTGGAATTAAAGGTAAAATTTTGGAAACAATGGAACAAGGAGTGCCGTTTATTACCACTTCCATAGGTGCCGAAGGTTTGTTTTTAGATGCGAGTTGGGATGCTTGCATTGCTGATGATTGGCAAGAATTTGAACAAAAAGCGATTGCACTTTATACCGATAAAGAAAAATGGTTGCATTTTCAATCCAAAGGATGGGAGCACCTGCAACGTTATTTTAGCAAGCAAAAACACGAGCAACCTTTTATTGATTTTGTTTCTAATCAACTGAAAAATTATGCAGCCAATCGCAAAAAACGTTATTTCTCACAATTGGTTCAGCACCATAGTTTAATGAGCACGCGCTATTTATCCAAATGGATTATGGAAAAGAATAAAAACAATTAATTATTCTTCCAATTCTTTGAGTATTTGATTGACGTCCTCTTCGGTAGTCACCAATTTCTTTTTGCAGATTTTAATTAGTTCGGAGGCACGTTTTATTTTGATGGAAAGTTCATCAACAGAAATTTCGCCATCTTCTAAATCGGCAACGATGGTTTGTAATTCTTCAAAAGCTTCGGTATATTTTATTTCTTCTGTCATTGGTGTAAAATTACTCTTTTTTTGTTTCATTCACAACGGTTGTTGTTGCAGAAATGATATGGTTAAGTGTTTCAATTTCTATTTGTTCACCCGTTTGAGGTGTGTTGTTGGCTTGAATAGTTTTTCCATTATAACGTGCAATGCTGTATCCTCTTTTCAAAACATTTTTAGGGTCGAGGAGTTGAATGTGTTTTTGTGCCAATACAAGCACGTCGTTTTCTTGTTGAAATTTCTTTTGTGCATTTTGACGTAAAAACATGGACGCATCGTTGAGGTAATTCTGTTTTTCAAGGCAATAACGTTTGGTTAACGAACTTAAATTTTGTTTCAAAAACCCAATTCGTTCGCGCTGCCGTTGAATAGAAAGCTCGGTTTTGGTGTTTAATTTTCTGCTGATGGTTTGCCAACGGTTGTGATGGGTCAATAAATTGTTTTGAACATTCAGTTTAAGGTGTTTAACCGTTTGGGTGAATGCTGTTTTATTTTGCTCTAGCAATTGCATCGGAAGTTGTTGAATTTTTTCCAACGCTCTATCCACGGGAACGCTGAATTCATGAAAAACCTGCAATAAATATTCGCCCAATTCTGTTGGTGTAATGGCATTTCGATACGAAATCATTTCGGCAACAGTGAGGTTAGTGGAATGCCCAATACCTGTTAAAACAGGCAGCGAGCAATTGGCAATGGCTTTGCATAACTCATAATTGTTGTAGCAAGCTAGTCCAACTTCGCCACCGCCACCACGAACAATCACCACAATATCAAAATGGCGTTTAACTTTTTCAATGGCTTGCAGTTGTTTTGTTATGGAATCAACCGCATTATCGCCTTGCAGATAAGCAAAAAAGAGGTGGGTAAAAAAAGCATAGCCAAATTTATTTTGGTTCAATACTTTCATAAAATCCGACAATCCTTTACTCGTATCGGCAGAAATTATGGCAATACGCTGAGGAAGTAATGGAAAATCTACCTGCTGATTTTTGTTGATGAGTCCTTCTTTTTGCAAGCGCAACAAAGTCTCTTGGCGTTCACGTTGCAATTCGCCCAGGGTATAACTTGGATCTATGTCAATAATTTGCAATGAAATGCCGTAAGACTCTGAAAAACTAATTTTTGCACACAACAAAAGTGTGGAGCCTTCTTTGAGCGGTTCTTTTAAAATTTGTACAAATTGCTGATTAATTTTTTGCAAGTTGTGCTTCCAAATAGATGCGTTGATTTGTGCAACAATTTTTCCATCTTCTTTATACACCAATTCTGGAAATGCATGACCACTTGGATATAAATTGAGCTTGTGCATTTCTGCTTTGATCCAATAAAATTGTTGATAACGTTCTTCAATTGTCTTCCGAATAGAGGAAACAACTTGCTTCAACGTAAATATTTTTCTTTGCTCATTCATACTTTGAAATTAGTAAAAACTTATGGATAACAACCAAATTATTTTCTTGAAAATCCATTTTTATTTTATTACCAACAAACTGTTCATAATCTGTTTTAAGCGACTTCAAATTGCATGTTCTTATCATTTATTTTTGTTAGGTTAAACATGAATAAAAGAGCATGGAACAGAAAAAGACCCTAGCTAAAACTAATGATAATTTACTGGAAATAAGACAAGAGACGTTAAAGAATGTGTCAAACGAGACCATTCGTCCACACGGAAAATTGTGGGGAATGGATGTGTTTACGTGGAATAATCCAGATGTAAGCATGTTGGCATCCACCATTCAAGCATTTCCATTTCCAGTTGTTTTGTTAACTCCTGCATCCTTGTTGATGGCAGTTGTTGATTTTGATTCAACTGTTAAATTAAATATCAACGCAACGATTGTTTCTATAGACGATAATTGCACGTTGAACATGCATCTTTTGAATGCCATTCCTACAGTTGCACTAACTGAGTCAATGGAAGAATCGTTGGAAGAATTACAGCAATGCAAAATTCCACGAGGCATAGTTTTGTTCTGCCAAGAAGGGCAAGATGCACAAATAAATACAAAGAAATTTATGGAGTTTTTAACCCTACATCAATAACAAATGGATACAACAAAGGAAAAAGCATTTGTTCCTTCCCAATTTTTTTCAGTAAATCGTTTACTAAGTTTACTGGGAGGCGATAAAGTAATTTGGATTATTACTCTATTGTTGCTTGCTTTTTCATTGTTAACCGTTTTTAGCTTTGTTCCAGTTTTGGTGAAAGTGGAAGGTGGTACTCCATTTCGTTATTTGTTCAAGCATTTTATTTACATTATCATCAGTTTTGTGGTGATGCTGTGGGTGCACAAACGCGATCCGAAATATTTTTCACAAGTTGCTAAACTTACATTGTATGTTGGAATTGGCTTGTTGTTGCTCACACTCATAATGCCCAATGAGGTTAATAATGCAAAACGTTGGATAAAAGTACCATTTATTGGTTTAACCTTTCAAGCATCCGACTTTGCAAAGGTGGCGCTTATCATGTTTTTATCGCGTCAATTAGCTAAGAAAAAAGATGTTTTTTTAGATTGGAAAGAAGGGTTTGTGCCTATTGCTAGTGCTATTCTTGGTGTTTTTATATTAATTTTTAAAGATAACTTTTCAACAGCAGCCATCATTTTTGCGTTGGCTGTTGCTTTGTTGTTTGTAGGAAAATACCCTTTCTCACGCATTTTTGCAATGGGAGGAATTATTGTTGGACTAGGTTTGTTGGCTGTTGGGGTGCAAAAGGCATTGCCAGAGTTGAATATTCTTCCACGTTTAGAAACATGGGAAAATCGTATTTTTAACCGTATTGCTGCAGAAAATGATGTCGTAGAAAATGCGCAAGTTGTCAATGCGCAATTAGCTATTTACAATGGAGGTGTTTTTGGGCAGGGAGTTGGTGATGGTAAACTAAAAGAATATTTACCTGAAGCGTATGCAGATTTTTATTATTCATCATTTGTAGAGGAATTTGGATTTATTGCTGCCATTTTTTTGGTGTTTATCTACCTTGTTTTGCTCTTTCGGATTTTTAGAATTGCTTTAAAATCAGATAATTTATTTGAAACCTATTTGTGTGTGGGATTGGGAATGTTATTCTTAACGCAAGCCTCTGTAAACATGTTGGTTTGTACAGGAGTTTTTCCAGTTACCGGACAAAATATGCCTTTACTAGCAATGGGAGGTTCTGCCATGATAGTCACTTGCACATCATTGGGAATGATTCAAAGTATTGCCGTTAAGCAATCCAAAAAAAGTAAAGAAGATAATAGTGATAATAACGACGAAGCGTAAATGAAAAAGGTAATAATTTCGGGTGGTGGTACAGGTGGACATATTTTTCCTGCCGTTGCAATTGCAGATGAATTGAAACGTCAATTTCCTTCCATAGAACTACTTTTTATTGGAGCCGAAGGGAAAATGGAAATGGAAAAAGTGCCACAAGCTGGATATAAAATTATCGGGTTACCTATTTCTGGTTTGCAACGAAAAATTACACTTCAAAACTTAGCATTGCCGTTTAAAATCATCAAAAGTTTATTGTTGGCAAGAAAAGTTATTAAAAATTTCAATCCTGAAATTGTTATTGGTGTTGGAGGCTATGCTTCGGGTCCAACTTTAAAAATGGCAGCTTTGTTGGGTATTCCAACCTTGGTGCAAGAACAAAATTCTTTTGCTGGTAAAACAAACATGTTACTGGCAAAAAAAGCGCATAAATTGTGTGTTGCTTATGAGGGAATGGAAAAGTTTTTTCCAAAAAATAAACTAGTATTAACCGGAAATCCTGTTCGTTTTGAAGTAACCCAAATTGAAGGAAAAGAGAAGCAGCTATTGCTCATTATCAATTGGATGCATCAAAACCTGTTTTGTTGGTAATTGGTGGTTCATTGGGTGCAAAAACATTGAATGAGTCGATTATTGCTGGAATTGAACAATTTCAACAACACGGTATTCAGGTGGTGTGGCAATGTGGTAAATTGTATTTTGATGATTTAACCAATCGTTTAAAAGGCAAAGATTTAACGGGGATTCATCTTACGCAGTTTATAGCAAAAATGGATTTGCTATGCTGCTGCCGATGTGATTGTTTCGCGCGCTGGTGCCATTTCTGTTTCAGAATTGTGCTTGGTGCATAAACCTGTAATTTTAGTGCCATCCCCAAATGTAGCAGAAGACCATCAAACACACAATGCAATGGCCTTAGTGAATAAAAACGCAGCCATTTTAGTGAAAGACAGCGAGGCAAGAAATCAATTAGTAGATGTAGCAATAGATTTGTTGAATAACAAAGAAAAACAACAAACCTTAGCACAAAATATATAGCGCAATTGGGCAAACCGAATGCTACAAAGGATATCGTTGCAGAAATAGTCAAAATTGTAAAATAACCGATGGAAATTAGAAAATTAAATATCGACTTAAAGCAATTTGAAAACATCTATTTTTTAGGAATAGGCGGTATCGGTATGTCGGCTTTGGCACGTTATTTTAAAGCACTTGGGAAAAATGTAGCTGGTTACGATAAAACACCTTCTCAATTAACAGAAAGCTTGATGCAGGAAGGAATTGAAGTGCATTTTTGAAGATCGAAATTCAAGCATCATATCGCCATATTGCGATAAGGCGAAAACGTTGGTAATTTATTACACCTGCTATCCCAAAATCATGGAGAATTGATGCATTTCCAATACCATGAATTTGTATTGGTTAAACGCTCCGAAGTGTTGGGTTTAATTACACAAAATTCTTTAGGTTTGGGTGTTGCCGGTACACATGGAAAAACAACCACAAGTACCATGTTGGCGCACATCATCAACCAAACTGAGGAAGGATGCACAGCATTTTTAGGGAGGCATTTCATCCAATTATAATTCCAATTTATTGCTAAAACCAACGTCCCGATATACGGTAATTGAATCCGATGAGTTTGACCGTTCGTTTTTACGGTTGTCGCCATTTTCAAGTATCATTACCTCTGCAGATCCCGACCATTTGGATATTTATGGCGATGCAACTCATTTTAGAGAAGGTTTTGAAATGTATGCCAATTTGCATCCAGAAAATGGAATAGTAGTGCAAAAATATGGGTTGAATTTACCAACCAAAGCAAAGGTATATACCTATGGTATTGAACAAAAAGATGCCGATTTTAATGGTGTTAATTTGCGTTATGTGGATGAACAATTTTGGATGGATGTTGTTACTCCTTTTGGATTTTTTGAAGCCATTGAATTGGGAGTACCGGTAGTCACAATGCCGAAAATGCAGTTGCTTGCATAGCGTTATGTATGGAATTGGGCGTTGAAATGGAAACCATTCGCAAGGGATTAAAAAGCTTTTTAGGAGTTAAACGCCGCTTTGAATACCATATAAAATCGCAAAAAGTAATTTATATCGACGATTATGGCACCACCCAACGGAATTAAAAGCGTTGATTGATTCCATAGAGTTGATTTATCCTAATCGAAAAATTACAGGTGTTTTTCAGCCACATTTGTTTACCCGTACACGCGATTTTTTTGATGGATTTGCAGAGCAATTATCGCGTTTTGACGAAGCTATTTTAATGCCGATTTACCCAGCACGCGAAGAACCAATTGCTGGAGTAACCAGTGATGCATTGCTCAATAAAGTTCATGCGCCTGCAAAACAATTGTTAGCCTCTCAAGCAGTGATAGATTACCTTTCTACAATTGAAGAAGGTGTGATTTTAACTGTTGGAGCTGGTGATATTGATAGAATTGTTGAACCATTAACGAGAGTTTTAAGTGAATAAATGGATTAAAATATCGTTGTGGTCCATCGTTGCAATTGCAGTGGTTGTGGGTGTGGTTTTTGCTCAAAAAGCAATTAATAACATGACTTTGCTAGCGCCTACTATCGAAATTAGTGTGGATGGAGAAAACGCAATTCTTAACAAAGAAGAGGTGATGACAAGGTTGCAACAGCAAAATTTGATTTATGTCAACCAACGTGTAAAAGACCTAAATACGGAGCGCATTGAGCGGTTTATTTCCAACATGGAAGAAGTGAAAAATGTGAAAATTTATTCATCTTTTGGTGGAAAATGGACTATTTCTATCGTGTTAAGAAAGCCATTGTTTCATGTTTATAATCCATCGGGTGAAAGTTATTATGTTGATACTGAGGGATATAAAATTAGTAGTACAATTGACCATGCAGCACGTGTTTTAATTGTTACAGCAGATAAACCATTGATATTCAATCAGAAAACAGTGTTTGAAATTATTAACAACGATAGTTTGAAAACTATTCAAAAAATTGATAATGTGTATAGAATTTCAAATTATGTTTGTAATGATCCACTAATGAGGTCTTTAATCGGGCAAATTCATTTGAAAAATAACGGTGATTTTGTTTTGATACCAGTAGTTGGTGATCAAACTATTGTTTTTGGTATGGCAAATACTGAAAAAGAAATAGAGAATAAATTTGAAAAATTGAAGATATTTTACAAAGAAGCGATACCGTATGAAGGATGGAGCACATACAGTGAGATTTCACTGAAATACGATAAGCAGATTGTTTGTAAGAAAAAAGAATAACGGAAAGTATGTCAAAAGTTGTTGTAGGATTGGATATTGGAACCACAAAAATAGCTTGTTTTGTGGGGCAACGTAATGAATATGGTAAGATTGAAATTTTAGCAATCGGCCAAAAGGAATCTCTTGGAGTAAATCGAGGGGTGGTTGAAAACATTGAAAAAACGATCCAATCTATTAAAGGAGCTATCGAAGATGCTAAAGAATATATTGAACAGCAAAAAGATGGCGTTGAAATTACATTAAGAAGTGTTTATGTTGGTGTTGCTGGACAGCACATCAAAAGTATGCAGCACAGAGGTATGTTAGTGCGTACCAATGTTGAAAATGAAATTTCGCAAAAAGATTTAGACATATTGGAAGATGATATGTACAGAATGTTAATGCCTCCTGGAGAACAAATCATCAAAGTTATTCCAAAACAATATGATATTGATGGCCACCAGGGAATTAAAGACCCAATTGGCCATGCTGGTGTTAAAATTGAGGCTAATTTCCATATGATTACTGGAAATGTTGGGGCTTGTACGAATATTGTGCGCTGTGTAACACGTGCTGGGTATCATGTTCAAGATATGGTGTTGGAGCCAATGGCATCTGCCGAAGCAGTGCTTTCTGAAGAAGAAAAAGAAGCAGGTGTAGTATTGGTTGATATAGGTGGTGGAACAACAGATATTGCCATTTTCCATGACGGTATAATTCAACATACAGCAATCATCCCATTTGGTGGAAATGTTATTACACAAGATATTAAAGAGGGATGTCAAATTATGCAAAAACAAGCAGAACGCTTGAAAGTGAAGTTTGGCTCTGCAATCGTCAATGAAAATCAATCCAATGAAATTGTTTGCATTCCAGGATTAAGAGGGCGTGAACCTAAAGAAATTGCAGTGAGTAATTTGGCTGGAATCATCAATGCACGTATGACTGAAATTATTGAGTTGATTGATTATGAAATTATTAATACAGGATTAAAGAAAAAATTAATCGGTGGTATTGTTGTAACGGGTGGAGGTTCTCAATTGAAACACTTGAAACAATTGTTTGAATACCATACTGGAATGGATACACGTATTGGATATCCAACTGAACATTTAGCAAATAATAATGAAATTGAAAATATTGAAAGCCCAATTTATTCAACTGGTATTGGCTTGGTGTTGACTGGATTTAAAGAGCTAGATAAACGCGAAGGATATGCAATAAATACTAATGCTGTTAATACTGAAATTAAAAACGATAAAGAAGAGAAAAAGGTAGAAGAACCAAAACGCATCAAAGAGCGCAAAGGATTCTTTGAGTCATTAATCTCTAAAAGTAAAGATATAGGCAGAGATTTCTTTATGGACGAAGAATAAGCTGATTATAATAAATTATACAACAACGAAAAACTAAATAGAATGGAATTTGAATTACCGAAAGACAACGCTTCAATCATCAAAGTAATTGGTGTAGGAGGTGGTGGTAGCAACGCTGTTAATCACATGTATAACCAAGGAATTATAGGTGTAGATTTCATCGTGTGTAATACCGATAAACAAGCATTGGACATTTCACCTGTGCCTTACAAAATTCAGTTAGGACCATCTTTAACTGAAGGAAGAGGAGCTGGTTCTATTCCAGAAATTGGTAAAAATGCTGCCGTAGAAAACATTGAAGAAATTCAAAACTTGCTTTCAAACAACACTAAAATGGTGTTCATTACTGCAGGAATGGGTGGTGGTACTGGTACTGGTGCTGCACCTGTAATTGCAAGTGTTGCAAAAGATATGGGTATTTTAACAGTTGGTATTGTTACTGTTCCATTTGGTTTTGAAGGTAAAAAACGCCGTCAACAAGCGGAAGAAGGTTTGGATGAATTGCGCAAAAACGTGGATGCTTTGTTGATTATCAATAACGAACGTTTGCGTGAATTAACTGGTAATTTATCATTGAGCAATGCGTTCGCTCAAGCAGATGACGTGTTGGCAGTGGCTGCTAAAGGTATTGCAGAAGTAATTTCGGTTACTGGTATTATCAATACTGACTTAAATGACGTAAATACAGTTATGCGTAACTCTGGTGTTGCTATCATGGGAAGCGCTGCGGCTGAAGGTGAAAATAGATCAATTGTTGCTGTACAAAATGCGTTGGCTTCTCCATTGTTAAACGATAACGATATCAGTGGAGCTAAATATGTGTTGTTGAACATTACATACGGCGATGCTGAAATTACTATGGATGAAATGGCAGAAGTTACGGATTACATCCAAGAAGCTGCTGGTTCAACTGCTGAAATTATCTTCGGACATGGTTACGATGCGTCTTTAGGAAATAAATTGAGCGTTACTGTTATTGCAACAGGTTTTGCATCTTCTCCAATTACAGGTTTTGAAAAAGCACCAGAGCAAATCAAAAAAGTGTTGGACGAAGAACCAAAAAATGAAATTAAAATGCCTATGACTTCTCCAACTGAATCTGCTGTGTGGAGTGGGGCAAAAGAAGTAACTGCTGAACAAGAAGAACCGTTCATCAAGCAAGTTGTTGAAACGAAAGTGGAAGATAAACCACAATTTGTTTCAATGCCAACAGAACCAGTTGCTGAAGTGAAAAAAGTTAATTTAGATGATGAAGTTACAGAACAACAAGGTGCAATTAACTTTGACTGGGAAGTAAGTTCACCAGCTACAATTGCTGAAAATCCATCTATTAATGTTGCAGAAAATACAACAAGCGAATTTGTTCGTTATACATTAGATGAAGAGGATGAAACGATGAATACAACGGATAATGTTGAATCTACAGAAAAAAGACACGTTCTTTCACCTGAGGAGCAATTGAGAAAACAACAAGAAAGAATGAGCCGTATTCACGAATACACTACTCGCTTGAAAAAAGCAGATGGTGTGATTGAATTGGAAAAAGAACCGGCTTTCACAAGAAGAAATATCACTATTGATAACAGTAATAACTACAGCTCTTCTTCTGAATCTTCACGTTTTGGAGTTAATTCTGATGAAAATGGAGGGTACAGATTGAATGGTGGAAATTCTTTTTTACACGATAACGTAGATTGATACAATGAGTTTTACAGATAAAATAAACGCAGATATTAAAACGGCAATGTTGGCTAAGGACAAAGAACGCTTAGCCGCATTGCGCGATATTAAATCAAAATTAATGTTAGAAGCAACTTCTGGAGCAGGTGAAGTAACAGAAGAAGCTGCTGCAAAAATTGTTTTAAAATTACACAAACAACGCATCGATACCTATAACTTGTACATTGAACAAGGTCGTCAAGATTTAGCCGATGATGAACTGTTTCAAGCAAAAGTTATCGAAGAATATTTGCCAAAACAACTTTCTGAAGATGAAATCAGAAACGAAGTAAAAGCAGCTATCCAAGCAGTTGGTGCATCTGGACCAGCAGATATGGGTAAAGTAATGGGAGTTCTTACAAAACAATTGGCCGGAAAAGCAGATGGTAAAATCATCTCGGCAATGGTGAAAGAAGAATTGGCCAAATAAGCATTCTACAAAACAACATAAATTTTTCGTTGTAAAAGTCGCTCTGTTACAGGTAGAGCGACTTTTTTATTATCGCTCAATTTTGCTTTTATGCAATCGATGTAAATATACTTGCTCGCTTTGTCCGGGTGTTGGATATAAATTCCCCTCACACCCCAACGCTTTTAGATCCATCAAGGTGGTGTAACCACAATAACTATAAATGGTTTTTGCTTGATAAAACAATACATCGCTTTCTTTCCACGACCTTGGTTGGATGGCTCTTTTATCTTTGCTTGGCAACGAGGTTATGATGTAATCCAAATGCTTTATTGCTTCCAGTTGTTGTAAAAGCTGAAAATTATAGGGAAAAGGACCGTTACAAACCCCTATGACTAATTTTTTAGGAGTATCTATTGTCGTTGTGTCAAATCGACTGAAATGACCAATGTAAGAACTGTTAGCCCAACGATTGTTTGCACTTAATTTACCTGCCAATGATTGTGTAGTATCGTCTAAAATCCAAATCCAATTAAAAGCTTGCATCCATCGGTTGTGAATCATTTGCGCTGGAAATTGCCACCATTTTAACGCCAAATTTACTTGGTGGGTGATAAAAACAGAAGGAACGTGTTTGGAATAAAACCCATACCGATGATCAGATAGAACAACATCAATCTGGTATTCTTTCACTATATTTTCTACTAAAACTTGTTCGTTTTGTAGGTGTTGAAGCAATGCTTTACGACTCTTCCATAAATCAACTGCAAAATTCCCCTTTCCCGAAAAATGAAATGGGTAGTTTGCCAATTCCACAAATTCCAAGTCATCCAAGTATTCGGCAAGCACCAAAAAATCTTCTTTTTCGCAGGCTATAACTAAACGATTACCTTGTTGCACCAACTGTTTGCATATACCAATGGAACGCGATAAATGTCCCTTTCCCCAATTAAGAAAAGAATAGAGAATGCGCGTGTTAGTTATTTCATGGAGTGGTAGCAAATTTATTCTTTAATGAATGGTTTTGGTCATGTGCTCATCCACACAAATAATGAAGTGTGCTTTGTCTATATGTTCTTTGTCCATTTTTTGAAATCACTTTGTTCAACCACTGTAATGGTTGTGTAGTGCAAATTTGGACGCAAACGTTTTAGATACCAAATAATTCCTTGGTCAAAATCGGTATGAAACGAACCATTGAAATGAATGAATTTATTGGTTGGATAGTTTTTCCAATATTTATCAATAAAATGCGCCATTGTAGCGTCTTTGCTTGCTTGCGAATAAATGAAATTTAAACCTTTGTTGGATCGGGCATCATTCCCAACATTTTTTTGTATTGCGAAAATGAAGTATCCACCACATAATTTTTATCACACATGTGGTTGTAATCTATAGGTTTTAGTGAATCCAAAGCAACACGCCCTTTTTTGTAAACTAAACTTGCAATCCAACGTGGAATGTTAGAAGCAACACAAAATAAATTGTTATCCTTGGCAAAATTTACAATCGGTTTATAGTCAGTTTTATAGTTGTTCCACAAACGCGTGCTGTCTTCAAATTGTTTGGCAGTAATTTTTCCACTTTGATAATCGGAAAGCAATTGTTGTTGATCTTGTTCAAACATTTCAAAGCCCAATGTAACTTCGGTTGTTGGTTAAACGAGCCATATCCATCGTTAACTCCAATTCTAACCAATGGGCAATTGTGTTGTCATGAAATTCACCAAAAAAAGTAATGTCAGATGCCATTGCTGCTTGAAGCATCTTTTTGTAACTTACTTTTTTTCCTTTTGCATTGTAAATAACATAAGCAGGTTTATCTTGAGAAAATGTTAAAAAGCTAAAGCTTAATAAAATGGAGATAAGGATGAATTTCATGTTTTTTTCTTTCAAAAATACACATATTTACGAAAGTGTTGGCAATTACAGCACCAGAATATTTAAAAATGAAAGAGGTTGTATAAGCAAGAATGCGATGGTTTTTGTGTTAGATGACTTAAAAATCGAAAATTAATTAACCAAAAAACCGCATATACCCAATAGTGGGTATATCCACTCCATTTGATAATTGTACATTTGAACAATACTTATAAAAAGTACAAATCTTAGCAACTAGAAATTACACCTATCCACAATTTATATAAATAAAGGCTGTTCTATTGAAGAATAGCCTTTGTTATATCCATCCTTTATCTTGCGCAAATAAAACCAGCTCTATTGCACTTTTTGTTCCCGTTTTTATATGTATATTTTTGCGGTGAGTATTTACTGTTTCTGGGCTAATTTGAAGTTGCTTGGCAATTTCTTTGGAGGTTAAATTGGTGGCAATTAATTGAACAATTTCCATTTCTCGAGGAGTGAGAACAGCGGCTAATTCTATGAATTCTTTTTGGGGACTAACATTGATAAACGATTGTTCTCCATCTAACCCAATAAATGAGAGTTCCATTTTGGTATCCGATTTTCTTTTTAAATGTGAAATATCGGTATGAATGGCAAAGTTTCTCAAAATAGCACCCTCTTCATCGGTTTGTATAGTAGTAGATTGTTGCAAAATATGCATGTATTCACCATTGCTTTTTCGAATCCTATAATTGTAACGCGATTTGTATTTCATCACTTTATCTGGTGGCAACTTCATTTTAAAATCAATTACCGTGTTTTCAAAATCAATGAAATAGGGTAAATCATCAGGGTGAATGATGGATAATAATTTTTCAACTGTAAATTCTGATGGTTTGTATCCTAAAATAGTTTCCATTTCTGCTGAAACAAATTCTATTTTATTCATCGGAGGTGCAAAAATAAAGTAATAGAAATCACCAACTTGCATTAATTCCATTAACTTCTTTTGAATGGAAATTTCACGCTCATAATCACCTAAAGTTTTATAATGCCCTACTTTTTTCCAATTATCTAAAATGTGTTTTTTTAAAGAATTATTCATTTTAACATCTTGCAAGTCAACTTCTACGAATTTAGGAAAATATTTCTACTTTTTATCAGAGAATTCTATTTTCATTCATTGAATTTCATTTTTTATTAATTTTACGCATCATGAGTGAAATAAAAACACATATTGTTCAACGTTCTCACGAATTGTTTGAAAAAGTGAAGGCTTATCGCGAGCACCTTCATCAATATCCGGAATTGTCATACCAAGAGCATCAAACCATGAAGTTTGTCGCTGATAAATTAACAGAATTGGGTGTTGAACATCAAACAGGTGTAGGTGGAACAGGTGTCGTAGGGATTATTAAAGCCTCTCACCACACCAACGATATGGAAGTTGTTGCCTTGCGTGCTGATATGGACGCATTGCCCATTCATGAAGAAAATAATGTTCCCTATAAATCAAAAGTGGATGGCGTGATGCATGCTTGCGGACACGATGCACACACAGCTATTTTGTTGGGAACAGCAGAAATACTGCAAGAAATTAAAGAGCAATTGCCTCAACCTGTCAAACTGATTTTCCAACCGGGCGAAGAAAAAAATCCAGGTGGCGCATCGTTGATGATTAAGGATGGAGTGTTGCAAAATCCTACTGTTAAAACTATTTATGGATTGCATGTTTTTCCAGATTTACCGGCTGGAATGACAGGGTTTAAAGGCGGACTCTACATGGCTAGTTGCGATGAAATTTATATTACCATTCACGGTAAAGGTGGTCACGGAGCAACTCCACACCAATGCATCGACCCAATAACGATTGGTGCAGAATTGATTTTAAATTTGCAAACCATCATCAGTAGAAGACGAGATCCAAAAATTCCGGGTGTATTAACCTTTGGATATTTTGAAGCATTGGGGGCAACCAATATCATTCCAGCCAAAGCGGTTTTGAAAGGAACTTTTCGTACCATGAATGAAGAATGGCGTGCAGAAGCTCTTGAATTATTGCAACAACAAGCCAAAGCAATAGTGGAAGGAAATGGCGCAACGCTGGAGTTGGAAATTAGCAAGGGCTATCCCTATTTGGAAAACGACGAAACGCTAACTGCTCAACTGAAACAAAAATCTATTGATTTATTGGGTAGTGACAATGTGGTTGATTTACCTATCCGCATGGGAAGTGAAGATTTTTCGTATTATGCACAAGAAATTCCAGCTTGTTTTTTTAGAATAGGTGTGAGGGATGAAAAAAATGGAATTATCTTTGGTGCACACCATGCACGTTTTGATATCGACCCACAAGCATTGAAAATTGGTATGCAAATGATGAGTTTAGCTGTTTTTTAATCTATGAAAATATTCAGTTTTTGTTTTGTATTTCTTTTTGTTGTTTCCTGTGCAAATAACGATGCGCAAGAAGTAGCAAATACGAATATTATTCAAATTCAAGACATTGGTTCCTTAGCAACTACAGAATACACCTTTAGCAAAATTGTGCAACTCAACGATGATAAAGATTGGTACAAAATAGGTAATCGCAAAATATTGTTCAGTGTTAAAGCAAAAGTAAAAGCAGGTATAGATTTTAATAAAGTACAACCAGAAGATGTAACCATTGATGGTAAAAAATCCATCCACATTAAATTGCCAGAAGCCGAAATTTTAGCCTTTGAAATTAATCCGGATGATGTGCAAACAGAAATGGAAGATATAAGCGGTTTGCGTTTTGAATTTAGCCAACAGGAAAAATTGAAGATTTTAAAACTGGGTGAAAAAAGCATCAAAGAAGACATGGGAAAAAGTGCTATTCTTCAAGTTGCTAAAAAAAATACACACGCCTTTTTAGTTGATTTTTATACCAACCTTGGTTATGAATCGGTTACTATTGAAACTAAATCAGCCAAATTATGAAAGTAAAAAACAAACTTTATTGGTTGAAATTAGTGGCTAAACTTGCAATTATTAGCGCTTTAATTGGATTTATTGTTGTTGGGTTTAAAAAATGTACATCCAGCGAAGAAAAAGAATGGACCCTAGAAAATCATCCTCTTAAAATTGAAAGTATTAAAAAAATTGCACAACTAAGTTTAATCAACTTTAAAGATGAAGTGGTTGTAGATTCTATTGTTTATTACAAAAACGTTAATGAACAAGTAGTTGGAAATGTGAGTAAAATAATCGATCCAAGTTCTTGGGGATATGCCCTAAGAGGTTCTGCAATAGAAAAACGCCTCACCTTAATTGTAAATGGCGAATTAAATTATGGCTTTGATTTAAAATCCGATGAATTTAAAGTGAATGTAATAAACGACACCGCGCATGTTGTTGTTCATGCCCCCAAAATTTTAAGTTGTGTGGTTATTCCCTCAGGAACATCTGTTTTTTTAGAACATGGTGATTGGAAGGACACGGCACGTAAAAAACTTCAAAAAAAGGCGATTTTAAAAATTGAAAAGCATGCTCAAGCAATGCAATTTGATGAAAGAGCAAAAAAACAGTTTGAACAATTGCTTCAAAAGTTAATCACCAACAAACATCATTTAATTGTAACATATAAGAAATGAAATATTTAGGAATTTTCATTTTACTGATATCAATATGGGGTTGCTCTAAAGAAATTGAGAACAATAAAGCCATTGATGGCAAATGGATTCCTGTAGATTTTTACCTCAATGATTACGATGGCATTAAACACACGCCTACCTGTACGGGAACATTGATTTTTAACAACGATGGCAAAAAATCAAAAACCGGAACCTATGATTTTCAATTGTATTTTGATTTTAATGGAAGTCCGTTGAATTTTATTGAAAAAGGAACCTATCACATTGAAAATAAAAATATTGCAAAATTAGTTTCTTCCGATGGTAAAAACAGAGATATGATTATTGTTTACAAAACCAAAGAAGATTTAGTTCTTGATTTTCCAAATGTTGATTATCTCAACTACCATTTGGTGCTCAAAAAAATAAAGGCAAAATAATTTGTTTTTTTCCCAAGTTTCTTTTAAAAATTAGCTAATTTTGCACTTTCTTTTTAGTTAGATTTCATGAGTGCAACAAAAAAAATTAAATCAGCATTAATTTCAGTATTTGATAAAACAGGTTTAGAGCCGATTATCAAGCAATTACACAACGATGGTGTAACAATTTATTCAACAGGTGGAACACAATCGTTCATCGAAGGATTTGGTATTCCAGTAGAAAGAGTGGAAGATTTAACGTCTTATCCTTCTATTTTAGGAGGTCGTGTTAAAACCTTGCATCCAAAAGTTTTTGGTGGGATTTTGAACC
>JAWKMK010000022.1:0-49914 GCA_041392275.1 Crocinitomicaceae bacterium | reverse complement strand
TGCTATTAAAATAAAAAACGTCTGAGTTATCCCAGACGTTTCTTGTTTATTAGTTTGTTGTTATCCACATTTTGACGCTCCACAGCTCTTACAGTTCAAGCAACCTTCCTCGTAAACCAATGAATTGTCACCACAGTTGGAGCACGTATTGTCTGATGGAATGGTTCCGTCTGGAATAAAGCGTTTCAATGCGCGCACCACTCCGTTTTTCCAAGTGTTCAATAAGTTGTCGTTCAATTGTAATCCTGCAACAGTATCAACAACAATTCCAATTGGCATTCCGTGACGTAAAATTCCAGAAATCAAACGGGCATAGTTCCAATATTCTTGGTTAAACGTTCTAGACAAACCTTCAATAGTTGTTTTGTAACCATATTTATCGCAGTATTGGAAGTCGTAACGCGATTTTCCGTCTTCACTCTTGTTTTTAATTACCCAACCATTATCTACTTTTGAAAGTATTTCAAACGATTCTTCGGCTTTACCAGTAAAGATTTCATACGGACGTCCGTTCAACAATCCAACAACGGCAATCCACTTTTCATCATCGTTGCTAAATTTAACGATTTCTGCTTCTAAGATTTGTGGGCGTTTAGGAGCTTTTGTTTCACCAAAAATGTTTTCTTGTTTCTTGTTTTTTGAATCGTCTGAAACCAAAACTCCTGAGCGCGAACCGTCTCTGTAAACAGTAACACCTTTACAACCACTTTTCCATGCTGTTAAGTAAATTTCACTAATCAATTCTTCTTTCACAGAATTTGGAACGTTCACCGTAACACTAATGGAATGGTCAACCCATTTTTGGATGGCTCCTTGCATTTTTACTTTCGCTACCCAATCTACGTCGTTGGCAGTTGCTTTGAAATACGGTGATTTTTCGATTAACAATTGCAAGTTTTCCTCGCTCATTTTCGAAACTTCGTCCATGTTGTATCCGTTTGCTTCCAACCAAGTAATAAATTTATGGTGAAACACGTGGTATTCTTCCCAGTTGTCGCCTACCTCATCCACAAAATCAATGCGTACATTTTTATCGTTTGGATTGACTTTTCTTCTGCGTTTGTATGAAACCATGAACACCGGCTCAATTCCAGAAGTTGTTTGCGTCATGATACTTGTTGTACCTGTTGGAGCAATTGTCAACATCGCAATATTACGTCTTCCGTGTTTTACCATGTTTTCATACAAATCCATATCCACCTCCTTAATGCGGTTGATAAATGGGTTGTTGCGTTCTCTTTCTGCACTAAAAATTGGGAAAGCACCTCTATCTTTTGCTAAGTTTACAGAAGAACGGTAGCACTCTAATGCCAATGTTTGGTGCACGTTTACCGAATGGTTCAACGCTTCATCTGTTCCATAACGCAAGCCTAAAGCAGCAAACATATCTCCCTCTGCAGTAATACCCACACCTGTTCTTCTTCCTTCCAAACATTTATCTTTGATTTTTAACCAAAGGTTCTTTTCTGTCAATTTTGTATCGGCCATCTCTGGATCAGAATCGATTTTTTTGATGATTTCATCAATTTTTTCAATTTCCAAATCAACGATATCGTCCATAATACGCAATGCAATTTGTGAATGTTTTTTAAACAATTCAAAATCAAACGATGCTTCGGCAGTAAATGGATTGTTTACATAGCTGTATAAGTTGATTGCCAACAAACGGCAGCTGTCATACGGACACAAAGGAATTTCTCCACATGGATTGGTAGAAACCGTTTTGAAGCCCAAATCAGAATAGCAATCTGGAATAGATTCACGAATTACAGTATCCCAGAAAATCACACCTGGCTCAGCCGATTTCCATGCATTGTGAATGATTTTATTCCAAAGTGCTTTTGCATTTACCTCTTTTACAAATTTTGGATTTACACCTGTAATTGGATATTGTTGAACATAAGGCGCACCTGAATCTACCGCCTTCATAAATTCATCGTCCATTTTTACAGAAACATTGGCACCTGTAACCTTTGTTCCATCCATTTTTGCATCAATGAAATTTTCAGAATCTGGGTGTTTGATAGAAATTGTCAACATCAACGCACCACGTCTTCCATCTTGTGCCACTTCGCGAGTAGAGTTAGAATAGCGCTCCATAAACGGAACAACACCTGTTGATGTTAATGCACTATTGTTTACCGGTGAACTTTTTGGGCGAATGTGTGATAAATCGTGACCAACACCACCTCTACGTTTCATCAATTGTACTTGCTCTTCGTCAATCTTCATAATTCCACCATATGAATCGGCATTTCCTTGATTACCAATCACAAAGCAGTTAGATAAAGAAGCAATTTGATAGTTGTTTCCAATACCTGTCATTGGTCCACCTTGCGGAACAATGTATTTAAAGTCTTTTAATAAGTTATAGATTTCATCCTCACTCAATGGATTAGGATATTTTTTCTCAACACGTGCAATTTCAGCCGCTAAACGACGGTGCATATCATCTGGCGAACTTTCGTAAATATTGCCGTAAGAATCCTTCACCGCATATTTGTTCAACCAAACGTTGGCAGCCAATTCATCACCTTTGAAATACGCAATCGTTTTTTTCAATACTTCATCGTGCGTGTAGGTTTTCTCAGCCACTTTTTTCTTTGGCTTATCCAAGCTTTGTTCCACTAATGTCATAACTAATTAATTTTTCAGGTTTATAAATGTCTTTTCAATAATCTCTTTTTTTCAGTCAAAAAATTATGTGATTTTGATAGGTGCAAGTTACACACGATTTGATTATTTTTTTGTTCACTTTTGAATACTTATTAACACCAAATAATTCAAATTCAAATTTGGAAAATTGATTTTTTTTTCTTATATCAATACCAAAATTTTTGAATTTTTCGTGAACCTACGAAATACAAGCTTTTATGAAATTTTTGATGACAAAAAATGATAAAAAATAAGTGTGAAAATGAAATTTTTGACGGTAAATGATAACTTAAAATTAGAATTGTTTTAAATAAACAAAATAATTTATGTTATTGATAATCAAATGATTGAATTCCATTTAAAAGTTATTAAAAAAATTATTTTTTGTTGTTGATAACAATACTTACTAACAATTTGAAATTTTAATCAATGAAAAAACAATAATTGCCAAAAAATGATGGTTTTTGTGAAATCTGACAACTTAAATATCCATTACAAAACTAGGCGAGTAAATGTGAAATTGAATTTCCAAATCAGAAGAAAGAACGTGTGTTTTTTGGATAAGTAAAAATATATAAAATACGGTTGATTTTTATGTGGTAACAGGATTGATGTGTATTTGTCCACCAATAGCTTTTAACACTTTCATAATTGTTGAAAATTGTGGCTTAGCTCCATCCGATAATGCTTTGTATAAACTTGGTCTACTCATACCTGTTTCTTCTGCAATTTTGGTCATACCAATTGCTTTAGCAACATGGCCGATTGCTGTTACAAGATCAGTATCACTTCCTTCTTCTAATACAGTGTTCAGGTATTCAGCAATCATTTCGTTACTGTCTAAATAATCAGCTATGTCAAATTTTGAAGTTTCCATTTTTATTTTTTTAATTTTTTCCAAATACTTTTTGCTTTTTCAATATCCTTTTGTTGCGTTGATTTATCTCCTCCAACAAGTAGAATAATAATTTTTCCATCAATTTCTTTGAAATACACCCTGTAGCCTTTTGAATAATTTATTTTCAGTTCTCTTATGCCATCTCCAACTGGTTCACAATCTCCAAAGTGTTCATCATTTTCTAATTTTTGAAGTCGGAACAAAATTTTTGCTTTTGCCCTCAAGTCGTTTAGTTTCTTAATCCACTTGTCGAATTCAGCAGTTTTTTCAATTAAGTACATTTACAATGTGTATTCATTTGGATACAAAAATAAAAATATTAAGTGAATTTCGCAAATTTCCTTTGACATGATTTGCTGATAAAAAAATTAAGAGGAAAATCAATATCTAAATTACAATTAACTACTAAAAATTGGAAATTTTGAGAATTTACAACTCAGAATCGGAATCTTCGGAGACTTTATCGCCTCTTAATTCTCTAAAGCGTTTTCGGGTTTCGGTGGTGTGAATGGAACCTTGGTGGTTGAACAAAATTTCTTTGTAGCATTCCATTGCTTTTTCATTGTCAAAAAGATGGTTTTGGTAAATGTCGCCTTTAATAAACCACGCATCGTCGGCTAAAATGTCTTTCCCATAATATTTCAACAATTCATCCAAATAGCCAATCGCCTCATTCCATTTACCTTGTTGTTGCATGGCTTGTGCTTTTTTAATCAAAATTTCATCGCCCAAACTGTGGTAAGGAAATTTCTGTATAATGCTGTCAAACAATTGAAAAGCTTGGGTGTATTTGTGTTGTTCTATCAATAAATCGGCTGATGCAAACCAAAACATGGCGGTATAGTTGCTATCCAAACCATAGTTGTCGGTAATCAACAATGAAAGTTGTAAAGCGTCGTTGGCAATCAATCGCGAAGTACCTTGTTTTAACACGTCTAATTGCGATTGGGCGTAATCAAATTCACCGTCGTAGTAAAAAACACGGGCATTTTTAAACCGTGCTTCTTGACCAATGGTTTCAAATTTAAAACTCTTGTCAATTTGCATGTAATACAAAGATGCTTCCCAAATATCGCCGTGCAATACTAAAATATCGGCCAACTTCATTTTAACTTCCGCTTTTTGAATGTCGGTTAAACGATCCAAATTCAACGCGTCTTGCAACAATTGGATGGCTGCTTGTGCTTGATCAAAGTAAAACGCTTGAATGTGCGCCAATTCCAATATCAAAGGCAAAGAACGGTAACTTTTTCCAACTCGGTTGAGAGTAGTTTTGTATTCTGCAATAGTTTCTTGAATTTCATCTGCTGTTACATTTCTAACCGTTGTAATTTCTTTGAAACGGGTGTTGAGCATCGCATTTTCTGCTTGATAAAACAACGGATTTTCTTGTCCAAGGTTTTTGACATAAGTAAATGCCTTGCGCGCAGTTGGATAATCATTGTTTTCTACACAAATGATTCCGAGGTCATACACACGACTTCCATTTAGTTGTAAACGTTTATCCAGTGCTTGTTCTTGAATTAATGCGGCTGGAAAATCGCGACTTTGAATAAACAGCCAAGTTACCATTTCTGCAGCTCGTACATCGTTTGGATTTTTTTGAGCACGTGTCAACAATTCTGTTTTTAAAATAGCGTATTCTTCCGATGATTTGTTGTTAAAATCTATAACACGCGACAATATCGTTTGAACGGTTTCTGTATAACCACTGTTAAAGTCAATTAAATTCAGGTATTCTTGCACCATTTTTTTGGTTTCTTTGTTGGCGCCGTAGTATTCTGCAAATTGAAAATTCAGTGGATATGTGTCTTTGAGCATGCTTCGCCCTTTGGTAATGGTTTGAAAAGCCCATTCGTTTTTCCCTTTTGCTTTAAAGGCATTGTACAAATTAATAACAGCTGTTGGATTGGGTGAAAGTTCTGCAACCAACGTTTTGTAAATTTTTTCGGCTTTATCGTTTTGTTGATTCTCTTCGTAAAATTGCCCCAACATTACACTGTATTCAGCTTCGCCTCTGGAGTTTTCAATTTGTTGTTTAAGTAATTTTTCAATTGATTTTTGATCGTTTTCATTGAGCAAACAAGCATAATAGCGGTCAAAATAGGTTTTTATTGGATTTTTTTTGTACAGCTTTTCATAGTATGCTTTTGCCTTGTCTAATTCACCATTGTTGTAGTAATAATCGGCTAATTGAACATCAGTTGCAGGTTGCGCATAGCATGAAAATGTCCCACCAAAAAGTGTGAAAACCACCACCATTATGCAACTAAAAATTTTACGCATGCTACTACCAATCATAAGCTAAAGATATAAAACATTTTAATTGGAAGTATGCGATTGGGCTAATGCTATTTTTAATTCACCCAAAAATTGACAAACAGCTTCGTTGGATTTGGAATAATTGTCAAAACTTTTTTTCTTGGTAAACAAATAGCGTTTGTATTGCTTGTCGATGGTAATCAATTCGTTTTTTTCAAAATCCAAATATTCGTCGTATTTTTCTGGTCGTCCTTTTCCTTCTTGGATGTCTTTTTTGAGTTTTTCCAAGGCCTGCATTTTGTCAACCAACAGCGTAGGAAAAAAAGCATGTATGCGTTTTAACTCATCCATTCCTTGATTACACTGCTTAAATTGATCCAACTTGATGGCTAAACTCATAGGCACATATCTATCGTCGTAAAGCAGACTAATGGAATCAATGGTGGTGTGACAAATGGCTGAAATGCTGTCTATTTTTTTAATATCGGCTTCATTCCACGATTTCTTAATGCTATCCAGTGATGTTTGCAACTCTTGCACTTTTTTTAGCTGTTCTCCTTTTTTTAAATCGGAACAAGCAACTAAAAACAATAGGGATAAGATGACTAAAAAATTGCGTTTCATGACCAGCAAAAATAGTGTGCTAGCACAAAAATACGGAATTTTAAACAGATTAAAAATTATTTTTTGGCGTATTTAAGAGCTGTAAATAACCAATAAACGCTAAAAATACTTGCCACCACACAACAAATGGTTAAAAAACTAGGTGAGAGTAATGGATTTTCTTTGGTTGAAATGTAAAAATATCCAGTTATTAATGCAATAAAAACATACAAACCGCTAAAAATGAACACTCCTTTTTCTTTCAATAAGGATGTAGCTTTGTTTTGTTGAGGCAACAAGGATTGTTCTGCATTGATTTGGTGCATAATTCGCGATTTCAACGCATCATTTGCTTTGAGTTGGGTGCCTAACAACTGTTTTTTTAAATCTTGCTCGTCCATACTATTCTACGGTTAAATATTCTTTCAATTTTTGACGCGATCGGTGTAATTTTATCTTCACATTGCTTTCGGTTAAACCAACCACTTCGGCAATTTCTTTGATGGGTTTTTCATCCAAATAATACAACGTTACAATGGTTACCTCATCTTTTGGCAATTGATTTAATGCAACTTCTAATCGGTTTAAATTTTCTTCTTTTTCAATCAATGTTGCATTGTTCTCTTCACTAACTCCTGTATTTTCATCAACTTCTACTGTTTTTAATTGATTTTGTTTGATGAAATTCAAGGCAGTATGGTAAACAATGCGGTAAAACCAAGATGAAAATTTGCTTGTTGCCCGAAACGTGTGCAAGTTGTGAAATGCTTTTACAAATGCATTTTGAGTAATATCTTCAGCATCTTGTCTATTGGCACAAATTCGAAAAGCAAGGGTGAATGCCATATCTTGATAGGTGTCCACAAAATAGCTAAAGGAAGACGTCTCTCCCTCTAGTATTTGCTTTATCAATTGCTTTTCGTTGACCTACATTATTCTTTTTCTTTATTGCTAACGATTTTGAAATATGCTAAATACGCTAATCCAAAAAACAATAAGAAGCTAGCCCCAAGCACCAAAAAACCTGCATCTTCATTGAGGTGCATCGTTTTTATTATCGTTAATCCCACGATGAAACCAACACCCATTCCTACAAACAACAACCCATTTCTAAGTGATTTGTATTTTTTAGCATCCGTTTCTACATTGTCGGGCGGAATGATGCCTTGTTTTATCATTTCCATGCGCTCAACATGTTTTTGATTGTTGGCACGAAGCCCCAAATACATCCCAAATCCTATTGGCAAAGCAATGGTAGAAAGGATGGCGATAATTGCTGTTAAATCTTCCATAACATTTAAAATTAATTGGTTTTCAGTAATAGGACAACAAAAAATTCATTTGGTTACAACTTTTTTCATTTTTTGTACCAATAGAAATAATTACTTTTACGCTATGAATCGGATGGTTTTTCTTGTTTTATTGGTGTTTGGGCTATATCTAACCAGCTGCAATACGCCTGTTTTGGAATCTTCAACTCCCAAACGATTTTACATTGCCTCCGATTTTTTACAACCAAAAGATGCTATTTTATTCAAAGATTTTAGCAAAAAGGAAAAAACAAGGGTTGTAATTTTAAATTGGACAGCCGATTCTATTGAACAACATTATGCAAAATTTGGATACTCTTCTAAATTTGATGCGGTTTTGATGAAAACTACATTTGCGGTTAACCAGTTTGCTACCCAAAAGATTTTACATCCAATTGAAGCCAATTATCTCTGGCAAAACAAAGATTTTGAAGCACCCAACAAAGAGTGGATTACGTTGGGTATTGATCCCTATGTCATTGCAGGACTCAAAGAAAAAAAAGTAATGCACTACAACGATTTGACGTGGGGCAATAAATGGGAAAATAAACTTACACCCGAAGAAATGAAAGCATTTAATGGGGCTGTGGTGTACCAATTTGGGCGAAAAAACTTGCAAAATTCTATCAAATGGTTGAAAAAACTGCAACAACAAATTGCACCAGCACAACCAATGCTCGTTGCTCAACCCGATTCATTGGCTGACTCTACAGCACTTGCGCCGTTTTACCTCACTCGTTTGTCTAATATAAACCCTAAAAAAGAGGTGTTTGTGTATCCAAGTCAAATTGTTCGTTTGGGAGCGTTTTATGACGGGATCAACTTTGGAATAGCTCGTCATTCTTCAAAATACATTACAGCACTACATTTTATTGCATTTTATACGCAACCACTCAACAATCAAAAGTTGAGTAAACGACTCCATGTATTGCCAGTTGGAAACCCACACAACCAATCTCCGTTTGATTACCAAAATAATTACCCCATCTTGTTTAGAGGTTCACCCGGAGAAATTGCACCTATTTTTCGCAATCTTAGCAAAATAGAAGTGCGTATTTATGGTGGAAATTAATTTTTCATTTCATTCAATAGCTAGTAAAACCGCTATTTTTTGTAATTTTGCACAAAGTTTTTACAAAGTATGATTTTACCAATTGTGGCTTATGGCGACCCTGTTTTAAAAAGAGAGGCCGACGAAATAGACGAAAATTACCCTAATTTAAAGGAGCTAATAAACAACATGTTTGAAACGATGTATGAAGCATCGGGTGTTGGGTTGGCAGCTCCTCAGGTGGGTTTATCCATCCGATTATTTGTGGTGGATGGCTCTCCATTTGCCGATGAGGAAGACGAGGAACCAGATCCACGTGCTGTTGGCATGGAAGGATTTAAAAAAGTGTTTATCAACCCGATTATTGAAGAAGAAAAAGGCGAAAATTGGGGTTTTCACGAAGGTTGTTTGTCGATTCCAAAAATTAGAGAAGAGGTTTTTAGAAAAGAAGAGTTGACCATTTCCTACTACGATGAGAATTGGCAATTTCACGAAGAAACATTTTCAGGATACAAAGCCCGAATCATTCAACACGAATACGATCATATTGAAGGAATTTTGTTTACTGACCACCTTTCTGCATTGAAGAAAAAAATGTTGACCAAAAAATTGCAAAACATTTCAAAAGGCGATATTTCGGTAGATTATAAAATGAAATTTCCAGCACAAAAAAAAGGTAGATAATGAAACAGTTGGTAGTTTTTGCAGCAATAGTTTTGTTGATTTCTGCGTGTGGTGGTAAGAAAAATGAACTTTCATACGACCAACGAATTGCACAATACGAAGATTCTATTGAACAATGGGGTGGCGGTTTAGGCTCACAAGAAGAAATTAATGGTTTTGCTGAGCGCTACATCAATTTATTGTTGGAAACATACAACGAAGAATCATCTAATCCGAAAAATGCAACCTATTTGGACCGCGTGCACATGTGGTATGCCTCCATTGGAAAACCCAACGAATCGGTGAAGTGGGGTGAAACATTATTGAAAAAATTTCCCAACTATTCCAACCGTGCAATGGTCATTGAAAGCATGGCGGCAATGTATGATGGCGACATCACTCCACGCGATAGTAACAAAGTGCGCAGCTATTACACACAGCTGTTGACCGAATTTCCAAAATTGAATCCAGAAAAACGAAAAGACATCGAAAAGCGATTGAAATACAATAATTTATCGCTCGAAGAATACATTGTTACGGTTTCTGTATCAGAGTAATTGGATTTTTATTTCTCCAATTTCAATTACATCTCCAGCAATAAGTTTGGCTCTTTTACGAAATTCTTGTTCGCCGTTTCGAATGACAACTCCTTCATCTACAATGAATTTTGCTTGTCCACCTGTTTGTGCAATGCCTAAAACCTTCAATAAACTAATGAGTTCAATGTAATCGCCTTCGATTTTAAATGTTTCCATTGGATAAATGTTGAATGTATAATTGGTATAATTTTTCTGCTGCTGTAAAAGAAGTTTCTTCTTCGTTAATAACTTTTTTATCCATTTCTTTTAGCAATTCATGCAAATGTTCATTACCGTAAAAACCTCTTAATATGCTTTCGTTGAGCGTTTCGCGCAACCAAAATTTATCTTGTTCCTTGCGGTTGTGTGCAAAATACCCGTTGATTTTTGTTTGATTTTCAAAAGCCAAAATAGTTTCCCAAATCATGTCCATGTTGGTGTTGTTATAACTTGAACACGTGAGTGCTTTTGGTTGCCAATTGCTTTTTTTAGGCGGAAACAAGTGCATGGCATTCTGGTATTCTCTACGGGCCAAATTGGCTTTTTTCACATTGTCGCCATCTGCTTTGGTAATCACAAGCGCATCTGCCATTTCCATAATTCCACGCTTGATGCCTTGCAATTCATCTCCTGCCCCCGATAGCATCAACAACAAGAAAAAATCAACCATTGAATGCACCAAGGTTTCGGATTGTCCCACACCCACCGTTTCAATTAAAATGACATCATATCCAGCTGCTTCACACAAAAAAATGCTTTCTCGCGTTTTGCGAGCTACCCCTCCCAAAGTGTCTCCTGCAGCCGATGGACGAATAAAAACGTTGTGCAATTGTGATAACTGCTCCATTCTTGTTTTATCGCCTAAAATACTACCTCCCGAAGTGCTAGAAGAAGGGTCGATGGCCAAAATAGCGACTTTTTTACCTGCTTGCACCAACAACTGACCAAAACTTTCAATAAAAGTACTTTTTCCAACACCAGGCACGCCCGTTATGCCAATTCGAATGGATTTTCCACAATGGGGCAAACACCTTTTGATGAGTTCTTCCGATTTTACCCTGTCGCTCTCCAAGGTGCTTTCAATAAGGGTGATAGCGCTACTAAGCAGCGTTGTGTTGTGCTGAAGAATACCGTCCAACAGCGCATCAACCGTTAATTCAGCTTTGCGTTGTTTGCGTTTTCTCAACCAATCTTCGTGCATTTGTTGCTTATCCATAGCAAAACAAAAATAATCGAAATATCTCATTAAATTTGTTTTATGGTAAAAATTGGTTTGCTTTCAGACACACATGGCGATTTAGACGAGCGTATTTTTCATTATTTCAAAGACGTAGATGAAATATGGCATGCTGGCGATATTGGAACATTGGATGTGCTTGATAAACTCAAGGCATTTAAACCTGTTCGGGCGGTATATGGCAACATTGATGATCACACCATTCGCTTGGAGGCACCTTTGCACAATCGCTTTACAATTGAAAAAGTTGAAGTGCTGATGACTCACATTGCCGGCAAACCTGGAAAATATGCCAAACCAGCCTATGATGAATTGCAAAAAGGCGCTCCAAAGTTGTTTGTTTGTGGACATTCGCATATTTTACTGGTTAAATTTGATCCGCACTACAACATGTTGTGGATGAACCCTGGAGCATGTGGAAACAAAGGGTTTCATCAAATAAAAACCCTGTTGCGTTTTTGCATTTCCGATGACCGAATTCATGATTTGGAAGTAATTGAACTTGAAAAAAGAGTGTAGGATATAATTTTTATTGTTTCTTTGCGTTTGAAATGAGGATGAAAAAAATACTTTTATTTGTTTTACTACTTATTGCAGGAAATGCATTTTCACAAATGGGTGGAAAAAATGCTTATGCTTTGTTGGGGCTAACCTTCAATGCGCGTAGTGCTGGACTTGCAGGAAACTTCATCACAGCCAAAGATTACGACATCAATTTAGGGGTTGCCAATCCTTCATTGCTCAACGAACAAATGCACCAAGTTGTAAGTGTTAGCCAAGCGTTGTATGCCGGGCGCATCAACTACGGAATGTTTAGTTACGGACACCAAATAAAAGAAAAACACACCATTGCAGCACACATCCGCTATGTTGCTTATGGAAAAATGACCCGAACCGATAAAAATGGAGTGGAAATGGGAACTTTTAGTCCGTTTGAATACATCCTCGGCGTTGGTTATGCTTATAAAATTAACCCACTGTTTTCTGTTGGAGCAAATGTAAACATTATTGGATCTCATTTAGAGGTGTACAATTCCTACGGAACATCCATTGATTTGGCAGCAACATTCTTAAATAAATCTGAAACATTTTTGGCTACGGTACTTTTCAAAAACGTAGGTTTTCAGTTTAATAAATACGGAACTAAACGAGCACCTTTGCCTGCAGATTTTCAATTAGGGGTTAGCTATCGTTTAAAACATGCGCCGTTCAGATTTTCTATTGTTTATCATCATCTCAATAAATGGGATTTAACCTATTCTGACCCGAATGCACAACCAACAGTAGATCTATTAACAGGCGATACCATTCCAGTTAAAAAAGCCAAGTTTTTTGAAAAATTAGGGCAACATTTTACCTATCAAATAGAAATTTTAGCTACCAAAAACATTCATTTTCGTGCAGGATTCGATTACTACACTCGTCAATCTATGAAGCTGGAGAAAAAACCAGGAATTGCCGGATTCTCGTTTGGTTTGGGCTTGCATTTCAGAAAAATATCGTTTGATTATGGCTTTAGTTTCTATTCAAAAGCTGGTTTCAACAATATGATTACGCTATCGTCTAACATTGGGGCGTTTAGGAAATAGGGCAATTAGGTGAGTGATTCAACAGCATCATAAATTAAATCTTGCTCATAGCCTTTTGATGCTAAAAAACGCATGATTTTAGCCTTTTTGGTATAACTGTCTTTTTCGTTAGAAAGTTCCTTGTGTTTTTTTGTTGCTAGTGCCACAAGTGTAGCAAAATAATCATCGCCATCAATTTGTTGCAAAGCTTTGTTAATACAGGTTAACGGAACAAATTTAGCTTTGAGTTGTTGCCGAATTTTAATTTTTCCCCAACGTTTAATTCTAAATTTACCCGACACAAAACTATCGGCAAAACGTTGTTCATCTAAAAAACGTTGTTCTATGAGATGGGCCATTAATTGGTCTTTTTGTTCACCAACTATTCCCCATTGATTTAATTTATTGGAAACTTCAAAATGACAACGATCTTGGTAGGCACAAAAAGCTTCAATTTTTTGCTTCGCTGTCAAAAAAGAGAAATTACACTCCGACTTCATGTCAAAGTGCAATTTCTTCGTTATTGTTATCCACAAAAGAGTATTGCAACAATTGGTTGGCAGTAGCTCTTCTGACAGGAATCCATTTTTTAAATTTAAAGAACCATTTCACTTGACGGGATATCAATCCTTTTTTGAAATAAGCCTCTAAATAAGGGTGAACAAGCAAGGCTACATGTTTTTCCTTTCTATCGAGCACCAAAAACTGTAAATTGTTTTCAATTTCTTCGGCAAAAAGAATACTTGCTTGAATTTCACCTGTTCCGTTACATGTAGGACAAGTTTCGGCTGTTTTAATTTCCGTTTCTGGTCGCACACGTTGACGTGTAATTTCCACCACTCCAAATTTAGATGGAGGAATAATATTGTGTTTTGCTCTATCCGACTTCATCACTTCTTTCAAGTGGTCGTATAGTGCTTTGTTATTGGCTTTATCGTGCATATCTATAAAATCAATACACACAATTCCGCCCATATCTCGCAATTGAAGCACACGCGCAATTTCTTCTGCAGCCTCCATATTGGTAAGCAAAGCGTTTGCTTCTTGGCCATCAGCACCTTTTCTGTTTCCAGAGTTAACATCAATTACGTGCATCGCTTCTGTATGCTCGATAATTAAGTAACCTCCACTTGGAAGTGGCACTTTTTTGCCAAATAATGTCTTAATTTGTTTGTTGATGCCAAACTTCTCAAAAATGTCGAGTTTGCCATCATACAATTTCAATATTTTTTCACGCTCTGGTGCAATTCCACTGATGTATTCTTTCAACTCGTCATAGGTTGTTGAGTTGTTGGTGTGAATATTGGTGAAATCTGCATTGAGCATATCGCGCAATATAGAAGTGGTTTTACCCATTTCATCTAATACACGCATAGGCGGAACAGCGGTTTTCAAGCGTGAATGCATGGTTTTCCACTTGTTCAGCAAATCTTTTAAATCTTGTTCAACTTGCTCGACTTTTTTGTTCTCGGCAACTGTACGGATGATGACTCCAAAATTCTTTGGTCGAATGGCTTCTACTAAATCGCGCAGGCGGTCTCTTTCTTTTGCGTCTCTAATTTTTTGTGAAATTGAAACTTTATCCGAAAAAGGAACCAAAACAAGATAACGACCCGCAAGTGTTATTTCAGCACTTAAACGAGGTCCTTTACTTGAAATTGGCTCTTTTGCCACTTGTACCAAAATAGGCGATGAGGCAGATACGATATCCTTAATTTTACCATCTTTTGGAATTTCCTTTTCAATTTTAAAATATTGCAAATCAGCAACATTTTGTTTTTTCTTAAGGGTATCCTTGGTAAATTTATTTAACGATTCGAACTGCGGACCCAAGTCTAAATAATGTAAAAAAGCGTCTTTTTCATAGCCTACATCAACAAACGCAGCGTTAAGGCTAGGCACTACTTTTCTTACTTTACCTAGGTATATATCGCCAACAGCAAAGTCAATATTTCTTTGCTCTTCGTGTAATTCAACCAGCTTTCCATCACGTAACAGAGCAAGCCAAATGCCGTTTGAACGTACATCGACTATTAATTCTAAACTCACGAAAGCTTAATTTTTTATTAATAAATAGAAAAACTTAGCAAGTTTATCCCGCTAAGTTTCCCTCAATAAATTTCCTTAGAAGTTATTATTTCTTCTTTTTATGACGATTTTTTCTTAATCTTTTTTTACGCTTGTGCGTCGCCATTTTATGTCTTTTTCTTTTTTTACCGCTTGGCATAATCTTTATATTTTAATTATTAATTTCTTATTTCTTGTTTGTTTCTCTTTAGAAAAAAAACACCCTCGTTTTTCAACGAGAGTGCAAATTTATAAAATTCTATTGAAAATCAATCAATATTATCAAATAAAATAATCAAAGGAGAGTGATTATTTTACTTTTACATTGTTTTTCACCTTGTCAACAAAAGTTTTTGAAGGTTTGAATGCAGGAATATTGTGTGCTGGAATTACAATTGTTGTCTTTTTCGAAATGTTTCTTCCTGTTTTCTCTGCTCTTGTTTTAACGATAAAGCTTCCAAATCCACGTAAATAAACGTTTTCTCCCTTAGCCAAAGACCCTCTAACTGACTCCATAAAAGCCTCAACAGTCTTTAATACTTCTGCTCTTTCCAACCCTGTTTCTTCTGCAACTGATGCAACGATATCTGCTTTAGTCATATTTGATATAATTTAATTAAAGATTCAACAATTTGATTTCCAAATACAAAGATATACGAGATATTTATCTTCGTAGCACTAAAAGCTTATTTTTTTTCACAAATTAGCTTAGTTGCAGTTTTTTACCCACTAATTCCCCTTTTTTTTAGACAAATAGTTGTTTTTTCTTTATTAAACCGTTTTTTTCTTAGACTAAAATTTAAAAAGATTGAGAATGTTCGAAGGTTAAAATAGGATTTTTATGCACTTTTTGCTCCGATTCAATCGTGTTAACTACTCTGTTTTCACGATGAATAGAAAATTGAAGGTTATCAACCGTGGTTTTAGTGGTTAATTGACACATTCCTGTTTTCAATCCTTTTTCCCACGCATAAAAATGCAAAGTGGTCAATTTACTAAAATCAGCATTTTCCATATAAACATTCATGGCTTGTGACTGACAAATAAATGCACTTCTGTCTATTGCCAAATTAAGCATCGTTTTTTGTGGAATTTCCCAAACTGTTTTGTAAATTGCCTTTAAAGATGCTGGAATACGTTCTACTGCTTGAATAGAACCACTGTTCAATGTGATTTGTTGACGCATTTCTTTGTCCCACAACCCCGCAGCAATCAAATCTTTGAGCAAGTATTTGTTGATGACCGCATATTCACCCGACGTTTTGCGTTTTATAGAAATATTGGATGCAAAAGGTTCTATGTTTTCATTGTAACCCAAAATTTGTGCAATACTTTCTGTTGATGAAACCGTCACCAACAACGCGTTGCGAACTCCATGTTCTGCTATTCCAGCCTTTAACGTTTCCCAATCCCAACGTTCTGTTGGTGTTACATTCCATTGATTAAATTGAAACAAACCTTTGGCTAATGGAGAATTTTTGAATGAACTGTATGCTCCATTTATTTTTGCTTCATCTTTTGATGCTGTTAAAGCACTGTAATAAATGGTTTCAAAAATAGAACGATTAATAGCTTGAGCCGCTTCTGAATCAAACGCAATTCCCATCAATGCATAGGTGTCGGCTAAACCAACAACGCTGATACCAATAGGACGGTATTTTTGACAATAATCGCGTGCACTTTCCACCGGATAATAGTTTTCATCCAATAATTGATTAAGGTTCAACGCCATTTGATAGGTCACCTCAAACAATTTTTCAAAATTGAATTCTTTTTTGCTGTCCACAAATTTGGGTAAAACAATGGCTCCAACACTGCAAGCACCAATTTCATCATCTGCTTGCGCTAAAGTTAAGTTGACACTGTAATTGGATGCTTTAACGATACCAACATTTTTTTGATTGCTTTTTTCGTTCACCGCATCTTTATACATCATATACGGCATGCCTGTTTCAATTTGTGCTTCTAAAATTTTGAACCACAAATCTTGTGCTTTGATGGTTTTTACACCCATTCCCATTTTTTCAAAACGCTCATAGGCGCTTTCAAATTCTTTGCCGTATAAATTGGCTAATTCAGAGCATTCTTTGGGTGAAAAAAGTGTCCAATCTTCGTTGTTTTTTACGCGGTGCATGAATAAATCGGGTATCCACAACACATTGGTAAGATTACGCATCGCATTTCCGCTACCAATATACGGTTTTTTGATGTCTAAAAATGCTTCTACATCGGCATGCCAAGGCTCTAAAATCACCGAAAAATGGTTGCGTTTTTTATCGTGCATGCGCGTTGTGTGACGGGCGGTTTCATCAAAAACATGCAACATCGGAAGTATTCCGTTTGTTTCCAACGATGGATTTTGCTCTTCTTCTATTTCACTTGCAAAAACGCGCGAAATGTTAACACCCAATTCTCCAGCTCCATTAGAAATTTGTGCCGCAGATTTGATAGTGGAATAAATGGTTTCTACCGAACTATCGTCGATGGAAAGCGAATAACTGGAAAGCAATTGAGCATTGGGACGACCAGCATTGTTCAACGTGGTAATATCGTGCATCATCCAACCTTCTGACAAATAATTATAGGTTTTGATTACAGCCGGAATGTTTGTTTTATGAATTCCAATCGCCAATCGCATCAATAATTGTTGCGGTCGTTCCACGATTTGATTGTCAATGCGCATTAAATAATGATCGGCCATTATTCTAAATCCTAAATAATCAAATTTAAAATCACGGTCGTATATGATGGTTGAATCCAACAAATCTTTGTTATTGCATATAATGTCGTAAACATCTTGAGCAATGAGTGGAGTTGCTTCGTCCGTTTTTACATCTTTGGCTGTGTACAAATCCGTCATTACTTCCGAAAATGATTTTTTAGTCTCTTTGTGCAAGTTGGAAATAGCAATTCGAGAGGCTAATAAAGCATAATCGGGATGTTCAATGGCTCTCGTCGATGCCACATCAGCTGCCAAATTATCCAAATCCATTGTTGATATGCCGTCATAAATACCTTCAATTACTTTCATGGCAACGGCTTCTGGTGAAACGATAGGATCCAATCCGTAGCACATTTTCATGATGCGAGCAGTAATTTTGTCAAATTTAATTGCTTCTTTTTTTCCGTCTCTTTTGATTACGTACATATCAATTTTTGGTGTTATTATAGTTTTTTTAATAGCTTTTTCTTTGGCGGTGCTTTTTCAGTAAATTGTGCGAGCTTCCAAAGTGGGATACAAAAATTGAAAAAATAAAAACCAATCGCAATTAAAGAAATTCACATCTTCCATTGGGTTTTCAACACTGGTTTTACAATGCGTTTATTTTAAGCACTTAGACAGGTTTTAAACATCAAAATAAAGATTTCCCACATAGAGTTTTGAAAAGTGTTAATTCCATCCAAAGTTTCTTATATTTGTTAGAACTACAAGAAGAAATCGATGAAAACTGTGCCGTCTGGTTTTGGAAAATTTATTGCAACGATTGCCAACTATTGGGATGGTTTACTACATTTATTATTTCCTTCAAGTTGTGTTGTTTGCAAAAATGAATTAAGCAGAACAGAGCATGTGTGTTGTTCTATTTGTTATTCTGAATTGGCGTTCACCCATTTTGAAATTTCTAAAGAACCTACCGAAGTGGATCAATTGTTTTGGGGAAGATTGCCAATTACCTCTACCTATTCTTTACTGTATTATGAAAAAACAAATAACAGCAAACCCATTTTAGCAGCACTTAAATATGGCAACCGACCAGATGTGGGACAGTATTTTGGAAGAATTATTGGAAAAACACTCTGTCAGCATCCCTTATTTTCAACCGTTGAGGTGTTGATTCCAGTGCCCATTCATACCAAGAAAAAATACACCAGAGGCTACAATCAAAGTGAGGAAATTGTAAAAGGAATAACGGATGTATGGGAAATTCCTTTTGATTTTAAGGTATTAGCAAGAAATAAACACACAGGCAGTCAAACAAAATTGGGGCGGTTTAGTAGGTGGGACAATGCCGATGGTTTGTTTACTCCCGATGAGAGCATCAAAAACTACAAGCACATTGCCTTGGTAGATGATGTTATTACAACAGGTTCTACGCTAGAAGCCATAACAAATCGTATATTTGCCATAGCTCCCGATATCAAAGTGAGCGTAATTAGTTTAGCAGTAACACGATGAAGAATTTTTTAATTGTTGGAGGCGGAATTGCAGGTTGCTCATTGGCCTATCAATTGGCACAAAAAGGATGTCAAATTACAATAGTTGATGCAGGAAATAATGTGAGCACAAAAGTGGCAGGGGGTGTTATGATTCCACTTGTTTTTAGACGAATGACTAAAAGTTGGCGTGTAGACGAATTTTTGCCTTATGCAAAGCAATTTTATGGAGAATTAGAGACTGCAAGCAATCAAAAAATTTTATATCCAATGGCATTGCGCCGATTTTTTTCGTCCAATCAAGAACGCAATTATTGGTTGACCCGCCAAAACACACCTGAGTTTTCTGCGTATATGAACGAGGTAAATGAGGAGGATGAAACGTGTTATCCGTATGCCAATAAATTTGGTTCGGGAAGAGTAAAAGAATGTTACCGTGTTGATGCTGAATGGATGACCACTGCTCTTTTAAATCATCCCCAAATTACGGTTGTAAACCAACGATTTGAATATGCTGCATTGGATGCAACAACAGCAACCTATCAACAACAATCGTATGATTGTGTTGTTTTTTGCGAAGGCTATGAATCCATCAACAATCCGTGGTTTAGCTATTTGAATGTTGACCCAACCAAAGGGGAGGTGTTGACGGTTAAAACAACAGGTCTATCCAATACAGAGGTTTTAAATAGAAAATGCTCGGCCGCTCCCATCGGAAACAGTATGTATAAAATTGGTGCAACATACGAATGGCATACCGCCAATACCACTGTTAGTGAGAAGGGTAAGAACGAATTGTTGGAACACTTGACTTGTTTAACTGATCAACCAGTAGAAGTGCTCGACCAAGTGGCAGGTATCCGACCAACAACTGTTGACCGTCGTCCTTTAATGGGATTGCACCCAGAATTCAATAAATTGGCTGTATTCAATGGGTTGGGAGCAAAAGGATTTTTATTAGCTCCGCTTTTATCCAAAGAAATGTGTGCTTATTTGTTGGAAGGAAAAGATTTGGACAAAGAATGTGTGTTGCAACGCATTAAGGCTTAACGCAACAAATTGACGTGCCCAACCAACTTACCTTCAATTCCCCTTCGGGTGACGTAATTGATTTTATAGGTATAAGTTCCGTCTTGCATCAATGCACCGCGATAGGTTCCATCCCAGATAAAGTTCACATGGTCTGATTTAAAAATACGTTCACCCCAACGGTCATAAATTGTTACGTTTAACGATTCAATATTTACAGTTGAAGCCATAAACCCATCATTGATACGGTTGTCATTTGGTGTAAATGAGTTGGGCACGTAAATATAATACTCTTCTAAAATGGTAATGGTTTTTGCAATGGTGTCTTTACAACCTTTATCGTCTGTAGCAATTAAAGTAACCGTGTAATTTCCAGGATTGTCATACAAATGCGTAGGGTGCACAACAGTTGATGAATCACCATCGCCAAAGGTCCACTCATAGGTTGAAGCGTTGGAACTTAAGTTTTGAAATGTTAAATCGATATTGTTAAACGGCACATTGCTAATCATTGCAAAATTGGCCGTTGGTTTTACAACGTAAATGCGCACTTTTTCAGCCACACTAAACGTTTGGCATTCATCGGAAACTACTACCATGTAATCGGTAGTAACATAAGGATTTGCCCATGTGCTTGGAGTTGTTGCTCCATCGTGTGGCCAATGGTAATAATATTGTCCGTATCCACCTGTAACGGTTGCTACTAATTGAACGGAGTCACCAGGACAAACTTCAACGCTTGGGTTGAGCGTAACAACCAAAGGTGGGCTGGTTACGGTATAGGTAACATCATACGATTCTGTTAATCCACAAATATCAGTTACTTCAACGGTATAAACAGTTGTTTGTGAAGGCGTCACAACTTGAGTGGTTGCTGTGCCAAGAGTTGCACCATGATTAGAGGTCCATTGATAAGTAAAACCACCAAAACCACCCGTTGCTTGTGCCGATAAAGTTGCGGGAATATATGGACAAATTTCCGTAATATCAGCAGAACCTGTAATACTAATAGGCGTATAAACAGGAACGTTTACTGTAATTTGTTGCGTTACTGGTGTTTGAATGCAGGCGTCAATTACTGTTAGTGTATAATTTGTGGTGGCTGTTGGGTTAACAACAATAGAAGAAGTTGTTTCGCCCGTGCTCCATTGATATTGGTAGGGCAAAGTACCGCCAGAAACAGTTGAGGTAATGGTAACGTCTTGCCCAGGACACGTCATTTCTGTGGCACTTAATGACAGTTGAACAGGATCTACATCTTTAATAAATAGCTCAATTTCTTTTACTCGTGGATCTCCACAGTTATCTAAATAATTGAAAGTAAGCTTAATGTCTTCAATGCCTTCACTAATATTATCGAGTAGTGAAATTAAATCAAACTCAGTTGTTGTGGAGCCAGCTGGAATGGTAACAGATGATGGCAATGTTTGGTAATCTACACCATTAGTTGCTGTTCCAGAAGGTGTTATGTTGATTACCATTGGCGAGTTGATGTTGCAGTTGGTGCGCTCAAATTTTATTTTTGCCTGACTACAAGGTTCTGCCAACGTATTGGAGGTGTTTGGAATTGGGTTAACAATGGTATGGGTAACTTTTAGTGGGTCGTTTGCCTTAAAACTTTTAGCTTCTAAAAAGATTCCAGAATCCCACACACCATCTCCTACATCGGCAATTGCAAGTGTAAGATGATATGTTTGTCCACACTGCACTTTTGCTTTAGCCGTTAAAACCTTGGTAAAACCATCGTATTGAATGTAAATACTACTTGCATTGTATGGAGCTTGACTACCATTTCCGTTGCCGACAAAATATTGCGGATTACTCGGACCAGTTACTGGAACTCCTTGTGCTGGGGAACTATTTCCATTGTTGACATTGTTGATAGCAACGACACTACCGTTGGGTAAACGTGCAATATTTTGCTGTCCAGAAAAACCAGGGCCAGAAATAAAGAAGCCAAAAACGTCGTTGAATTGTGAACCAACGTATTCAGGATATTCTTCCGAACCAAAAACATACCTAAATTCAATGGAATCAGAACAAGTAGAGAAATCAAAAGATAAAACAGATGCATTAAATGTTTGCTTTCCAACTATGGAGGTCAATAATTGATATCCCGCTGTGTTGTTGTCGTATCCAGCACTTGCAGAGTTGTTAGGACCTATTGGTCCGTTGGTATTTCCAATAATGGTACCTGTAGTCATGATGATTCCTTTCTCGATACCCAAGTTGGTGCCTGTAGCATCAAAACTACCAATGGCACTTGGGGCACCTAAAAACGAAATGTTGCTTACAGTAATTCCTGGATCTCCCAATAAAACATTTTGCACTAAATTGGTTGGACTCTGCACACTGGTCGTAAGCTGAGTCATTCCATAAAAAATAGAACAACAAAAAGTTAATATGGAAAATAAGTACTTCATTATTAGATTATACGCAAAAATACATAAAACGTTTGCTTATTTGCTTTCAATTTGTGTGCCGAAATGCAAAAAAAGTGTTAAATAGCCGCTTTTTTCATTTAAAAGTACCTCTTGACACCTAAACGGTTGAAATAATTTACTTTACTGTAATGCATTTTTTACCAAAGTGGCTTTTGCTTTTCCAATAACTTCAGTTAATTCTTCCAACGAAGCTGCTTTGATACGGCTAACAGTTTTAAACTTTTTCATTAATGCAATTTGCGTTTTTTCGCCAATACCATCAATGGCCAAAACTTGCGATTGAATGGCGGCTTTGCTCCGTTTGTTGCGGTGACGTGTAATTCCAAATCGGTGTGCTTCATCACGCAAATGTTGGATGACTTTTAAACTTTCAGAACGTTTATCGATGTAGATTGGCAACGAATCTCCTGGAAAGAAAATTTCTTCTAACTTTTTGGCAATTCCTACAATAGCTACTTTTCCACGCAATCCCACTTCGTCCAATGCTTTGAGTGCAGCAGAAAGTTGCCCTTTTCCACCATCAATAACAATGAGTTGAGGCAAAGGTTGATTTTCATCAAGTAAACGACGATAACGGCGTGTAACCGCTTCTTCCATAGTTGCAAAATCGTTAGGACCTTCCACCGTTTTTACATTGAAAATACGGTAGTCTTTTTTACTGGGCTTGGCATTTTTGAAAACAACACATGCCGATACAGGGTTGCCACCCTGAATATTGGAGTTATCAAAACACTCAATGTGTGTTGGTAATTCTTTTAGCCTAAAATCTTTTTTGATTTGCTCCAATATGCGTTCGGTAGCTTTCTCAGGATTTTTTAGTGTTTCTTTTTTACGTTTCTCTATTCTGTAATAGGTTGCGTTGCGTTTTGACAACTCTATTAATTCTTTTTTCTCACCAATTTTTGGCACTGTGATTTTTACATGCTCAATTTCGGTTGTAAAATTAATTTCTGCTAAAATTTCTTTGGATTGGCTGTTGAATTGATTGCGCATTCGAACCAAAACATGGTTGAGAATTTCCTCATCAGTTTCGTCAAGTTTTGTTTTAACTTCTATGGTAAGTCCATGAACGATAGCTCCTTTATGAATAACCAAATAATTAACAAAACGCGATTTATCGTCCTCCACCATTGTTAACACATCCACTTCGTGAATTTTAGGTGAAACGATGGTTGATTTTGCTTGAAAACGTTGAATAATTTCCAACCGTTCTTTTACTTTTTGTGCTTCCTCAAAAGCATAGGATGCTGCAAAATCGTGCATTTGTTTTTTTAGCAAATTGATAGTTGAAGCGGTGTTGCCCTTCAAAATCATTTCGATGGCTTCAATTTGTTGGTTGTAGGCTTCCAAGGTTTGTTTGCCTACACAAGGAGCTAAGCAATTGCCAATAAAATATTCTAAACAAGGTTTATAGCGCTTTTCGGCAATTTTATTGGCACTTAAATCCAAGGTACAGGTGCGCAAAGGATATAAATCGCGAATCAACTCCAACAAGGTATTGATGACTTTTACACTGGAGTAGGGGCCATAATAGGTGGAGCCATCTTTGACTACATTTCGGGTAGTAAAAACACGTGGAAACGGTTCTTTTTTAATGCAAATCCACGGGTAAGTTTTATCGTCCTTGAGTTGAATGTTGTATTTAGGTTGGTATTCCTTAATGAGATTGTTTTCCAACAAAAGAGCGTCTAATTCTGTATCTACAACAATGTAGCGGATATCACGAATGGAACGCACCAAAAGTCGGGTTTTTCCATTATCTTGTGTTTTTGAAAAATAGGAAGTTACCCTTTTTTTTAAATCTTTTGCCTTACCAACGTAGATGATTTCGTTTTTTTCATTGAAATATTGGTAAACTCCCGGTTTGTTGGGCAGTAATTTTACTTTTTCCAATAAATCTTTTGAAAAATCCATGTTGTAAAATTACAGAGAAAATGAGCAGTTTACAAATTAGACAGCCATCTTTTGGTGAACGATTTCCAGCACATGTTTCAACTGACTTTCGCGGGTGTGATGGGTGGTGTCGATAAGAATAGCATCATCGGTTTGAATCAGTGGACTTTCCTTGCGAGTTCTGTCCATTTCATCGCGTTCTTCAAGGTTTTTTAGTACTTCTTCTAGCGATGTTTTGATGCCTTTTTCTTTTAATTCATCTAATCTACGTTGCGCACGCACGCTGTTGTCCGCAGTAACAAATAATTTAACTTCTGCATGGGGAAAAACAACCGAACCAATATCACGACCATCCATGACAATGCCACCATTTTTACCAATTTCGCGTTGCAATTGCACTAATTTTTGACGTACTTCTTTTATTGTTGCAACTTTAGAAACAAGTTCTGCTACAGCCGGTTTTCGGATTTCATCTTCCACATTCACCGTGTTTAAAAACAAGCAATCTTTTCCAGAGCCGTTTTTTTCAAAATGAATGTTTATTTGATGCAATTGTTCAATTAATTCGTTTTTTAGAACCTCACCGTTTTGAATAAGGTTGTTTTGCATTGCATAGAGCGTAATACCGCGATACATGGCACCACTATCAATAAAAACATAGTTGAGAGCAGCTGCAACATCTTTGGCAATGGTGCTTTTACCACAACCCGAATAACCGTCGATTGCAATTGTAAGTTTGTTGGCCATTAGTTTCTTTCTTGACAAAGTTCAACCAACATTCCACTGGTTGATTTAGGGTGTAAAAAAGCAATTAATTTGTTGTCGGCACCATTTTTAGGTGTGCGTTGAATCAACTGAAAACCTTCATTTTCAAGGCGTTCAATTTCTGCTTCAATGTTTTCAACGTCAAAGGCAATGTGATGTAATCCTTGCCCACGTTTATCAATGTATTTGGCAATGGTAGAATCGGGATTGGTGGCAGCTACCAATTCAATTTTTGATTCACCCACTTGAAAGAAGGCAGTTTTTACAAATTCGGAACCTACCTCTTCAATTTTATAGCAAGGTGTATTTAATAATTTCTCATACAACGGAATTGCTTCGTCTAAATTGGAAACAGCAACACCTAAATGTTCAATTTTTCTCATTGATTTGTTCTAATTGGCTTCTAAAGATATAAAAAAAGCCGTCTGCAATGGACGGCTTTCCCAAAATCGTATGTTTTTTTATTTTTTCACAAACTTTTCGTTAGTGTTATCAAAGTTGATGTAATAAACACCTTTCAACAAGTTAGAGCAATTTACATTATTACCCACTCCTTTTTTAACGATGTTACCATAAGCATCGTAGATTTCATAACGAGTTTCAACAGGAACTTCGTTTGAAGTAAATTGAATTTTATCTTTAACAATAGCAGGTGTTTTAACAACAGGAGCAATTGTTGATTTGAATTTTACTTGGTCAGATGTTCTTTTTTCACCAGAGTGGTCAACTTGAACAACTCTGAAAATATTCTCGCCAGAATGAGGAACAACGGCAAATTCATATTTATTATTTCCAGCTGTACCAACACCTTCCACTTCACCAACATTTACCCATTTATTCCAACGATATTGTTCAACGATATAAGGTAATTTTCCTTTTTCGTTAGTTGTTTCCCATCTCAATTTATTGTCTTTTACAGCAATAGAAACCACGTTAAAAGTAGAACGAGGAAGTAATACTTCAGGATTTAAAATTTTAGGTTTACAACCATCGTGGTGTTCAATCACAATAAAAACAGGTTCTCCTAAAGCAATGTTGAATAAACCAAAGTCAATTTCAAATGCGCCAGACCCAGTTCCACCCGGCATAACATCTCCGTTAACAGTTACTTTAGTTGCGCAATAACCAAATCCTTCATCATCCATTGGGTTTTGAATGTATAAATTCTTACCTTGATATGTACCCTCAATAGATAGTGCTGAATAAGCTAAATTGCTAAGTATCAGTAGTAAAAAAACTATTAAAACTTTTAATTTTTTCATTTTTAAAAAGTATAAACACAAATAGTGATGTGAATAATTCTAATATATTAGAGTACAATATTAGTTTCATTTTTTGAAAAATCAAAGAAATAGACAAATTATTTACGTTTTTTGAGAAAAATAAATAACACTGATTGTTGGTTCGATATTGTGTTGAAATCAAATTTTAACAGATAGGGTAGAAGTTCTTTCCAGTTATTTAAAAAATAATTAACTTCGTAATTCATCAAATTGAATATGAAAAATAGAATTACAACATTATTTAATATACAATACCCAATTATTCAAGCAGGCATGATTTGGTGCTCGGGTTGGCGTTTGGCAGCAGCTGTTTCCAATGCAGGAGGTTTAGGCATCATTGGTTCTGGTTCTATGTACCCAGAAGTTTTGGAAGAGCACTTGCAAAAAATGAAAGAAGCAACCGACAAACCTTTTGCGGTGAATTTGCCAATGCTTTATCCCAACATTGATAAACACATTGAATTAATTATTAAATACCAAGTTCCAATTGTTTTTACATCGGCAGGAAACCCAAAAACGTGGACCTCACACCTAAAAAGCCATGGAATTAAGGTGGTGCACGTTGTTTCAAGCCTTAAATTTGCACTAAAATCGCAAGAAGCAGGTGTGGATGCTGTGGTGGCAGAAGGTTTTGAAGCAGGCGGACACAATGGACGGGAGGAAACAACTACGCTTTGTTTGATTCCGGCAATTGCAAAAGAACTTCAAATTCCACTTATTGCTGCGGGAGGCATTGGTACTGGTAGAGCTATGTTGGCAGCCATGAATTTAGGTGCCGATGGCGTGCAAATTGGAAGTCGCTTTATTGCAACGCCCGAATCAAGTGCACACGAGAATTTTAAACAAGCAGTAATTGCAACAAAAGAAGGTGAAACCTCTCTAACGTTGAAAGAATTAACACCTGTTCGACTCATCAAAAATCAATTTTATCAGCAGGTTGAACAAGCCTATGAAAAGTGTGCAACAGTTGAAGAATTGCAAACATTGCTTGGTAGAGGAAGAGCTAAAAAAGGAATGTTTGAGGGCGATTTAGTAGAGGGAGAATTGGAGGTTGGACAAGTATCTGGCATGATTCATGAAATAAAACCAGCTGCTGCTATTGTGCAAGAAATTTTACAAGAATTTAAAGAAGCAATTGCTGAACAAACAACATCAAAATACGATTTTTAATGATACACTTTGAGCGCTTTACTTTAAAAAATGGACTAATTGTTCTTTTTCATAAAGACACTACAACTCCAATGGCAGTGGTTAATACGTTATATGATGTTGGGGCAAGAGATGAAGAAGAATCAAAAACAGGTTTTGCACATTTATTTGAGCACCTAATGTTTGGTGGTTCTATCAATATTGCTGATTTTGACACGCCTTTGCAACAAGCGGGTGGCGAAAACAATGCTTTTACCTCCAACGATATTACCAATTATTACGATGTGGTGCCAGCGCAAAATTTGGAAACAGCTTTGTGGTTAGAAAGCGATAGAATGTTGTCTTTGGCGTTTACCGATAAAAGCTTGGAAGTGCAACGAAATGTAGTAATTGAAGAATTTAAACAACGCTATTTGAATCAACCGTATGGAGATGTGTGGTTACAACTTCGTCCGTTGGCCTATAAAGTACATCCGTATAAATGGGCAACGATAGGTAAAGAAATTGCGCACATTGAAAATGCTACGATGGACGATGTAAAAGCATTTTTTAATAAGTATTACAATCCTTCGAATGCAATTTTGTGCATAGCTGGTAATTTTGAACTAGAGGAAATTAAACGCTTGGTTGAAAAATGGTATGGCGATATTCCGGCGGGTAAAAAGTTTGCACGCATTCTAAAAAAAGAACCAGAACAAACAGAGTACAGAGAATTAACTATAGAGCGCGATGTTCCTGCCAATGCTTTTTATTATGCCTTTAAAATGCCCGAACGTAGAAATCCAGAATACTATGTTGCCGATGTAATTTCAGATGAATTGGGGCGAGATAAATCTTCTGTTCTTTACAAAAAATTAAAAAAGGAATTAGAATTAGTAACCGAAATTGCAGCTTATATTACGGGTTCTATTGACGAAGGTTTATTAATTATTTCTGGTCGATTGGCAGAAAACGTATCGTTTGAACAATTGGACACAGCTTTATGGTCGGTGTTGGAGCGCTTTAAGAACAAACAAATTGATGCTGAGACATTAAAACGATTGATGATAAAAATTCGTACTGCTAAAGAGTTTCAAGATCAATCCATGTTGAACAAAGCAATGAATTTGTGTTTCTTTGAATTGTTGGGCGATGCCAATGGAATTAATGAAGAATGGTTGGTTTACAATCAAATAGAGCCAAGTGATATTCAACAAACAGCCAAGCAGTTATTGAAAAAAACAAAATTGTTCTTTGTTGAAGGTGCAAGTGGTAAATTAGCTATTCAATTTTATGAAGATTCTTTTTAATTGAAGATGATTTAACACTAACCGTACATTACCGAAGCTTTGAAAGTAGAGTCATTTAACGTAGTTGCGTTATACGATGGTGCATTAGCAGCTCGTGTTATGAAAAGAATCATTTGATTGCATTGTTATGGATGTTAATCTTCCAGGAACAAATGGCTTTGATTTGTGCAAAGATTTTAGAACATACAATACACATACGCCCGTTATTTTCCTTACAGCCTTTTCAGAATTGACGATAAAGCATTAGGGTATAACAATGGAGCGGATGATTATCTTACAAAACCATTTTTTATGCGAGAGTTGGTTTTGCGTATTCATTCGTTGGTAAAAAGAAGTCAAACCACAACCATTCAAAGCAAGGTTATAGTGGCTGATGATTTAATTATTGATACACGCACAAAAAAGCTACAAGACAAGGTGAAGAAGTACTATTAACACCTCGTGAATATCAAATATTAATTAAAATTTGCGAAAATAAGGGTGAGGTAGTTTCAAAACTGAGTTAATTGAAGAAATTTGGGGCAAATCGTTTGATGCAAACACAAATACCATATTGAAGTTTATATTAACTTTTTACGTAATAAAATTGACAAACCATTTAACAAGAATAAATATAAAAACCAAAGTCGGATACGAAGCATATTTTGAATAACAATGAAAACAAAATTCACGCATACATCGTTTATTGCATTGGTCGATTGCACTATCAATGTTTATATTATTTTTCACAGGATTTTAAGAATGTTTTGGATGAACAAACATGTGATTGTTGACACAATCCAAATAACAACTTAGCAGTTAATAAAGAAGAGGCAACTATAATTGCAAAAGCCATTCGTGACCAATGTGGCAATGGCATGAAGTGATGGCTAATGTTATGTTGTTTTTATTTTTGGCAAGAATTATTTATATGTTAGCTAGTGGTATTCGTTTTCCCAATCCATTTAAAAAATCAATATCCATTAAAGAGCGCCTACAAGGTTTGGTGTATATTTATTTTTATGTTTTTGTATTTATTTCCATTGTTACCGGAATTTGTATAGAAAGGTTTTTTTGAACAATACGAAAAATCAATAGAAGCAGTTCATAAATGGGGATTGTATTGGTTTCCAATTTTTGTTTTTTTACATAATAGGTATAATTATAGCCGAGTTAACGGATAAAAAAGGAATAACCTCAAAAATGATTGGTGGCGATAAAAGTTAGTGTGGCTCCATGAAAATCAGGAATAAAATATTGCTTTATTTTCTGCAACGAGTATTGTATTAGTTGGAATATTATTCATAGTTGTTTATTTTCTGTTTGAATACAGAGAAGAAGATTTTCAGCAACGTCAAAAGAAAAAATTACAAACAACTTGCGCTTTATTAGTGAAGTTGAAAACGATGAAACAAAAATCATTGAAATAATTGATCGGTTGACCAGTTAATTCGTTTATTGATGAAAAATTATTAATTTTTGATAGCACCAAATCACTTATTTATGCAAGTTTAGATGATGTCTTATTCTTTATTCTGAAGAATTACTAAAAAATTGAATGCAGAAAATGTGTGGATTGAACAAAAAGATGGAGACTATGACGTTGTTGCTATTCACTTTAAATCCAATCAAAACACCTACTACGGAATTAGTAAAGCATACGATGAATTTGGATATACAAAACTCCATTTTTTACGAAACATACTCTTATATCTTTTATCGTTTTTACTATCTTAGTTAGCTTAATTGCTGTGTTTTTGAAGCTAATAGGATAGCTTTGCCAATTACACGACTTGCCCATTTATTGGGAAGCTATAAAGTTGGTGAAACTGTTTTTAAAGAACCCATAAAGAACTCCACACGCACGAGTTGGATTATTTGAACGGTAAGTTTTATGAATTAGTTAACAGGGCAAATAGCGCGCATATTTTTCAAAAACTCCATCCACCACATATCCCATCAATTAAAAACACCAATTGCAGTATTGGTTTCTGAGCTAGAACGAATAAAAAGTATCGCTGGAAGATGACCTTGAAAAAGAATTGGATGCTCAAATAGCAAAAACAAATATTTATAGAAATCATCAAAATACGCTTTTTAAAAATATCTAAAATTGAAACCTAAACAAAATATTGAAAAAAGAAGCATAAGAATTGATTGACCTAATTTGATTCTATTCAAGAAGTAAACACACTTTTTCCTTGATTTCATTTGAAGTTAATTACCTTCAAATCGATTTTAATATGTAGAAGAATTAACGGTATTGTATTGAAAGATGCTACCAAGCAAGCTATCCAAAATTTATTAAACAATTGCATTGCATATAGTAATTTGCCAAAAGCAGAGATTAAAACTATGCCTGCAAAAAAATGATCAATAAAAATTACATTTATAAACGATGGAGAAGTGCTCACTACATAGAAGAAGAAGCCTATTTATTCCTCCATTTTTTAGGGGAAATAATAGCCGCAATAAGATAGTTTTGGGCTAGGACTCGCATTGACAGATAAAATTATTAACTATCACGTGAGTAAAATAACATACCAAAAACAAGCACCTAATAAAAATATATTCACAATAGAATTACCTGTACTTTAAGATAAAATTTAGCTATTTTAAGGTGTTTTTAAGGTTGTGTTGAGAATCTTTGCAACGATGTCAATTCAACCAACACATGCATTTTTTAAAAAAGTCCTATATTTTTCTTATTCTTTAGTTCTATGTAGCCAGTGGTCAAGATACCTTAAAGTTGACAATTGAGCAGGCGGATAAGTATGTTTCTAAAAACAATTTTTTTCTTTAGCAGCAACGTTGAATATTGAGGCTCAAAAGTACAAGTAATACAAGCAAAGGTGTATCCCAACCTGAAGTATCTACAGCAACACTTAATGTCATGATCCCTGATAACAATAAAGCATTTTGCTATTGGTAAAACAGGAGACAAAAAAGTTTTCAGATAGAACAACTCATATTGCTTGGCGGTAAAAGAAAATCAGAATGAGTTGGCCAAAATCAACACGGCTATTGCTGAGTTAGAATTCCAACAACTACTTCAACAATTAAAATATAGATTGCATACGGAATTAATAGTAATTGGTTGCAACAAATTTTATTAATCAATACAACAAACAACTTGATATTCTTAGCAACTTATTGAATGCTTATCAAACACAAGTTGAAAAGGAAAATATACCTTAAAGAAATTGTTCGATTAAAAAGGAGCTTATTTTAGAATTGAATAATTACAGAGCAGAATTATTGAAAGAATACCTGAATTTGCAAGCTAACCTTTAAAACAATATTACAAACCAATGCCGACGTTATGTTTGTAGCATCTGATGAAGCTATAGAAAAATACATACATGTAAAAGATATCAAGGAGCTTTTAATTGTTGCAAAACAAAACAGACCCGATTTTTTAATTGCAGAACAAAACAAACTTTTAGCACAACAAAATGTGTTACTTCAAAAGCGATTAATGTCTTTGATATTAGCTTTTTTGCAGCTATGATCAAAGAGGAGGAGCGTTTACCAATCAATAAATGTTATTTTTCTTTGCTACCACCATTGTGATTCAGAAACCAAGGAAACATTAAAACCGCAAAGTATCAAATTCAAGCACAGGAATACACCGCAAGCAGCTGAGCTAGAGATGCAAATGAAATACACAACGCATACACGCTTTACACGCACACAATAGCTGAATACCGCACAACCAGGCCATCATTCCAATGATTTGTAACCATATTGAATGCAATGACGAGAATTTTCAAAAAAGAAATGTATCCATCATTGAGTTTTTGACGCTTAAATCATTTAATAATGCTCAATCCGAAGTGGCGCGTATAAAGATACAATTAGCAACTTCAGCAGAACAATTAAATTTATTAACAGGCAAAGACGTTTTTAATGATAAATAAAGCAATAATTTCACCTAAATGCTTGCTTGCATTACACTATTAGTTGGGTGCAAAGAAAACCAGTTAGACGAGCAAGCAAAAGCTTTTTCGATGAGTGATACTATGCTTAAAAAATGCAAGTTTCATAGCAGCATACGAAGAAGTAAAAAATGAAATTCGGTTTTGGTAAAATTGAAGCTGATAATAACAAAACAGCACAAGTTTTTCTACCGGTTGGCGGTCTAGTAACAACCATAAATGTTGGTTTAGGCGATTATGTTACAAGGTGATGTGCTAGCAACCATACAAAGTGGTGAAATTGCATCGTTTCAAAAAGAAAAACTAGATGCCATTAACGATGTTGCTATTGCTGAGAAAAACCTGCAAGTTGCCAAAGATTTATTTGCTGGTAATCTTAACTCTATTAAGGATGTGAAGCAAGCCGAAACCGAATTGGAAAAGGCAAAAGCAGAATTATTGCGAATTAATGAGATTTTATGGAATCTATAACATCAAAAAAGGGTCAATCTATACTGTAAAAGCCCCAATGAGTGGGTTTGTAATTACAAAAACAATATTTATCAATGAATTACTCCGTCCAGAAGAAGACGAACCGTTGTTTTCAATTGCAAACACCAATGAAATATGGGCAGTTGCCTATGTAAATGAAAGTAATATAGCGCACATAAAAGAAGGTTACAACGCAGAGGTTAAAACACTTGCTTTTCCTGATGTGTCCTATAAAGGTCAAATAGAAAAAATTTACAATGTTATTGATGCTACAACGAAATCCATGAAATTCAGAGTGCCTTTGCAAAATAAAGATTTTCAATTAAAACCAGATATGAATTGCACAGTAAGTGTGCACTATTCAGAAGGTAAACAGCTCGTTACTATTCCTTCATCAGCAGTTATTTTTGATAAAAATAAGTACTGGGTAATGGTAATTTCATGATCGTTACAATGTGGAAACACGACAAGTTGAAATTTATCGACAATTGGGAGATAGAACCTACATCCAACAAGGGTTGAATGAAAACGAAAAAGTAATTTCTGAAAATGGATTACTAATTTATGATGCATTAAACGATTAATCTTCCAAAAAATTAGGAGCAACTCATGAATAAATTCATTAAAAATATTATCTCATTTTCATTAAAAATAAGTTTTTCACTTTTTTTTGGGTGGGAATTATTGTTTTTGGCGGTATTTTTAGTTTTATTAAAATTCCAATAGAAGCATTTCCAGATGTAACAAACACGCAAATTGTAATAGTTACACAATGGAATGGACGAAGCGCAGAAGAGATTGAACGCTTTGTTACAACTCCTATAGAAATATCAATGAACAGCGTGCAGCGTAAGACAACAAAGTAGCATTACCATGTTTGGTTTGAGCATCATAAAAGTTATTTTTGAAGATGATGTTGAAGATTTTTTTGCCCGACAACAAGTAAACAACCAACTCCGAAATGTTTCATTACCAGAAGGTGTGGATCCAGATGTGCAACCACCATATGGACCAACAGGTGAAATTTTTAGGTATGTGCTCAAGAGTGAAAAGCGTGATACAAGAGACCTGTTAACGATACAAACTGGACAATAGATAGAGAATTGAGAAGTGTTGCAGGTGTTGCTGACGTTGTTGCTTTTGGAGGACAAGAAAAAATATATGAGATATCGGTTGACCCAGTTAAGTTGCAACAATATGACTTAACACCACTAGAGCTTTATGAAGCTGTTGGGAAATCAAACTTGAATGTTGGGGGAGATGTAATTGAAAAAATGGGCTAAGTTTAGGCATACAGGTATTGGTTTGCTAGACAATAAAAGTGATATTGAAAAAATACTATCGTAGATATTTTTAATGGGAATCCACTTTAGTAAAAAGATGCACAACGTCAATGGTTGGAAGTAAACCTAGAGGCAAGTTGGGTTAAATGAGCACGACGACGTTGTGGAAGGTATTGTTGTAATGTGAGCGAGAAAACCCCAGCGAAGTACTTGCAAGGGTTAAAGATAAAATCCACGAGCTAATACATCCGTGTTGCCTAGCGATGTGAAAATGGTAGCCACTTTACGATAGGGATAATTTAATGGCGTATTGTACAGAAACGGTTATGCATAACTTGGTGGAAGGAATAGTGCTGGTTACTGTTATTGTATTTTTATGGTTGACTGGCGAACAACCATTATTGTTGCTATTATTATTCCTTTGGCATTGTTATTTGCATTTGATGCTAAAACTCAAAGGAATGAGTGCCAATTTGATTTCTTTAGGCGCTATTGACTTTGGAATCATTATCGATGGGGCGGTTGTAATGGTTGAAGGAATATTTGTAGCTTCGACCATAAGGCAAAAAAAGTAGGGATGGAAAAGTTTAACCGCTTAGCCAAATAATGATTAAAACTACAGGAATCCAAATGGGTAAAGCCATTTTCTTTTCAAAATTGATAATCATATCAGCCTTTATTGCTGATTTTTTCGTTTGAAAAGTAGAAGGAAAAATGTTCACCCTTGGCTTGGACACTCGGATTTGCACTTGCTAGGAGCCTTACATTTACGCTTACTTTGGTTCCTGTAATTAGTTCCATGCTTCTTAAAAAAGACGTCAAAGAAAAAGAAAATAAATTTACCAGATTTGAAATCAAGTGCTGTAACTTCTGGGTTTGGATGGACATTTAAACATAAAAAATTAAGTTTGATGCTAGCAGGTGCATGTTTTGCACTTACTATGTTTTCAACACGATGGCTGGGAACCGAATTTTTACCTGAATTGAATGAAGGAGCTTTGTGGGTTGAGGCAAAAATGCCGATGAGTTATTCATTGCCCAAAACCGTTGATATGGTGAGTGTATTGCGCAAAGAATTGCAATCTTTTCCTGAGGTAATGGCGTGCTTTCAGACAGGAAGAAGTAACGATGAATAGGATCCAAGTGGTTTTGCTATGTGCAGATGCAAGTTAATTCTAAAACCGAAAAAGAATGGACAAGAAAAATATCGATGGATGAACTTGTTGAAGAAATGGATACACATTTAAAGTAATTCGCGAATAAAATTACAACTATTCACAACCCATCATTGATAATGTCGTTGAGCAGTTGCGGGTATGAATGCATCCAATGCTGTTAAAATTTATGGAAAAGATTTGGATAAATTGGATGAATATGCCAATGAAGTAATTGCTCAGATTGAAAAGTGCCAGGTATTAAAGATGTTGGAATATTAAGAAATGTTGGACAACCCGAAATTAAGATCTTCCTTGATGAAGAAAAGATGGCAATCATGGTGTTCACTGCCGAGGGCGTGCTGGTGTAATGAAAATGGCAATTGAGGAAACAATCACCCAAAAATATGAAGGTGAAATGAAGTTTGATATTCGAATTCGCTACGAGAAAGAATATCGAAAAAATGAAGAAGATATTTTAATGCTTATGATTCCAACCATTGCCGGACATAGAATTCCTTTAAAAGAGATTGCCACAATTAGGCAAGTTACTGGACCTGCATTTATTTATCGCGATAATACAAAACGATTTATTGGGGTTAAATTTTCTGTGAGAGAGCGTGATTTAGGAAGCACCATTGCAGAAGCACAAAAAAAAGTGAAAAACAATGTGAAATTGGATGAAGGCTATAAAATAGGGTGGACAGGTGAATTTGAAAATCAAGTAAGAGCAAGCCAACGACTAGGGCAAGTTGCTCCAATTAGTTTGATTATCATTTTTGTTTTATTATTCATCATGTTTGGAAATGCTAAAGATGCGGGATATGTGTTAATCAATGTTCCTTTTGCATTGATAGGAGGTATTTTAGCTTTACACATAACGGGGATTAATTTTGGAATTTCTGCAGGTGTTGGTTTTATCGCCCTTTTTGGTATTTGTGTACAAAATGGCGTAATAATAATATCGGAATTTCATAAACAGAGTAAAGAAATTGCAGACTTGAATCAAGCAATAGTGAATGCAGTAAAAGTTAGAACACGTCCTGTTGTTATGACTGCATTAATGGCTGCAATTGGCTTGCTACCTGCTGCAATAAGCACAGGAATAGGTTCAGAAAGTCAAAAACCATTAGCTGTTGTTATTATCGGCGGATTAGTTACAGCAACCATCTTCACTTTACTAATCTTTCCAATAGTTTATCACAAGGCCTTGCATATACGCGAAAGAAAAAGAAAGGTGTATTAGTATTAATCAGCCGCAAATAGTTTGAACGAAATATTTTTCATTTGTTGCGGTTTTTTCTCAACATTGTAAATGTAAAACGAAAACTGATTGTTTTTGTTCACTTTTGGAATATTTCTAAAATCTACATCCAGCACGTAGGTAATTTTATTCCAACTGTTTTTATTGAACTTCTGCAGAATTCGAGGGGTGATGTTTTTCCAAACAATAACTTCTTTCTTACCATCATTGTTGATGTTTTCGATAGAACAAGTTAGTTTAGGGATGGAATCTAAGTATGTTTCATCTTTTAAAACAGCATCTAATTCACATTCAAGTCGCATTTTTTTCCATTTTGGATTGGCTATAGGATAATTTCCTATGTTGATGAATTCAGATTTTAAATTTTGTTTATCGTCAACAACCTTGTTTTCATAAATTAATTTGAAATAAGTTTGTTCAACGTATAAGTCAAACAATGTTTCGGGCAATAACAAATTCCAATTAAATTGATATTTTACCAAACGGTTGTATAATTCTAACTGTTTTTCTAACTGTTTTTGTTTGTTCTCATTACGATAAACTTGAGGTGTTAAATTATTGGAAAGCTTGTATAGTACGTTATCCATTACTAGATATTTGCCCATTACCAAATGCGAATTCTCGTGCTGAATAGTATTTAATGGCAAGGTTCTTTTACATTCGTAGTTGGGATTTAAATCCAATTCGCCTCCATAAAACGGAGTTCTTGATGGCAATTGCATGGCTGGATAATTGATGCGTAAAAAATTCAATATGCTCGGTGCAATATCCAAATGGGTGGAAACAGAGCGAATGGTTTTGGGTTGTTTTATCAATGGTGAATAAATCAACATACTGGTCTTGTAACGGTCTAAACCAGAAAACAACAAATCGTGATTGCCATGATCACCAAAAATGATGAAAATGGTGTTGTTAAAATCGGGTAATTTCTTAACTTTTTCAAAATAAGCTCTAAGCGCATCGTCTGTATAAGCATAGGTGGCAAGCGATTCTGGCTTTTTGAGTGCTACTTCTTGTTGTTGTTTTAATTTTTCTACATGTTTAAATCGCTGTTGAACAATTTTTAAATAGCGTTTTTGCTCTGGAATTAAAAATGGGTGGTGCGTGCTTACCGTTAAAAAAACATCAAATCGCGGTTTTGAATTTGCTTGACGCGTTAAATCTACAAACGATTTTTCAAATAAGTGTTTGTCGGGATATCCCCAAGGATTCAATTTACCATTGATTTTATTGCTAAACTGAGGCTCCCAATTATCTACCAAATAATGGATGTTGTGATAGTTCATATAACCTTTCATATTAGCATAATCTAGATAAACACCACAATAGTATCGTGTAAAATAATGTTTTTGTAAAAGTGAAATAAGCGACCAATGACGTGGAAAATCATCCGATTGTAACTCCATTCCATTTGGAGGATTGGGTGTTGAAGCTAAGCTTGCTGGTAATACATTATGTGTGCGTTCGCATGTGCTCAACACATTTGGAAAATAAATACTTTGTTGTGCTAAAGAATCTAAAAAAGGCATCATTCTACCCGATACATCTGCTCCTTCTCCAAACATGTGGTTGGATAAACTTTCTACTATAATGTATACAATATTGGGAGGGCGTTTACTATCGTGATGAAGTAGTTCATTCAGACTACTCTCATTGGTGAAATCGTGTAAAAAAGGATGTTTTATATCTTCTGGGTGCCTGTTATTAAAAAATGAAGCATCCATTAATCTCAAATCTTTTTCTGTAAATGGAAAATTAGAAGCATCAGTATTAAAAAAATACTGACGAGCCTCGTTCAAGAAGTATAAACCTTTGTTATTAGCAACCATATCGCCTACTTTGTCTTTTGACTCTAATATGCTCCACGGAATTGCAACTAAACTAAACAGCCAAAGTGTTACAACACCAATTTTCAGCCATTTATGTTCACTGTATTTACGAAATAGGTAATAAGTTAGAATATAAAAAGTAATAATTCCAACAAGAGCAAGTAAAACAACAATATTTAAAAACGATTCTGGGTTGGATGCCATTTTCAATTCTGTAGAAGAAAGTTCAAAAAACACTTTTCCCAATGGTTGATTGGCTTTTAAAAAATATAAAATCAAACTGATGTTTGCAAAAAGAGCAATGACATTGAGTAAGTGAATTAAAACAACCGTGTATTTCCCAAGTAATTTATAGAATAAAAGACAAAGTGCTAGCACAACAGTACCAAAAATGAATGTGAATTCTAAATCCATCACAAAACCTTTTAGGTGGTATTTAAACAACACAGGCTGCCCTAAATACTGACTAGGTTGCATGATAATTTGATAGACATGAACCACTAGTAAAGATGCGTATAAAGCCAGCGTAGCCGGAATAATTTTATGGATTAATTCTTTAGCTTTCAATTGTGTTTTTGTTGTTTTTGTGTTGCAAATATACGATGGTGAATGAAATATTTAGCGCCTAGCTTTAAATTAGTTTAACTGTTGCCCTGTTGTTTTTTATGGTCGAAGTTGGTTTTATATAAATAATTCAATGCTATTTTAAGACATAAAGTTTAAAAACTATATTTTTCATTTTATGTAATTTTTTATCCTCATTATAAAGATAAAATGCGAGTTGATTTTTTTTATTCATTTTTGATAATTTACTTACATTAATATCTATGATATATGTAACTCTATTCCAACTATTTTTTTTGAATTTTGTATTGTTTTTGGGAGCAGTGTTTTTCCAAATAACTACTTCATTATTTTTACCACTATACATATTTTCAATAGAGCAAGTTAATTTTGGAATAGAGTCCAAATAAGTTTCATCAGGCAAGAAAACATCTAAATCACATTCAAGCCGAACCTTCTTCCAATGAGCTTCTACTGTAGTATAGTCACCAATGTAAATATATTCAGATTTAAGAATATCATTATCAACAGCAACACGATTTTCATATAATTTAAAGAATTTACATTTGAAATAGTTTGCTACAAGTTGATTGTATAAGTTCAACTGTTTTTCTAACTGTTTTTGCTTGTTTTCATTTCGATAAATTTCGGGCGTTAAATTTTTTGTTAGCTTATAAAGTGTTTTGTCCATCATTAAATAATCGCCCATTACCAAATGCGAATTCTCGTGCTGAATGGTGTTTAATGGCATGGTTCTTTTACATTCGTAGTTGGGGTTTAAATCCAATTCACTTCCATAAAAAGGAACTCTTGAAGGCAATTGCATCGCTGGGTAATTGATACGTAAAAAATTCAATATGCTTGGTGCAATATCCAGATGAGTGGAAACAGAGCGGATGGTTTTGGGTTGTTTTATCAATGGCGAATAAATCAACATACTGTTCTTGTAACGGTCTAAACCAGAAAACAGTAAATCGTGATTACCGTGATCACCAAAAATGATGAAAATGGTGTTGTTATAATCGGGTAATTTTTTAACTTTTTCAAAATAAGCTCTAAGCGCATCATCGGTATAAGCATACGTAGCAAGCATTTCTGGCTTTTTGAGTGCCACTTCTTGTTGTTGCTTTAATTTTTCTACGTGTTTAAATCGCTGTTGAACAATTTTTAAATAGCGTTTTTGCTCAGGAATTAAAAATGGATGGTGCGTGCTTACTGTTAAAAAAACATCAAATCGCGGTTTTGAATTTGCTTGACGCGTTAAATCTACAAACGATTTTTCAAATAATTGCTTGTCGGGATATCCCCAAGGATTCAATTTCCCATTGATTTTACTGCTAAACTGAGGCTCCCAATTATCTACCAAATAATGAATGTTGTGATAATTCAGATAGCCTTTCATATTGGCATATTCTAAACTAGCGCCACAATAAAACCGTGTAAAATATTGATTTTTCAAAAGAGATAAAAGGGATTCATGAGGAGAAAATTGATCAGTCTGAATCGCCATGCCATTAGGAGGATTAGGCGTTGAGGCTAAACTGGCAGGTAATACATTAAACGTGCGTTCACAAGTGCTCAACACATTCGGAAAATAAATACTTTGTTGTGCTAAAGAATCTAAAAAAGGCATCATTCTACCCGATACATCTGCTCCTTCTCCAAACATGTGATTGGATAAGCTTTCGACAATGAGGTAAACAATATTGGGAGGGCGTTTACTATCGTGATGAATTAACTCATTTAGACTACTTTTATTAGGTAAATCATGTAAAAAAGGATGTTCTATGTTTTCAGGATGTTCGTTATTAAAAAATGAAGCATCCATTATTTTCAAATCTTTGGCAGTAAAAAAATCATTTTCTTGTTCTTTTTGAAAAAAGTAAGCATACGTTTCATCTAAAAAATAGAGAGTTTTGTTATTGATTATCATATCTCCAACTCCATCTTTTGATTTTATTATCCGCCAAGGAAATACTATTAAGCTTATTCCCCATAAAACTACAACCGAAACCCAAACATATTTTTTATTTGAAATTTTTGAGAACAAATAAAAAGTAAGAAAATAAAAGCTAAGTAATCCCACTACGGAAATAATATTTACAAACGTTAAGTAGGATTCTGGATTTGTTGCTGTTTTAAGTTCCATTGCTGATAACTCAAAAAAGACCTTTCCTAAAGGCTGATTAGCTATAAGGAAATATGAAATAAGACCTAAACTAGATAGAATTGCAGTTACGTTAAGTAGATGAATTAATACGACAGTATATTTCCCCAAAATCTTATAGAAAATAAAACAGAGTACCAATACAAAAACGCTAAAAACCAGTGCAAATTCTAAATCCATTAAACAACCCTTGATATGGTACACTGGTAAAACAGGTTGCCCAAAATACTGACTAGGTTGCATGATAATTTGATAAACATGCACCACCAGCAGGGTAGCGTATAAAGCCAGCGTTGCTGGGATAAGTTTATGGATTAATTCTTTAGCTTTCAATTGTTTTGTCTTGTTTTTGTTTACAAATATACTACGGTGAATGAAATACTTAGTGAATAACCTTGAAATAACTAATTTTTCCATTTGTAGCAATCAGTTGTAAGCGACTTTGAACAAAAGAATGGTTTTGTACTTTTTGTTGCAACTCTGAATTGGAACAAAAAACGTAATCAATTCCCCAATTGATCATTTTATTAAATGATTGTTCATCTTCACAATTAATGGCATATCCTTTTTTACCAATAAAAAGAAAAGGAAGTTGTGATGCTTCAAATCCCAAGACTCCAATTTTTTGTGATGCTTCAATTTTCAAGTTGTTAATAAATGCAACACTATTTTCATAATCAATGGATGTACGTGAAACGATGTCTTTGGGATGAATGTTGAAATATCGTCCTTCAACTGCTTGTTTGGTTCCGTTTTTAAAAATATTGATAAACAATAATGCCGTTAAAACAGCTATAATTTGTATCGTTTTATTTGTATGCTTGATTAATGAAAATGAAGCCACCATCAATAAAATAAAAAAGATGTAGGCAGTATCCAAAAAGTAATAGTCGTGGTCATGAAATTGAGAAATCATAGCATAAATGAACATACAATACCCTATTCCTAAAATCGCAACAAAATACCCCATTCCTTTTAGGTTGGTAACGTGTTTTTTTCGCAAAAAGAACAAACTAATTGTAAATAGTACCACAAAAACACCTACTTGATTGGGTGAAAAATAATTCCAGTTCCAAAAATTAATAGCTTCTGACAATAACTTCAAAAATTGTTGCCAGTTTTCTGCTGGGAGAATTTGTGCCAGAAAATAAGATCCATGTTGTGCCGAAAGTTGGTGAATATGCATAGTAATTGCACCCCAAACTAGCCCCATTAACCCCACAACAATTATTTTCTTGAATTGAAATTTTTTAGTTTGAAATCCAATTAGCAATTGATGCAGCAACATTGCAATTAATGGAATTGCGTAGGTTGTACGAACAATAAGTGTCAGAAAAAGTATAACAACAGCAATGTTCCAATGTTTTATTTGATTGATTTTCAGATGTAAAAAGTAATAATACAGCCCCATAAAAGTTGTTGCAATGCAGGGAATTACAATCAAAAAACTAGCTTGATAATAAAAATAAATGGGCGAAAACAAAGCGATAGAAACCAAGAAAATGGTGGCAGCCGCGTTTATTTTATACAACTTTGCAAGTTGGAGTAAATAGTAAAAACCAATTAAACTAAAAATTAAAACATAGGTTCTGAAAATAAACGGGCCATCGTTGTTAAATAAAGCCATTAAAAGCGCAATGAAATATTGATGCAAGGGCAAATTTCCACCGGTGATGGTTGAATCGTAAGGATAATTCCAATAATAAGGAAATTGCTTGTTATACACATATCCTTCAGGATGCAACAAATCAAATCCATTGTTGAGATAACCTTTTGCTAGTGCGTATAAATCCGACTGTGCCCACGCATGCAATGAACGTGGATATAAATGCAAATAATTGTGTTGCAACACAATAGCAATGATGGCTATCAATACAAAAAGAGCCTCATAGAAATAGGTGTGAAAAAACGTTAGAAGCCCTTTTTTGAATTTTTCCAATTTTTAAAGCTGCTTGTTATTTAATAATCTCCGCAATGTTAGGCTTAAAATACAACTCAGATTTCATCACCTTGCCATCTTCGCGGTAAATAGGATTTCCGTTTTCATCCAATTTACTCATGTTGGAACGTTGAATTTCTTGAAAAACTTCTTCAATTTTATGCTGCATACCGTGTTTTAAAATAGTGCCACATAAAATATACAACATATCGCCCAATGCATCGGCAACTTCAACAACATCGCCTTGTTTTGCAGCTTGCAAATATTCTTCATTTTCCTCCTGCATCAATCGAAAACGCAAATCAATTTGATCTTCACCAATGCTTGCCGTTGGTTGGTGGTTGTTTTCTATTTTAAATGCATCGTGAAACTGCTCAACAGCTCCTATTATTTCTTTAAATTCCATTATCCTACAGTTACTATTGTAAATTCATTCCAATCTAAATATTTTACAGCCAATTCTTTAATTCTCTCTGGCGTGATGGATTGAATGTCATGTATCAATTTGTTGTAATATTCCAAGTTTAAACCATACTCTTCAACCGAAAGAAATAAATCCATCATGGAATAAGGTCCGTCTGCACTTTTTAAAAGTTGTCCCAACAAATAGTTTTTTACTAAATCCAATTCTTCTTGCGGAACCAATTTAGTGCGTAAACGGTCAATTTCATATTTAATTTCGGCCAAGGTTAAATCTTTGACTTCTTTTTTAACTTCCGTAGCAATAAGAAAATAACCAGATTGCAACAGTTCAACCGTCATGGAACCGATGCCATAGGTATAACCTTTGTCTTCACGTATGTTTTTCATCAAACGGCTACCAAAATAATCGCCTAAAATAGTGCTCAATACAACAAAATCGTTGTAATCGGGGTGTGAACGGTTAAATAAACTACGACCAATTCTAACGGCAGTTTGCAACGCATCCGACTTTTCAATGTGTGAATATCCTTTGATGTTTTCAAAATCCGATTCAATAGGAGCTTTAGATTGATTACACCATGAGCCAAATGTATCAATAAAAGCATCTATTTCATTTTGTGAAAAATTGCCTACCAACACCATTTTTTCCAATCCATTCAAATAATGTTTTTGATGAAATTCTACCAACTCCTTTTGCTGAATGTTGTCAAAATCATCTAAATTGGTAATGCGGCTATATTTGTCAGAATTACTAAAAAAACGTTGTTTGAATGATCGTTGTGCAACGGTTGCCACTTTTGATAGTCCAACTTCAAGTTTTTGTTTGCGAGCACGAATGGTTTGGTTAATTTCTTGTTGATGAAACACACAATTATCAACGGCATCTTTAACAATACGCGCAATTGCCAGCATGTTTTCACGCAAAGCATAAATGGATAAACTAGCAGACTCCATGATGATAGATTGGCCAATAAAACCTCCCAAATTGTCAATTTCTGCATTGATTTGTGTGGATGTTTTTTCGTTTGTGCCGCTCAATAGCATTTCATTTACAATGGCACCAATTTCAACCGCTCCATTGATAGAACCCGCATTAAAAACAAGTTCCAATTTAGAGGTTTCATTTTGAACATTGGTAAAACAAAACAAACGCGTATTTTGTGCAACATCAAAAATAAGTGGTTTTTCAAATTGAATACCATCGATTGCTTTAACTTCAGGTTGGTTTTTACGATCGAGCATGTTTCTTTGGATTGTTCAACTAATACAAATCGTCCACTTTCATTCTCAAATATTTATTCAACGAGAACCAAGTAGAAATATAACTAATTAAAATTCCAACTATAAAAATGATTGCAAAAAGTGACAATAACATTTCTAAATTAAGTTGAATTTCAATAATTTCCATCACATTGTCGGTAATGTAAAGCAACAACATAAACAATCCTAACCCAATAACAGAAGAAACCACTCCTTGCAAAATGGCTTTTGTTAAAAATGGCTTGCGAATATAGTGCGATGTTGCGCCTACCAACTGCATTGTTTTAATTAAAAAACGTTGAGAATACAACGCTAAACGAATCGTATTGTTAATCATTGCGGTTGCAACAACAATTAATAAAATGGCAATAAGACCAAATAAAAATACAAAGCGTTTAAAGCCTAAGTTGACGTTTGAAATACTTTCTTTATCAAAATGCACTTCATCAATTTCGTTGGAATAGGTTTTTAATAATTCATTTTTAATGGTTTCCATCCCTTCCAAATCGGCATATTCTTCTTTTGGATGAAATGTAATGTTGGTTGGAATTGCCACTTCACCGTCCAAAATCCCTAAAATATCCTCTTTACTTTGTCCCAAACCTTTAATTTCATTAATTGCTTGATCTGAATTAATGAATTTTATTTCTTTAAAATATTTCCAGGTGCGCAATTCTTGCTCCATTTGCTTTATATCGGCATCGGATTGCTCGGGTTTAAAGAAAATATCGGCTTGCAAACTTTCTTTGGCTTGTTTTTGAATGGATTTTAAAGCAAAAGAACCTCCCACAATTATAGAAATCACAAATAACACCAAGGAAATCCCTATCACTGTTGAAACATAACTTGTGGTTACACCTCTTTTACTGTACTTTTCTGCGCTTGCACTCATCGTTAATTTTTTGAACAAATTATAGCTGATACGAAAATAAAAAATAGAATTGCACAAAAAATTGCAACCAATTAAAAATACAAACAACAAAATGTTTGCAAGCTACTTTTTATTTACTTTTTTCTAGTCCCGCTTTTTTATATTCATCGGTTCTCAACACCTCCAAGGCACGCAAAAGCACTTCATTCTTTTCATTCATTACTTGATAAAACTGTGGAATATCAAACAAGTTTTGAGCAATCAATGCTTTCATGTTCAATTTCAACCATTGCTCACTTTCTTTATACTGTTCTTCATTAAATTCAATTTCATACTGTCTTTTGCATTTTTGAAGAAAGCATCCATAAATTCTTGCGTTAACACAAAATTTTTAGAATAATCATCAAAAGTGGGGTAGTTTGATTTTAACGAAGCCCTGTTATTGTTAACATATTGAGCCAAATAAGTATTGATTGCTCCTTTGCGTACCAAGCTTGTAAATAAGGGTGAAATTCCAGACGTATCATAAGGCACAAAAATATCTGGCATGATTCCACCACCACCATATACATTTCTTTTGGTTATCAATGTTTTCACCATCAACGAATCGTTAAGTTTAATCGAATCTTGGTGGTAATACTCCCCATGATCATAGCGGTTTACCAAATCTTTTTTATAATCAGCTGTGTTTTCATACGGTTTTTGGATAAAACGCCCAGAAGGAGTATAGTAACGAGCAATGGTTAAACGAATTTGTGAACCATCCGATAAATCTATTGGTCGCTGCACCAACCCTTTTCCAAAGGTTCTTCGTCCAACAATTAAACCTCTGTCCCAGTCTTGAATTGCGCCCGAAACAATTTCACTTGCCGAAGCCGAATTTTCGTTGGTTAAAACAATTAATCGACCTTTTTCAAATCCACTTTTTTCGCCTGCTTTAAATTCTTGTCGTGGTTGTGCTCTCCCTTCAGAATAAACAATCATTTTATCGCCCGACAAAAATTGATCGGCCAAATGATGAGCTGCTGTCAATAAACCACCGCCGTTATTTTGCAATCCAAGATGAGGTCTTTCATACCCTGTTCTTTCAATTTACTCAAAGCATCTTCCACTTCTTGCGTGGTTGTTCTAGAAAAACTATTGAGTTTAATATAACCAATTGTTTTGTCTATCATGTAGGCAGCATCTACCGAATGTAATGGAATCTTGTCGCGTGTGATTACAAAATTCAAAGGTTCTTTTTTCTCCTTTACGCTTAATTTCCACTTTAACTTTCGTTTCAATTCACCCATTAGCTTGTTGCGAATTTGGCTGTTTTTCATACCAACCCCTGCAATTTTTTCACCATCAACCGATAAGATTTTATCGCCTGATTGCAAACCTACTTTTTCAGACGGACCGCCAGGAATGGTTTGCATTACCGTAAACGTATCTTTAAAAACTTGAAAACGCACACCAATTCCAACAAAACTACCTACAATAGATTGGTTAGCATCATCCACTTCTTCCTTTGAAATATAGACAGAGTGTGGATCCAATTCTTCTAGCATTGCCACAATTGCAGCCTCTTGCAATTTGTTATCATCCACCTTGTCCACATAAAAACGGTTAACATACATGTAGGCTTCGTTGAGTTTGTTGTTTCTAACTTGTGCGTGGTTGAAAAACAATAGATTGCCAAAAAGGGAGAATAAAAATAATTTTTTCATTTGTAAAATTTATAGCGTGAAAATAACAAAAATCTTGCCTCTAATGACTTAATTTCAATGGTTTTGATTTATTTTTATTAAAAATTAACGAATCATTTGTGATATCTTCCTAACATATTGAACGCTTATTTCGATTCAAAATTGTAATTTCGTAGCTACATGAAACAGCAAAAGTTCATAGATATTCAAAAATTAGTGGCCAGTAAAAGCCCTAAATTAGCCAAGTTTATTCCAGGTTTTGTATATTCTTATTTAAAAAGAATTTTACACCAAGATGAAATAAATGCGTTTATGGCGAAAAACGAACATCTTGAAAATGAAGAATTTTGTAGCGCTGTCATTACCCAATTCAACATTCAAGTTGAGGGAAAAAATCTAGAAAGCATTCCTAATTCTGGAGGCGTTATTTTGGTGATGAATCATCCTTTAGGCGGAATGGATGCCATGGCGTTGGTACATCTTTTGAAAAACAAACGAAGAGATATTAAATTCATTGTCAATGATTTATTGTTGAATTTAACACCAATCAAAGGATTGTTTGTAGGTGTAAATAAACATGGGGCTAACAGTAGAAAATTGCCAGAACAAATGGAAGAATTATTCTCATCCGAGCAATTAATTGGAATTTTTCCTGCGGGCTTAGTGAGTAGAAAAAAGAAAGGAAAAGTTGAAGATTTGGAGGAAAAAAACGTTTGTAAAATACGCCAGAAATCACCATAAAACAATGATTCCTATTTACATTGAAGGGCGATTATCTAATTTCTTCTACAATCTTTCCAACATTCGTTCGTTTTTAGGTATCAAAACAAACTTAGAAATGTTGTATCTTTCAGATGAAATGCACAATCAAAAAGGGAAAACTATTCGATTTGTTGTTGGAGAACCCTTCACAATTGATAGTTTTGAAGAATTAAAGTCAGATAAAAAATAGCAGAAGCTATAAAAAATAAAGTCTATCGATTAAAAAGTCAGTTAGACAATAAAAATTAAAAAATGGAACCAATTATTCAACCAATTGATAGAAATGTGCTTAAAGCAGAATTGTCTGCAGATAAATTTGTGCGCATTACACGAAAAGGTGATAATGAAATATACAGTATAAATCATCACAACGCACCCAATGTTGTAAAAGAAATCGGTCGTTTACGAGAGGTTACCTTTCGACGATCTGGAGGGGGCACAGGTTTAAGCATCGATTTAGATGAATTTGATACCAATGAGCATTGCTACGAACAGCTCATTGTTTGGTCGCCAGAAGATGAAGAAATCATTGGAGGTTATCGTTTTATTTTATGTAAATATGCAATTTTGGAAAACGAAATAGCACTTTCAACCAGTCATTATTTTCATTTTTCAGATGATTTTGTAAAGAACTACTTGCCTCACACCATAGAATTAGGTAGAAGTTGGGTGCAACCAAATTATCAACCCAACATCAATTACCGAAAAGGATTATTTGCAATGGATAATATTTGGGACGGGTTAGGTGCATTAATAATAAAATATCCGGAAATTAAATATTTCTTTGGAAAAGTAACGATGTATCCAACTTATGAACGCGATGCCCGTGACTTTTTATTATTGTTCTTAAATCATTTCTTTCCTGATACAGAAGCATTGGTAAAACCAATACATCCTTTAATAGTTGGATCCAACAAGCCGTTTGAAGAATTGAAAAAACAAGAGTTGCCATACAAAGAATCATACCGTATATTAAATGCGTATGTTCGTGATAAAGGAGAAGTTATTCCTCCATTGGTAAATATCTACATGAATTTATCATCAACCATGAAAACATTTGGAACTGCTGTTAATCCAGATTTTGGAAACGTGGAAGAAACAGGTATTTTGGTAACCATTAACGATATCTTTCCAGAAAAGAAAGAGCGCCACATGACAGGAGATATTAATAATTGATTTATTGATTTGTGCAGCTGAAGCCAACATCAACTACAAACCAATTAGGATATTGGTTTACGCTATTAATAATATGCGTAGCTTATGTTGTTGGAAGCATGCCATCAGTAATTTTATTATCGTTTTGCGAGTCACCATCAAGTGATATTATTCAAACACTTCAAATAGTATATGGAAAGAACATAACTTTTGTTGTTATGATGATGCCATGGATTGCAATCTTTTTCTCAATAATAGTTGCTTCAAG
>JAWKMK010000021.1:0-50806 GCA_041392275.1 Crocinitomicaceae bacterium | reverse complement strand
CGTAAGCATTAACGGTGGTTCGTTTGACCAAACGTTGGTTTTATTGAATGGTTTAAAAATCATCGACCCACAAACGGGACACAACATGATGAACCTACCAATTAATCCGGATGCCATTGAACGCATCGAAATTATGAAAGGTGCAGCTGCAAGTGCTTATGGTATTAATGCCTTGAATGGTGTAATCAACATCATTACCAAACAACCAGATGCTTCTGGATTTATTTTAAACGTTAACTCAGGTAGTTCTTTTGAAAAAGACACTTCTAAAAACAAACTTTATGGTTCTTTAGGTGTTGACGTTACTGCTAGTTTAGCGTTTAAAAAATCGCAACATTTATTGTCATTGAGCACTACACAAAGTAATGGTTACCGTTACAACACACCAATGAACAACAATAAAGCGTATTACCAAAACAACATCAACATTGGTAAAGACCACCATTTGCAAGTAATGGGTGGATTTATTTACAACGATTTTGGTGCCAATGGTTTTTATGCTGCTCCTTTTGATGTCAATTCAAGAGAAATTGTTCAAACGGGTATTGCAGCTATCAAAGGTGATTTCAAAGCGTTGAAAATTTGGACCATTCGTCCATCCGTTAGCTACCGTTATAACCACGATGATTACATCTTTATTCGCGACAATCCTAAGTATTACGAAAACAACCACTTTACAAATGTGATTGATGCTTCTATCAACAACAGTATCCAAACATCTATTGGTACGGTTGGTGTTGGTGTTGAATACCGTGGAGAAATCATTAACAGTAACAACTTGGGGCAATGGACTCGTGACAATTATGGTTTGTATGCTGAGTTTTCATTTACGCGAGTTAAAAACTTTACTGCCAATGTAGGTGCTTACTTGAATTACAGTAAATTTTACAACTTCAAGTTGCTTCCATCGTTGGATTTAGGTTACCAAGTACACAAAAACTGGCGTTTATTTGCAAATGTTGGCTCTGGAAACCGCATTCCTACCTATACAGATTGGTATTACGTAAGTAAACAAAACATTGGTAACAGCAAATTGAAACCAGAAAATGCGTTGCATGCAGAAGGTGGGGTTAAATTCAACTACAAAGATTTGAATATTTCTGCTAGTTATTTCTATCGTTTAACAACGGATGCAATTGACTGGGTTAAAGATAGTTTGAGTGCTCCATGGCAACCACAAAACTTCCAACGTATTCGGTAATTGAATGGTATCACATTCTCGGCAGATTACCGTTTAAATCAAACCAAAAACAATGAAAGATGTTAGCGTAATTGCTGGTGTTTCTTATACGTGGTTGGAACCTAAATTGTTCGCCATCCAGGACAATCAGCCATGTATTCGCATTATTCATTTGATAACATGCGCAATCAATTAATTGGACGTGTGAATGTTGGCTTCTTGAAATATTTCAATGCAGGTATTACTGGTCGCGTGAACGTGTTTACAAACATATTTTGTTGGACAGGCATCATTGTCAGAGAATTTGCTGGTGAAGTAAAACTTTCATGCAACTTAACTTGTTGAACGTTACTTATGTTGAAGCTGGTGCAACACCACTTCCAGGAAGATGGTTCTTGGGTGTTCTGGCTTGGAAATGTGGAAAAAGAAATAAGTTGTTTTAGAACATGAAAAAGGCGAAGATGAACTCAATCATTCGCCTTTTTTTGATAAATATCATTCAACTTACATTGTTTTTAAAAACGCTGTAACATTGTTGTAAATTCGTTCTTCGATGTTATCAGTTGCTGCTTTTACAAACGTTTTTCCTGTAATGCGCTCATACAATTCAATGTAACGTTCTGTAATCGTTTCAACAAAAGAATCAGGCATTTCTGGCATGCTTGGTTGTCCGTCTAATCCTTGAAAATTATTAGCCATCAACTTCACTCTCTGCAAATTCTTTTGACAATTGCTTTTTTGTGGTTCTCCTTCCTTTTGTAATTCTTTCATAACCATCTGCATAAAAATAGCCATGATGAATCTGGCGTATGAATCTCAATAAATTAAAGATAATACTCCGTTTCTAATTCCAAATTCATATTTGGTATCCACTAAAATCAACCCTTGTTTTGCGGCTATTTCTGTTCCACGTTGAAACAATGCTCTGGTGTATTTTTCCAATTGCTCGTAAATATGTTCTGGAACAATATTTTTAGCAATAATATCTTCTCTTGAAATATCTTCATCGTGTCCTTCATCTGCTTTAGATGCTGGCGTAATGATGGGCTCTGGAAATTTATCGTTTTCTTTCATCCCCTCAGGCAATTGAACACCACACAATTCACGTTTTCCTGCTTTGTATTCACGTGCTGCGTGTCCTGCCAAATACCCACGAATAACCATTTCAACTCGAATCGGTTCACAAGCCACACCAACTGCCACCGATGGATCTGGCGTTCCTATCAACCAATTGGGAACGATATCGCGCGTAGCTTCCAAAAACAAAGTTGCTACTTGGTTTAAAACCTGACCTTTGTGCGGAATTCCTTTAGGTAAAATGTGGTCAAATGCCGAAATTCTATCCGATGCAACCATCACTAATACATCATTTTCAAGTGTGTACACATCGCGCACTTTTCCTTTGTACACTTTTTGTTGACCAGGAAAATTAAAATCTGTTTTTACAATAGCTTTTTCCATTTCACCTTATTTTTCTTCTTTATTATTTAGTTTTTCTTCTGCTTTTTCTTTGGCTTCTGCTTTATCAAATGCCTCAATAATTTTTTTCACCAAGCTGTGACGAATCACATCACTTTGTTGCAAACGGATGATTTCTATTCCTTCAATACCGTCCAAGATATCCATTGCATAGGTTAAACCCGAGCGTTGTTTTTTGGGTAAATCTATTTGCGACATATCACCTGTAACAATAAATTTGGCGGTCATCCCCATACGTGTTAAAAACATTTTCATTTGCATGATGGTGGTGTTTTGTGCCTCGTCTAAAATTACAAATGCATTGTCCAACGTACGCCCTCGCATAAATGCCAAAGGAGCAATTTCAATGACACCATACTCCAACATATCGGATAATTTTTCACCTGGAATCATATCGCGCAAGGCGTCGTAAAGTGGCATCATGTAGGGATCCAATTTTTCTTTCATATCGCCTGGTAAAAAACCTAGGTTTTCACCCGCTTCAACAGCTGGTCGTGTTAACACAATGCGTTTTACTTCTTTTGCTTTTAATGCTTTAACGGCAAGGGCAACCGCAGTGTATGTTTTTCCAGTTCCTGCTGGACCAACGGCAAACACCATGTCGTTTTTATGCACTGCTTGCACCAATTTTTTCTGATTGAGTGTGCGTGCTTTGATTTTTGTACCCCCTGTTCCGTGCACCAATGTTTCGGAACCATCGTCAACCGACAGCATTTTGTGGCCATCGTCCAACATCAAATTATCAATATTATTTTCAGAAATAGTATTGTGTTTTTTGAAATGGCGAAGGATTAAATCAAACTTGCGTTCAAATTCATCCATCACTTCATTATCCCCATAAAGGGTTAACTTATTTCCTCTTGAAACAACTTTTAATTTGGGAAAAAAACTCTTAATATGTTTCAATTTGGAGTTATTTACACCAAAAATACCTACTGGGTTGATGCCCTCAATTTCAATAACTCTTTCTTGCAATTTGATAATTTATAATGATTATTGCACTTAATTCTATGATAAATCTTACTTTTGAACAAAATTAGGAAATAATTTAGTTACTTAGTTCAGGAATTTTCAACAAATGCAAATTATTACGTTAACATCAGATATGGAATTGAGAGATTACTATGTATCCTCTCTAAAAGTTTCAATTTTGAAGCAATGTAAAAACCCCATCCATTTGTTGGATGTTTCACACTTTATTACTCCTTTTGATGTGGCAGAGGCAGGTTTTGTTTTAGGACAAGCATACCACGATTATCCCGACGGCACTATCCATTTGATGTGTTTAGAAGCCGAACCAGTAGTTAATTTTGGTAATTCCGAAGGCTCATTCCCATCAGTTATGGTGCTCAATAATCAATATTTTATTGGGGTTGACAATGGTTTTTTTGGTGTTTTAGAACGTTTTGGAACAGTGAATGCTTTTTACAGAATTGAAGAAGCATTATCATCACCTAAAAATTACACTTTCCCAGCCAAAAATTTGTTAGCACCCTATGCGTGTAGATTAGCCAATGGCGAAAAAATTGAAGATTTTGCTGTGCCTCATTCTACCTACAAAAAAGCACTTTCTGTTGTGCCAAATATTGAAAAAGACCTTATTTTGGGTTCTATCATTTATTTTGATTCAATGGGGAACGCAGTTACCAATATTGATAAAGAATTATTTGAAAAAGTGGGTAAAGACGCGCCATTCATCATCAAGTTTTAGAGATAAAAACGGTTACGAAATTGATAAAATTAGCACTTCCTACAGCGATGTACCTCATGGTGAGAAAATGGCTATTTTCAATGAACCAGGGGTTATTGGAAATTGCAATTCATAAAAGAACAAACCACTACTATGGGAGCGCAGTACTAGGAATTTCAAAAACGATATAGTTCGTGTTGATTTTTCTCCAAGGGCTCAAAAAGAATCTCTCAATGATTTTTAAGCTATGATTCAGTAGTAAAACTTACTTTTCAAGAAGATAAAATTGCTGAATTTTTAGCATTTTTTGATACCATCAATCACATTGTAAATGAATTACACTGGTTGCAATGGCATGCAATTGTTACAAGATAAACAACATCCGTTTATTGTTTTCACATATAGTGATTGGAAAGACGAAGCTGCTTTGGAAAACTATCGTGTTTCACCTGATTTTCAACGTATTTGGTCAACCATCAAGCCTTGGTTTTCAGAAAGAGCGCAAGCTTGGAGTGTGGATGTTTACTTCAACGGATTTGCAAAAAAATGGCCTATTAAATTGTAGGCTACTCTTTTCAATGATTTGCTATTTAGCTTCTGAACAATTTTAAGCTCAACGCTAATTTTTCTCTTAATTCTCCACGTTCTACGATGTAGTCTAAGAAACCGTGTTCTAATGCAAATTCAAGTTTGGAATCCATCTGGCAATTCGCGGTAATGGTTTCTTTTACAACAGTGGACCAGCAAAACCAATCAATGCTTCTGGTTCTGCAATGTTCAAATCGCCCAACATCGCATAAGAAGCAGTAACACCTCCAGTAGTTGGATTTGTCATTAATGAAATGTAGGAGTAATTTTGCATCGGCCAATTGACAGCTAATTTACCAGAAACTTTTGCCATTTGCATCAATGAAAAACTCAGCTTCCATCATACGTGCCCCACCCGATTTAGAGATTATCATAAAAGGCGCTTTGATTTTAATAGCATGATCTATTGCTAAGGCAATTTTTTCTCCAACTACCGAACCAAGAGAACCTCCAATAAAATCAAAATCCATACATGCAATAACAAAATCGTGGTCTTCTAATTTTCCAACTGCTGTACGAACGGCATCTTTTAAACCTGTTTTTTTAATAGATGCGGAAACCCTGTCTTTATATTTCTTTGTATCTTCAAACTCAAGTGGGTCGCCCGAAACAATAGGATTTAACTCTTCGTATTTTCCATCATCAAAAATGATTTGAAAATATTCTTCAGAGCCAATTCTTCACGTGGTTTCCACAACGGTCGCACACCCAAAATAATTTTTCAATTTCTTGAAGTGTAAAGAGTGTTTTACATTTATCGCACTTGTGCCACAAGCCTTCTGGAGTTTTCGTTTTTTCTCTTTTGTGCTCGTTGTAATACCTTCTTTTACACGTTTAAACCAATTGCTACTCATATTTTTAATTTTTTAAAGTGTATTCGCATTGTTCCAAGTCTGCAAACGACTGTTCCAAACGTTTGATAAATGTCAATTCACCTTCACGCAACCATTTTCTTGGATCGTAATATTTTTTATTTGGTTTGATCATCACCCTCTGGATTACCAATTTGTGTTTTTTCAAGTAATCAACTTTTGATACGATGTAATCTCTTGCTCCTTCAGTAAATGCAAATTGCAAATCGGTATCAATGTTCATTTCACAACTCCATACAGAAATTGCCTCACGAATTTCTTCTACTGTTGAACCAGAACCACCCGTGGAATACAAAGTCAACTGGATTATGACCTGTATTGAATTTTTGTTGAACGTATTCTTGCGAATTTTTCAAGATTTTAGGTGTTAACACAACGTTTCCAGGTTTATACACTCCGTGTACGTTTCCAAATGCTGCTGCAATCGTGAATTTATCGCTTACTTTCATCAATTCTTCATAAGCATAAGCCACTTCTTCAGGTTGAGTGTATAATTTAGAGCTATCAACGCCGGTGTTATCCACGCCATCTTCTTCTCCACCTGTAATTCCCAACTCTATTTCCAACGTAATTCCAATTTTACTCATACGTTCCAAATAGCGTTTACAGATTTCAATATTTTCTTTAATTGGCTCTTCTGACAAGTCAATCATGTGCGATGAATACAAGGCTTTTCCTGTTTGAGCAAAGTTTTTTTCATTTGCTTCCATGATACCATCAATCCAAGGCAATAATTTCTTAGCACAATGGTCGGTATGCAAAATCACCGTAGCACCATAAGCCTCCGCCATTTCGTGAACGTGACGTGCACCAGAAATTGAACCTAAAATTGCTGCTTTTTCGTTGTCATTTTTCAATCCTTTACCTGCAAAGAAATGTCCACCACCATTAGAAAACTGAATGATAACTGGTGCATTTACTTTTGCAGCTGTTTCCATCACAGCGTTTACTGTGCTAGAGCTAGTAACATTAACTGCTGGCAACGCAAATCCTTTTTGTTTTGCGTATTGAAAAATCTTTTGTACTTCGTCGCCTGTTGCAACTCCTGGTTTTATAGTATGACTCATAATTTTAATAAGATGAATGCAAAGATAAGAAAGATGATTATTTATCCAATGACCCGAATACTTTTTTCAATAAATCAGTAACACGAGCACCTACATTTTCGCGAATTTTGTTTTCTTCTTTTTCTACCATTTTAAACAAACCATCGATTGCTAATTTGGTAACATACTCATTTAAGTCAGGATTGGCTTTGTTTAAACCCAATAAAGGAGCTGCAGCATTAAATTTAGTAACAATTGGATTCCAATATTCGGTTAATTTCACTTTTTCAATAGCTGCTTGAACTTTTGGCGCAAAAGCCGAAACTAATTGTGCAGTTGTGTTGTCTTTTAAAAACTTGGTAGCAGCACCATTTCCACCTTTCAAAACGGCAAATCCATCCTGCAAACTCATTCCTGTGATGGCATTTTTAAAGATAGGTAATGCTTCTTTTGCCGCTTCTTCTGCCGCTCTATTTAACGTGGTTTCAAACTTCTCAACCTGACCGCTCATTCCCCACTCTATTGCTTTTTCTTTAGCTTTGATGGCATCTGGAGGAAAGGGCAAACGGATTTCGCTGTTTTTCAAAAATCCATCAACTACAGAAGTTAAATTCACCGAATTGGTGATTCCAACTGACAAAGCTTCTTTCAAACCACTTACCACTTCTTGGTTGGTTAACGATGCTGAATTTGTTGTTGACGCAACGTTTTCAAGTGAATCTGCGGCTTCTTGCAAAACGTCACAAGAAGATAATGTCAATAATGAACCTGCTGTTAAAGCAATTAAAAATCCTTTTTTCATATTTTGTTTTTATCGAGGTTAAGACAAAAGTAATACCAAATAAAAGGAGAGTTGTAAAAAAATGAAAAATAGTTATTCACAAGTTGTTAAATTGTAGGGAAATGAAGAGAATGAATACGAAAAAAATTAAAAAGAAATCTTGGAATAATTGGAGAAATTGTATTTTAAACTTATCAAGAATAAAAAGGAAATAAGTATCATTTAAAAACTATGTACAGAAAAAAAGGAGTAAAATTCTCCCTTTTTAGTGTTTTTCTCTGACGTTTTCATAGTTAAACTCCGCAACACACGCCCAAAGCGTTTCAAATAATAAACACAAATCAAAATTACAAAAAACATGATTTTACCAAAAATAAAACATTATTTAGCAGATTCAAATTATGAATTTGAAGAAGTAGATTTAGAAGAAAATTCAGATTAACTCAAATTTATGCTTAGTCCCCAACTTTTGAACTTGATCCGTTCTCATCCCTTTTTACTTCGATTTAGAGCATAAAAAAAAGGAACCGATTTGATTCCTTTTTTGAGCGGAGAAAGAGGGATTCGAACCCCCGGTACCTCGCGGTACGCCGGTTTTCAAGACCGGTGCAATCGACCACTCTGCCATTTCTCCGGGGCAAAGGTAGTAATAGTTTGAAAACTGACAACACTTCTATTGCATTTTTTTTCATTTTTTTTCTTTGAACTTTCTATCGTGCTGAAAATGAACAAACCGACAAATAAAAAAATGTAAACTTTATGATTAATTGATTAGAATGCACCTTCTTCTATTTTAAATGTTACAAAAAAACATTTAACCGCAAGCCAGTTTCTCCAGTATTTATTTTTAATATTGTATCTTGTGGCTAGAATCTAAAACTAAAGTACCATGAAACTAAGAGCAATTGTTGTTGACGACGAAGAATTTGCAAGAAAAAACCTCGTAATGTTGTTGGAGGAATTTTGTCCAGAAATTGAGGTTATCGGCGAAGCAGAACGTAAAGACCAAGCAAAAGCAATCATTGAAGCATCACAACCCGATGTTGTTTTTCTCGATATTCGCATGCCTTCAAATGCAGAAGGGTTTGAACTCTTGGAAGAAATTGAAGAAAAAAACTTCCAAGTGGTATTTGTTACTGCTTTTAAAGATTATGCAATCAAAGCATTTAACGCAAGTGCCGTATATTATTTACTTAAACCAATTGATATTGAAGAATTGCAATTGGCCGTTAAAAAATTAGTGGAATCGAAAGAAATTTATACTGAAAATCCTTCTAATTATTCTACTTATTTTGATTCGCTTAAAAATTTATCTTACAATTTATTACGCAATAAACCCAACAATAGAATTGCCATTTCGCATACAAAAGGATTAAAAATTGTAGAAGACGACACCATTTTGCATTTAGAAGCATCTGGTAACTGTACAACCATATATTTTAAAGACGGTACACGCTATTTAGATACACGCACTCTAAAAACGTATGAAGAAATGTTGGATGAATCAAAATTTGCTCGTATCCATAAGTCGCATATTATAAATTTAAACGAACTTTCAGAATACCTTAACGAAGAGGGCCATTTTGCCATTCTAAAAAATGGATTAAAATTGCCAATTGCACGTAACAGAGTAACAGATTTCATCAAAATGCTTAAACAAAAATGAGACTAATACTGTTATTAGCGAGTATTATTTGGTGTTTTTCAACATTTTCACAACGCTATTTTTTCAAAACCTACTCCACCCCAGATGGTTTGGCACAATCGCAAGTTGCGTCAATTTGTCAAGACAGCATGGGCTATTTGTGGATAGGCACTTTTGGTGGCGTATCGCGCTATAACGGTAATAATTTTACGAATTTTTCAACCGACGACGGCTTACTCAACAACCGCATTAATGTGGTGAAATGGATAAACGCACAATTATTCATAGGGCATCAAGGTGGAATTTCTATTTATAAAAACAATAAAGTTTCAAAATTCCCTTTAAGTCCAGATAATTTCAACACCAACGTTACTGACATCGTTCAATTCAATAATAAAATAATTGTTGCCACCAACGGCAATGGTTTTTATGTTTTTGAGAATGGAAAATTAAAGCCCCTCAAATTATTGTCAGACGAAGGAAATTTTATACGTGATTTGCTTGTTTGGAACGATAAATTATACATTGCCACACGAAATGGCGTAGTTGTTACTAGTAATTTAAACACCGTTGATGCACTAATTGCTGATGGGTTTAGCATCTCTTCTCTCACCACCTATAACAATCAATTGGTGGTTAGCACTTTTTATGATGGCATTCAATTTTACAAAAATCACCAGCTAGTACATTCTATTTTAGAAAACGATGAGTTGTTGATTAATTACATTGCAACCGATTCTAACAATAATTTATGGATTTGCAGTAAGAATGGCTTAATCAAATACGCCAACAAAAAAAACACCTTTTATACAACAGCAATTGGATTACCCATTGATGTTATCAGTACTATTTTTGAAGATTCTGACCAAAATATTTGGATAGGAACGCAAGGAAAAGGGCTGGTAAAAGCAGGTGTTGACGCTATCTCGTATTTTGATAAATCTACAGGACTTCCTTCAGACATTGTTTTGTGTGGTGTACAAAATAAAAAAGGCGACTATTTTTTTGGCTCTATTGACAACGGAATTTTCAAAACACGTGATTTTAAAAACTACACCATCATCCCAACAACCACATCCATTTGGAGTGCTATTGCTGATGTGGATGGAAAATCGTGGTTTGGTACAAAAGACGGCTTATACGCTATTGACGATAATAATAAGGTAAGTGTTCAACATTTCAATGACGAAGCACCTGGTTATAAAATAACTGCATTTTATAAAATCGATGCCAACCGCATGTATGTTGGAGGTTCACACGGTATTGCTTTATACGAAAAGGGTAAATTTACTCCAATCGGGTCAAATCATCAACAAATTGGAACAATACGAAGTATAACATTGCGTGATCAGCAACTTTTGGTTGGAACAGATATTGGATTGTATTTTCTAGATAATCAAAATAAATTTCAATTAATAGGAAATATCAATCATGCTACGCTATCGCTCGTAAAAACAGCTTCCAATCGTATCTTTTTTGGTTCAGAAGATGGTTTGTTTGAGTTACTGAAGAATAATTCCATTGTTCGCGTTCGATTCTCAACAGACGTGGCATCCAATTATGTTAACTTTTTATCCAGTCACACGCACAATTTAATTGTTGGAACCAATAACGGTGTTTACATAATTGACACTCAAAATGGCAGCAAATTTACCCAACGCATTGGTGCATCGGAAGGATTACTTGATCCAGAAACCAATCTTAATTCAAGTTTTATTGACAAAAAGAATAACCTTTGGTTTGGAACTGCCTCTGCCTTAATCAAATTTGATCTCAATAAATTCAACCTTTCAGTTGGCAAAGTAAAATTGGTGCTTACCTCGGTTTTATTGGATTACAAGCCATTTGACTACACTCAATTTGGAGCAAAAATGCAGGATGAAATTCCGCAAAACATGAGTTTTTCCTATCAAAAAAATAATTTACAATTCAATTTAGACGCCGTAGCACTAAGTGATTTTGACAATTTACTGTTTCAATTTAAGGTAAATGGACTTAACGATGCTTGGATGCCTGCTTCCAAAACATCACACATTATATTAAATGAATTGGCGCCTGGAGATTACAAATTGCACGCTCGTGTTATGCTTGAAAATGGGAAAATCCTCGATCAACTTACCATAAAATTCACCATTCGTCAAGCATTTTACAAAACTTGGTGGTTTATTTGTTTAGCAGTCGCATTTCTTGCTTCTATGGTATTTTGGTGGATAAAAACAAAAATTAAGCGCGAGCAAGAAAAATACCGTTTAGAACAAGCCGAAATGCAGTCGCGTTTAGTACTATTGGAACAAGAATCGCTGAATGCCAGTATGAACCGCCATTTCATTTTCAATTCTTTAAACAGTATTCAATACTTTATTAATATATCCGATAAATTATCGGCTAATAAATACCTTTCCAACTTTGCCAAATTAATTCGAAAAAATCTCGATACATCTTCCGAACATTCAAGTTTGGTTGGGTTGAACGAAGAAATTGAGCGCATTCGTTTATATTTATCACTAGAAGCCATGCGATTCAATGAGAAATTCACCTACACCATTTCCACCAATAATGTAGATTTAGAATCAACAATGATCCCTGCAATGATGATTCAACCTTTTGTTGAAAACAGCATCATTCATGGGATTTTGCCTCAAACAGAAAGAAAAGGAGAAATTAGTATTGATGTCAATGAATCAGATTCACTATTAACCATTATAATTAAAGATAATGGGATAGGTATTGAACAAAGTATTCATCAAAAAAACAATATTTCAGGTGATCATCAGTCCAAAGGAATGGAAATTACAACAAAACGAATTAAGTTGATGCGTCAAATGTTGGGTAAAAACATGGAAATTATTGGACCACGTCAGACCTACGATTCCAATCATCAAATTAGTGGTACCGAAGTAATTATAAAAATTTCTACACAATAATTTGCATAATAAATATTTTCGTTGTACTTTCGCATAAAGTGTATAGCATAACATTATGAAAAAAGTTGTTTTATATGGCGGTATTATCTTGATTACAAGCATGATTTATTCTTGTAAGAAAGAAATTATTTGTCCAAATAACAACGATGATGCAACTAGAACACAAGAGCCTAATTTTACATTAAGAGGGGCAAAATCGGATGCAACAACTAGACCTGATTCTATTGTTGTTGTAAATAATGGTACTGATAACGCAGGAGGAGGTATTACCGATCCGAACGACGACGATTACAGTAAAAAACGTCCATCTAAAGTTCGTCATTAATTTTTAATTTTATATTTCTATTTCTCATTGATTGCTTTATTAATTAAGGTATTTTTATTTATTAATATAAATAAATAAATGATTATTTTTTAATCTTTTTTTGATAATTATTTTGTCATTTAAAAAATATATCTTACATTTGATTATAATTTAATAAATACTTGATAATTTTTTAATCAATGAAAGAACTACAAATTGGCGATATAGCTCCAGAATTCAATGGTTTGAATCAAAATGGAGAAACCATTAAACTATCGGATTATAAGGGTAAAAAAGTAGTATTGTATTTTTATCCAAAAGACAATACACCAGGTTGTACAGCACAAGCTTGTAATTTGAGAGATAATGAACTTGTTTTAAAGAATAACAACATCGTTGTGATTGGTGTTAGTGCTGATTCGGTGTTATCTCATACCAAATTTAGTGAGAAATACCAATTAAACTTTTCAATCATAGCCGATACCGATAAAGTAATATTAAATCAATATCACGTATGGGGGCCGAAAAAATTTATGGGCAGAACCTATGATGGAATCCATCGAACAACTTTTATTATAGATGAAAATCAACATATTTTGGGGATAATAACAAAACCCAATACAAAAAAACATGCAGAAGAAATAATGAATTTATTATCAATATAATTTACAACGTAAAAAACTTACGTTCTGACTAACATACCTTTGTAACACAATTAAATAATAATAACTAAAAACCAAACGATTATGGCAACAAAAGATCAAAACCAAGAGCGATTAGAAAAAATGAAAGCACTTCAATTAACCATGGAGAAGCTTGACAAAACGTACGGAAAAGGAACCGTTATGAAATTGGGTGATGAAGCAGTTGAAAAAGTTGAAGCAATCCCAACAGGATCTTTAACGCTGGATATTGCTTTGGGAGTCAATGGATTTCCGAAAGGAAGAATTATTGAAATATATGGACCAGAATCATCTGGAAAAACAACACTTGCAATCCACGCCATTGCAGAAGTTCAAAAACAAGGTGGCATTGCGGCTATTATTGATGCAGAACATGCTTTCGACCAATTTTATGCGGCGAAATTAGGTGTTGACATTGACAATTTATTGATTTCACAGCCTGATAATGGTGAGCAAGCGTTGGAAATTGCAGACAACCTAATCCGTTCGGGAGCAATTGACTTATTGGTAGTTGACTCGGTTGCTGCATTAACACCAAAAGCGGAGATTGAAGGAGAAATGGGTGATTCGCAAATGGGTTTACAAGCGCGTTTGATGTCAAAAGCACTGAGAAAATTAACAGGCTCTATCAACAAAGCAAAATGTTGTTGTATTTTCATTAACCAATTACGTGATAAAATTGGGGTGATGTTTGGAAATCCGGAAACTACAACAGGAGGTAATGCTTTGAAATTCTATGCTTCTGTACGTGTAGATATACGTAAAACAAGCCAAATTAAAGATGGTGAAGATGTTATTGGTAACCGCGTTAAGGTGAAAGTTGTAAAAAATAAAGTTGCTCCACCGTTCAAAAAAGCAGAATTCGACATTATGTATGGCGAAGGAATTTCAAAAATTGGAGAAATCATCGACTTGGGAGTTGAGTTAAATATTATCAAAAAAAGTGGATCTTGGTTCTCTTATGGAGAAACTAAATTAGGACAAGGTCGAGATGCCGTGAAAGCATTGTTGAATGACAACATTGAACTAATGGAAGAATTAGAAAATAAAATTAAAAGTGCTCTTGGAACTACAGAATCTGTTGAAGCTGTAATTCAAGATTAGTTTAGTTGTAAATCGTTGGGTAAAAGCGAGGTGAAATATACTCGCTTTTTTAACGATTATCAAAATCTTTTACAATTAAAAAACTACCTTTTTATGACACACATTGAATTGGGCCAGCATGGCGAAGAAATGGCTGTAAGCTATCTAAGAAACAACGATTATGAAATCATAGAACGCAACTTCCGATTTAAAAAACTTGAAATTGATATTGTTGCACTAAAAAATGGTCAACTAATAGTTTGTGAAGTAAAAACCCGCGTAACTGCAGAAATTGGAGAACCTTTTTTGGCTGTAACCAAAAGCAAACAAAAACAAATTATTAAGGCAACTAATCATTTTCTGATAAGCAGAAATTTGAATATTAATGTACAATTTGATATAATTTCAATTGTTCACAATAGTATTCGAACAAAAATTGAACATATTGAGAACGCTTTTTTTCCGTTACTTTAAAGAAATTTTGTTTCTTTGATGTATTAATACAACCATGAATAAAATTCCATACCTCCAAAAAGGCGATTTAATTGAAATTGTTGCGCCAGCAAAGGCTATTGAAAGTAAATATGTTGAATTTGCTAAAAACTTTTTGGAACAAGAAGGGTTTTTAGTGAAAATTAGTGGCAACTGCTTGGGAAGGCACAATTATTTCTCGGGAACAGATGCACAACGTCTGCATGATTTTCAAGCTGCATTAGACAATCCTGAAGTTAAAGCAATACTTTGTGCTAGAGGCGGTTATGGTGCTGTTCGAATTGTGGATGCTATAAAATGGGCTAATCAATTGATTCACCCTAAATGGATCGTTGGTTTCAGTGATATTACGGTCTTTCACCAGCAAATGCAATTTTTAGAACAAAAAAGCATTCATGGTACAATGCCTTTAAACTTTGAGGAGAATACTCCTGAATCTTTGCAAACATTGATAAATGCGCTAACTGGAAAGCCCTATAAAATAGAAATTGATAGTTGCCAAAAAAATCAAAAAGGGAGTGCTAATGGAGAATTAATCGGTGGTAATTTAAGCATTATTTATAGTTTAATTGGAACCAATTGTCAACCCTCTTATAAAAATAAAATCTTATTTATTGAAGAAGTAGGTGAACAACTCTATGCATTGGATAGAATGTTATTTTCGTTGAAAAAAGCTGGTATTTTAGATGAAATTAGTGGTTTGATTATTGGGGGAATGACCAATATGAAGGATTCAACAGAAGTATCTATTGGAATGACGATTGAAGATATAGTTCTTCAGCATTTTACTTACAAAAAAATACCCATTTGTTTTAATTTTCCAAGTGGGCATTTAGATGATAACAGAGCTTTAATATTGGGTGAAAATGTGTACCTAAAAATTGATTCTAAAGTATGTTTAGAGTTTAAATTGTAGAAAATGAAAAAAATAATTGAAAAATATAGTAGTTGGCTTTCCATCCTATTTGTTGGAGTGGCTTTCCTTGTACTTTATTTTCAATTATTTTCTACCAATCATTATCGTGAATTAAATAAAGTTAGAACGAATTTTAAGCAACTAGAAAATTCGTTACAGCAACATAAAATTAAAGTTGATAATGCGATAAATTCCAATCAAAAATTTGATGAAATAGCTTTAAAAAAAGCTATTAATTTACATGTATATAAACAAGACACGTTAATTTATTGGAGCACCAATAAAATTCCTGTTTCAAAATTTGAGGATATACAATTTCCAGCAAATGGCTTAATAAAAGCACAAAATGGCTGGTATTATGCTCAATCGTATCAAAAGGGTGCTTATTCATATACACTTTCATTTCTTATAAAAAATGAATATTCTTATGTGAACGAATATTTAGAAAATGATTTTTCGAATGAACTAAACCCAAAAGTCAAATCATCTATTTCATTGGATGAATCTGTTGGATTTCCAATATATAACCATGATAAAAAATATGTATTTTCTATTCTAGTCAATGAATATCAGCCTATTGCTTTAGTAGATTCAATTGTACTTTTTTGCTTAATGATTCTATGGTTATCACTTATTTTTCTTAAAATAACACAGTTAGTTCTAAGAATTGAATCTCATCTAATTTGGTTGTACCCAGTAACATTAATTTGCATTAGGTTTTGCTCATTGCATTTTGAATGGTTTGGATTTTTTAGAAATTCTGAGTTGTATAGCCCAAGTTTGTATGGAACTAATGAATTATTCCCCAATTTTTTAGAATACAACATCAACATCCTCACTTTATTTATTGTCAGCTATTTTGTTTATAAACGATTAGGAACTTCTAAACTCAAAATCAACAAGTTTTGGTTTTATATTGTTTGTGCTCTGCCATATATTGTGTGGCAAATACTACTTTTTTCTTTCAAGGATTAATTGAAAACTCTAGTATTCCCCTTCATATAGAAGAATTGTTTAAAATCAACGTGTATTCAATCATTGCAATAATTAGTATGGCAATTATTGGTTTTATGTATTTCTTAATTAATAAAACCATTGTTAGACTTATAAAAAACAACTTTTATTCGCTCAATAAATTCTTTACAATACAGTTGATATTTGGAATTTCTTATGTTATTGCTCATCAATTTTATATCAATAACGAAACATTAGCAACATCATTTTTTTCTTTGTTATTTGTTCTTTCTATCGCATTGCTTGAATACAAAGAATTTAACCAAAAGCATCTGATATTGGGAATGATAATGCTAGCCCTTTATGCTTTTGCAAATGCACACATCATCAATGATTTAAGTCAAAAAAGAAGTAAGAGTGAAAAAGAATTGTATGCCAATCAATTATTGATAGAAAAAGACATTGTTACAGAGCTAGAATATTCCAATTTAGTGAAATCTATCCGCAATGATCGTTTTTTACAACAAATGATTAGTGCAGGTTTTCAATTAAATTTTAGAGAATTTGAAAGAGCAATGGAGCGTCGCCATTTCAATGGATTTTGGGAACGTTATGAATGTAAATTCTTCCTTTTTAATGTTAATGGTGGCTCTCTCTTAAACTTACAAGGTAATTCTGATGATTTATTAAACAACCTCAATGATTATGTCAACAATCATGGAATTCAATCAGAAATAGTACCTTCTATCCATTATATTTCAGACTACATTGGTCAGTATAGCTACATCATTCGTGAACAAATAAACGGAAGAAATGGCGAACTAGCAACTTTGTTTGTTACGTTAAAATCTAAGAAAATTCCAGAAGAAATTGGTTATCCACGACTTTTAATATCTTCTGAATCAACAGCTTTACATCATTTAGATAATTATTCTATTGCAAAATATCATAACAACCGTTTGGTATCTCAATTTGGAAGTTACAACTATCCCAATTCATTAAGAGGATTAAGAAAAGATAATTTTAAACATTTGGATAATTTTAATTTGAATGGATACAACCATCTTATTCAATTCAAATCTAAAAATGATGTTGTTGTACTCTCTAATATCAATATAACTTGGCTGGACACCATTACATCATTTTCCTATCTGTTTTGTTTTTTCGGTTTATTATTATTGCCAATATATTTCCGTTATTACTCAACTTCTTTTACGTTCAATTCACTGACATTATCCACTAAAATACAATTTACATTAATAGCAATTGTGGTGGTTGCTTTGGTTGTTTCTGCTATAAGTAGCGGAATTTTTATTAAAAATCAATACAGTTCCTTTTCCGAAATAGCACTAAAAGAAAAAGTGCATTCTGTTGAAGATGAACTATCGCCATTGATTAATAAAGAAAAAAAATTAACTATTCAAGAAAACGGTTCTTTTATCAATTATCAATTAATTGGAATTTCGAAAATATTTAATACCGACATAAATGTTTATGATAGAAATGGATTTTTAATTAGTACCTCTCGTCCAAATGTATTTAATAGTGGATTATTGAGTGAACAAATTAATCCAATCGCAAAAAAAGAATTAATATTAATGGATAAAAGTGAGTTTATTCATACAGAAAATATTGGAAGTCTTAACTACAATTCTGCCTATGCTCCACTTTATAACAAACTAGGTAAAACTATAGGATTCATTAATTTACAGCACTTTGGTCAACAAGAGGAAGTGGAACATCAAATCCAACAATTTTTAATGTCTATCATAAGTGTTTTTGTGTTACTAATAGCAGTGTCAGTTATTATAGCCATTTTTGCTGCAAGTTGGATTACGAATCCATTACACATGCTTCAAAGCTATTTATCTAATATTCACCTTGGAAAATCCAATCAATACATTAATTATTCAAAAAATGATGAGATTGGTGCTCTCGTAAAAAGTTATAACAAAAAAATTGATGAATTGGAATATGCAGCCCAGCAATTAGCTCAAAGCGAACGTGAATCGGCATGGCGCGATATGGCCAAGCAAGTGGCGCATGAAATTAAGAACCCATTGACACCCATGAAATTATCAGTTCAACATTTGGTGCGATCTTTTGATCCAAATGATGAAAATGCCCAGAATAAAATTAACCGTGTTTGCCAATCCTTGATTGAACAAATTGATGCATTGACAAAAATAGCCAATGAATTTTCCAACTTTGCAAAAATGCAAAAAGCAGAGTTCAATGCAATAGACATCGTTTCATTGATACGCAATGCTGCCGAATTATTCAGTGAAGGAAGCCAATTTGAAATTATAATTACTGGACCTGATCAATGTATTGTTAATGGTGACAAGGATCAGCTTTTGCGTGTTTTTAACAACTTGATAAAAAACAGTTGCCAAGCTATATCTAACAAAACAGATGGGAAAATAGTTATTGAAATTCTAAAGACAGCTACACTAATTAAGATTTCTGTAAACGACAATGGAGTTGGAATTCCTGAAATTCAGCAATCAAAAATATTTGTGCCCTATTTCACGACTAAATCAAACGGTTCTGGAATAGGATTGGCAATGGTGAAACAAATTATAGAAAACCACAAAGGAAATATATATTTTGAATCGGAAGTCAACAAAGGCACCACATTCATTATTGAACTACCCCTCTTATAGGTATAAAAAAAGCTACCTTTTCAGATAGCTTTTTGGTTTATTTCAATCTTTAGAATATTACAATTTTCTTGCAACTTCTACTTCTTCAAATGCCTCAATGATGTCACCTACTTGAATATCGTTGAATTTATCAATATTCAAACCACACTCGTAGTTATTTTTAACTTCTCTAACATCGTCTTTGAAACGTTTCAATGATCCTAATGTTCCAGTATGAATTACAATACCATCACGAATCAAGCGGATTTTAGCTGACTTTTTGATAAGTCCATCCAATACGTAACATCCTGCAATTGTACCAACCTTTGAAATATTGAAAGTTTCGCGAATTTCAGCTGAACCAATAACTTGTTCTTCAATATCAGGAGATAACATTCCTTCCATTGCAGCTTTAATCTCTTCAATTGCCTTGTAAATTACAGAATACAAACGAATATCTATTTGCTCATTTTCTGCTAATTTACGAGCTGAAACAACTGGTCTAACTTGGAAACCAATAATAATTGCATCCGATGCAGAAGCTAAGTTTACATCGGCTTCAGAAATTGCACCTACACCTTTGTGAATAATGTTAACTTGAATTTCTTCAGTTGATAATTTCAATAATGAGTCAGATAATGCTTCAACAGAACCATCCACGTCACCTTTCACAATGATGTTCAATTCTTTGAAGTCACCAATTGCCAAACGGCGTCCAATTTCATCCAACGTAATATGCTTAGTTGCACGTAAACCTTGCTCTCTATACAACTGCTCGCGTTTAGAAGCAATTGTTTTGGCCTCACGCTCATCATCCATCACGTTAAACTTATCACCTGCGTTTGGGGCACCACTAATACCTAAAATAGATACTGGCGTTGCTGGACCGGCTTCTTTTAAAGATTTACCATTTTCATCGTGCATTGCACGAACTTTACCATAATATCTACCGACTAAAACGACATCGCCTACACGTAAAGTACCAGATTCAACCAACATATTGGTTACATAACCTTTTCCTTTATCTAAAGATGATTCAATAACAACACCTAATGCGTTTTTGTTCGGGTTAGCACGTAGATTTAATATATCAGCTTCTAACAATACTTTTTCAAGTAATGCATCAATATTCAAGTTTTGTTTAGCAGAAATTTCTTGTGATTGGTAAGGTCCACCCCACTCTTCCACCAAAATATTCATTTGCGATAATTGCTCACGGATTTTATCAGGATTTGCACCAGGTTTATCAATTTTATTAATTGCAAAAACCATCGGTACACCAGCCGCTTGAGCGTGTGAAATCGCTTCTTTTGTTTGAGGCATCACATCATCATCTGCTGCTACAATGATAATCGCTACGTCTGTAACTTGAGCACCACGTGCACGCATCGCCGTAAAGGCTTCGTGACCTGGAGTATCTAAGAACGTAAGCTTTTTGCCATCTTTCACAACCGAATAAGCCCCAATGTGCTGTGTAATTCCACCTGCCTCACCCGCTGTAACATGTGCATTACGAATTTTATCCAACAAGGATGTTTTACCATGGTCAACGTGTCCCATTACCGTAATAATTGGTGGACGTGGAATTAAATCTTCTTCTTTATCTTCAACCACTGGAATTGCATCCTGTACTTCTGCACTTACAAATTCAGTATCAAAACCAAATTCATCTGCTACAATTTGAATAGTTTCAGCATCCAATCGTTGGTTGATAGAAGCAAAAATACCCAATGACATACAAGCAGAAATAACTTGTGTCGGTGAAACATTCATCATGTTTGCTAACTCAGAAACAGTAACATATTCCGTTAATTTCAATATTTTACTGTCTAATTCTGCTGCTAACTCTTCCTCTTGACGGCGTTGTGCAAAAACATCACGTTTTGCTTTTCTGTTTTTGGCACCTTTTGATTTAGCACCTTTGCTTGACAAACGAGCTAATGTATCTTTGATTTCTTTTTCAATATCTTGTTGAGAAATCTCAGGGCGTTCAATCGGAGCACCGCCTTTTTTAAACTTATTGTTCCCTTTGTTTTGACCTTGTTGTTGGTTTTGACCTTGTTGCTGTTGCTGAGCTTGTTTGTTTACATCAATTTTCTTGATGCGTTTTCTTTTCTTTTTGTCAGCATTTTTATCGCCTCCTTTATCATTGGATTTTGGCTTTTCAACTGGTAATTCAATTTTACCCAAAATTTTAGTTCCAGACAAAGTTTGACTTTGCACACGAATTGTTTCGATTTCTTCCGGCTCTTCTGCTGGTTGGTCTTCAACCTTCTCAACAATTTCTGGAATTTTCTCTTCTTCTACAGGTGCAACAACTTTTTCTTCTTCAATCTTAGGCTCAACTTTAGTTTCAACCTTTGGTTCTTCTTTAATAGGAGCAACCTCGTCTTCTTTTTTCTTTTTATCCGGACGCGTTTTTGTGTTCAATGCGTCAAGGTCGATTTTTCCAATAACTTTCACAGGACTATTGTCATCAACAACCGGTGTTTCTTCGGTTATTTCAACTTTAGCTACAGGAGGTTCTGGAACAACAACTTTTGGAGTTTCCTTAATTGGAAGTTCTACTTCATCGTCCTCATCGTCATCATGGCTTGGAGCTTCTACTTCACGTGTATCCTTCAATGAAACGGACTCTCTTTTTTCGCGTTTAATCGGATTCTGTTTTGTTTGTTCCTTTAAGTCATGGTCAGCAGCGAATTCTTGTCTCAATAGGTTAAAATGCTCCTCCTCCAATTTGAAATTGGGATTATTTTCAATTTTAACGCCTTTTGAGTCCAAAAACTCAACCAATGTGGAAATTCCCACATTTAGCTCACCTGCTGCTTTTCCTAATCTTATTGGTTTTCCCGCCATAAATTGTGCGTCCTTTTAATTTGTTTTTTTATAAATCGTGCCTAAATATACTACATGAATCCGATTATTCGAACTCTGAACGTAGGATTTTTAATACTTCTTCGATTGTTTCTTCTTCTAAGTCTGTTCGTTGAACTAAATCTTGAACACTCAATTCTAACACAGATTTCGCTGTATCACAACCAATTGCCTTCAATTCATCCAAAATCCAGCCATCAATTTCATCAACGAATTCATCTAAATCAACATCATCAATATCTACTTCGCCTTCACGGTAAACATCTAATTCGTATCCTGTTAATTTTCCAGCCAATTTGATATTGTGACCTCCTCTACCGATAGCTAAAGAAACTTGATCTGGTTTTAAATAAACACGCGCTCTTTTCTCTTCTTCTTCAATTTCAATAGATGAAATTTTTGCTGGTGAAAGCGCTCTTTGAATAAACAATTGAGGATTGGTTGTAAAGTTAATTACGTCAATATTTTCATTTCTTAACTCACGAACAATTCCATGAATACGAGAACCTTTCATACCAACACAAGCTCCAACTGGATCAATGCGGTCATCGTATGATTCAACCGCAACTTTTGCTCTTTCTCCTGGTTCACGAACAATACGCTTAATGGTAATCAAGCCATCAAATACTTCTGGAACTTCCAATTCAAACAAACGCTCCAAGAATTCAGGTGCTGTTCTAGAAAGAATAATTGTTGGTTGAGAATTGCGCATATCTACTTTGTAAACAACTGCACGAATAGCTTCTCCTTTTTTGAAGAAATCAGAAGGAATTTGCTCTGATTTAGGCAAAATCAATTCATTACCTTCGTCGTCCAATACCAAAATTTCTTTTTTCCAAGTTTGATAAACTTCTCCCGTAATAATTTCTCCAATACGGCTTTTGTAAACTTTGTATAAATTGTCTTTTTCCAATTCCAAGAATTCTTGAAAATCAAGTTCTGACGCAAAGAAAGAATGTTTCTGCGACCAAAGTCCTCAAACTTAAACTCTTCTGTTACTTCTTCACCAATTTCAAAATCTGGTTCAATTTTAATTGCATCCGAATAGGCAATCTCCATGTTTGGATCTTCTACTTCTCCATCGTCTACAATTTCTTTATTCAAAAATATTTGAACGTCTCCTTTATCGATATTTACAACGATATCGATGTGTTCATCTGTGTTGAATTTTTTCTTCAACATGCTACGAAACACGTCTTCTAAAACGTGTTGCATCGTTTGTTTGTCGATGCTTTTTAACTCTTTAAACTCAGAGAACGATTCTACTAATTCAAGGCTATTCATAGTGACCTATTTAAATGTAATAACTATTTTCGTTTCTTTTATATTATCGAATGGCAATTGATGTTGCTCTACAATAACTTCTTTTTTCTTTTTCCCTTCTACTTTTTCGGTTCTAGAGTTTTCTACAACAATTCCGGTTTCTGTTGCCGATTTCAACTCTCCCTCCAACTTTGTACCGTCCATTTTTACAACTTTCACGGTTCTACCAATGTTTTTGATAAACTGAGGCAAAACACGCAACGGTTTGTCTAAACCTGCAGAAGAAACATTTAATTCAAAATCTTGCTGTTCTCTATCCAAATTGTGCTCAATATTGCGCGACACAGCAATGCAATCATCAACAGAAACGCCTCCTTGGTGCTTATCCAACTCCACCGTAATTACATTACTAGCAGAAATAGATAACTCTACCACAAACAAACCATTGTTCAATTCTGCAATGCGCTCGTTAATCAACTCTTCTACTCTTTTCTTGTTTATCATTGTTGGTTATAAAAAGAGGGGACTTTCGTCCCCTCATTCTTGATTTTGTTCTTAAATGTGTTGCAAATATACGGAATTATTTGAATAAAACTACTTTTTTTTCATTTTTATTTGGATAAAATATTCAAAACACGTTCAAATTCACCACTTTTTGGTGCCTCAATTCGAATTCTTTCATGCGATATTGGATGTAAAAACTCCAACAATTCAGCATGCAACAACATGGTATTCATCTGATATTTTTCCAACCACAATTTGTTTTGTTTATTGCATCCATGTGGTCTATCACCAATAATGGGGTGTAAAATATGTGCAAAATGCTTGCGCAATTGATGCATTCTTCCAGTTTCTGGTGTTGCTTCAACCAAAGAATAACGTGAAGTTGCATGCTTACCATGTGGTAAATCTACTTCAAAATGGTGTAAGGTTTTAAAATGAGTAATCGCTTCTTGCACCACCTCTTTTTCGTTTTTCAACGGATAATCAATGGTCATTGCATCGGGTGTAAATCCACGCACCAATGCACAATATTTTTTGATAACGGTGTTGTTTTCAAACTGTTCACGCACCAAACGAGTACTTTCTTTTTCAAAGGCAAAAAGCAAAACTCCACTTGTTTTCCTATCCAATCGGTGCAAGGGATTGACACGCTTTCCAACCTGATCACGTACTAATTGAACAGCAAATTCTTCGGCATTTCGGGCAATGGGCGATTGATGAACCAATAATCCATGTGGCTTGTTGATGGCCACCAAATAATCGTCTTGAAACAAAATTTCTAACACAGGTCAAATCGTTGATTAACTGCTTGTGCAATTCCAGCTACATCTTGCAAATTCATGCAATTGAAATGTTTTTTAGGGCACGATTCGTATCCAATTTTAGAGCAAGGGCGACAATTAAGATTCAACACTTCGTGAATGCTAAACAATTCGGTATTGGAAGGATAATAGGGATACATTCCAAAAGCTGGAACGGTATTCCCCCACACACTAACAATGGGGGTATTGTAGCACGTAGCTATGTGCATTAACCCTGTATCATGGGTCAATAACACTTGTGATTGAGCAACAATAGATGCCGATTGGGCTAAAGAAAATTGATTAACTGCATTGATTACTTTTTGAGAATGCTGTTGCAAACCGATTTCAATTGCTCGTGCGCGGTCAACATCTGTAGGCCCACCTAACAAAACAATGGGATGTTCCACTTTTTTCAATACCTCAATCAACAATTTCTCGGGCATTACTTTGGTTGCAAATTGTGCTCCAACCGCCACTGCTACAAAAGATTTTGGTTGTAAATCAAACGATTTTAGGGTATCAACCTTTGCTGTTTCATCAAAAAACAATTCGCAGTTTTTGCCATCGTTGACAACTCCAATTTCTTTGACTGCTTCAAAGTAGCGTTCAACAATGTGCACATTGGGAAGTTTATCCACTTTAAAATTAACCAACAACCATTTTTGAAAATTCAATTTGTCAAACGCATAACTTTTAACACCCAAAGCTTGCTTCAAACGCAATGTTCGAATGTTTTTGTGCAAGTCTATAACAACGTCGTATTTTTCAGCTTTAAGTTCGTCCAACACTTCTGTCACTGACTTCTCAATAGTATATAACTTTGAAATATGTGGGTTATTTGCCAACAAAGAAGCAAATGATTTTTTGGTGATAAAATGAATTTCGGTAGTATTCAATTGTTGTTTCACAGCACGAACAACGGGTGTTGTAAGTACGATATCACCAATAGAGCTGAAACGAACAATCAAAATTTTCACGGTTCAAAAGTAATGAAATAGTAGCAAAAAATTGAATTACTTGTGCAATTTATCAAAAATCCAAAATCAACCAAACAAGGTTTTATTATCTTTGTGAAAAATCCGTTATCAATGAAACAAGTTATTCTAAATCACACCCAAATTGAGCAAAAAATCAACCGTTTGGCATTCCAAATAATTGAAAATACATTTGAACTTGATACTATTTACATTGCAGGAATTACGGGCAATGGAATCATTCTAGCGGAAAAACTAAAAGCCATTATTGAGAATAACTCTACTCAAAAAATAGTGCTTTTTGAAATAATTTTGGATAAAGACAAACCGTTATCGCATTCGATTGAAATGACAATTGATTCTAAAGAATTAGAAGGCAAAACGGTTATATTGATAGACGATGTTTTGAACTCTGGTAAAACAATGCAATACGGATTAATGAAAATTTTAGAGCAACCTGTTCATAAAATCTACACCGTTGTTTTGGTTGATAGAAAACACCGTCGTTTTCCAATAAAAGCCAATTTCTTTGGGTTGCGATTAACAACAACATTGCACAATCACGTTGAAGTATCATTGGAAGAAGGAAACTATTCTGCTCAATTGTCATAACCATGAAAAAAACAACAGAATCCGACTCGCTCTACAATGATTTGGAAAAACAATCCACACTGGAATTATTAACCAACATCAATCGTGAGGATCAAAAAGTGGCACATGCCGTTGCATTGGAATTGCCCAACATTGAAAAATTTGTAGACGCATGTTTTGAGCGCATGAAAAATGGAGGACGTTTGTTTTACATTGGTGCAGGAACGAGCGGACGTCTAGGAATTGTGGATGCAAGTGAATGTCCGCCAACATTTGGTGTGGATCATGGTGTTGTTGTTGGAATTATTGCCGGAGGAGATTCTGCCATACGCAAAGCAGTTGAATTTGCCGAAGACGACACCGAACAAGGTTGGAAAGATTTAATGGCTTTCAATATTAACCAAAACGATACATTGGTGGGAATTGCTGCATCTGGTACAACTCCCTACGTTATAGGCGCCTTGCAAAAAGCAAATGAAAATGGTTTATTGACAGCTTCCATAACTTGCAATCCAGGAAATCCAATTGCTCAATTGGCACAACATCCCATCACACCGGAGGTAGGACCAGAATTTGTTACTGGAAGCACACGCATGAAATCAGGGACAGCTCAAAAATTGGTGCTCAACATGATTTCTACATCCCTAATGATTAAACTGGGACGTGTGAAAGGCAACAAAATGGTGGACATGCAATTGAGCAACAACAAATTGGTTGATAGAGGTGTAAAAATGGTAATGAACCAAACAGGACTGGATTACGAAACAGCCGAAGAATTATTAAAAAAACACGGATCGGTAAGAAATGCCGTTGATTCAATAGAAAAGAAATAAGATGTTTACAGGAATTATCGAACAAATTGGTACGGTTAAAAATATCACTAAAGAAGGTGAAAATATTCATTTTGAACTGACTGCTGATTTTGTTGGCGAATTAAAAATTGACCAAAGCGTGGCTCACAATGGTTGTTGTTTGACGGTTGTTCAACTAACCGACAGCACCTATACTGTTACGGCTATTAAAGAAACATTAGACCGCACCAATTTGGGCGATTGGACTGTTGGAACACAGGTTAATTTAGAACGTTGTATGGTGATGAATGGTAGATTGGATGGCCACATAGTTCAAGGACATGTAGATACAACGGCTATTTGTCGCTCCATTGAAAACCAAAACGGAAGTTGGAAATTTGTTTTTGACTATGCAACAGATGACGTAACGGTTGAAAAAGGTTCAATTACCATCAACGGAACCAGTTTAACAGTGGTTGACTCCAACCCAGGTTCATTTTCAGTTTGCATTATTCCTTACACTTTTGAATACACCAACATCAATCAATTAAAAATTGGTGATAAGGTCAACTTGGAATTTGACATTATTGGAAAATATGTAGCAAAATTGTTGGGAAGAAAATAACTTACTTTCTCCACTTCTTTTCAATTCTACTATCAACGTTTTTATTGAAACGTTTCATAGTTGACTCTCTATTTGAAATATTGGTACATTTTACGATATCGGTTGCAACCAATTCTTTATTTCTGTAAAATGCAAATTCAAAAGATACATTTACTGCTCCATTGCGATAAATCTCTCTCAACGTTCCTTGATCCAATTTTTCTGCAAGTGGATATTTTACTTTTGACGGCTTAAATGTTCTATCATAACCGCGCACAGAAACAATTACATACGTATCAAAACCTTTTTCTTTTAGTAAATTTTGTAATGAATCTGAAGCCAAAATGGATGCATCTTCGCCTGTTTTTACATAATTTACAGATGGTGTAGTTTTTACATTGTATTCGTTCAATAAGCTTGTTACAGCACTTTCGATTGTAAAGCGATCCTCGGGTTTATCAAATTGACCAACCACCACGCAGTTGGTCAATTTTAAATTTTTTACTTGTGCTTGAGCTCCAACAACTAGTGCTGCGAACAAAAACAATAGACTAAATTTTAATTTCATCATTATTCGTTAATTGCTTTAATTCCCGGCAATTCGATACCCTCTAAATATTCCAACATGGCACCTCCACCAGTAGAAACATACGAAACTTTATCGGCTAAACCAAATAAATTGATGGCTGCAACAGAATCTCCTCCTCCAATTAATGAAAATGCACCTTTTTCAGTAGCTTCAACCACCGCATTTGCCACCTCAATAGTTCCTTTTTGGAAGTTTTCCATTTCAAATACACCCATTGGTCCGTTCCAAAGAATCAATTTAGAATTAACAATAATGTCTCTGATTTCTTTCGATGATTCTGGCCCTACATCCAATCCCATCCATCCTTGCGGAATATCGTTGATGTTCACCAATTTTTGTTCTGCATTGTTATCAAATTTATCAGCAACAATTGTATCAACAGGCAAATATAAATTGATGCGTTTTGCTTCTGCTTTTAACAAAATATTTTTGGCAATTACCAAATAATCGTCTTCTACCAAAGAATTTCCAACATTTCCACCTTTTGCTTTGATAAAAGTATAGGCCATACCTCCACCAACAATTAGGTTATCTACTTTGTTCAACAAACGATCGATAATTGTAATTTTAGAAGATACTTTTGCACCACCTACAATTGCTGTTAGTGGCTTTTCATTGCTATTTAAAACTCTATCAACTGCTTTAATTTCACCTTCCAACAAATAACCAAACATTTTATCATTTGGGAAGAATTTTGCCACAACGGTTGTAGATGCATGCGCACGGTGAGCTGTACCAAAAGCATCATTCACATACACATCTCCATGTTTTGCCAATGCCTCAGCAAACGACTCTGTACCAGCAGTTTCTTGCTTGTAAAAACGAACGTTTTCTAACAATAAAACCTCACCTGGCTTCAGGTTTTTACTTGCTTCTAATGCTTTTTCATTGATACAATCATCCACAAATTTTACATCCACACCCAAAACTTTAGAAACTTGACTAACGATGTGTTTCAACGAATATTTTTCTTGCACACCATCTGGTCGTCCAAGGTGCGACATTAAAACCACACTTCCGCCATTTTTTAGAATATGTTGAATAGTTGGGGCTGCTGCGCGAATGCGTGTATCATCCGTCACTTCAAATGTTTCTTTGTTCAATGGAACGTTAAAATCAACACGAATCAAGGCGCGTTTACCTGCAAAATTGTATGAATGAATATCTGCCATAGTTATAAATATTGTGGCACAAATTTAATTTTTTTAGTTGTAATTCGGTTACATTTTACTTAAAATCAATTAACAACTAATTCATATCAAAATAACAATAGATATTTTTGGTATATTTTTAGTGGAAACACAAATAAATAATTAGTTTTATAACAACATTAAATACAAAAAAATATGAAAAATGCATTTTTAGCTTTCGCGTTGATTTTAACATATTCTGTTAGTCATGCACAATCTGTTGTAGGTAAATGGACTACCATTGATGACAAAACAGGCAAAAAGAAATCCATTGTTGAATTATACAAATATGAAAGTCAACTCTATGGTAAAATTGAATATTTGTATCCACGTGAAGGAAGAGAAGACAATCCAAAATGTAAATTGTGTACAGATGATAGAAAAGACCAACCATTAGTAGGGTTGCAAATTGTACGTAATTTAAAATGGGACGGTGAAGAATGGGAAGGTGGAACCATTGTAGATCCAGAAAACGGAAAAGTTTACAAAGTAAAAATGTGGATTGATAAAACTGCTCCAGACAAACTAAACGTCAGAGGATATGTTGGACCATTTTACAGAACACAAACTTGGGTAAGAGAAAAATAATAAATTGATGCATACAAAAAAAACAATCGGCTGAAATAATAATTTCAGCCCTTTGTTTTATATTCTATTTAAGAGTTATCTGATAATATTTACATGTCCGTTAAACTCTTCTTTTCCATCGTCGCCACGGTGGTTGATAGAAGCTCTCCAAGAATACATTCCTTGTTGAACTGGTTTTCCGTTATAAGTACCATCCCAACCAATTTCTGGGTCATTTGTTTCAAAAACCATTTCCCCCCAACGGTTAAACACTTTTAAATTAAAGCCATAGTTATCTCCACCTTTCATAACAAATGTCCATGATTGGTTAAACTCATCACCATCTGGAGTGAATGTATTTGGCACATAGAACAAAATAACATTTTCAATAATCGCATCATTGGTTACAGTATCCTTACAGCCTTCTTGTGTTTCTACAATTAAAGTTACAGGATATTTACCTTCTACTCCTTCTGGGAATTTGAATTTTGGATATTGTAAATCACTATAAGATGGAGTTGAATAAGGTGATGACCATTTCCAAGAAATTACATCGTCTGTTGATAAATCTTGACCAGTCATAGTTGTTTCAAAGATAGTTCCTGGATTTCCTCCTAAAGCAAAACGAGCAATTGGATCTGGATAAACAGTTAAGAAATCTACAAGAACTGTATCGTAAACACAACCATAAATTGAAGTATTGATAACTTCCAAAGTATAAACTCCAGGTTTATTATAAGTTATCATAGCAACATCACCACTATCAATTGTTTGGTTAGAATAATTGCCAAAGTCATAGTATGTGCGAGCAACTTCTTGAACGTTTGGAGATGTATTTGTTAAAACAAATGCTCCCGGCATACATACTGCAAAATTATCAGGTGTAATGTGTGGAGGAATTGGAGTAGGGAATGTTACCACCATACAAGAATCAGTTGTGGGCGAACCACAAGCTTCTGACAATTCAACACAATAAGTGGTATTGGTTACATCTGGATCAACTGTAATTGAATTTCCTGTTCCTAGAACTTCTCCATTAGAAGACCAAGTATAAGTATGTGCAGTTGAACCACCCGTTCCAGTTACATTTAGGGTAATAGTGTTTTCTGGACAAATTTGTGTATCTGGTGTTAACATAGTAATTTGCAATGGCGCAGGTTCACTGATAGTTTGAGTTCGAGTAATTACACAATTATTAGCATCTGTAATAGTTACTGTATGTGTACCAGCCAATAAATCATTTGCAATATTTGCTGTACTTGCAGAATTATCCCAACTATAAGTGTAAGGTGCAGTTCCAGCAGTTACCGTTACCCCTAAAACACCATCATTTTTACTATTACAAGTTGCATCAGTGATTGTTGTAAAATTAGCCTGCATACCTGGTATTTCTGTTACAGTCACCGTTACTGTACCATTACAACCTACAGATGAAGTAATGTTACATGTATATGTACCGGCAGTTAGACCTATTGCTGTTTGTGTTGTTTGTGCTGCAGGATCATTCCATAAATAACTTACAGTTCCTAATGCTGGAGTCATTGTAGCTGTTGCCGTACCATCGTTTCCACCAGCACAAGAAATTATGGTTGATGAAGATGTGTAATTTGCAGGAGTGTTACCTACAACAACAGTAGTTTGTGCTTGACAACCCATTCCATCTACTACCTTAACGATGTAAGTACCACCAACAACATTATTAACAGTAGCTCCAGATGCACCTAAAGCAGGCCAAGTATACGTATAAGGTTGAATCCCATTAGAAGCAGTTGCTGTTGCCGTTCCTTGTCCAGAAGAACAAACATCAGGTGTTGAAGTGGCACTAACCACAGGTTTAACTACTGTGATAAATGTAGTATCTGATATTGCTCCAACTTGTGATTGACAACTGTTACCGGTTAATGTTAAGAAATAACCAACTGTACCAGCTGTATTTGTCATTGTGGAATTCACGTTTAAAATACCGTTGTTGTATGGGAATGTCTGTCCCAAAGTATTCATCCAACTATAATTACTACTTGTTGGTGAGACAATAACCTTAAATGGAATAGCTGATTCTGTATATGCAGATGTATTTGTAGGAGCAGTTGGTTTGTACAAGCGTCCATCGTTTGAAGCTGTCCAAACAGTATTATTTCTTCCTACGGTAGCTGTTGCAACTGTTCCTGGTAGATTTTCCACTGCTTGTATTGCTCTTGAACCATTCCATCCTGAACCAGAAATTGATTTATTAGCGATATGGTATTCAATTTCATTAGATGTTTCAAATAAAATAAGAGACATGTATTGACATTCACCACTACTAAACATTGGAATGTTGTTGTATATTAATACAAACATTCTATTTGGAGCTGTACCAAGGGTTTGATACAAAATTTGTCCCCCTGTTGCTGGGTTAATATCTTGATAACACAACATGGCTGCATTTTTCGCTTCATTTATCCCAGTTGTTGTTGGTAATGATTGAGCAGTAGGTAGTGACCAAGCACAATACCCATTGGCTTTTGATAAATCAAAAGTTATTAAACCGTTAGAACCAACTACGCACTGATTATAAGTGTTTCCATAAAAACTAAATGGAAATCCAATATTAATAAGTCCAGAATAGGAGTCATCCGTTAAACTAATTGTAGATGGGTTATTTAAAACAATTGATGCATTTCCTGCGCCAGATGAACAGTTTTGTATCGCAACAGTTTGACCAGCACATATTGTAGTATCATCACCCAGACATAATTGAGCTTGCGATTCATTCGAAAAAGCAATCATTGCTACAATAAATGACAAACTAATAATGTTTTTGAAAAATTTCATTTGAAGATTTTTAAATGTTATTCATAAATTTAGACGGCAAAATTAACGAAAGGTTGTCTAAGAAAAAAATATTTTTGTTCTTTCGTAATTAATTGATTTTATATCTTTTAGACTTCACATTATGATTGAATTTTATTTTTTTAACAATCACCATAAAAATATAACTTACTTTTTTCTGAATTTAAGTCCCATAGCGCAATAGAACATTGTTTATATATTAACAACTATGTATTATTTTCTTTGTTTACATAAAATAACTTAACATTATATTGAATTAACATCTATTTTTTTGTTAAAATAAACCTATAACTAAGAAAGAATTTAATTTTGTCCCTCAATTTCATAAAAAAATATCGCATGAAAAAATCAATATTATTTATCGTTATTGTACTTTTTTCATTGAAAGTAATGCCCAAAAACTAGAACAACATTTTAGAGAAACAAATATCCATATTACTTATCGTTACCTCACGATAGTATCTTGAATAACAACCCACCTGTAATGGTGTTTTTGCACGGAAAAAGTTTATCGGGAACCACTTTGGAAAGTCTTAAACGCTATGGTGTGATTAAAGAAATAATAGCAGGTCGTCAATTTCCCGCAATCGTTATTGCACCTCAAACTGCAAATGGTTGGAATCCAGCATCGATTAAAGAAGTGATTGATTCGGTAAGAAAAAAATACAAAACAGACGAACGCCGCTTATATGTTGTTGGAATGAGTATGGGTGGCTATGGAACGATTAATTTTACGGGAACTTACCCAGAAATGGTAGCTGCAGCAGTGGCGATGTGTGGTGGTGGCGATACGCGCTTGGCCGAAGGATTGTCAACCGTTCCACTGTGGATTCGTCATGGTAACAAAGATTATGTAGTACCAATTTCTGAATCTCAAAAAATTGTAAATGCTATCAAAAAAATTACTGATAAAAACTTAATTTTTACAGTTGATAATGGCTTGAACCATGGCAATATGGAACGTTTTTTCAGAGGGGAAGAAATTTATAATTGGTTGTTTGAAAAAGTAAAACCATGAATAAAAAACTAAAGTTGTGGGAGTTAAATCGTGTTTCTGAAGAGGAATTCAAAGCACAACAAAAATTTCCGTTAATTGTAATTCTCGACGATATTCGTAGTTTAAACAATATTGGTTCTTTTTTCAGAACGGCAGATGCTTTTAATGTTGAAAAAATTTACCTCTGTGGAATTACTGCTACTCCACCGCATCGCGAAATTCAAAAAATTGCACTTGGCGCCACCGATTCTATTGATTGGGAATACCGAAATTCAATTACTGAATTGATTGCAGAATTAAAAGAAAACGATGTGAAAGTGGTAACCATTGAGCAAACGGAGCAAACAACATTACTTCAAAATATTCACACGTTGGATGGCAATAAATTTGCACTGGTTTTTGGAAACGAGGTCAATGGGGTAAATCAAACAATTGTAAATGCATCGGATTATGTGGTTGAAATTCCGCAATTTGGCACCAAGCACAGTTTAAACGTTTCTGTTTGTGCAGGTGTGGTGTTGTGGGAATTTGCCAAACGTTTTATTCCTTAGTCCTGTATTTCAAAAACGCTGTGGTAAGCACCTATTTCTTCGAAATAATCTAACATTTTGCTATAAAAATCATCAGCACCGATGGTAGATGAATCACCAACAACGTATAATTTTTTTTGAGCTCTTGTCAATGCCACGTTGATTCTTCTGTAATCGTTCAAAAATCCAATTTGTTGCGAAGGATTAGAACGCACCAACGATAAAATAATGCACGCAGCTTCTTGTCCTTGAAAACTATCAATGGTAGAAAAACGCTTTATTGGTGTATCTATCAAAACTTCTTTTGCTTTTTGCAATTGTCCGTTGTAGGGCGTAATAAAAACAGCTTCTTTCTCATCAAATTCGGGTGCTGAAACCAATCTTTTGATAAAATACAATTCTTCTAAATTGAGCAACGATGCCGTATCTTCATGTTCTTCTTCGGTGTAATCAGCACCAGCTGTATCGTAAAAAAACAATTGCTGACCATCGGGCTGGTGTTGTTGGATTGATTTTAGTTTTCCATGATAAAAATAACGGTTGGAAAATTCTGCAATCACAGCCTCCATTCTGTATTGAGTGTCCAATAAATGCACCGAATGGTTGTTGTTTACGATGGTTTCTAACAACGATACGCCAAAACCTTTGCGTTGTGCTTCGTTGGAAATAACAGTAGGCGGCAATTGAAATGGATCGCCAGCAAAAATAAAACGTTGTGCTAATGGCAACACCACCCATGTTAATGGTTCTAAACATTGCCCTGCTTCATCTATGATTAAAAAATCAAAAGTTTCGGGTTTAAAATCACAGTCGTAAATACCTATTGGCGTACCGAGAATGATGTTGTTTTTTTCATACAACGAAGTTTCAAAATGCTGTTGTAGTGCACGAATTTCATTGCGTATGTTTTTTACTTCGTTGAGCAACAATTTGCGTTGATCGCGTTCATCTTTGCCAAAATTTCGCTTGTATTGATGTGCCATTTTGCGCAATTGTTCGGATTGAATGCGCATTTTTTTGATGGTTTGTTGCAAATTGCTTTTGTCGATATTTCCTTGAATGGTATAGGGTAAAATTGCATCATTTACTTTTACATTATTGCCCACTCGCAAAAATTCAATGCCCAATGCAGCCAAACGCACACCAATGTTATCCACTGCTGTATTGCTTGGCGCTGTAACCAACATCTTTTTTCCTTGCTGATGCGCTTGATAGATGAGCTCTACCAACGTGGTTGTTTTACCTGTTCCGGGCGGTCCATGAATAATTTCTACTTCCTCTGTTTGTAATGCATGAACAATGGCATTTTGTTGAGATGCATTTAATTGTGTGTTTTTAAATGCAATGGTAGGTTGTTGCGATTCAACTGTATTTGACGGTTGCGATTGATGAAAATATTCAAACAAACGCATCATTTTTTTAGAATTGCTTAATGCTTGCAAGGCTTTTAGCTGAATTTCGTTGGTGCGTTGATCCACCATTAATTGAACGCCACAATTTTTTTCTTCCAACCAATCTGGAAAGTCGGAAGTAAACAGGCGAATTTCTCCTTTATTGCCTTCCAAATACAACAAACTACCTGCAATTGGTTGTTCATCGCCACAAATTAACTGAATGTTACTCCCATTTTTAAATTGATTGGTTTCGGCTGGATAGGGCAAGAAAAATTCAAACTCGGGATAATCGGCAAAACCATACGATTTTCGGGCAACACGAATGGGCTGCAACAATAATCCATCGGCTTTTAACTGTTTGAAGCCAGCTTTATCTTTAACAGAATATCGTTCTTCTTGAGCTTTGGATTCAAGTTTCAACAACTCAATTAGTTGGTCAACAGTCATACGTGGTTATAAATTTTTGAATTCTTCGTAAATCAACGAAAGCAAGGAGTGGCAATGCTGTAATTCTTTGTTAAAACTTTCTGCTGGAAATGTGTTTTCAATATAGACTTTATTTTCCATCAAATAAGTGAAATTTCCTGTTGGTCGCACCCAACCATAGCCACGAATGATGGCATGAAGTGCAAAATCAGGTGCTTTTGGATTCATTAAATCTTTCGACCAATTGTATTTTTGGTAATCGCCTCCCATTTGATAAAGCAAAGTGCGCACAATATCAATTTGTGAACCCAATTTATCGATGCGTTTTCCTCTGTATTCTTGCTTCAAGGGCTCTCCATAAATTAAACATGGTATGCGATTAAATGCACTTGCCGATGGATTTTGTTGGTGATTGGAAGCGTGTCCGTGGTCGGCAACAAAAACAAACAAGGTATTTTTATACCATTTTTCTTTTTTAGCATTTTGCAAAAATTGAAACAAGCATTCATCAGCATAGAGCAATGAATTTTGAAATTTTCCTTCTACCCCATCAAATTTTTGGTATTTTTTGGATGATGGAAAATCATACGGTGAATGGGTGCTTCCAGTAAAACCACATTGTAAAAATGGCTCTTTTAGCTTGTTCATTCGCAAGATGAGTTGTTTGTACAAATCTTCATCGTAATAGTTTAATTTTCCACGAGGCAAATCGGACGGAAAATCGTTTTCATCTTCCACCACATCAAATCCGTGGTCGGTAAAATAACTTCCAATGTTTCCGTATTTCAAATCGCCACTGAATAAATAGCCCGAGCTGTATCCCCATTGTTTTAAATCTTGGTTTAAGCAAGGAATTTTACGTGATTTTTCGGGTTGCATGGTAATTGAAACCTCTGGAATTCCTGGATAACCACTAAAAATTGCCGAGTTGCCAATTTCTGAGGTACTAGCCACACCGTAGAGATTGGTAAACAACAAACCTTCTTTGGCCAGTTGATCAAAATTAGGGGTTGCCGTTTCAACGTCGGTTATGCTACCAATAGCGTTGGCTGTCCAGCTTTCCAAAACAATAAACACAATATTGGGGCGCTTGTTGGATAAAAAATAGTTAGAATGTTCCAACGGGTAATCGTATAATTCTTTAAGCGTTTGTTGTGCTTGTTCGGCACTCACTTTTGGAATAAATTCATCAATATTGGTGCGGTTGTAAAGCAAATAACTTTTCCCGAAAAAATAGACCGAGTTGACCGATAAATCATTGACCGCATAATTGTTTGAAAAAATGGCTGCATCTGTGTTTATTGGAATGGGTTGCAAGCCTCCACGCGCCAACAAAAAGCTTGTTCCCACTGTTACAGGGATAAAAACAACAGAATACACCAAGTTTAAAGCAATTCCTTTTTTGGTATTTGTATTTTCAAAACGGAAAAATTTCTTTTGAATAAAAATGGCAAACAGCGTTTCTAATGTGGCATAGACAATAAACCAAAAAGTCATTCCATAATCGGCGGTGCGCACCACTTCGTCGGGGTGAGACAAGTGCATGAATACACGCCCCGTTAGCTTGTGGTTCCATTCTGGATAAGCATTTACCTCACCCGCATGTATGAAAGCGCAAACCAACACTTCCACTAATAGCGTAGTTGAAAATAAAATACGCGCCCATTTTTGTTGCCAAATTGTTGCAATAATTAAAAAAATGGCAGGAATAAAGCTCAAATATCCAGCAGTTGCTAAGTCTAATCGAAGGGAATAGAAAAACGCACCTATCCAAGTTGAAAATCCTACATCAGAGAATTTATCAAAATTGTGAAAAGTGAAAATAATACGCTGAAAATCAAACAATAAAATCCAAAACAAAAACAATAATACAATGCGTATTAATAACTGTTTTAAGATGTTTTGAGTAGAATTTTGTGCCACAATTGCGTTTTAATTGGTCTAAAATTAGGAATTATTTTTAATGCAAAATGTTAATAACAGTAGGTTTCTTTGGATGAAGGTCAATATAAAAATCCAAACATCCACAACGGTATTGTATTACCAACACCAATTTCGATTTGATCTTTTACCACATAAGCGTTTTCTACTGCAGAAATTTGTTTTTTAGTTTTATTTTTTCCACCAACTTCTAGTACAATATAATCATCAATTAAAAAATCGCCTTTTGGTGGCAAATGGACTGTGTGCAAACCTTTCAATTGATTCAACACAAAAGTTTCGCGCACATTACCAATATTGGTATTATCGCTTGCAAGAACATACTGTAAATTGGTGTTGTTTAAGTAAATTTTTTCGGGTTTTGTTAATACACCAATTCCAGTTGAATTTTTATGCAATTCATGAATCAATCCAGCACGTTCAAGTATTTTTAGAGCTGCCACTAAACTATTTCTCGACAATCCGACCAATTCACTTAACTTAGAAATATTGGGCGTGAATGGCACACTTGAAGCAACTGCTTTGAGTAATTTTTTGAGTTTTACAATGGTGTCGTAGTTAATATTTTCAACGGCATTAACATCAACTTCAATTATCAGATTAATGGTATTTTGCAATTTTTGATTAAAAGCAACTTCATTTTCTTTGTAATAGGGATATGCGCCGATATTTAAGTATTTTTCAAACAATGGAAATACTTTAATCTCATCAATAATTTGCTGTGCCAATGCAGTGTGATTGCTCAACAATTCACTCAATTGAAAAGTGTTTAAATCTTTGCCTGTTTCAAAAAGAATAAACTCTCGAAACGATAATTCTTTTAAGTGGTAACTAACTGCCCTTCGACTTAAATCCGACTCAGATTTGTAAATTTCTAGCAATGAGGAAGAGGTGAAAACAACGTGCAATTGTGGAAAATTATCATAAATAAGTTTTATCTCGCGCGACCAATTTGGATATTTATGCACTTCATCCAGCAACAAATGCGTTCCACCATACAATTCAAATTGCTTGGCCAAATCATACAATTTGTTTTCATAAAAATACACATGATCTAAGCTAACATACAAGGTTGTTTGCTGTGGCAATTTCAATTTTGCCAGTTGCAACAAAAGCGTAGTTTTACCAGAACCACGCGCGCCTTTTATAGCAATCAAACGGTTGGATAAATCCAATTGATGAAACAAATACCGTTTAATTTTGGTAGATGTTCGCGCCAATTTTACTTGATATTCTTCTAATAAAATTTCCATTTTGCTTTTTTAACACAACAAATATAGAGCCTTTTGTTAAATATAAAAAGCATTTTTACTATTATTTTGTAAATTCAATAAAGCAAAACAGAGTTATTCTGTATAAATTTTATGAACCCTTTCAGAAATAGAGGTCATTACTTCATAAGGAATGGTTTGTTGCAATTCGGCCATTTTTTCAAGAGAACAATGTTCGCCAATTATCTCTACTTCGTCGCCTACTTTTGCTTTTGCTTTTGTAGCATCCACCATAACCATATCCATACACACGCGACCAATAATAGGGCATTTAACACCATTAATAGTAAGATAACCAACGCCATTGCTTAATGATCGGCGCAATCCATCTGCATAACCAACAGGAATGGTGGCAACGAGTGTATCAGTTTTGCAAAAATGCGAGCGAGAATAACCCACACTTTGTCCAGCCAAAACCGTTCTTACTTGTGAAACAACACTGTACCAACTCAACACGGGTTCTAATTTGCGTTTAAACGCAGGATTGTCGGATACACCATACATTCCAATTCCCAAACGTGCCATTGAAAAACCTACATTTGGATAGTTTTCTATACCTGGCGAATTTAAAATATGTTGTTCAAACGGATAATCCAACACATTTTTTAGTTTTTGAACTGCCTGAGAAAACAATTTTATTTGGTGTTCGGTAAAACGCTTGTCGCGTAAATTATCCGATTCTGCTAAATGCGAGTATATGCTTTTAATTTTTACTTCGGGTTGCGATTGTACAATTTCCAAAACAGCATCCAATTGTTCCAATTCAAATCCTAGACGGTGCATGCCAGTGTCCATTTTTAAGTGAATGGGATAACCTTGTACACCTTGGTAAATGCATTCCGAAATAAAATCATCCAATTGTTGGAAATCAAAAATGGCTGGTTCTAATTGATGTTCAATGCAGGCTTCGTAATTGCCTTCTTCGGTATTCATCACCATAATAGGCTTTTTGATACCAGCGTTGCGAATTAAAACACCTTCGTCAACAAAGGCAACACCAAAATAATCAACTCCAAAACTATCCACAAACTGAGCAATTTTGTCCAATCCAGAGCCATAACCCGATGCTTTCATCATGGCCATGAGTTTGGTATTGGCAGGCAATGCTTGTTTGTGTGCCAAAATATTTTTTCGCAACGATTTTAAGTTAATGCGTAAATGGGTGTGGTGACGACGTTGTTTTAGTAAATTGGCAATGCGCAACAAATAATTGGATGCATTTCCTTTGATTAAAATAACTGTATTTTGTAAATCAGCATTAAAAGGTTCATTTTCTTTTAGCTGATAGAAATAATCGGGTTTAAAAGACGCTATGAGATCTAAAATTTCTTGTTGCTGTTCATTTTGCTGGTGAAAAGCACCTAAAATCACTGCTCTTTTCTTTGTTGTGGCAATAGATTGTTGAAACTCTAGTGAATTGCGGAAAGCATCCACATCCAAGTTATACAAATCATTGATGATAAAATTACCGTTATTACCTTCAAATGTTTCTAATCGAAGGGCTAAATCGGGCAATTTTTTAATTTTTTCTTTTAATTTTTGAGGTGCTATTCCTAAATGCAAGGCAACAGCTTGTGCCAAAGCAACATTTTTTCGTTTTGCTTCGTTGGAAAATAATTCTTCGGGCAACGAGGCTACAAAACGTACAATGGATTTTAAATTCAAAATTGAACGGTGGCGCTCTGCATGGAATAAAACAGAACTTCCTTTGAACAATAATTCGTAGTAATTATCCGAAAACTGCTCCCCTCCTTTATCAGTTGTAGTGAGCACACCTATATCGGGTTTTACCAACGCATTTATTTTTGAAGGATTGAGCTCTACATGCGGTTTCACTTCAATGATTACTACCTCCGATTGTGGATTTGCCTCTAGTAGCGATAAAGCTATTCCGAGGTTGGAATTGTAACTTTTGGGACTTCGAGAAACTGATTTTTCGGGACTTAACAAATGATAGAGCCATTCTTTCACACTGGTTTTACCAATTTTACCAGAAACAACTATCATTTTTCCTTTCAACAAAGAACGGTGGTGTGCAGCCAATCGAAACAATGCTTCAAAGGTGTCATCCACCACTAAAAAAGTGGCATCTACATATTGTTTTTGATCAATTTCCTCGCTAACAACAAATGTGCGAATACCTTTTTGATAGGCTTCTTTGATGTATTGATGTCCGTTGGAATGAACGCCCTTGAGTGCAAAAAAAACACTGTTGGGCGTTCCACCAATTCTTCTTGTATCGTAAACAACACTTTGAATTCCGTTTGTATCTTGGGCACAATCGTTTTTACTTAAAACAATTTTTGCTAATTGACCGTTGGTTAAATTTAATTTCAAAGTGTGGTGTTTTTACTATTTATTTTTTGACAACATATATTGTACAGAGTGTTTTCCTGCACCTGCCAAAAGTACTGCTAAATATCCAACAAAATAGAAGTAAGACAATTCTTTGTCGGCAAATGGATCAGAAATATGCACCACAAACAAAATTACAATCATATTTATGACCAAAACAATGGCAGCCAAGCGCGGCACAAGTCCAATTAAAATAAGCAAGCCACAAATAAACTCAGCAAAAAACACCAAGATTAAAGATAATTCTGGTCCCAAACCAATAGGGTCTAGAAATTGCATGTCGCCGTTCATTATTTTCATCAATTTTGGCCATCCGTGACCAAAAGCCATAAAGCCACCTGCGGCAATACGAATTAACAAAAGTGCAAAATCGGCACCTGTCCCATAAGATGGGTTTTTCAATAATTTTTTAATTAAATCCATAGTTGTTTATTTTAAAACAAATATAACCTTATTTTAATTGAAAAAAAATTCAAATGTATAAGAAGTATCATTTTTAAGTTCTCTTAACAAATAGCAGTAGCATAAAACAAAGAAGCTGCTTCAAAATAGATTTAAAGCAGCTTCTTTTATGCGTGAATCAATAATGATGATTAGGGTACAATTTCAATTTGCGACAATCCTTTTGGTACATATTTTAGGTTTATAACCCCACCTGCACTTGTCCCGTTCATGGTAGTTGTGCTATACAAACGTTCCATCAACAAAACACCATAAGGTCCAACACCCAATTGTGTTAATTGGTTAAGTGGGAAAATTAAATTGGTATTTCCGATTGAATTAGTAAACTGAAAGCGAGAGTCGCCTTCCACATTACTATTCAACCATGCAGAAATAGTTTCATTTGCTTTCACTGCTGCTCCAACCCAAGTTAACTGAAACGGAGCTGATTTGCTAATGGTATCTAAACCTACTGGAAATCCAACTGTATCAGCTAAATGAACTGCATTTGTAAACACATTGTTATCCAAGTCTTTGTAAGTAAACGTACCACTATTTACAAAAGTTGGATATTCTTTTTCATAATAACCCATAGTTGGATTGTAATTCAACGTATCACTATTAAATAGTACATAAGCTGGTGATTTTAACTCCAACAAAGTGCCGAGTGCATTGCTAAATTTAAAATTGCTTTCACTTACGTGATGTGAGTTGCATCATTGTAAATCAATTGGTATTCTGTCCAGATTTTGTCTTGATTAACATTATCGGATGTTTCTTTGGTGCAACTAACCAAAACAAGTAACGCAATAGCGGAAGTAAAAAAAATGTTTTTCATTTGTCAATAGTATTTTATCTCTAACAAATGTAAAATGAAACTTGTAGATAAAAAAAGAAAAACTTATTTTTTTATAAGTGTAATTATTTTTTTAACAAAAGTAACCACTAGAACAGCAATCAACCCGACAGCTAAACCAGTTAAAACTTCCAACAACAAGGATGGCATAGTTGGAAAAAATTCGTGAATTTGATGGATGTTGTGTACAAAAATACCTCCCGAAACTAAAATCAAAAGCGATGGTTCCAATTACAGAAAAAGAGCGAATAATGAGAGGCAATGCTTTTACCAATAAATTACCAACTGCGGTAAAAAACTTTTTCCCTTTCGAAAAACGAATTAATCGGTAGCCTAAATCATCCATTCTAACAATTAACGCCACTAATCCATACACACCAACGGTTGCAATAATGGATACAATAAAAACAGTAATTAATTGAATGGTAAAAGGCTTATTTAACACAGTAGAAAGTGCGATGATGACGATTTCCAACGATAAAATAAAATCGGTTGTAATGGCTGCTTTTACTTTTGTTTTTTCGTCTTCTGGGTCGTTTTCTGTTTTTTCCAACTCTTCGATGATATTTTTCTTTATCGTGACGGTGAAATAGAAATTCAACAATTTTTTCAACACCTTCATACGCCAGATAAACACCTCCTAAAACCAAATGATAGGAATTGCTAACGGCAGGAAGAAATTTAACACAAAAATGAGTGGAATAATAATCAACTTATTCAAAAAAGAGCCTTTTGTAATGGCCCACAAAACAGGTAATTCTCGAGAAGATAAAAATCCAGTTGCTTTTTCAGCATTTACAAGTAGCCAAATCATCGCCTAAAATACCAGCAGTTGCTTTGTAAAGTAATTTTACTTGTAACAGCAACATCATCCATTAATGCTGCAATATCGTCTAAGAGTGCAAATATACTTGAGGCCATATTTTATATTGTGAATGCAAAAATAAACATTCGTATAAATTGGAATAAAAAATCAGAAAAAATCTTATTTTTAACAAAAAACAAATGCTATGCAACAAACTTCTGAAAACTTAATGAAACTTCTTTCACCTGCTAAGTTAAATGGTATCACACTTAGAAATCGTATCATAAAAGCAGCCACCTTTGAGTCGATGTTGGACACTAACAACAACATTACCGACCAATGCATTCATTTTCATGAAAGCTTTGCAAAAGGTGGTGTTGGCATGACTACTTTGGCTTATTGTGCTCCTGAAGCAGATGGTCGTATGGTAGATAGTTATATGTACATACGTGAAGAAATAAAACCACAACTTAAACAACTTGCAAAAAGTGTACATCAGCATGGGGCAATGCTATCTGGTCAAATTGCACATTGTGGTGGGTTTAGTAGAAATAAAAAATTACAACGCAAACGTCCTATTGCTCCGTCTCGAGTACTCAACATGGTTGGCTTATTGTACGGTTTGTTTTTTACCCAAGAAATGGATAAACAATTGATGCAAGAAGTAGCAAATTCATACGCTAAGACAGCAAGAATAATGAAAGAATGTGGGTTTGACGCCGTAGAGCTACACTTTGGTCATGGTTATTTGTTGAGCCAATTCATCAGCCCCATAACCAATAAGCGAAATGACGAGTATGGTGGCAGCATAGAAAACAGAATGCGCTATCCTATAGAAGTGTTGAATGCAGTCAGACAAGCTGTAGGTCCCGATTTTCCTATTCTAGCCAAAATTACAATGTATGATGATTTAAAAGGAGGTATAAGTTTGGATGATGGAATAGCATCAGCAAAAATATTAGAAGAAGCTGGTATTGATGGGATTATACTTAGTGCTGGCACGAGTAGCCAAAATCCAATGTTGCTTTTTCATGGCGATTCCATTTTACCAGGATTATTGCATTATGAAAAAAATCCACTTCTAAAACTTGGGATGAAAATGGTAGCAAAATCAATGTTTAGGCATTATCCTTACCGCGAATTGTACCTGTTAGAAGCGGCACAAAAAATAAGAAAAGCTGTAAAATGTAACCTTATTTTTATTGGTGGTGCAAACAAAATAGAGAGCCTGCAAAAAATAATGGATGTGGGATTTGATTTTGTGCAATTAGGTCGTCCATTACTCCGCGATCCTGAAATGGTTAATCATCTACATCAATTAAATGAAAATTATGTAAATGGCTGCAATCATTGTAATCAATGTGCTCCATTAATGAACGACCCTAAAGGTATTAGATGTGTCTTACCAAAATGGTCGAATGAATGAATGAATGAATGTTGTAAAAAAAATCACCAATGAAAGCTTTCAAAAAAAAATGATACAAAACACAAATTCATTATCTTTGCAATCCTTACATTAAATTCAAACGTATGAACTGGTTTACCGTAAAAATTAAATTTACAAAACAATTAGAAGATGGAACTTTCAAAAAAGTTTCAGAGCCTTATTTACTTTCAGCACTTTCATTTACTGATGCCGAAGCACGTATTTATGATGAACTTGGTTCAATGATAACGGGTGAGTTTAATGTATCTAGTATTGCAAGAACAGATTTTCACGATATTTTTGCGTTTGATGGCGCTGAGTATTGGTGGAAATGCAAAATCATGTTTGAATCGGGCGATATTGATGCTGGAAAATCTAAAAAAGTTGCACAAACATTTTTAGTTTCTGCAAATTCTGCTAGAGAAGCTTTTGAAAATATTGGTGAATCCTTGAAAACAATGTTGGTTGATTTTGAAATCACTTCTATTATGGCAACGCCAATTGTAGATGTTTTCCCACCAAAAGAAAATTTAGACCGTGAAATTAGTCGCCGCCCACTTGAAGATTACGACATGGAACCTACTTCACCGGGAAAAGGAGTGATGTATAGTGCTTCTGGTTCTGACATTGACGATGAAGAGTTGTTGGATGAAGAAATAGAGAGCGACATCGAGGACGAATATTCAACAGAAGAATAATATGGGAAATTTAACAGATTTGTTGCGCAACGATCACCACAATTTTGATTTAGCACAACTTGACGAAATAAAAGATGGAAGTCCGTTTGAATTGTTTGAAAAATGGATGCAACATGCAATTGATGCAAAATGTTTGGAGCCCAACGCAGCAATTATCGCTACGGTAAGCAGTGATAATCAACCATCTACGCGCATCTGTTATTTGAAAGAATTAATCGACGAGCAATTTGTTTTTTACACCAATTATAATTCGCACAAAGGACACGATTTGGCCAATAATCCTAGAATTTCTATGCAATTTTTCTGGCCATCGTTGCAACAACAAATACGCATTGAAGGAACTGCTGAAAAAGTAGCAGCATCTACAAGTGATGAATACTTTCAATCACGTCCGTGGGAAAGTAAAATTGGGGCATGGGCTAGTCATCAATCAGAAAAACTAGCTTCTCGCAATGAATTAGAACAACGCATAGAAAAATTAGCAGCGCAATATCCAACAGATGTTCCTCGTCCACCACATTGGGGAGGATATGCAATCACACCTTCTAAAATTGAATTTTGGCAAGGCCGTCCATCGCGTTTGCACGATCGTTTTGTGTTTGAAAAAAATGGGAGTCAATGGACGATTTCTCGCTTAAATCCATAAATTAAAAAAAGAGAACTTTTCTACATGAAATTTGCTATTCATCCCGAAGTTGTTGAATTCTCAAATGGTTTAAGACTGGTTTATTTGTACAAAGACACATTTGTAGGGCATTTTGGCACCACAATTTTGGCTGGTTCACGCTACGAGCAAGAAAACGAACAGGGATTGGCACATTTCATTGAACACTGTATTTTTAAAGGAACTACTAATCGCAAGGCATATCACATTCTTTCCAGATTAGATGCTGTTGGCGGTGAATTAAACGCCTATACTACCAAAGAAGAAATTGCCATTTATGCATCATTTACCAATCAACACTTAAAACGAGCTATTGAATTAATTGCCGACATTACGTTTCATTCTACTTTTCCAGAAAAGGAAATTGAGAAAGAAAAAGAAGTGGTTTTGGACGAGTTGAATTCGTATTTGGATGCTCCAAGCGATCGTATTTTTGATGATTTTGAAGCAAAATTGTTTAAAAACCATTCGTTGGGATACAATATTTTAGGCACAGAAGAATCGGTTCGTAGTTTTACAAAAGAACATTTAAAAAATTACACCAATCGTTTTTTCTCGTTAAAAAATATGGTGATTTCTTATGTTGGCAATGAAAGTTTGGCGCAACTAAAAAAATGGGTTGAAAAGTATTTTTTCAATGAAAACGACCAAGTTGTATCTGCCAAATTGGAAACATTTCAACCTCAACCTCCTTTTTCAATAACGGAGCAACATGGAAATGTGCAAACCCATGCAATTATTGGTGGTTTTGCGCCCAATTACAGCGATAACGATAGAAGAGGGATGATTTTGTTGACCAATATTTTGGGTGGACCAAAGCACTCAATTCGTTTAACTTTGTCATTCGCGAAAAATATGGATATTCATACAACATCGAAGCCAATTACACACCTTATGTTGACACCGGATTTTGGAGCATTTATTTAGGCACCGACGAAAAATATTTGCAAAAATCCATCAATTTGGTGCGCAAAGAACTCAAAAATAGTTGTGATACAAAAATGGGAACCTTGCAATTAAACCAAGCAAAGAAACAGCTAAAGAGACAAATAGCCTTGTCATTGGAAGGAAATGCTGGATTGATGTTAGGACTTGGAAAAAGCTTGTTGTTGTTCAATCAAATTGACACCATTCCAGATATTTACAAAGAAATAGACAATTTAACAGCATCTGATATTCTGCATGTTGCCAACACCTATTTTGGAACGTCAGATCAAAATGAATTGATTTACGCATTGAAAAAATAAGTTATTGCTCATTTTCCAAACGTCCATTTCAACGCTCGTTCTTTTGCAGCTCTAAAAATGGTATTGTGTTTTCTTGCACTTCATCCGAATAATACCAACGTAAATTAGCGCAATTTTTCTTTTTCAACGTTTTTGCCAATTTGCGATTGAGTTGAGTAATTGATTTTGTGTTTGATGCCCCAAACCAAAGCGATTTTCAGGATAGAACACAGTCACTCAAATAAGTATCCAGATTTTTGGGATAATGGTAATTGTTCCACCACAATGATGGAATTAAAGCTATGTAATGATCAAATACTTCAGGTTGAAGAAAAAATGTCTCTAGAATAAAGCAAAACCCTGCCAATGATTCACCAATAATGGATGAAGAATTAGGTTGTTGCATATTTTTTTTGAATGGCTGGAATTAATTCTGTTACAATAAATTTTCTAAAGTTTTCGGCACCGCCCACCTCATCTGCAATGGTTTTATCATATTTGGAGGTGGTATAACCTGTTAAATCTTTTCTTCTTTTAATGTTTTCAATGCCTACCAACATCATTGGAGGGATGGATTTTTTTTCCATTAATTTGGAAAGTGTATTGGCAAGATGGGGAAAATCTTCTTTAATTCCGCCATCCAACATATACAAAACAGGCAATTTTTGAGTGTTAGAATGTGCTTTTGGCAACCAAACATTGATGGTTCTGTCCTCTTTTAAAATTGATGAATGAATTTGAAACGTTTCATGCTCAGGAATGCTATCTTGCTGAGAAAAACTAAGCGTTAATACCATTAAAACCGAAAGTAAAACTGTGTATTTCATAAATCATACAATTTGAATGAATTATAAAAATACAAAATTTTATTCAGCAAAATCAAATCCAAATTGTTCGGCCATTTTTTGCTTGAGAATATTGCTTACTTCTGCCATATCCACTTCTCTACCCAATTCCTTTTTCATTGAAGTAACGCCTTTATCTTGAATACCACAGGGTACAATGTGCGAAAAATAATTCAAATCCGAGTTAATGTTAAACCCTATTCCGTGCATGGTAACCCAACGTGAGCTTTTAACTCCCATTGCGCAAATTTTTCGAGCCGTTGGTTTATCGGTATCCAACCAAACACCCGTCATGCCTTCTACCCTTCCCGACTCGATGCCGTATTCTTTCAATGTTTGAATAACAGCTTCTTCCAAAAAACGCATGTATTTGTGAATATCTGGAAAAAAATGGTCTAAATCAAAAATAGGATAGCCTACCAATTGTCCGGGACCGTGATAGGTAATATCTCCCCCGCGATTGATTTTATAAAATTTAGCTTGGTGCTGTGCCAACAATTCTTCGCTTAAAAGCAAATGCGAAGCATCACCACTTTTCCCAAGTGTATACACATGTGGGTGCTCGCAAAACAACAAATAATTTTGAGTGGATAAATCGGTTTCGCCATTGCGAATGCGGATTTTCTTATCAATCGTATCTTTAAACAGTTTTTCTTGATAATCCCACGCTTCTTGATAATCTATCAATCCAAGTGATTGAAAGATAACTTTTGGTTTCATTTCTTAAAAGTTTGCTAATTCTGACTTTAAACGGTCAATGATTTTAATATCAAAAGCATCAACATTTTTTTGTTCTGCTAAAAAGTAAGAAGCCCAATCTACCAAATGAATTAAATAAATGGAACGTTCCACAAAATTAGAACCTTCTGCTTTGATTTTCATCAATTTTGTTTTGGCTTCAATCACTTCCAAGGTGATTTCTACTCGTTTTGCATTTCTTGGATACACATCGCACGTATCAAAATAAACGGCAGCAAAACGGTTATCGCCACCACCCCAGCCAACTAGTTCATTGTGGTTCATTTCTGGAATGACATGTGTCCAACACAACAATTTAGAATTTTCATTGAACTGTTGCTTAGCGCGAATTAATACAGCCTCGTATGGTGTTGTTGCATAAAATGCTGGCACTGTATCTTTTAAAAATGTTGCCAACTTTTTAGCTTCCTCCTGGATGTGTGCATTTCTTGCGTGAATCAACTCACCCCCCGACTTTAATTGATTTAAAACTTTATCTGAGGTTAATCCTAACTTATAAAATATGTTGGTCAACTGAACAATGGAGAATGCCAATGCAGTTCTTGGAGGGTTTCCACCTGGCACTACAACGCAATCAAAACCGTTTGTTTTGCAAAAATTGGCTAATTCACCACCCGAACATACACCGATTATGTGAGCTCCTTTGTCCTTCGCTTCTTTGGTAAAAATTAATGTTTCTTCTGTATTTCCTGAATAGGATGAAGCAATTAACAATGTGTTTTCATTAATAAATTGCGGTGCTACATAGTCATTAAAACATTGAACAGGCACTTTGATTTCATCTTGAATCCAAAGAGCAACTAATTTTCCTCCAATACCGGAGCCACCCATACCACTAATCACAACATTGTTGATTGTTTTTTTAGGCGTTTGAAAGGTTGCATTACTAGCAATTTGTAAAGCTTCTTCAATATTTGCGATGAATGCGGCAATCAGTTTGTCCATGCGAGTATTAATTTTGGTGTAAAAATAGTGATTCTAATGAATTATTGATGTTCAAAGTTTTTATTTCATTCATAAAATTGTTCAATTAACTGCTCAAAGTCCATTTTATTGTCAATTGTTACAATTTTTTTTGATGGTGCACAGCTTAATCCAAGTAGTTGAATATCAAATTGAACAATAGTTTCAATATCGTGTGACGAGAACAAAATGAGTAAGTTCATTTCTTTAGCAATTTGAAGTAAAAGCTCAATCAATCGGCGTTTGTTTTTGTAATCCAAAAAGCTACTAGGTTCGTCTAACAAAATAATAGGTGTTTGTTGCGCCAAAGCTCTGGCCACAGCACACATCTGACGTTCACCATCA
>JAWKMK010000020.1:0-51048 GCA_041392275.1 Crocinitomicaceae bacterium | reverse complement strand
TATCAAGGAATGCAACCAGGTGGACAGCTTACAACAACCAATGAAGTAGAAAATTTCCCTGGTTATCCTGAAGGAATTTCTGGACCAGAAATGATGGTACAATTGGAACAACAAGCAAAACGTTTTGAAGCCGATATTCGATTTGGATTTATTACAAAAGTTGATTTTTCGGGACCAATACACAAAGCTTGGACAGAAAGCGGACAAGAAATTCATGCTAAAACAGTGATTATTTCAACAGGAGCTTCGGCAAAATATTTAGGTTTAGAAAACGAACAAAAATACTTGGCACTTGGTGGAGGTGTTTCAGCATGTGCTGTGTGTGACGGATTCTTTTACCGCGGACAAGAAACAGTGATTGTAGGTGCTGGCGACTCTGCTTGCGAAGAAGCACATTACTTGTCAAAATTGTGTAAAAAAGTAACAATGTTGGTACGTCGCGATGAATTTAGAGCTTCTAAAATTATGGCTGATCGTGTTAAAAACACACCTAACATTGAAATTTTATTCAACACAGAAACAGTGGACGTATTGGGCGATGGCAACGTTGTAACTGGTGTTAAAGTGGTTAACAATCAAACCAACGAAACAAAAGAAATTCCTTGTACAGGCTTCTTTGTAGCTATTGGACACCAACCAAATACAGAAATTTTCAAAGACTATATCAATTTAGACGAAACTGGTTACATTAAATACGAGAAACCGGGTACTTCGTTGACCAATGTTCCTGGTGTTTTTGTTGCCGGTGATGCTGCAGACAGACACTATCGTCAGGCAATTACTGCTGCTGGAACAGGTTGTATGGCTGCTTTGGATGCTGAACGTTATTTAGCTGCATTAGAAGGATAATCAATTATTTATACTAACTTTAAACAAAATTTATAGCAAATGTTTGACGGAAACGAATTTAAAAAATATGCAACGAAACACATGGGAATTAGCTCCATGCATGTTTCAAACTACATCGATTCTTCATTTAAAAATATGACGCCTTACATCATCGAGGAGCGCCCATTGAACATGACTCAAATGGACGTTTTTTCGCGTTTGATGATGGACCGCATTATTTTCTTAGGAACGGGAATTGATGATCAAGTGGCAAATATTATCAACGCACAGTTGTTATTCTTGGAATCTGTAGATCCTAAAAAAGACATTCAAATTTATTTGAACTCTCCAGGAGGTTCGGTATATGCTGGATTAGGAATTTACGACACCATGCAATACGTACGCCCAGATATCGCAACAATTTGTACGGGAATGGCCGCATCGATGGGAGCTGTTTTAATGTGTGCAGGTGCTGAAGGAAAACGTTCGGCATTGAAACATGCTCGTGTAATGATTCACCAACCATTGGGAGGTGCACAAGGACAAGCATCCGACATCGAAATTACAGCACGTGAAATTCAAAAATTGAAAAAAGAATTGTACGAAATTATCGCACACCACTCTAAACAACCGTATGAAAAAGTGTGGGAAGATTCTGACAGAGATTACTGGATGACTGCCGAAGAAGCGCAAGCTTACGGAATGGTGGATGAAATTTTGGTGAGAAATCCTCAAAAATAATTTTTAAACAACAGATAAAAAAATAGAGTGCAGCAGTAGTGTTGCACTCATTTTTAATTTTTAGACCCCATAAATGGCAAAAAAAGATTTAAGTTGTTCGTTTTGCGGACGATCAAGAGAAGAAGCAGGTGAGCTTTTATCAGGAGTAGCAGGGCATATTTGCCCAAATTGTGTGGAGCAAGCGCATCAAATTGTTTTGGCTGAATTTGGACGACAATCCAAAAAATCTTCTCCAAAAATGAAAATGAATGTATTGAAACCAAAGGAAATTAAATCCCATTTGGATGAATACGTCATAGGTCAAGACGATGCTAAAAAAGTACTTTCGGTGGCGGTTTACAATCACTACAAACGATTGAATCAACCTGAAACAGCTGATGAAGTGGAGATTGAAAAATCAAACGTTATTTTGGTTGGTCGCACCGGAACGGGTAAAACATTATTGGCTAAAACCATTGCAAAAATGTTGAATGTGCCGTTTTGTATTGCCGATGCTACAATTTTAACCGAAGCAGGTTATGTGGGTGAAGACGTGGAATCCATTTTATCCCGTTTATTGCAAGCCGCAGATTACGACGTAGAAGCAGCCGAAAAAGGCATTGTTTTCATTGATGAAATTGATAAAATTGCACGTAAAAGCGATAATCCATCCATAACCCGTGATGTATCTGGTGAAGGTGTGCAACAAGCCTTGTTGAAATTATTGGAAGGAGCAATTGTAAACGTTCCACCTCAAGGAGGAAGAAAACATCCGGAGCAAAAAATGATTCAAGTCAACACCAAAAATATTTTGTTTGTTTGTGGTGGAGCATTTGATGGCATTGAGCGCATTATTGCCAACCGAGTAAATCGTCAAACTATTGGTTTTTCCTCATCGGATGAAGAACAAGTGGACGGAGAAAACTTGTTGAAATACGTCATTCCAACGGATATTAAAACTTTTGGGTTAATTCCCGAATTAATTGGTCGTTTTCCAGTTTTAACATATTTACAACCGTTGGATGCAACTGCTTTGAAACGCATTTTGGTTGAACCTAAAAATGCCTTAGTAAAACAATACGAAAAATTGTTTGATTTGGATGGTATTACACTTTCGTTTGATGCCAAAGTATTGGATTTCATTGTTGAAAAAGCACTTGAGTTTAAATTAGGAGCCAGAGGATTGCGTTCTATTTGTGAAGCCATTCTCAACGACGCCATGTTTGAAATGCCAACAAGCAAAGAAAAAGAATTAAAAATTACATTAGATTATGCCAAAGCAAAATTTGATAAATCAAAAATTGCACAATTAAAAATTGCAATCTAATTCATTTTTTTTCAATACACATAGAATTACCAAAACCTGTTAACTGCAAGTTTTGGTAATTTTTGTTTTTAAGGCATGAGTTCCACCATGTAGCACTATTATTTTTCTGGGATAACGCACAAAACAAATAGGAATTGAAGTATAATACGATGTAACGTATAAAATTTCAAAAATCCACTTTCAACTTGTTAACATTGACGCAACCTATTAAAATTTAAACTATTGAATACTCGTTAAACAAAGTTTTTTCTGATATTTGAAATTCAAATTTTGATGGATTATGAAAAGAAGGCATGCTCTTGAATGGGAAGACTTGCAATGGTTTCCTGTTAGTTGGCGAGATTTTGGAACAGACTATTTAAAATTTATGGCCACTAAATTCAACGTCTACAAACCTATTTTGCCGTTGCTTGAAAAATGCTTAAAAAAAAGCAACCAACAACATTGGGTGGATTTAGCATCTGGTGGCGGTAGTGGTTTAATCGGTTTGGCAAAAGATTTAAAAAACGTACATCCCGATTTAAAAATCACTCTAACTGATTACTATCCCAACATCAAAGCTTTTGAAAAATTACAAGAAGAAGTACCCCATACTTTTTTATATGAAAAATCATCGGTTGATGCGAGCAATCCTCCTCAACATTTGCAAGGCACTGTTCAAACAATTTTTGGTGCTTTTCATCATTTTCGCCCCGACAAAGCAAAAAGTATATTGCAAAATGCAGTAAATACGCAATCAACAATTGCAATTTTTGAACCTGTGGGCAGAAATTTTGGAAGTTGGTTCTCTATGTTATTTGTACCACTAAACGTATTGATTTTCACCTTGTTTATCCGTCCAGTTCGCTGGAACGTATTGCCATTCATTTATCTCGTTCCAATCATTCCACTTTACATTTTATGGGATGGCATTGCTTCTATTTTACGTACTTATTCTGAGCAAGAATTGCAGGAGTTGGTTAACTCCCTCGAAAATAAAGAGGAATATGTTTGGGAAATTGGTAAAACCGCTGGACCAATGCCTATTCATTATCTTTTGGGTTACAAAAAAGCAGAAATCTAATCTGACAGAAAATGAATATTGTTGAATGAGAGGCAAAAGTTTTTATTCTATATTTGTCATATTGATAGTAATCCATGCTATTAAAATTGCAGATATGAAAAAAGCTACATTTTATTTAATCCCACTTTTTACACTAATACTTATTAGTAGTTGCACAAAAGAAAAACCACCTGTGGGTAATTATATTGGGGTATTTACTTATGAAAGTCCAACCTATTCAGCCGACAAAACAATTTGGTTAAAAATTGTGGAAACTAATAAAGATTATATTCTAATTGGAGAAACGGATTATCATGGAAATTTAACCTCAGTATGGTTGGATACGCTATACAAAAAGGGTAAAAAAGATATTGAAGGAAATGTCCCTGCATTAAGTAATGGCCCAACTTATATAAAAGGAAAATGGTCGCGCAATTTGTTTAGTAATAAATATACGATAAAAGGTGATTTCATCGATACCTATTATGCGCAAGGTGGCAGCAAACAATTCCAAAATAAAGGAACGTTTGAGATTAAGTCTAATTAAGTAACAAGTTAAATCCTAATACCTATTTTTTTCTTAATCACAAACAATTATGAACAACGAAGAAAATTACATCGACATTAACCGTCAATCTTGGAATAAAAGAGTTGATGCACACTTAAATTCTGACTTTTATGATTTAGAGCGATTTATGGCTGGTAAAAATTCATTAAACGATATTGAATTAAACTTACTGGGAAACATCAAAGGAAAATCAATACTTCACTTGCAATGTCATTTTGGACAAGATACAATTTCATTAAGTCGACTTGGTGCAGAGGTTATAGGTGTTGATTTGTCTGACAAAGCTATTGATAGTGCAATAAAAATTGCGAATGAGACTAATTCAACTGCAAAATTTATTTGTTGTGACATTTACGACTTACCTCATCATTTAGATGAAAAGTTTGATTTTGTTTTTACAAGTTATGGCACTATTGGATGGTTGCCAGATTTGGATAAATGGGCTAAAATAATTTCAAATTTTTTAAAGCCAGGCGGACAATTTATTTTTGTTGAATTTCATCCTGTCGTATGGATGTTTGATGATAATTTTGATAAAATCGCATACCGTTATTTTAATTCTGGAGCAATCGTAGAAACACAAAACGGAACTTATGCCGACAAATCTGCAGCAATTACAATAACAGAAATTTCATGGAACCACAGCATCAGCGAAGTTGTGAATAATCTAATTAACAATGGATTAGAAATTAATGCCTTGGATGAATTGGATTATTCTCCCTATAACTGCTTTAACAAAACAATTGAATTTGAACCAAATAAATTCAGAATCAAACATTTAGAAAACTACTTGCCAATGGTTTATTCTATTAAAGCAACAAAAAAGTACTGAAACAAAATTCGTTAATTGTTAACAATGAAACTACTTAATTTTCACCGATTAGAATTGATTTATTTCTTGTTGTTTACACTTTGGGGTGTTGCAAACGGACAAGTAACCGTGTTTTATCTCATTTATTTGTTTTGGTTTCAAGAATTGATACGCACCATTGTTGACCTATTTTTCATTATAAATCAACAAAAAACAACTGCAGAACGTTTGTTTTCTGCTAAAAATTCATTCGGTGGATTTTTTATTCTTTTTATTTACTTTGTCTTTATTGTTGTCTTGTTTGGATGGATAGTGAATTTTAAAAACTCCGAATTATTAGCAACTAATATTGGAGTATTTGTTTTTAAAAATTGGTATTTTAACAGCACACTCATCTTGTTTTTTATTGAATATTTATATTTTAGAACACAGGTTGATAACTCCAATTTGAAAATTGAAATATTTAACAAACGCCATATCATATTGCACATTTCTATCATAGCTGGAGCAATCATTCAAATGATTTTACTTCCCAAACTTAATATTGATAGCCAATGGGGCAATGCGCTTGTTGTGCTACCTTTCTTGTTGCTCAAACTATTTTTAAATTCCCAATCGGATTTTAAGTCCAATAATATTTGATGTTTTTTCCTTATCTTTAACCATAAAAAAATAGGACAACAGTATAGGTAAAAACGTACAAATACGTAGAAATAAAACACCTTCACGCTATTGTAGCCTTATAACTACACGTGTTCCGTTGGGTTTTGCACTAGTGATTTGAATAGCCCCATTGATCACTTTCAATCGTTCTCTGATGCTTTTCAAACCTTGATTTTCTTGGGCATTGCTAAAACCAACACCATTGTCTATTACTTCAATCTTTAATTCTTGTTTATTAGCGCTTAATTGAATCCAAGCTTGTGTTGCTTGCGCATGTTTCATTACATTGTTTATCAACTCTTGCACCATTCTATACAACATCAACTCAGTTCGTTTAGAAATGGAATATTCGTCTGGCAAATCGTTTTGCACCTGAATTTGCAAAGCACCAACAGCATTCAATTCGCCTGAGAATTGTTGAATAGCTGGCACCAATCCTTCATTTTCCAAAGTAAGTGGAAGCAAATCATGGGCTACTCTGCGAACTTCAGCATGAGTTTTGCTCACAAGATTTGCCAATTTATCTATTTGCTCTTGCTTCTTTTCATCAGAGATATAAGGTAATGATTGTAAGCTCATTTGAGTTGCTCCAATCATTGCGGCTACTCCATCGTGAAGCTCTCTACTAATTCTATTTCGTTCTTTCTCCTCGCCATTCATCAAGGCATTCAAAACCGCATTTTCATTTTCTTGGCGCAATAATTTTAATTTTTGAGCTTGATGTTTCTTTACTAGATACAAATACACCAAACCTATTATTAACAAAACAACTCCAATTAACAACCAAATTTTAATACTTGTATTTTTCTGTTGAATCAACAATTGTTGTTGTGCCAAGAGTTTATCTTTTTTCTCAGTTTCATACTTGACCAACAATTCTCCCATTGTTCTTCGGTTATTTGAAACCACTTCGTCTCTAAAAAAATCATCCGCTTTTCTTAAAAATACCAAAGCATTATGCTCATCTCCTTTTTGCTGATAGGCCTGTGAAATATGGCGATGTAACGCATAAGAAACATCTTCGTAATGATGTTTTTCGGTAAATTCCAATGCTTTATTCCCTTCTTCAATAACTTGACTCCATTCTTTATTTTCTAGCAAAGCCTTTAATAAAGACGCATAAGCGGCGGCTACAATAGGAACTTGTTGAAGTTGTTGTGACATTGGAATGATTTTTTGATAATGCATAATGGCAGCATCATAATCTTCATCATACATCGCAATATCACCCAATGCATAGTCCGACATGGTAATTCCTAATGGGTTCTTGTACTGAAGGCTTATTTTTTCTGCTTCTTTTGCCTTTTTGTAGGCTTCATCTCTTTTCTCCAAAGCAATAGTAGCAACAGCATTTACAGCCAATGCACTTGGATAATAAAGTGTATCTTGGATTGATTGAAAATCTTTCACAGCAATACCACTATATTGATATGCCATTGGATAATCCAACTGACTTAGAAAGATATTAGCAATGTTGAAACTCACAGATGCGGTATTTCTAACATCATCATGATTTTCAAAAATCTGAAGCGCTTGCTTGTAATAATTTATTGCTGCTTCCTGATTTTGTTGATAGGCCAACAAAGCTGCTTTAAGATTTGCAAATCGAGCAAAAGACAAACTCAACGAATCAATACCAAGTTCACCAAGAGATTGAGAAACCACAGAATCAGCTTTTGCCAATTGGCCTGTCATAATGAGTGTTTTGGCATAGCTAGCTTTCAAAAGATGTTGTGCACTTCTTTTATTCTCCATTACTTTGTACAAGCTCAAAAAAACACTATCTGCTTGATCAAATGGAGGCGCAAAAGCAGTTACAATTTTCAAACTATCTTCTTGACTGATTTTCTCATTGGCAGACAAGTGGCTGGATGAATGTTTACACGAAACATTGCACAAAACCAACAGTAAAACTAGTAATAAGTAAACGAATCTCATGGTTATCACATTTTTATATCAATCCCATGGTAATTGCTTTTTTTACTAAGCCTGCCATATTTTTGACATCTAATTTTAACATTAAATTGGTGCGGTGATTTTCGACCGTTTTTTCAGAAATAAAAAGTTCTTCGGCAATTTCTTTAGTTGTTTTTTCATCCACTATGAGTCTTAAAATCTCTTCTTCTCTTTTGGTAAGTGCTGTTTTATTCTTTGAAATACTTTGTTGAAAAAACACATCCTTCACTTGTGGACTAAAATACTGTTCTCCTTGATAAACCGATTGAATGGCATCTATCATTGTTTGCCTATCTTCCGACTTTAGTAAATAACCATCAAAGCCAGCAAGGATAGCCGTTTTCACAGTTGATATGTCGCTATAACTCGTCAAAGCAATAATTTTTATTTCTGGATATTCTTTCTTTATTTTTTTACACAGCTCCTTTCCGTCAGTTTTACCAAACATGATATCCAATAGAATTAAATCTGGCTGTTGTTGTTCAATATGTTGGTAAAGCTCATTTTCATTCAATGCTTTTGTCACTTTGTCCACAAAGTCAAAGGTAGAAAGTAAAAGTTCTAAACCATCTAACACAATGGTATGGTCGTCTGCTAAGGTTATGTGCATAAATACTCCGTTTATTACCCAAATAAACAAATATTTATGCTACCAAACAACACTTCTTTGAAATAACTCCAATTTTTATTTAAATTCATTCATATCTATATAATATTCCGTATGTGAAATTTGTTTAAAATGATACTGAACGGAGCCTCCTCCTGCAAATTCGACAACTTCTTTTACTGCAACAAAATTTTTCGGCAATGCTTTTGGAAATCGAACTGGTAATTTCGCATCACTATCCAAATCATTGAAAAATGATAATACCCAAGTCTCTGCTTTGGTTAAGGCAAGGAAAACAATTGTTTTTCATCCGGTTTTTTCATGTCGGATTTGATACTCAATTCCTTTCATCATTGGAAATCAGAATTTTTATCTCCAAAAACTGACTCTTACCAGTGGTCTTCCAATTACTGGGTAGTTTGCTTTTAACCAAAAGTGGCAACTGATGCTTTATGATTCGTTTTGAAGAATGCTCTGCATCTTGATATGCTTGCAAAACTTCCCCATTTGGTTTCACAAGAAACCATAAACTCATTCATCTTGTTCACGAAATCTGCATCATCTGGTGTGATAAGCCAATAATTTAATTTTGGTTCGCGATATATGGCCATTTCGCCTTTTTTGCCATCAATGTTTACATATTCCCAAACCCAGACTTCTGAAAACTTAATCGTTGAACTTGTTTTTTGAGCAGAGCTAAAGTACACTCAAAACAAAGCGCCAAAATAAATAGCAAACCCCTCTTTTCCATAGATTGAATTTGAAATTCTAAAACAGCCGTTTACTTACATTTATTTAGAACTTTTTTGCTAATTGTACAGCAGCAGCCTTGTTTGTTTCAATATCGTCGTTGATATTTACTCTAACTTCAAATTGTACACCATTTTGCAAAACAACCAATTCCAAAGTTTGTGTGTTCCAAACAGCTGCATCACCCAATCCACTTACCTTTACATAGGCTTTAGTTATATCACCCAGTCCATCAATGAGAGCGCTCCCTACTTTATTCACATCTTCTTTGCTTACATATTGTTGAGCTTGTTCCATTGCTTTGTTAACATTAGGATCATCAGAATTTCCTTCTGAAATGTCTTTCATAGCCTCTTTTGCTTTTTGTTTTTCTGCATCCGTTAGAGCTCTATAAGAATGCTCAAAGTTTGAAAGAGACATTGGTTTAATGTTGCAAATGGCAATCACATCATCCTTTTCCAATTTCATATCCAACTGTTTGATATATTGTTCTCGTTTGTTGTCAAATAGATACAAAAATTCATGAGAGCTCGGATCACGAAGAATTTTGTTGTATTTCGTCTTCATTTTCGCTTTAGAAAAGCCAGTAATTTTTAACACATCTTCTTCAGAAATCAACGCGTCATATTTACTTTGATAATCCATCAAGCACTTGTTTTCACCTTCTGCATTAGGGTCTTTTGATGCGCTTTCGTAAACTTCATCTATGTTGACACCGTTTTGATTAGCGTTGTTCTTGTTGTCACAAGAATACATACTTGCGCCTATCAGTATAATAGCTATAAAATGTTTTGTTTTCATTTTTTAATTTTAAGTTTATTCTCTTGTTCGTTTTATTACGGATTTAGTATGAGGAAAATCGTTGGTGTAATCAAAAATCTTCAACACGAGCTTATACACATCCTTAAAAACTGGTAAATCGTAATATAGCGCCATAATTTTGCAAAAAAATCGACCGCTTCGCGGTATTTAATTGATAAATAGTTCACCCCGTGAGATAATTTTCATTTCTACTTTTTATATAGCGTTTACCCCAAGAACTTTTCAAATATTTTTCTCTTTTAGTTGCATCTTGTTGATTTAAACATGCTTCAAAATATATTAGTTGTAAGGGTAAACGGTTTTTAGTTGATGAAACTTTGCCAGCATTATGTAGAATTATTCGTTCTCTTAAATTATTGGTATAACCTACATAATTGTTGCCATCTTTCCCACTCTTAAGTACATACACATAGTAAAACATATCTCACGGGGTAAATAGTTAAAAAGCCCGAACGGCACGTACTCTATAAGTAGTCGTCTTACCGTAGTTGCCCGGGCTGCCGTAGCTGAAGCTGAAGTAGAACGCGTTCGCCGCATTGTACTCCGTACTACTCCAATAGTAGGCATTATTGGACAATAAAGTTGCACCTGCGGCATTTAACGCTTTATTAACATGAAAGCGGTTATGCCATAAAATGCTTAGTTCGTCAATAGATGGTAAATACCAACCTGCACCAAGGCCTGTTACCCATGTTTTAGCAGGGCTGTTGGTCATTAATGCCGTATTGTACACGCCATCCCAGCTACGAGTTGCGCCAGTTGTGGTTCCAGAACTCTGCCATTGGGCAGTTGTTTCGGTTTTGGATACTATTAAACCATGTTGGTTGCCATTTTGGTCAAGGTAAATGTAAAATACAATGCCTCCTAGGGTATCTTGTCCTAAATAGAAATTATTAGATGAACCGCCGCTTGTTGCACTAATAGTATTTCCAACAATGGTAATATTGGCACCGGCTACTAATTGGTTTTGTTTATTATTCCAATTAGCAGTATCAGCACTGGTAATACCACTTGCCACAGATGCTCCAAATATTGGGTCAGTTTCGGTTATTGTTCCTGTAACCGATTCAGCCGTTTTGGCGTGCAAAGCATAAGGCACACTTAATAATTGGCTTGTGCCAATAATGGTGTAGTTTGTTCCGCCTGTTGGGTCAGTTTCTGTTTTTATAAAATATGGTCCAGATGACCAATCAATTGAGGTAAAACTTCCAGAAACAGGAAGACCTCCACCAATTTCTACTGTTACAAGCCCATTTGCATTAGTAGTCGGATTCGGATTGAATATCTCTGAGTAAACCGATGCCCCAGAAAATGAACCCTGCAAAATACTTATTTTCATACCAATTGGTTGGTTTGCTACCAAGTTATTACTTCCGTCACGAATAACTGCCTGATAGCTTATTTTTTGAGGTATTTGAGCAAACACGCTTGCAGTCATTAGAATTACTGCGCAAATAGTGATTATCTTTTTCATAACTTTTATTTTTTTATAATTTTAAACGTTTGAATTTTTTTGTTTTCTTGGTTAAGAACATTAATAAGATAGGTTGCAGCAGGCAAATTAGCCGTATTAATTTGAGTTTGCTGTGTTGTTACTTGTCCGTTGTTTAATAATTTACCTTGCATATCTAAAAGCTGATACGACAATTTTTCGTTGTTGTAATCACTAATTTGCAAGGTTAAGTTATCGGCAGTAGGATTAGGAAAAACCGAAAGCGAAATATTCAGTTTAGTTTCTTTTATTCCTACTGTGAAAATTTCGTAGGCTTGTTGTACCCCTTGGCTTACGGAACCAGAAGCATCTGTATTGGTAGTATAAACTACTTGCCCAATGCTATAAGCAACACTTCCTCCACTCCCTGTAGCATTTCCGCCTGAGGCATTAACGCTCGTTTGCGCCTGTACTCCTGTCAGTCCAAATCCTAACAAGAACAAAATACTTAATTTTAACTTTTTGTACCTCATCTTAACTTCTTTATAAACGGTTAATATTCATTTATTTACTTTCTGTCTTTATTTTAATAATTTTAAGTTTATTTTTCTATTCGTTTTTCTCATGCATGAATTAGCATGAGAAAAGTCACAAATCACTATTGTTTGATAAACTCAACTCTACGATTTGCTGCTTTTTCGGATGGATTGGAGTTTTTATTCAGCGGAACACTTTCTCCTTTTCCATCTGTACTTAATCGATTAGCGTCAAGACCAAATTCATTTACCAAGGCTCTTTTCACCGATTCAGCTCTTTTTTTAGATAACTCCAAGTTAGCAGCATCTGAACCATCGCTATCTGTATGGCCAACAATTAAAATATTGCCTTGAATAGAATTAATACTTTGAGCTATTTCTTTTAAAGTTGCATACGAATTTGGACGAATAACATCAGAATTGACATCAAAATAAATATTCTGAGTTATAAATTTTTTATTGCTTTCGAGTTCTGTTTTCGGATTGGCTACACCAGTTGCTAATCTGAAATTGGTAAGATACATTCTGTTTTCAGCTACAAAATAATTTTGCAAATGAAAGGACAATAAATACTGAATATTACTTGCCAATAAATCAATATTATCCAGAACTTGTTCTTTATTTACCCAAACAGAAACCCTACCATTATTGCAACTTAGGCTAATTCTGGCATAATACTCCCCTGATTCTGGTAACCAAGAATAAAATCTAAATTCATTTTGAGGGTTCAGCTCTTCATTGTTTATTTTCTTCTGATAACTACCTAATCCGGTTTTAGGCATATGTGTTTTGGGGGTAAATGTTACATGACTTGAATTATCCAACCAAGGATCTCCCAAAGCACCGGCCTGAGATTGATCAACAAAGCGAATGTCTAAACTTCCGGTATTTATGTCCGGTGTGTAAACATCAAATTCTAAAGTAAAGTTTTTAGGTAAGGCTTTCAAACCCAATGGGTAAAATGCCCCACTTTTTACTTCCAACCAATTTGCACCATCATAACTTTGAACATTAACCTCATTTTCAATATCATAAGCACCCCAACGACTTTTAGAGCCATCTTTAAAATCTTCAAAAAATATTATCTGCTCACCGGGAATAAAATTGAAGTTTTTATAAGCAGAGTAATCCGTGTTTCCATTGTTGTCTGTATTTGTTACAGCAGGGTCATAACCATTGTTATTTGCATTAGAATTACTGGAGTTATTCTTACTATTAGAGCCACTAGAATTGTTTGAATTATCAATCGTTTGTTGAGAATTAGAGCTGTTGTTTTTCTCTTTTCTATTTTTTCCTTTCTTGTTTTCACCATTAAATAGACCATCTATGCCTTCCTCTAATTTATCTAAACCTCTATCAATTGTTTGATCAATTTTTTGATTCGTTCTATTTTCTACCTTAATCTTTGTTGTTTCTGCTGGATTGTTAATTTGAGCATGTGCAGAAACACAACTAATTGTAACAAACACCAAAATTGCTGTTCTTAATTTCATAATCTACATTTTTTAAATCTTGATACAAAGTTCAATAATTAAGCTCTAATGAAGAAGTGGGAAAACCTACAAACTGAAAAATAAGGGTTTTCCCCTATGTGGAATAAAGGCCTAGAAGAATTTAAGTTTTAATTATCTAAAGTAACAATTTATGCACTCAATTAATAGAAGTTTTTATAGCACCGATTCTGACACCATAAACTACCTATTATTTTTTTCCCTATCTTTAACCATTAAAAAATAGGGCAACAGTAAACGTTTATCTTAATTTTAAAGGGAAAATGCTTCCTCTGCTTGTCAAAAGGACAATAATGGATAGAAAAACATTTTTAAAAATCATCGGGTTGACACCTTTTATTTTGAGTATGAAAAACCTCAACGATTTATACCGTTCATCACTTACACTTCCCAATACGGAGCGAATGCCGGTTTTGTTTTTGGGGCACGGAAGCCCGATGAACGCAATTGAAGAAAATGAATTTGTGAACGGCTTTAGAACAATTGCTAAAACATTGCCTCTCCCCCATGCTATTTTGTGTGTTTCGGCACATTGGTTTACCAAAGGCACCAAGGTTACAGCCATGGAAATGCCCCGCACCATTCACGATTTTGGTGGTTTCCCAAAAGAACTTTACGAAGTAAGCTATCCCGCCAAAGGGTCGCCCGAATTGGCACAAATAACCAAAGATTTGTTAGTGCCGACTAATGTTGAATTGGACGAAAAATGGGGACTCGACCACGGCGCTTGGAGTGTCATCAAACACCTTTATCCAGCAGCCAATGTTCCTGTCATCCAACTCAGCATCGATTACACCCAACCAGCGCACTACCATTTTGAACTCGCACATCAACTTAGCTCCCTGCGCAACAAAGGAATTTTAATCATTGGAAGTGGCAACATCATCCACAATTTGCGATTGGTTGATTTTAAAAACATGGATAAAGACAATTATGGCTACGATTGGGCCATTGAAGCACATCAATTTGTTAATCACCATCTTTTGGATGGCAATTATTCGCCATTAATTCACTACGAAAAACAAATAAAAGCATTGCAATTGGCGGTTCCAACTCCCGATCATTACCTACCGTTGATTTATGCCTTGGGCTTGCAACAAAAAAACGAACAGATTAGTCTTTTTAACGATAAACTAATGGCTGGAAGTTTAAGCATGACCAGTTTGAAAATCGGGTAAATGGAGCAATCATCAACAACGTTAAATATTGTTTAAAATTCAACTTATTAATTAGAAAATCCATTAATTTTAACTCGATTTTACAGCAAAATCAAGCACAACATTAGTAATAACATTCAATTTAACTCAAAATGATTAAAAAAACTTTTTTAATTACTTCTCTTGGAGTGATAACACTCTTTGCTTCTTGCAACCAAAGCGCAACAACTGCAAATCCAACAGAAAAAACAGTTGCTGCCAACGTTATTACTCAAAATTTAAAGGACAAAGATGGAAATGCCATCCAACTGATTTTTGATAATAACAAAGATGAAGTTACTATCAACTATATGAACGAAACATCTGTTCTTAAAAGTCAAAAAGCGGCTTCGGGAATGTGGTATAAAAACGACAGCTATGAATTGAGAGGAAAAGGAAACGACCTCACTTTGACAAAAGGCGACCAAATCATTTATGAACATGCGGATGAAATTGTAGAAATTGTAGCAAAAAGCAACAATGGCGATGTGTTGAACATGACTTTTAACAATACTGCTGGTACCGTTAAAGCCTATTTAAACGGTGGTGAACAAATTGACCTTGAAGAACAAAAAGCAGCTTCTGGAATTTGGTATAAAAACGATCACTACGAACTTTCAGGCAAAGGCGATCATTACCAACTTTTAAAAGACGGAAAAACAGTTTTTAGCAACTAATCTATCCCATTTTTAGCAACTAAACCTTTTATATTTTGTTTTCTTTACTTTTGAACTAACCAATAAACTCCAGTTTGAAAAAGTACTGAAAACATATACCTCCTTCAAAAGTCTTAATTAAATTAACAAAATACTTACCACTATTTCATTACATTTGAGGCAACATTAAGAAACATTAACTTATGAAATTTAATAAAACTAGTCGTACTTTTTTAATAGGATTATTGCTAACTTCCTTTATAACAATTAATAATTGCCAGGCGCAAATTCAAAAAGGATTAGACATTGATGGCGAAGCTGCCGAAGATTACAGTGGTTGGACCGTTAGTATGCCAGATGTAAATACAGTAGCTATTGGAGCCCCATTAAATGACGCAACAGGATCGAATGCAGGTCAAGTCAGAGTATATAGTTGGAATGGAAGTGCATGGGCACAAAAAGGATTGGATATTGACGGAGAAGCTATTGATGATCAATTTGGAAGTGCTATAAGCATGCCTAATGCCAACACTGTTGCTATTGGCGCAAATGGAAACGATGGAACAGGTTCGAGTGCAGGGCATGTACGTGTGTATAGTTGGAATGGTACTGCATGGACTCAAAAAGGATTGGATATTGATGGTGAAGCTGCAGGAGATCCAAAGTGGATTTTCGGTCAGCATGCCCGATGAAAACACTGTTGCTATTGGTGCGTTATTTAATGATGGGTCGGCTACAAATGCTGGTCATGTAAGAATTTACAGTTGGAATGGAACTGCTTGGGTACAAAAAGGGTTGGATATTGATGGTGAGGCTGCAAACGACCAAAGTGGCTATTCAATTAGTATGCCCGATGCCAACACTGTAGCAATTGGAGCGATTTATAATAGTGGAGCAGGATTTGAATTTGGGCATACAAGAATTTATAGTTGGAACGGAACTGCTTGGGTGCAAAAAGGATTGGATATTGACGGTGAGGCTGCAAACGACCGCAGTGGTTGGTCGGTGAGCATGGGAGATGCAAATACTGTGGCTATCTCAGCACGATATAACGATGGAAATGGTTCTAATTCTGGACATGTACGTGTGTATAGCTGGAATGGAACAACTTGGACACAACAAGGAATGGATATTAACGGAGAAGTTGCAGGTGATCATAGTGGATGGTCGGTAAGTATGGCCAATGCCAATACACTTGCAATTAGCGCCATTTACAACGATGGGAACGGAACTGATGCCGGACATACACGAATTTATAGTTGGAACGGATCTGCTTGGATGCAAAAGGAATGGATATCGACGGAGAAGTTGCAGGTGATATGAGTGGCTATTGTGTGAGCATGGGTGATGCCAATACGGTGGCAATTGGTGCACGATTCAACGATGGTTCAGCTACAAATGCTGGCGTAATGCTGCGCGTATTTCAATGTACAACCACCACAGGAACGAGCAACTTTCAAACTGCTTTGCGGTTCTTTTACATGGATTGATGGAAACACTCCTACACAGCAAACTTAACAACTTACAGCTACATACCATTGTTCTGGCGGTGCAGCATAAAATGGTTATGATTCAATAGTTACGTTGAACTTAACTATTAATAATCCTACCACAGGAACAGACATTCAAACTGCTTGTGGTTCATTTTTACATGGATTGATGGAAATACTTACACATTAAGCAACAATACGGCTACATACACTTTGACCAATGCTTAGCATGGAGTTGCGATAGCGTGGTTACGTTGAACTTAACTATTCAAAATGTGGATGTGAATGTAAATGTAAACAGCATCACTTTAGCAGCAAATGCTAGTGGTTTAGTTTACAAATGGATAGATTGTTCGAATAACTCGGCTATTCCTGGTGCAACAAACCAAAGTTTTACCGCTACAGCAAATGGCAATTATGCAGTAGTTGTAACAGATGGTGCTTGTTCTGACACTTCCGCTTGTCATACAATTACAACTGTTTCACTTCACGAACAAGCGGCGTTAAAAGCCATTCAAGTTTATCCGAATCCAGCATCAAGTTTTATTACTGTTGCAAGTGAGCAAACAGAGATTGTTGCCCTAACGTTGTTGGACAATGCAGGAAGAATAGTTTATCAGGCTGTACCAACAAACACGAATTACCAAATACCTGTTGCTGCAGTTAACCAACGGATTGTATTTATTGCACCTTGAAACCAAGCAAGGAACAACGGTTCGTTTAGTAGAAGTACAACATTAATTTTTGAACAAAAAAATCATGAACGGCTGTCCGAAATGGATGGCCGTTTTTATACAACATCGTAGAAGAACTCATTATTTCCAACGATTTAAAAGCCAAGTTTGACAGACATCTTGACATTCAAGCAATATTGAGAAGATTATTTTATGAGAAAAGTCAAAAAAAAATTGAACTGAGGTTTCTACTTTTTTAAGCTATGCAATACAACTCCAACAATAATTAATGTAATCCCAATCATCGAAATTGTGTCTGGGAATTGAGCTTTCAAGATGAATACCTCTCCTAATACTGCAAAAACAACTTCTGAAGATTGAACTGCTTCTACTGCTGCTAAAGATTCCTCATTTTTTCTTACTAAATCTGTAGCCCAAAAAAACATGGTAGTTGCTACCACACCTGAGAAAAGTCCTATTATTAATGTTTGGCTTAATTGGCTGTAAGAAGGTAAATGATTTTGTGAAATTTCAACCATTATTAGTCCAATCCACAAAGGTAAACTGCATAAGGTCATTCCTAAAGTTCGTTGAACAGAATTGAGTCTTCCTTTTGTGATTTGCATCATTTTTCTATTCCCTAAAGGATAGGCAAACGCAGCAATTAAAACTGGAACGGTTCCTAGTAATAACTCATTTAAACTTACTGCTTTAGCTTGATTAAGCTGTGTAATTAAAACACCTATTAACATCAAGATTGAAAAAATAAATGTAGGCAATGAAAAAGTAGATGAATAGCTAGTTTTATTAATAAAAGGAGCCATCAACATTCCGGCAATTATCGTTATTTGAAACGTTGAGGCAACCAACCACGAAGGAGCATAACTAGCAGAAAAAGTAAGTAAAGAATAAAACACCCCGAACCCTACAAAACTCCACAGAAACCATTGCTTTGGTTGTGCTTTTATTTCGATAAACAATGGTCTTAATTGCTTTTTTAATAAGACAATGATCAATAAAAACGGTATCATCCATAAATACCTCAGAGAAGCACTCCACATCCAACTGCCTCCATTTAATGAGATTTGCCTATTCAATACAAATGTGGTTGCAAAAAATAAAGCTGACACTAAGCTAATTGTAATAGCCCATTGTTTGTTTCTCATCATAAAATTTAATAAAACGTAGAATTTTACGACAAAACTATTTAATATTGTAGTACAAGCTTGATTTTTGAAATAAAAAACTTTTAATTCTGAACTTTCTAAATGAATGCTATATTCGATCTTTCACACAAAACTATCCAGTTAGAACGTAATGAATTCCTTAAAGTAAAAGGGAGTATTGACACGAATGTTTATTTTGTTGAAAATGGGAGTTTGAGAATCTTTATCTTAGATGATTACGAAGAACAAACCATTCGTTTTGGTTATCAAGGCAATATTATCGTTTCACTAGATTCATTTCTTTCTGGAAAACCTTCCGATTTATACATTCAAGCATTAAAGAAAACAACCGTTAAAGTTATTAGTAAGTCAAATTTTTTAAAATTTATTGAAGAAAAAGAAAACCGAGATTGGTGGCTAAATACACTAGAAAACTTAGTGCTTCAGCAAATGGAACGCGAAGTGGATTTATTAACCAATTCACCGAAAGAACGCTTTGAACGTGTCTTAAAGCGAAGTCCACAATTGTTTCAAGAAATTCCTCATAAATACATTGCAAATTATTTACGAATGAGTGCAGAAACCTTATCTCGTTTGAAAAAATCTTGATTTGAATCAAGATTTAAGTAATTCTAACATAAGAACTTTGCAAAAAAAAATAGTTATGCAATCAGAAAATTTAATTCAATCCTTAATTGAGCAAACGAGACAAGTTATTAATCAAGCAGAAAAATTCCAACAACTTGAAATAAACTCGTTAACATGGAAAGCAAACCCTACATCTTGGAGTGTTTTGGAATGTTTGGAGCATTTGAATTTGTACGGAGATTTTTATCTACCAGAAATGAAACAAAAAATACAAGCTTCATCAACTCAACCAGAAGTTTCATTTAAACCAGGTCTTTTAGGTGACTACTTTGCAAAAAGTATGTTACCTAAAGAAAAACTCAACAAAATGAAAACTTTTAAGGATAAAAATCCTCTCAACGCAGCTTTAGACAAATCAGTGATTGACAAATTTATCCATCAACAAATGGAATTGTTAGATTTATTGAATGCGTCTAGAAAAGTAAGTTTGAACAAAGTAAAAATTCAAACTTCTATTTCAAGTCTAATAAAACTTAAACTAGGCGATACATTTCGTTTTTACATCAATCACATTATTCGTCATTTAAAACAAGCAGACAATGTATTGCAAAATATGAATTCAACAAATTAGATTGAAATGATTAATTTTGTTGAAAACCGTTTTATAAAATGCTACTCGGAACTCCGCGAATAATAATTAGAAACTTTATCTTGGATGATTTAACCGATTTTCATCGTTATCGGTCTAATCCTGAAGTTACAAAATACCAAGGATTTGCAAAAGTAGCAATGCTAAATCGTGAATGGAACGATATAAAAAACTAAGTTAACCAATCCATGCAAGATACCGATTTAAAACGACTTTCTCGACTGACTGCAATACTCACCCAATTGCAAACTAAAAGGCTATTGACGGCAAGTTCTTTGGCTGAAAAATTTAATGTCAGTACCCGAACCATTTACCGCGACATCAAAGCATTAGAAGACGCTGGAGTGCCTATCATCACAGAGGAAGGCAAAGGATATTCGCTAATGGAAGATTATAAAATTCCACCGATTATGTTTACAGAAAACCAAGCCAATGCCTTGATTTTAGCTGAACAATTGGTCTTGACCACCAAAGACATTTCGTTCATTAAAGATTACACCGAAGCCATTGAAAAGGTGAAAGCCGTTTTAAAATACAGCCTAAAAGACAAGGTAAACCTACTGTCTGAACGTACCAGATTCCAACGAAATATAAATCGAGAACGCAATAGTAACAATCTTTCGGATTTACAGTTTGCACTTACCAATCATATTCTTGTCAAGATTGAATATACCAACGAAAAAGGTGAAAACTCTACACGAACCATCGAACCGTTTGCTTTACTCAACACCGAAAATTGGTTATTAGTTGCCTATTGTCGTTTGCGAAAAGAATTTCGTTATTTCCGTTTAGACAGAATTCAGAAAATGCAGTTTTTAGAAGAGCATTTTGAACCGCACAAAATGACGTTGCAAGAGTATTTTGAAAAATATTACGATTGATTTTCAACCTATGACATAAGGCTGTCACTACCCCATTTTAGTTTTGCAGTATATAAAAATTAAAACAAAATTAAAATGGAAAAAAGAATCATCGACCCTTGGGTTTGGGGTCCACAAACCAACTCGGCACAAGCTGTTGAAGTAACCAATGTAGCGGGAACTCTTTACTGTTCTGGGCAAGTAGCACTTGATGAAAACGGAGTGCCAAGCAATGCTGATATGCGTACACAATTGCTACAAACCATTAAGAACTTAGAGCAACTGATTCAAGAAGCAGGTTACGATTGCAAAAACATCGTTCGGTTGAATATCTACACGACCAATATGCAAGAGTTTTTCGCAACGTGTATGGATGTTTATGTTCCTTTCATTCAACAAAATGGTATCAAACAAGCTACTTCAATGATTGAAGTTAAAGGATTATTTGCTACTTTAACCGTTGAATTAGAAGCAACAGTGGTAAAATAACATGTCAGAAACCTTAGTTTTCTATCCAGCAAGTCGTGCAGCGTGGGAAGAATGGTTAGCACAAAATCATCTTTCTGAAACGGCTGTATGGCTTGTTTTTCATACCAAAGCATCGGGTAAATTTTCTCTTCCGTGGAGCGAAGCCGTAGATGTGGCGCTTTGTTATGGTTGGATTGATAGCAAGAAAATTAAAATCGATGCCGAAACATCGCACCAGTTTTTTAGCAAACGTAAACCCAACAGCACTTGGTCAAAAATCAATAAAGAAAAAGTAACACAACTCATTGAAAGTGGACGTATGCAAGCAGCTGGTTTGCGTTGCATTGAAGTGGCCCAACAAAACGGTTCTTGGACCTTGCTCGACGAAGTGGAAGAACTCATCATTCCCCCCGATTTAAAAGCTGAATTTGACAAATACCCCGAATCGCAAGCCTATTTTGAAAGTTTGAGCAAATCCGTTCGAAAAATGCTGTTGCAATGGCTCGTACTTGCCAAACGCCCCGAAACCCGACAGCAACGCATCCGTGAAATAGCGGTAAATGCCGGGCAGAAAAAGAAACCTAAGCAGTTTTAAGGGGAGATTAGTTGATGGTATTTGGTTTTCAGTTTATCGTTGTTTGATGGTTGGAAAACCAGCTCCGTAGGAGCGATATGCAATTAGCAAATAATAATCACCAAATCATAAAAAGCTCCGTAGGAGCGACATCTTAATAACCTCAAATCGGAAGCTCGTTCAGGATTTTCTTCTGTATGCGCCAGTTGGGTAAAAACTGATCCATTAACAGGATGAAACGCTTGTTGTGATGGCTTGTTCTTGCCAAACGCCCCGAAACCCGACAACAACGCATCCGTGAAATAGCGGTAAATGCCGGGCAGAAAAAGAAACCTAAGCAGTTTTGAAAAGTTTGAGGAATTAATAGAATCCTAATTGGTTTTCAACTAAAACAATTTCCGTTGGAATAAACTTTGTTTTGTTCATTATTTTATTTATACAATAAATATCAAAATTAAACAATCTTAAACATGTTTATTTTTACATTTTTGTAGGTAATAAGGATTTTTACCCTGTTTTTAAAGCTTATTTCTACCAACCAGTGTTTTGTGTATAGCCTAAAAACGCTTGTTCTTATTAAACTTCGGTGTATTTCATAATAAGACTTTAAATTCTAAATGCAGAACTCATCAACTCTTGTTCTGCTCGAGAAATCCCGATGGATTTTGCTATGTTTTGCCACTCCTTAACTGATTGTTTTACCTCTTCGATGATTTTATTCATTTGTAAAGTGGTCAGCCTAAAGTATTCGCCAACACTTTTCGCCAATTCAAAATCCAAGGCATTATTGTCCATATCAATATTCAGAGCTAGGCCATCTTTGTCTATGGACGGATTCAAGTCGTAAGCTGGGGATAGAACCCAACCTGATTTACTCAAAATAAATCCGTGATTGCGTAGATGGTCATCCGTATTGGAAACAGCGATATTAAACACAATTCTTCGCCAAAGCTGATGCAGGTTTTCTTCTACATTACTGCCATAGTTCTGAATAAATTCCACGATATCCAGATAGCTTGCAGGATTTTCCTTAATCGTGTCTTCGTTGTTGCCCGTCATTGTCATAGCCGAAGAAAAGTGAATTCTATCCTTTCCGTTTCGGTCAAATCGTTTGGTAAAAAAGGTATGATGATGTCCACTTACTTTTTCCAATCTACATTCTGCCATTTCAATTCCTGCCTTAATGGCTAATTGATACGTCAAAAATTCCCAAGATGCTTTGTCTATCGTATCGTTTTTTGACGGAAATTTTGCAATCCAAAGATGGTTGTGCTCATCCAAAATATTGGCTTTGGGTCTTGCTCCACCCAAAGAAGACCCTGGAGCAATCAATACTTTCAGCCACTTATTAATGGCTTCGTTTTCAGTATCGTTTTCATAATGCACCACAGCTTGTTGTAGTTCTCTGACTGTTGACCATGGTGGTGTGGATTTCTCTGTATCATTGTCCAAAAAATCACCATTAACAGCCAACTTAAAACGAAAAGCTCCCATTCGGGTTTCGTCATACACGCCTAACAGATAATCAACATCATATAATGTTCGTGCTTTTTCTCCTTTTTCTTTTGCCAATTGCGCTTCTCTTCGTTTTATTAAAGTTCGTCCCCAAGTGTCGGGCATACTGTCCAAAAAAATACCAAAATTTTCTTTATTATTAGGAAATTGTTGTCCCGAATAGAACTGAATATCAGGGTCTATTAACTTATATTCTTTTTTCTTCAGCCAGTTTTTATCGTATTCAAAACTAAAGGCTTTTCGTCCTTTGGCTTGATGTGCAGATAAAATACCCAATAATTCGGGTTCATTCACCCCAAACCATTGTGCAAAAACGTAAATATCTGTTTTGTTTGTTGCCATTTTACAAAAGTTCTAAATCCTGCAATTTTCTACCCAGTTCATCATCAGAAGCTAATTTCAAAAAATCATCCTGCAAACCCAATACGCGCAAGACATTGAAGTAAGCACCCATTGCAACGCTTGTATCTCCCTTTTCTACCAAATACAAAGTAGAACGTGAAATATCCGCACGCTCTGCCACCTGCACTGTTGTCAATTTTCTTCGCTTTCGGGCTAACTTGATATTTTCTCCCATTTTACTCAAAAGAGAGCTGTATTTCGGGAGTATTACTTGTTTCTTCATTTTAAAAATGATTGATATTTAAGACAAAAATACAAATTATGTTTTAAATAACGAACAATTTAAAGATTAATCAAAAAATTCAGATAAAGTGAGGCTTTTGGGAAAATACTTAACAGCAGAAAAAGAAAACCAACAGTTTTGAGGGAATTGTTTTGTGAGAAAAGTCAAAAACAATCGAACTGAGGTTACAAAGTAGATAAATTATGTTTATTTCAATTCAAATTCATCCCGTTCATAAATGTCTCTACAAAATCAACAATTCGTTTCAAAATTCGGTCGCCTAATTTTTTGCGTTGAAGTAAACTCGGTTTTTCGCCTTCAATGAGTTCTAAAACTTCGTCACGGAGTGGCTCTCTTTCTGCAAAAAGATAATCTTCAATGAGTTTTTCTGTTTTTTCGGCCGATAGATTTTCTTCTTGTACGATTTTAGAAAATTCCTTTTGCTGTTCTTCGTTCCAAAACTGCTCAAAGGCAGGTGTAATGTTTTCTGGATCGGTAATAACTGGAAGATTCTCTAAAATAAATTTTTCAATGAGTTCTCGTTTGCTTCTTAGCGTAGCTTCCGAACTCAATAAATTGAAAATTTCCTTTTCTGCTTTTGTGGTGTCTTGTTGAGACGCGATTAATTCCGCCTTTAACTGTATTAAAAGCTGAAGAATGTATGCAACATTGATTTCATCACGGTGAATCAACTCCAATTCAAAGTCCACATCTTCCAAAATAGAAACTTTCTCCTTTTGATGGTTACTTTTTACTTTGTCGTATAAATCAAGGTATTTGCTCTTGAAATCTTCAAAAAGTTGTTCGCTCATTTGCAAATCTTCCCATTTGAAGTCTGAAAATGCCGTGAGAATGTTTTTTATCCTCATCAAATCACGAAATGCCTTAATGAAATTCAATTCGTCATCTTCACTTTCAAGATCGTTTACTGCGTCTGTTGTCGGTGTAACTTCTAATAACTTTTCAAATGCTTCATCAAACTTGGCAACATAATCTTCATAAGGCTTCATAATGATCACCTCAATCGCTTCTTTGTTACTGAATAACGTAATGGCTTCGTCGGTTCGGTTTTTTAGGTTTCTGAAAACAACAATATTTCCCTGTGATTTTTGTTCGTTTAAAATTCGGTTCGTTCTACTGAATGCTTGAATCAATCCGTGATATTTTAAGTTTTTGTCCACATAAAGTGTGTTTACTTTTTTGGCATCAAAACCTGTCAAGAACATATTGACTACCAATAAAATATCAATGCGATTATTTACATTTTCGGGCTGGCGTTCACGGTCTTTCAGTTTTTTGGAAATATCGTTGTAGTAATTGTAAAAATCCTCACTGGTTTTGGTAGAATATTTTACACCATACAATTGATTGTAATCTTCAATATATTCGTCCAACTTCTCACGGCTGTGTGCAATAGACGTGAATTGTGAGTTATGAGTTGAGAATACTTTATCTTTGCTATAAGTAATCGATGGTTCAGCAACCATTGGCAATTCTTCATTCATCACTTCAAAATCATCGCTAAACAAACCATTGGCATCTGCATCATCTTCATTGGCTGCATAACTGAAAATGGTGGCAATAGTTAGATTGTGTTCTCCTGCTATTTTTTTGCGTTTGAAAATATCGTAGTAGCGAATCAATGATTTAACACTGTCCACACAAAACATAGCAGAAAAATCTTTGTTATGCGTTTTTCGGTTGTGATTGTTGATGATGTAATCGGCAATTTTTTCTAATCGCTTTTCATCTTCCATCAATTCTTGTGTGTCAATGTCTTCCACCTCAATATCTATTTCGGTTGCTGTGGAGGCGTGATTAATCGCGTCTTTACGATAATATCTGCCTACATATTCAACCGAAAACTTCAATACATTTTCGTCTTTAATGGCATCTGTAATGACATATTTGTGCAAACAATCTTCAAAAAGGTCTTTGGTTGTTCGTTTGCCCAATTCATTTTTATTGGCATTGTCGGCAAAAATGGGAGTTCCTGTAAAACCGAACATTTGAGCATTGTTGAAATATTCTTTTATTCTGTTGTGTGTTTCTCCAAATTGGCTACGGTGGCACTCGTCAAAAATAAAAATGATACGTTTGTCTTTCAAATCTGCCATTTTCTTTTCATACTTCAATTTGCTGATGGCAGTATTGAGTTTTTGAATGGTGGTAACAATCAATTTGGAGTTTTTGGCTACGCCTTTTTTGTCTTTGTAGGTGCCAATAAATTGTTGAACTAAATTGTTGGTATTGTCTGTGCCATCAATGCAACCATCACTAAAACTGTTGAACTCTTTGGTGGTTTGGTAGTCCAAATCTTTTCTATCCACCACAAAAACAACTTTATGAACTTCGGGTAAATTCATTAAAATTTGACTGGCTTTAAAACTGGTTAAGGTTTTGCCCGAACCTGTGGTGTGCCATATATAACCGTTTTTGGTGGTATTTTTTACCCGGTCTATCAATGCTTCTACTGCATAAAATTGATACGGACGAAGCACCATTGGGATTTTGTAGGCTTCATTCAGCACGATGTACTTGCAAATCATTTTGCTGATGTGGCAAGGTTCTAAAAATGCATCTGTAAAACCGTTGAGAATATTGGTCAATCGCTTGTTTTCAAAATCTGTCCAATAGAAAGTTTGCTTAAAACTTTGATTGCGGTTGTTGGCATAATACTTTGTATTCACTCCGTTGCTGATGACAAAAATTTGAACATATTGATACAAAGCAGAATTTGCACTAAATGAATGGCGTTGATAACGATTGATTTGGTTAAACGCTTCTTTGAGTTCTAAACCTTTGCGTTTGAGTTCTATTTGCACCAAAGGCAAACCGTTGATTAACAAGGTAACATCATAACGGTTTTTGTATTTTCCTTCTTGCGTAACTTGATTGGTTACTTGGTATTGATTTTGGCACCAATGTTCGGTATTCAAAAATTCAAAATAAAGATTGTCGCCATTATCTCTGATGATGTGTTGTTTCTGGCGCAAGGTTTTGGCCTTTTCAAAAACAGAACCTTTGTTGAGAATATTCAGCACCTTATCAAATTCAGCATCTGAAAGCGAAATTTGGTTGTGTTTTTCCAATTGATTTTTTAAGTTGGTCAACAGCCCTTTTTCATCGTTAATGGAAAGGTATTGATAGCCCAATTTTTGAAGATTGACTACTAATTGTTCTTCTAATATTTGTTCGGATTGTTTAGCCATGAAATTTATCTTTATTCCAATTTAATGGATTATTGACGGCGATTCCAATTGTAGATACGCGATTAATCGCGTATCTACAATTGGAATTGGAATCGGAATTGGAATTTAATCCAAAACCCCAATTTTGTAATCGGGCCGACGTTATACGGTATTTATTTTTAAAATTATCCATTTGATACATTGTGGTTTACACAAACATTTGTTGCAACAACCCTTTTTTCCACCTTTCTGTTTGTTCTATTTGCGTTTGGGTACGATTTATTTTTTCGTCTAACGCAGATAGAAAATTAGCAATTTTTTCTTGTTCTTTTTCATCTGTTGGTAACAAAAGCCTTGCACCATTCATAAATGTATCATTATTTATATTCATTGTATTCTTAGCACCTTTTTGTACTAATGGGCTTAAATAATTCAAGGTATTAATTGCAGAATTAAAATATTCGTGAAGAATATAACCTAAAGCATAAGTTTGTGGTTTAAATACACAGTATAATGGTGAAACAACACCAATTCGACCTGTTCTATTTTGCTTTATAATTCCAAAAGGAAAATCAGATGTAGGGCTTTTAGTATAAACTAAATCTCCCGGATAAATTAATTTATAGTGAAAAATTTCTTTTGCAGAAAATGAACGACCTAAATGTTCAATTTGATTTATTACTCCTTTATGTTTTGCGACTGAAAACACCTCATTTGTTTCATTGTTTTTATTCTTTAATTGATGTTCAAAACACACCTCCCCCAACTTTTTCACTTCCCATTTTGGAAAATCGCTGCCGTCATCTTGTCTGAATCGCAACTGTCTGAACCTTGATTTTTTATGATTTTCTTGATTGCCTTGATTTTTTTCTTGGGTATTTTCTTGAGTTTCTTCTTCAAAATCATGTTCATCATGTACATCAAGTGAATCATGGTGCAGACAAAATATCCTCTGCATCACCCCTTTTTTGTATTGCTCCAGCCCGTTTTTCTTTTGTTTGAGGGCTTGTATTTTTTCATCTACGGCTGTGAGAAAGGAGGCAATTTTGGTTTGCTCGGGGAGAGAGGGGAAGGAAAAGACACCTTTTTCAATTACATCCCAATCAGCTCTAGGCATTTTTGACCCACTTGATTGATTAGCTAAATCAATAAACCTATCTGTTTGAACAATTCTATACAAAAAATCATTTGATATCTTCATGCCTTTTAAAACCCAAATCTCTGAAGAGCAAACACCATCAAATGGTGCCAATAAATACTTTTTCAAATAAGGTCGTAACTTCCCAAAAAGCACATCACCTTTCTCAAATGTATTTTTTATACTTCCAGATTTTTTTCCATCTATATAACCAATTAATTGTCCAGTTTCAGAAGAAAGATGTTCTAATTCTATACATTTTACAGAACTAGACTCTTTTTCGGGGTTGTATTTACCTGATTTATTTGTTGCCACTTCACCTAATTTCTTCTTTTCCCATTCGCCTGTAAATTCAGGGAAGCGGATTGGTGGTATGTTTTGGTTTTTATTAATTGTTGTTTTCATAAAATTTATCCTTATTCCAATTCATTGGATTGTTATCAATATAGGTTTGTATGCGTTTAAATGATGGTGTATCACGAATAATATGGTCGTGAAAACGGGATTGCCAGGCAAAATCGGCGTGGATTTTACGCATTTCAAACGAACAACGTCCTTTGTACCACCGGAATAATTCAAAATATTTTGGTGCAACATCGGATTTTTATTTTCCCTGTAACGCTGCCGGTGGTGGTATTATCGGTGGTGGTTCCACTGTAGAGACGCGATTAATCGCGTCTTTACAATTGGAACCGGTATCGGAACCGGTATCGGAATCGGAATCCAAAAATCAATATCTCATGCGTATGGTTGGGCATTGATTTCACAAAATTTCCCAATTCAATAAATGGAAAATGATCGGGTATTTCCAACCAATATTTTTCTGCCAATTGTCCCAATTCGTTCAATTGCATTTTTCCATCCACAATTTCACCAAAAAATGTTCCCCGTTTTGGGTGCAAATGGTAATAAAATAGGCGCCATTGCTGCCATAATCCCAATTTTGCAATCGGGCTGACGGTATGCGGTATTTATTTTTGAATTTATCCATTTTTCAAAATACCTATTAAAATGGTGTTTCTATCCCCAATTCTTTACAAAATACGGCAATGGATGCATCTGTTTTTTCAATAGTTTCGTCCAAGGTTTTCAATTCAAGGGCAATGGCATCAATGTCAATTTGTTCTTCTTCCTCAAAGGTATCCACATAGCGTGGAATGTTGAGATTATAATCATTGCCGGCAATTTCTTGCAAACTGGCTTTTTTGCTGTATTTATCAATTTCTGCACGATTGCGATAGGTGTCAATGATTTTATTGATGTGCTCATCGCGTAAAATATTTTGTGTTTTTACTTTTTCAAAATCATTGCTGGCATCGATAAACAAAATATCATCTGGATTTTCCCTACATTTTTTGAAAACCATAATGCAAGTAGGAATACTGGTGCCATAAAAAATATTGGCAGGCAAGCCAATCACAGCATCTAAATAGTTTTTGTTTTCAATTAGAAATTTACGAATGTGTTGTTCTGCGCCACCTCTAAACAATGCACCGTGTGGCAAAACAATGGCCATCGTTCCATTTTCAGCCAAATGATAAATCATGTGTTGCACAAAAGCAAAATCGGCCTTGCTTGATGGTGCTAATTTCCCGTATTGACTAAAACGGTCATCACTCGTAAAAATTGGGTTGGCACTCCATTTGGCAGAAAAAGGCGGATTGGCAACAATGGCTTCAAAAGGCAAATCGTCTAAATGCTGCGGATGCTCCAACGTATCTTCTTGTTTGATGTCAAATTTTCGATAATGGACATCGTGCAAAATCATATTCATGCGAGCCAAGTTGTACGTAGTACGGTTCATTTCTTGACCGTAAAACATAGCCACGTCTTTCACTTCTCAGGCTACACGCAACAACAAAGAACCAGAGCCACACGTAGGATCATACACCGATTTTAGTTTTTGTTTTCCTGTGGTAACAATTTTTGCCAATATTTTAGAAACTTCCTGAGGGGTGTAAAATTCACCAGCTTTTTTTCCTGCGCCACTGGCAAACTGTCCAATCAGATATTCGTAGGCATCGCCCAAAACATCCAATTCGGTGTTCTCCAATTTAAAATCAATCTTATCAAGATGCGAAAGTACTTTGGCAATAATTGTATTTCTTGCATCGGGCGTTTTACCGAGTTTAGTGCTGTTCAAATCCATATCTTCAAAGAGGTTGTCAAAATCCTCTTCGCTGTCTGTACCCATTGTACTTAATTGGATGTTGGTTAGTATTTTTTGAAGGTCTTCCAATATAAAAACGCGATTAATCGTGTCATTACTGCTTTCATCCAATTGGTCCATGTCTTCATTGTTGCCCATTCCTCTTTTTGCCACTTCGGTAAAAAGTTCTTCTGGGCGAAGAAAATAACCTAATTTTTCCAATGCTTCATCTTTGATAGCTTCCAAATACTCATCGGCCTGAGGCATTGCAGGTGTAATATTCCTAAAGGTGATTTTGTCTTGTTGCAAAATATTGTTGGCAAACATCTCCATTTTCTCGCTCAGGTATTTGTAGAAAATAAAGCCCAAGATATAGTCGCGAAATTCATCCGCATTCATTTTGCCACGTAGCGTATTGGCTATATTCCACAATTGTTGTTCTAATAGTCGTTTTTGGTCTTCACTCATTTGACAATCTTTTCGTTTACTGGTTTACTAAATCACTATTTTGTTGGTTTTTAGGTCCGTGTTCACCTATCAAAATGGTTTGTCTGTTTTAATTCGTTTTAGTTGGTTTCATAATTGATGAATTATCATCCTACCATTGAATCAATTTCATAGCCATTGAATCAATTTCAAAAATTTCCCCAAAATAAAGAAAATATCTGGTGAAACGGAATACACTCGGCACTTTTTTAAAGAAAATAAGATGAAAATCATTTTCATGCTCCAAATGATGAAAAAGAAACCCCAACAGTTTTGAAAATTCTATTGTATTAGTTTGGTTATTTAATTAAAAATCTCGGACTTTAAATTTATCAAACTTCAAATGAAAATCCTATTTTTCCTATTTTTGATAAAACAATTGGAAAACAATATAAATGGAAAGTCAAAATAAAATCAATAAATATCATTTCAAGTCAGGGCTTCCACAAGAGTTTGAAATATTGGATATTGGCGAGGTTTTCCAACGTTCAAAAAAGGCGCTGACCTCAAATCACAGAACCGATTTTTATCAAATCATTTGGTTTAAAACGGGAAATCCAATCCATTTGGTTGATTTTAATCCGATTCAAATACAAACCAATTCTTTACTTTTCTTAAACAAAGATATGGTACAACGATTTGATGAAAATGTAATGATGGATGGAAAAATTATTTTGTTTACCGATAGCTTTTTTTGTAGAACAGAATCAGACACACAATTCTTAAAAAATACGCTTTTGTTTAACGACTTATTCTCCATTGAATCGCTTCCAATTCAAGAGTTTACCTCAACTTTTGAAACCATTTTGAAACAGATGAGTTCCGAATTGTTAAATGAAAAAGATGATAACCAATCTGAAATTTTACAAAATTTATTGCACAATTTTTACTAGTTGCTGATCGGGTAAGAAAAAAACAAAACGGAACCGAACAAAAAAAAGTCCTGAACTAGCGCATGTAATGTTATTTAAAGAACATCTAGAAGCTCATTACAAAACAAAAAAACAGGTTAGTTACTACGTAAATGAACTATGTATTACAGAAAAAAATTAAACCAAGCAACCTCTCGAATTTTAGGAAAACAACCCAAAAAAATCATTGACGAACGGGTAATGTTAGAAGCAAAACGCATATTGGCTCACACTTCAAAAAGCATTAAAGAAATAGGCTATGAACTTGGTTTTGAAGAACCTACTAATTTTGTCAAATACTTTAAAAAACATGCCAATTCAACTCCAAACGAATTCAGAGAAAAAAACACATTGGCGTAAAAGTATCATTCAAATGCTTTTTTCTACCTTTTCCACAACTGCAATCCGTTGCAATTTTGCTCTGTAAAACATTTTAAATTAAAAATCATGAAAATTGCAGTAATCGGAGCAACAGGATTTGTTGGCTCCAACATCACAAAAGAGTTAATTAGTCGTAACCAGCAAGTTACAGGAATAACAAGAAGTAATAATCAATCAGACCATCCAAATCTGACTTATGCATCTGTTGATATTTTGAATGTTAACGAATTGGCGCAAACTTTAAAAGGTCATGATGCAGTTGTAAGTGCGTATAATGCAGGCTGGACCAATCCTAATTTATACCATGATTTTTTAGCAGGTTCAAAAGCAATCCAAGAGGCTGTAAAACTTTCTGGGGTGAAACGTTTCATTGTGATTGGTGGTGCTGGAAGTTTGTATGTTGCAGAAGGTATTCAGGCAGTAGATACTCCTGATTTCCCAAAAGAATTTTATCCTGGAGCAAGTGCGGCAAGAGATTATTTGAACGACATTAAAAACGAAAATGAATTGGATTGGGCATTTTTTAGTCCGGCTTTGGAAATGCATCAAGGAATTACAACGGGTCGCACTGGAGAATACCGATTAGGAAAAGACAACCCTGTTTTTGATGAAAACGGCAGAAGTATTTTATCTGCTGAAGATGTGGCTGTGGTAATCGCTGATGAAGTAGAACAACCCAAACATCACCAAGAAAGATATACAGCAGCATATTAATTTTGCATAAAAACTAGTTTGAATGTCCGGCAAAAATAGGGTGTCGGACATTTTTTTATTTCTGGAAAACAACCATAAATGTCAATCAAAAAAATGCACAACGATTAAAAAAAGAAATTACTTAATCCAAAATAAACGCTGATTCTATTTTATCAATTACTTTGGGAGGTAGTTTAAAATTTTCGGCTAAAATTCTAAATTGATGTGTGGCAGAAACCACTTCATTCATAATGGCTTGAGGATTTTTAATCGTAAATAGCTCTGCAATGTATAAAAGATCATTCTTTGTAATGTGGGTTCTTTTGCCATTGATGGACATCGCTCTAGAAACACGCAAATAGTTTTTCAAAGCGTCCAAAGGATAGGTTAAATCATAAGCTGGTGACAAATTCCAGCGTTTTTTTTCTTGATTATAAATAAATGTAAAGTTCTTCAAATGATCATCCGTATTGGCATAAACAACATTAAAAACCATCCTTTTGTAGAGCTGTTCTATATCTTTATGGGGCAAACTGAGATGAACTGCCAACTTAAAAAGATTTTCATACGAAGAGTGTTCCGATTTTTTAAAATCCCACCCCGCCATTCCTGAGGCTGTTAAAATATGTTGCTTTTTACCATTTTGTCTATCAAAGCGCAAAGTAGCAAAATGTTTATCATCTATCAACTTAGATTCCATCATCCAAATACCAACCGATTGGGCAATCTGGTAATAAATGTATTCTACTTTTTCTTTAGAATTCCCTTCGTTTTCATCCACAGAAAGCTTCACCAAATAATGATTATATTCTTCAGAACATTCTAAATCACCTGCTTTTAATTGTCCTGTTTCTTTATGTTCAGAAACTAGTATTTTAGGTCGTGCTCCACCCGCCGATGTTCCCAATTTAAAGATCGTAAGCAACGAATGATCGTTCAAACCTTTTTCATCCACAGACGTTTTAACATCCAAAACCTTTTTTACAACTTCTGTAATTTCATCTATGTTTATCGAGCTTTTAGCTGAAATTTCTTTAGCTGGATAAAACTCTAAAGCACCCATTCCTCGTTTTCCCACGTAGGTAAGTAATTCTAACGGAGAAATTGACGTCCAATCTTTATGTGTCGCTGCCAACCATTCTTTAAAAACAATATTTCCAAAAGTATCTGGCAGAGAATCAGCAATAAACGGTGGTAGTCCGCGAAACGTTTCACCTTCGTATCCCGAAAAAACCTGAACATTGGGAGTTTTACGAGTCAGATATGGAAATAAATGCTGGAAATTATTGTTTTCCAAAAAATCAGGATGGTACTGAAAAAACGACTTGCGTTGATTCTCATCATAACCAATTTTTCCTATTTCTTGATTATTAAAAAAAACAGATATGATTTGATTTTTCGCCATAATCAGTATAATGAGGTAGGTTTTGAAAGAGAGTCAGTTTTCTCTTGAATAAAACGATTCAGATTTTTTAATTCATCAAAATATTGCAATACTTTGAGCAGCGTATCCAAAGTCGGGTTTTCTCCATTTTCAAGATTAGCAAGTGTAAACCTAGAAATTCCTAGTTCTTCTGCAAGTACTTGCTGACTGATTTTTTCATCCTTGCGCAAAGCTTTACACCAGTCGCCAATGGAAAGTTTTACTTCTTTTATGGTAATAAAATCCAACATTGTTTGATGATTATATTAAACAAATATACACTTTTTTTTATAAATTGTGTATTATAATCATCAATTTTTAACCAACAAAATATCATGCTGTTCGGCAATAAAAAAGTTATTGAAGCACCAGAATTTCTTGCTTGAGGAAGCAACCATTCAACATATAAATAACAAGCAATTTTTAGAGGAGATGTGTTTATATTAATCTTAATTTTTTTATTCCCGAAAAAAAATTCATTTTTACACACTAAAACAATACCATGAAAAAGAAAATTTTGTTGGGCTTATTGCTAGTAGCTACATTTTGTTCAGGAATGGCATTTGACAAATTGATGTTTCAAAATGAAACGCCCAAAATGAAGCGCGCAACCGGAATTGGAGGCGTATTTTTTAAATGCAAAGATCCTAAAAAAGTGCGCGAGTGGTACAGCAAGCATCTGGGATTAAACACCAATGCCTACGGAACTGTTTTTGAATGGTATCAAGGGGCTGACAGTACCAAAAAAGGATTTACACTATGGAGTCCGTTCAACGAAAAAACCACCTATTTTGAGCCTTCTACCAAAGATTTTATGATTAACTTTCGCGTTGAAAAGCTAGAACAATTAGTTGCTGTTTTGAAATCAGAAGGCGTTACCGTTCTTGACACCATCGAAACGTATGATTATGGAAAATTTGTGCATATTTTAGACATCGAAGGCAATAAAGTTGAACTGTGGGAGCCCAACGATGTAGAGTTTGAAAAATTAGGGCAACAAATTGGCGCACAAACAACCAAATAATCCTCGAATTCTTATGAAAACTATTACCAAAAATTCAGTTGCAGTTGGCATCATTTGTACGCTTGTGTTTATGGCAATAGCCATGCTACAATATCCTGGCGGAACGTATTTAGATGTCACAACCGTTGGATATGATTGGACGCAAAATTTTATTAGTAATTTATTTAAAGAAAAAGCGTTGAATGGGGCAGAAAACTCAGCTCAATATTGGGCTTTTGCAGGAATGTTTTTTTACGCATTTACTTGTGCCTTGTTTTTTATCCACACAGCTAAAAAAATTCCCAATTCCACTGCTGCTAATTTTGTAAAATACACTGGAATTTTAACCATGCCATGTATTTTGATGGTTGCAACACCCTTTCACGATTTAATGCTGGCAGTATCCAACTATTTATTTTGGGCGTGTATCATTGCAATTACGGTCTATTTATTAAAATCAAAAAACTATCTTTTAGCATTTTACGCATTGCTTTGCATTCTCATTTTTTATTATGCTACCTATTTGTATATTGCTCAAAGTTGGGAAACATTGGTGATTGTTCAAAAAGTAAACAACCTAAGTGCTATCATTCTCATTTTTAGTATCGAATACTTTACAACAAAAGAAAGTTTTCTAATAGCTGTAAAAAAATAAATACGATGAACACCTATATTGCAATTTTACGAGGCATCAATGTTAGTGGACAAAAAATCATCAAAATGGATGCGTTGCGCCAACTCTTTGAAAATTCAGGTTTTTCCAATGTTCGAACGTATATCCAAAGTGGCAATGTATTATTTTCAAGCGAGCAAACCAACACTTCTGAATTAGAACAACTAATTGCTACTCAAATCGAAAAGGAATTTGGTTTTCAAGTACCAGTACTAATTTTGACACACCTTGAATTGCAACAAATCGTAGAAAACAATCCTTTTTTGAACGATGAAACTAAAAATCCAGCGTTTTTACACATTACGTTTCTAGCTTCAACTCCAGTAGAGGATGCAATAGACCAACTAACAATTAAAAAGGCAGAACAAGAAGCGTTCTTACTAACCCAAAATGCGTTGTATCTCTATTGTCCCAACGGTTACGGCAACACCAAGTTGACCAATAATTTTATTGAGTCGAAATTAAAAGTGCAAGCCACCACCAGAAACTGGAAAACAACCTTAGAATTATTAAAAATGGCGGAGAAATAGTTTTTATTACACCAAATTACCACTAATTTTGCAAGCAATTTTAATTGTAAATTAAATTCAGATACGTGCTATGGTGAATTTTGTATTAATAGCATTTAGTATCACGGCTGGAATGCTTTTCAGAACATTCAACCTGATTCCAAAAGATGCTCATAAAACAATAAATACGTGGGTTTTATACCTTGCTCTCCCTGCTGTATCGTTTAAATACATCCCCAAAATTCAATGGTCAACCGAGATGTTGTTTCCTGTCCTATCTGTCCTATTGGTATGGGCCGGTAGTTGGGTGTTTATGGAAGTATATTGCCGTTTCAAAAATTACAACCAACGCTCCAGAAGCACGCTGGAAATTGCCAGTGGATTTAGCAATACCTCATTTATTGGTTTTCCACTCATTATGGCTTACTACACCGAACAGGATTTAAGCATTGCCATCATTTGCGATCAAGTGTTGTTTTTACTGCTTTCTACCGTGGGAATTATTTGCGCCATCAAAGGCAATCGTTCAGAAACCGAAGGCATTAAAGCCAAAAGCATTCTAAAACGATTGGTGAGCTTCCCTCCTCTTATTGGTTGCATTTCGGCACTTGCACTTTCATTTTTTGTGGATTTAACGCCTGCCGAACCATTTTTCGATAAATTAGTGGCAACGGTTGGTCCGCTGGCTTTGTTTTCGGTTGGGCTACAGCTCAAATTCAAAGGATGGAGAAAACAAATCAATCAAATTCTTACGGCCACTTTTTACAAACTTATTCTTGCTCCTTTATTGGTATTCATTGCCGCTTTGTTGATTGGCGTTCACGGACAAATTGCCCGCATCAGTGTGTTTGAAGCAGCCATGCCAACCTTGGTGACAGGAAGTTTAATTGCCGAACAATTTCATCTCAACGAAAAATTAATCAACCTCATCATTGGGGTTAGTATCGTTGTAGGATTTTTTACTTCGTGGGCATGGAGTTTTATTATGGAATGGGTGGCGTTGTAAAGAAAAAAAATCAAGTCATTTTCAACATTTTCATTTTTTTGCTATCTTCATAAAAAATAATTTTATGATAAAAATTGGTTTTACGCTACTCATTTCTATTATTGTTTGGAATGTTTCGGCACAAACTACAACAATTGATCATACCATTCAATCAACTGTATTTGGAGGTGAGCGTAAAATTTCAATTTTTCTACCCGAAGCATACGAAAAGCAAAAAACTGTGGCTCCATTTCATGTGGCTTATTTGTTGGATGGTCAATTTGAACCTTATTTTACAATCACCAAAGGTATTATTGATTATTATGCACAATCTCAACAAGGAATTCCATTGATAGTAGTTGCTATTCACACCCAAAATAGATGGGACGAATTTGTACCAACTTGTGGTGATCTACAAAATGATACCATCGGAGCGCAACGTTTTACGCGTTTTTTAGCCAAAGAAGTTATTCCTACTATAGATTCCATGTATTCAACTTCTGATTTTCGTTTAGGCATCGGACATTCATTAGGTGGTACCTATGTTTTGCACGAACTTTTTAAAGATCAATCACTTTTTGATGCAACAATTGCCATAAGCCCCAACCTACTTGTATGTGACGAGCAAATCATCCGTCAAGCGGCAAATTATTTGAAAAACAATCCTTCCAATCACAAGTTTATTTACACTTCAATTGGCACAGAGGGAAAGGTTGAAAAAATGTTTCTTCCTGGAGTTCAACAATTAGATGCTATTTTCAACAGCTTAACACCTAAAAATTGGTACTGGCAATCTGTTCAATTAGATAATAGCAACCACATGACAACGTTTGTGCCTTCAATAAACGATGCTTATCTAAAAATATCTTCAAAATTGATGCTTTTGGAAAGTGATTTAATAAAAATGGCTGAAGATTCAACACAATCTTTTGGTGAACAAATGGTTCAATTTTACACTCAAATGACTCAATTTTCAAAGTCAAACAACGAATTTTCTCCCAAAGATGCAATTTCAGTTTTGTATAAATTAGCACAATTACCCTACGATGAAACAACCATTCAGTATGCTGATTTTATTGCAAAAAGGTTTAAAAACACATCATTTTCTTCCGATGAAAGAATGGAATTTGATAAAGACATTGTAGATGTTAAAAATAGGGCTTGTTTCAACCAAATAATTAAACAAGCAACCAGCTACAAAGAACAAGGAAATTTAAAAAAAGCAAGTAATTTATACGAAAAAGCGTTTGAATTAAACGTAGTTAGAGGAACACACAACGAACGACTGGCAGCTGTTTCTATCTTTGCTCAAACGGGAAAAATTGAAGCAGCATTTGAACAGCTAGACTTATTGGCAAATAAATTCAAACTAGGTGGTAACGATTTTTTTATTTCTGATGAAACCCTCTTACCGTTGCATCAAGATAAACGTTGGCAACAATATATGAACCAGTTTGTTGAGAATAGTAAACTTTATCGTTAAAAAAGAACACATGAAATCTCTAGTAATTCTATTATTTTTAATTATAGCCTCCCACCTTTCGTTAGCACGAGCACCCAAAACAAAAGTGGTATATCAATCAAAGAGTTTGGTCATTCAACAACTGACAAAACACACCTATGTGCACACCTCCTACTTGCAAACCAACGATTTTGGCAACGTGCCTTGCAACGGTTTGATTGTTACCAATAAGCATACATCTGTTATTTTTGATACTCCTGCCGATAGTGCCAGTTCCGAAGAATTGATTCAGTGGATAACCAACACCTTGCACAGCCAAATTAAAGCGATTATTCCAACACATTTTCACGCCGATTGTTTGGGGGGACTCACCGCCTTTCATCACCATCAAATTCCATCCTATGCTTCTAGTAAAACCATTGCTTTTGCAACAAAAAACAAATCCAACATTCCCCAATATTCGTTCAACGATTCACTAGTGTTTTGGTTGGGCAAAAAAGAAGTAACAGTCAACTATTTTGGTGCTGGTCACACGTTGGATAACGTAGTAGGATATTTCCCTTCAGAAAAAGTGCTTTTTGGTGGATGTTTGGTAAAAGAGCTCAATGCTGGCAAAGGAAATTTAGAAGATGCTTCTGTTGCTGATTGGCCCACAACCATTCAAAAAGTAAAAACTGTTTTTCCAAAAGTAAAATACGTAGTTCCCGGTCATGGAAAAATTGGCACAGTTGATTTGCTAGATTACACCCAGCAATTGTTTCAAGCGCCCTAATTATTTTCCCAATTTTTCTTAATTTTTTGTTAAACTAGCGTATTCAAGCCTATTTTTGTGAATTAACAAACAAAAAAGTTGAATATGAAATGTCCAAACTGTAATGTCAATTTAGTAATGTCGGAAAGAAGCGGTATTGAAATCGATTATTGTCCCGACTGCCGTGGCGTATGGCTAGACAGAGGTGAATTGGATAAAATCATTGAACGTTCAAATGGTGCAACATCCAACATACCAACATACCAACAACACGATAAAAAGCAGTATTCGAAAGATTCAGACTACCATCACAAAAAGAAAAAAAGCATTTTTAGTGAATTGTTTGACTTTTAAGGTGCACATAAATCTCTCCAATTTCAACACATAACTCCAACAACTTAAATGGATGTAATCTTATCGTTTTTTGAAAATTTAATGAACCCCGACTGGATCATGCACAACGGTGGTTTGTATTTAGTTTTAGCCATTTTATTTATCGAAACAGGGGTGTTTTTTGGCTTTGTTTTGCCGGGCGATCCGCTTCTTTTTATTTCTGGAATTGTTTTGGCATCTGTTAGCGAAGCCCACTACCCTTTTGAAAATCCGCTTTACAATTTGCCGTTTTGGATGGCGTTATTTGTGCTTTCAACCGTTTTGGGTAACTTTTTTGGGTATTGGTTTGGCAATAAATTCAAATTTTTAATTGACCGTAAACACGACACTTGGTTCTTAAAACAAAAACATTTGCAAACAGCCCGCGATTTTTACGATAAAAAAGGTGGTTTTACTATTGCTGTAGCTCGATTTTTACCCATCATTCGCACTTTTGCACCCATAGTTGCAGGAACCATTAACATGAATGTTCAAAAATTTGCAATTTACAACGTAATTGGTGCTGTTTTATGGGTTGGTAGCTTAACAACGCTTGGTTACCTTTTGGGTGACATTCCTTGGGTGAAACACAATTTGGAATTTATCATTCTTGGAATTGTTTTAGTGGTAACAACACCTGTAATCGTTAAATTCTTTTTTAAAAAACAATAATTCTATTTTCACATGACACTTTGGCTTATTTTTATCGCATTTATCGTAGTTGCTTTGGCTCTTGACTTGGGCGTATTTAACCGTTCTCCGCACGAAATCAAAACAAAAGAAGCAACCATTTGGACCATTGTTTGGGTAACTGTTGCGGTCTTATTTTCGGGTGTTATTTATTTAGCTTTTGAGAACAAATGGATTGATAACCCCACTAATTTAACGCCTACCAATGCTGTTGTGAAATACATCACCGGTTATTTGATTGAGCTTTCATTGAGTGTGGACAACATCTTTTTAATTGCCTTGATATTTTCTTCGTTTCAAATTGCAAAAAAATACCAACACGAAGTTTTGTTTTATGGAGTGTTGGGTGCCATTGTTTTCCGTGCATTGATGATAATTTTTGGAGTGGCACTTATCACCAAATTTGATTGGATTATCTATGTGTTTGGAGCGTTTTTAATTTTTACAGCAATCAAAATGCTCATTAGTCACGATAAACCTAAAAACCCAAAAGATTCCAAGTTATACAAGTGGATTAAGAAAGTATATCCTGTTTCTCGCTCGGTTTATGGTGGTAAGTTTTTTGTGAAACGTGGAAAATTAAAATTTGCAACACCTTTGTTTGTGGCGTTAATCATCATTGAGTTAACCGACTTATTTTTTGCCATCGACAGTATTCCAGCAATTTTAGCCATCACCGCCGATCCATTCATTGTGTTTAGCTCCAATATTTTAGCTGTAATGGGCTTGCGTTCCATGTATTTCTTAATCGTAGGCATGTTGGATAAATTCAAATACATCAGCTACAGTTTAATTGTCATCTTGGCATTTGTTGGGGTTAAAATGTTGATTGTTCACCATGTTGATATTCCCGATTGGTTGTCGTTGGGCGTGATTGTGTTGGCGCTTGCCGGTGGAATGTTGGCTTCAAAATGGGCTCCAAAAGAAGAAACACACCACTAAATTCTGTTTTTTACAGCAACAAAATAGACGCGTTTCAGAACGTTACTTGGTTTTATTTTGTACTTTAGGCTTTGATATTAATCATTGCTTACAATAGAAGTATGACCGATAGACGTAATTTTTTAAAACTTTCTGCCCTTGCATCTGTTGCAATGGGATTAAAACCTTTGCAAAGTTTTGCTACAGAACATCCTGAAACAAAACCCAAAAAGAAAACGATAAACAAACCAATTGTTTTATCCACTTGGCGCTTTGGTATTCCAGCAAACGAAGCAGCTTGGGAAGTACTTAAAAACAACGGTCGCGCACTCGATGCTGTTGAAAAAGGTGTGCACGTACCAGAAGCCGACCCCAATGAACGCAGTGTTGGTTATGGCGGAAGGCCCGATAGAGATGGTCGTGTAACCTTGGATGCTTGTATTATGGATGAATTTTCAAACATTGGAGCAGTTGCTTGTTTGGAGCACATCAAACATCCAATTTCTGTTGCCCGTGCGGTGATGGAAAAAACGCCTCATGTATTTTTAGTGGGTGAAGGTGCGCTTGATTTTGCTCTGTCGCAAGGATTTAAAAAAGAAAATTTATTGGTTGAAGCGTCAGAAAAAGAATGGAAAGAATGGTTGAAAAATAGCGAGTACAAACCTGTAGCCAACATTGAAAACCACGATACCATTGGAATGATTGCACTGGATGCGCATGGAAATTTATCGGGAGCTTGCACCACCAGTGGAATGGCGTTTAAAATGCACGGTCGTGTTGGCGATTCGCCCATCATTGGAGCAGGATTGTTTGTGGACAACGAAGTTGGTGCAGCAACAGCAACTGGACACGGAGAGGAAGTAATTCGCACCGTTGGAAGCCATTTGGTTGTAGAACTCATGCGCCAAGGTCTTTCACCACAAAAAGCATGTGAAGAAGCGGTAAACCGAATCATTAAGTTGGTAAAATTGCGCAACAAAAAATTAGAAGATATTCAAGTAGGTTTTATTGCGTTGAATAAACAAGGAGAACACGGTGCTTTTTGTATTCAAAATGGTTTTCAATTTGCTAAATACGATAGTAGTGGCAATGTTTTGATAGACGCAAATTATGTAATAAAAGTTAGCTAACATCTTTTTGTTACATTAAAAAACAAGTATTTATGGCTTAAATTCAATACTTTTTTATAAATTTGAAAAAAAAGAAAATGAAGAATTTTAAATTAATTTTATCTGTAATGTTTGTGTTTTTTGTTGCACAGTTAAACACGATGGCACAAACTGAAAAAAAACCTACCAAAGAAGAAACAATGGAATGGATTGCTGGTAAGTTAAAAGAACATTTAACTGGAGGAAGAGAGTTTGTATCGTATAACGATGGGCTTTTTTCATACAAAAAAGTTTTGTCTTCGGATGTTTGTGTTACAACCATCGATTTGAACAAAGTAAAATCTATGAGCAATATTTACTCTAAAGATTTCTTTATTCAAGGAGACGGAATGTTAACGGTTAAGTGTGATAATTCTGTAGGTAATGGTAAAAATGCTGTTTCTATTAGTGGTCAAAACTTCAACAAATACACTGCTCCATTTTATGTGGTAGATGATCCGTTAATTGAACGCTTAAAGAAAGCATTTAAAACATTAATTGAATACAATTCTCCAAAAGATGCTAACGAAGCATTTTAAAAATTGAGAAAAAAAATACTTTTAAGAGGTTGTTCGAATATTTTAAACAGCCTCTTTTTTTTATCTTATCCAACTATCCTTTGTGGTGATAAAAACGTGTGTGGTGATAATCGTAACCAAAAACGGTGCAAAGAGAGTTCCTAAAATTGGAATGACATAAATGAACTGAAACAACGTTCCTCCGATTAATAAAACAATCCAATTGGTATTTCTTTGAATGTTGTGGAAATATTCATTTGATAGCGTTCAAAATTGTAATCAAACAACGAAAAACCAAATAAATAAGACGATAATAAATAGCTCAAACCTTTTGCAACGGTCTCGCCCAACAACGGCTGAATCAACCATAAAATCACTGCTGCGGTAATCAAATACAAAATAAACAAACGAATGTTTAGCTTCACGGCACGCCATAAATCGCTAATCAAACGAGCAGTTGAATATTCATCCACAAAACCCGTTGTCATTTCATCGCATTTAGACGACAATAGGCTCATAAACGGTGATAAAAGCGTAAGAACGGTAAACGATTGGGCATAAAAAACAACGGATAACGATGAGTTCCACAACCAATCATAAGTATTTTGAATAAAATCGCCTACCCAAGGTAAAAAAGTGAGCAAATTAAGTGGTGCTAGTATAAAAGAAAACATTAAAAACAACAATCCATAGAAAACAGTAACCACCACTGAAGGAATGATAAATTTCCAGATAGCACCATTGGATAAATAAAATCCGAGTTGCTGAAATGCTTGAATGTAACTATTAAAAACTGTCATTATTCTAAAAAATAAGCAATCGATTTAACTAAAAAAATATAACTCACTAAAAAGCCATAAAACGTGTATTGCCAACGGTTATACCCTTTTTTCTCAAGTAAATAACCATTCAACAAACCGATTAACAAAGCTGGTAAAACCGCTAAAAGTAAAGGATTTTTCATCCAAAAAAACTAATTTTATAACCAAAATTAAACGAATCAACCATTAAATTCAAGTTTTAAAGTATAAATTCTTGACTATTTTGTTTCAAACTTCTTTTTATACCTTAAAATTGGTTTTTCCATCAATTCATACGATAGTATAGCCAACAATACGGCTAAACTAATATTTTGAGGAAATTTTTGGAACCAAATCTCGCTTCCTCCACCTGTACTCAAGAAAAAACCTTGATAAATATAAATACCATAAGAAATAGTACCAACATAAACCAACGGCTTCCACTCCAAAATTTGCATCCATTTTTTTTGTTGATTGTGAACAAGGTACAATAACAACAAGGCTACTGCAATGGCACGAAATAAAAACCCTATTTTCACTAATTCTGATGGCACATACAACGTAAAAGCAAAGCACAATGCCATTATAACTGGTAGCCATTTACTTGAACAAATTTCCAACGTCAATTGAGGTTGGGTGTGATGAACGATAGCTGCCAAACATCCAATTAATATGGGGGTACTTGCTGGAATGAACCACCGTTCAGTAAAATAATTTTGAGAAAGTAAACTGTTGGCAAACCAAAAGGTTAGAAAACCGCTGATGACAACCATACTATAGACAATCCATTTTATAGAAGTCATTTTTTTGAAAACTGTCAAAACAAATGGCCAAAGGATATAAAATTGTTCTTCCACTCCAAGCGACCAAAGATGTCCCATTTCAGGGAAATAAAGTGATTTGGGTACAAAGTTATAAACGTAAAATATTCCATATCCTACACTCAACACAGCGTCTTGCATCAAACCATTCCAATAAGCAATACCCATGAGTATAAAAAACAAAATAAGAGGTGGAAACAAGCGTAAAAAACGGCGTATGTAAAATTTCTTCAGACTGATAAAACCAAATTTATCTTTTTCGTGCAAGAGAATTTGGTAATTAAAAATCCACTTAATACAAAAAACATCAACACCCCAAATTCTCCCGACATCATAGGCCAAACACGTATCATCACAAAATCGGTATTGGGAATCCATTCCGATAAATCGAGGTGCGTTAATACTACCAACAAAACCGAAAAAGCACGAATGGCATTAAAACCTTTGATATATGTCATTGTCAATCTTTGCTATAAATGTATAAAAAAAGCCCCTTGATAGGAGCTTTAAATTGTTTTCTATTTCAAAAAATCAAGAACCTGATTTTCTTTGAACCGTTGTTTTTGGTTTTGCAGCGGCAGTTTTTGGTTTTGGAGTAGCTTTTGCTGCTACTGGTTTTTTAGCTGCTGGAGCTGCTTTTTTCTCTTTCTTTTCAGCTGGAGCTTCTGCTTTTTTAGCTGTTGCTTCTTCTGATACTTCTTCTTCCAACACTAAATTCCCTGATTTGTGCAACAAATTATACCATTGAAATAATTTTTTCAAATCAGAAACATATACACGCTCTTGGTCGTATTCTGGAAGAATTTCCAAGAAATATGCTTGCAATTTTTTAGCATCTTCTTTGTGTGAAATAGTTGCGCCACCATTTTCTTTTTTATAGATGTCAGCATAAATTTCTTTCAACGGTTTTTCTTCGTTGTACGTATAAATGCTAATATCTTCTAATGCAGAAATTCGGTCTGTTGCATACGCAGGAATTTTTTTATTGTCTTCCAACGATTCAACAATTACACTATTTTTTGCTTGAGCAACTACTTTATACAATCCTGGCTTACCAGAGATAGAAATAATGCTTGTTAACTTAATCATATTCTTATTTTAAACTTTTATAAATTCGTATCAGTAAAACGGTTGATTACAGCCTCTGTAACACCAGTGCTTGAGAAGCCTCCATCGTGGAATAAATTCTGCATGGTCACATAACGTGTTAAATCCGAGAACATTGCAATACAATAATTAGCACAATCGTCTGCTTTTGCATTTCCAAGTGGCGACATTAATTCTGAGTAATTAATAAACTCATTGAAGCCTTTTACTCCACTTCCTGCAGTTGTCATTGTTGGCGATTGAGAAATGGTGTTAACACGCACTTTTTTAGCTTGTCCGTAATGGTATCCAAAATTACGTGCAATTGACTCCAAATATGCTTTATTGTCTGCCATGTCGTTGTAATCAGGGAAAATACGTTGTGCTGCAATGTAAGTCAACGCTAAAATTGAACCCCATTCGTTCATTGCATCCAACTTCATGGCTGTTTGCAATACTTTATGAAAAGACAATGCCGAAACATCAAATCCTTTCATTGTAAAGTCGTAATTTTCACTTGTATAATGATTCCCTTTACGTACGTTAACCGACATACCAATAGAATGCAAGATGAAATCTAATTTTCCACCTAAAATTTCCATTGACTCTGCGATTAATTTTTCCAAATCTTCAGCAGAAGTGGCATCCGCTGGTATAATTTTGCTATTTGTTTTTCGGCCAATTCATTGATTTCACCCATACGCATCGCAATAGGTGCGTTTGTTAAAACGAATGTAGCACCTTGTTCGTGTGCACGTTCAGCAACTTTCCAAGCAATTGATTGATTGTTCAATGCTCCAAAGATGATTCCTCTTTTTCCTTTTAATAAATTATTTGACATATTAAATGCTTTGTGACAAAGTTACAAGAATGATTGAATAAACGAGTAGAAAATATCAAAGAGTTTTTTACATTCTACTTTTAATAACAAAAAAAGAGGCTAATTTTCGTTAGCCTCTTTGGTTTTTACTATTCCGTTTTTAGGAATACATACTGATAAGGTTTATATTTCTCTGTATTGTTTCTGTCTTTTACATATTCTGGTCCTTGAACCACTGCTTTTGAAATAACAATGGTAACTTTACCTTTTGTTGCTTCGTTTTTATCAAAATAATCCAACAAATCGTATTTCATGTTTTCAGCACGTAATTTTGCTAACTCTTCATTTGAATCAAATGTTTTAGTAGGTACATAAGATGCTGATGACTCAATAACAATGGTAACTTTTTCTCTACCATCTGCTAGCTGAGTATCAATTGCTTTAACAAAATCTTTTAGCTCACCTTTCTTAACAGTTAATTTGTTTTTATTATAATCAAAATAGTGTTTTAACTCTATATTGGTGTAATCTTTTACAACCACATCTGGAATAGTATCTGGGAAGATAACCTCACGTTTTTCAACATCGATTCTTAAAACTTTGTGTACTTCACGGTATTCGGTTGTACATTCAGTTTTAAAGGTTTCTTTCCCCATTTCTTTTTTGTCCGTTGCATCATAATAAGTCAATGTGTATGTTTTACATGGTTGCAATCCTGTCATAAAACGTCCGTCTCTTTTACGAGTGTACAACACATGTTTCATAGCGCCATCTTCACAATCTAAACATGCAACCTCAGCCATAAACACTAAGTTTTCTGGTAACAATGAACCATCCGCAGTTACCACTTCTCCTTTAAGAACTGTGTGTCCTTTAACGCCTAAGAAATCGTTTTTAATTTCATAAATATCTTTCTCACCTTTACCATCCGCACGATACGAAGTGATATAACCTGTTAAACCATCCACTGTTGTGGTGTAAAACAAATCATCGTTGGTAGTGTTAAATGGATATCCTATATTTCTTGCAACTCCCCAAGTTCCATCTTCTCCTTTTTCAGAAATCAAAATATCAAATCCCCCCATTGAACGCGCATCGTTTGTTCCAAAATACAATTGCTTATTATTTACTGAGATAAACGGTGCATCATCGTCTTTTGGTCCATTAATATTAGGTCCCATATTCACAGGGTCTGTCCACTTTCCATCCTCAGTTTTCTTACAATAATACAAATCCAATCCGCCTAAACCGCCTGGTCTGTCTGAAGCAAAAATCATCAATTGACCGTCTGGTGAAACTGTGATATGAGTTTCCCAACTTTCTGTGTTTATATTTTTATCTTTTAATAGTTGTATTTCATCAAACTTATTCAATTTCAAGTCAGAAAAATAAATATCACCATTCCCAGTTGAATCTTCGTATAAATAAATTCTTCGTTCATCTGTGCTCACACTCACAGATGCTTCGTTTCTAATAGGCGTACAAAAATCCAAACGCTCTGGAGTTGTCCAAGTAGAATCCAATTCCAAATAACTTACATAAACGTCTTCTTTATACTGACTAATTTTAGGGTCAATGTATTTATCCGATTCCCCTTTCTCCCACGGTCTTCTTGATGTAAAATAAATTGAGGTTCCGTCAAAAGAAACAACTGAACTATAATCAGGGTATTTGGAGTTGATTTTATCTCCTAAATTTTTAATTGTACAATTTACTGGAGATAAAAACAATTGCTCTGCAACAGTAATTTGCTGTAATTTTAACTGTGCAACTTCAATCAATTCTGATTTTTTACGGGTATTGTCTAAGAACTTTTGGTAGTTTTCTTTCGCTGCAACAAAATTATTATCATAATGATAGCACGAAGCTAAATGGTAATATGCATCAGATGGAGCGCCGGTCTCTTTTGGAGAATACATATCGTAATTCGGGCTAATTTTTGTAACAGCCACTTCCAAATACTTTTGCGCATCTTTATAATCCCTGCGATTTTCTAAACAGAAAAAACCTTTACGGTAATTATAATTGGCGCTTGTTGGCTTTTTCTCTAACAATTTTTCCACCAATACCTCTGCATATTGCAAATACCCTTCTTGTGTCAACATGGAACAAGTATTCACCAATTCAGGTTCCGATGCTCTATTTGCAATATCTTTAACACCTTCTAAAGTCCATGGAGATTTCTGTGAAAATGAAAAGTGAGTTAGTATTAAAATCGTAACAGCTAGTAATTTTTTCATAATAATTAAATTAGATTTTTCTTTTTTAACGTAACTATTTAAAAAAGGTTTCATTATTATTTAAAACACAATAATTTAACGAAAATAAAAGTAGAAATTTATTTTAAATATAAGTGTATATTTATCAACTAATTTTACAAAAAAAAACAATAACAATGCATAATCTAACAAAAAAACTCAAAACCACACATTTCTTAACACTACTAATTACCCTTATTTTTAGCCCGAAAATTGAAGTTACAGCTTTAAAGACCATTTTCAGAAAAAAATAGCACCTGTTTTGACCTCCCCAAAAATACACGAAACATCGAGTTAATTTTTTAGGTAATTTAGTGTGGACCCACAACGAGTGAGTAAGTGACAATACCATTTATGGCATCAATCCAACAACTGGAAAAATTGATTCAACCATTACCATTCCTCAACTCAACGTGGTAGATTGGAAAGTGCAACACGATGACCACTATTTTTATTTGGGCGATTTTGGGAATAATTGTCAAGGTAACCGAACCAGTTTGAGAATTTTTAAAGTCCAATAAATCTACGACTGCAACTGGATACAATTAATTTTAGCTATCCCGAACAACACGATTACTATGTCAAGAAACCCGATAAAACCGAACTTTGATTTGCAGAAACGCATCAAGCGATTTCGATACATTTATTTACATTTACAAAAACTGGAAGTTCAAAAACACGACGGCATAAAATTCCAACAGATCAGGTCATATGCTGCTGAAAAAATCAATTAGCTTCAACTCAAAGAAGGCTTGATTGCAGAACGCTTTTCATCCATCCAACAAATTAGCTAGCTTTAATGGGTTATACCAAAACATTAAAATCGTTCATCTATCTCTTATACAACTTTGATGGAGATGACTTTTTGAATGGCAAACGCCACCGTTTAACCATAAAAAACGCTTCCTACAAACAGAAAGCGTTTCCTTTATTTCTAGTACGCAATTAGCTTTTACCAACGAGCGTTTTCATTATGCATTTATCAAACGCAAACAACAATTACGCATCTTTGATCTTGCTCCAATTTTTCAGCACTTAGCTATACCAATTGATTGAGTGCAATTTCAAATGCTTTTTTAGCAATTCCTGTTGTTTGTGGGTGAACAGCATGCACTTTTTTCAACGCATTGCCTATTGTAGCACTCACATCTTCAAAAATTGCCGTGTCGGTCATTGCATCAATATCACTCGACATTAAATAGGCAAACACGCGCGCCATTCCACAGTTGGAAATAAAATCTGGAACTACCGCAATTTTATTATCGGTATAATCGGCAATTGGTCCAAAGAAAATTTCTTTATCTGCAAAAGGAACGTTGGCTCCAGCTGCAATTAATCCCAAACCATTTGCAACCATGCGCTCCACTTGATCTTGTTGCACAATGCGCGATGCTGCACACGGTAAAAAGGCATCTGCTGCCACATCCCAAATTTTTGCGTTCACTTCTTCGTAAGAGAGCATTTTTGGATGCGCCAATTCATTGCCATTTTTGGTTAAATACAAATGTTTCACTTCTTCAAAAGTAAATCCTTCTTCTTTAATCAAACCACCTACTCTATCAATAATTCCGACAATTTTAGCTCCCTGTTGTGCCAAGAAAAAACCTGCTGCAGAGGCAACATTTCCCCAACCTTGAACAATGATTTTTTTGTCTTTTACACTTCCTCCCCAAATTTCATAATAATGTTTCACCGATTCTGCTACGCCATACCCCGTAATCATATCCGAAACGTTGTATTTTTTACTCAAATCTGGCGAATAATTAGCATCCGTCACGGTCATCGTTACACCTTCTGACAATTGTTGAATACGTTTTGTTTTTTG
>JAWKMK010000002.1:0-218815 GCA_041392275.1 Crocinitomicaceae bacterium | reverse complement strand
AATTAACTCCAAAAATCGCTTTCCGACTTCAATATTAGTAAATAAAACGAATAAAATACCAAAAAGCGCCCCACCTAAATGCGCATCGTGTGCAACTCCTGTGCCTCCGCGCTTGTCCATGTAGATTTCATAGGCAATGTAGAGCGGACCAAAAATGTAGGCTGGAATACCAATTGGAATAAATAGGATGTTCAATTTCATTGTCGGATTCCACAAAATTGCTGCAAAAATTACGGCAGAAACCGCCCCCGATGCTCCTAATGAACGGTAATTGGGATTGTTTTTATTGCGCATGTAGGGAATGATGGTGGCAAAAAGTCCGCCCGCAAAATACAACACTCCAAACATCACTTGCCCAGATAAATAGCCATACATTTGCATCCATCCATCTTGCACTTCAACCAAACCGCCGTTTGCATCCATGTAGGTGCCTCCAGGTGTGTCCAACATAAAACTACCCAAAAAATACAACGAAAGCATGTTAAATATCAAATGTCCATAATCTGCATGTACAAATAGGTGCGAGAAAAAACGGTAATATTCTTTGGTTTCTTGTATGCGTGCAGGAATAAAAAGAGAACGGTAAAGCTTGTCTTGATTTTGAAATGCTGAAATCGAGACAATTACGGTAATGGCAATAATTAATGTTAGGATTGTAAAATTCATTTCTTTAATATGAACATCAAAATTAGTGATTTTATTGAAAGGAGTGTCTTTTTATCTTGTTTAATTCCGTCTATTCTTCTCGTTTTTTAAAATTCAAAAGCTATCTTTGTAGAGAATAAAGTGATTATGAATTTCAATGCTCCGCTTGCTGAACGTATGCGACCAAAGTCGTTGGACGATTACATTGGTCAGCACCATTTGCTAAAAAAAGATGCAGCATTGCGTCTGGCTCTTGATGCAGGTGTGATTCCTTCAATGATTTTTTGGGGACCTCCGGGCGTTGGAAAAACCACTTTGGCTTATTTAATTGCCCATCACTTAAAACGCCCTTTTCATACACTTTCTGCTATTTCTTCGGGAGTGAAAGATGTGCGCGAAATCATTCAAAATGTGGAGCGACAAGGAATGTTTGGCGGACAAGGAACAATTTTGTTTATTGATGAAATTCACCGTTTTTCAAAAGCACAACAAGATTCATTGTTGGGTGCTGTAGAAAAAGGAATTGTTACGTTGATTGGTGCCACAACAGAAAATCCTTCGTTTGAGGTTATTTCGGCGCTTTTATCGCGTTGCCAAGTGTATGTGTTAGAAAGTCACACAAAAGATGATTTGCAACAGTTGCTTGAAAAAGCCATTGCCGAAGACGAATTATTGAAAACCAAAAACATTGTGTTGGAAGAAACCAACTCACTCATGGCTATTTCGGGTGGCGATGCACGCAAATTGCTCAATGTTTTTGAAATCATTGTGGGAACTTTTCAGCAACAAGAAAAAATTGTCATCAACAACGCTGTGGTAGAAGCCGTTGCCCAGCAAAGTTTGGTGCGCTATGATAAAGATGGCGAGCAACATTACGATATTATTTCTGCATTCATCAAATCCATTCGTGGAAGCGACCCCGATGCGGCGGTTTATTGGTTGGCACGTATGGTAGAAGGCGGCGAAGATCCTAAATTTATTGCGCGAAGACTCATCATCAGTGCTGCTGAAGACATCGGTTTGGCCAATCCAAATGCTTTGTTGATTGCCAACAATTGTTTTCAAGCCATTCAAGTTATAGGTTGGCCCGAAGCCCGCATCATTTTGGCACAATGCACCATTTATCTTGCTACATCGCCCAAGGGAAATGCCGCCTACATGGCCATCAATCGGGCGCAAGAAGAGGTGAGAAGAAGTGGCAACTTGGCGGTTCCAATTCCTTTGCGCAACGCCCCAACTAAATTGATGAAAGAATTGGGTTATGGCGAAGAATACAAATATTCACACGATTATCCGGGCAATTTTGTACAGCAAAACTTCTTTCCTGAAGAACTTAAAAACACTCAATTTTTCAAAGCAGGGAGCAGTAGCAAAGAGCAAGAATTAGCAGCAATCATTAAAAAACTGTGGAATAGATAATGGGAGCACGTTTGGCATACTACTGTTTGGTTTATCCGATTTCAAAACTGCCGTTTTGGTGTTTGTATGCACTTTCGTTTAAAATGTATGTGTTGTTTCGCATTTTCCCTTATCGAAAAAAGGTAATTGAGGGCAATATTCGCCGTTCGTTTCCACAAAAATCGGATGCAGAAATCAAGAAGTTGGTGCGTCAATTTTACCGTCATTTTACAGATATTCTTGCAGAGGGCGTTAAAAATTTGAGCATTTCAGAACACGAATTGCGCCAACGTTACCGTGTAAAAAATCCCGAATTGATGGATGATTTATACCGTCAAGGAAAAAGTGTTTTATTGGTTTCTGGGCATTACAACAATTGGGAATGGCTCATATCTGCACAAAACTTTTTGTTTCCACACCAAGCAATGGGAATCGGAATGCCGTTGAGTTCTAAATTTTGGGACAAAAAAGTAAACGAACGCAGAGAACGTTTTGGTATGCAAGTAGTTCATTCTAAAAATTATAGAGAAAAAATTGCTGCGCAAAAAGAACAACCTATTGCCATTTTAACGCTCACCGATCAATCACCGGGTGATGCACGCAAAAGCTATTGGATGGATTTTTTAAACCAACCTACAGCTGTATTGTTTGGTGCCGAAATGATGGCGCACGAGCATAATTTTGCAGTTGTTTTTTATCGCACCCGTAAGATAAAACGAGGCTACTACGAAATGGAGCTTACCACCATTACCGAAAATCCAAAAACAATGAGTTGGGGAGCAATAACCGAGGCTCACACGCATTTGTTGGAACAAGCCATAATGGAAGTGCCCGAACAATGGTTGTGGTCGCACAAACGTTGGAAAAGAGAAGTTCCGTCTGATTTAGAACAATTGCGCAACGAGCAACGTCAAAAATTTGAATCCCGTTTTGTGGAAAAATAAATTAGAATTGGAAGTACACAAATGCTTTTGATTCGCCCGTCATTGCTTGATACATCAAAAAGATGATGCAAGAAACGGCAATCAATTGCAACGGAACTGGCATTTTGATGAATAAGTTTTTATAGGCATCTTTCCATCGAGTAGGCAACCAATGTATGCAAAATCCGATGAGAATAATCCAAAGTGATGTTTGATAGGTTTGCAACACCAACACAAAACGTTCCCACGCAAAATCAAAGTGATTCCAGATTTGATCGAGCATTTGATTGGGCATTCCTGCCTCGTCTAAACGGAACCAAATACGGGTGAAGGTAATGAAATTAAAGGTGATAAAAACTTTCCAAAAATGCACCAACCATCCGTTTTTGTTTTCATACGGTGAAATGAGTTTCCAATAGTTGTAAATTACCAAGGCAACACCGTTCATGGCGCCCCAAATTACAAAGTTTTCGCTTGCTCCATGCCATAAACCACCAACAACAAGTGTAATGAGTAGGTTTAAATCGCGGTATAATTTTGTTTTTTCGGCCGGAATTAAACGAACGGCAATGATATAGATAAACATCAGTCCGAAATAAACATAAAACAGCTCGTACCAGCGGGTGATGAACACCAAGAAAATGAGAATGAAAAACGTGGCAATAAAAGTTCCTAAACCACCACTTCGGTTACCTCCCAACGGAATGTAGAGGTAGTTTTTTAGCCAAGCACCCAACGATTTGTGCCAACGACGCCAGAAATCGGCAACGCTAACAGATTTGTAGGGTGAATTGAAGTTTTCTGGCAAACGAAATCCCATCAACAAAGCAATACCAGTAGCCATATCGGTATATCCCGAAAAGTCGCCATAAATTTGCAAGGAATAACCCCACATGGCCATAATGCTCACAAAACCTGGGTAGGCTGTTGGTGCATCAGCCACCTTGTCAATGAAATGAACGGCAATATAATCGGCCATTACTACTTTTTTGAGCAAACCGGTAACGATCATGATAACCGCCAAACTGTAGTCGGCTTTGGTAAGTTGAAACGGTTTGTAAATCTGCGGAACAAAATCTTTTGCGCGCAAAATTGGGCCCGAAACCAAAGGTGGAAAGAACGTTGCGAAAAAAGCGTAATTAAAAATATTTTTAACTGGTTCCACCTCACCACGCGATACATCCACCACATAGCTGATGGTTTGAAACGTGATGAACGAAACGCCCACTGGCAATAAAATATCGGTTACAAAAGTAGGTTTGCCCAACAACCAATTGGCCCATTCTGCAAATACGTTGGTTGGAACGTGTTGGGTTCCAAAAATAGTGTTGAATGAATCGGTGAAAAAATAAGAGTATTTGAAATAGGCAAGAATTCCCACGTTAACAATCACTGCAAGGGCTACCAACCATTTTTTACCTGCTTTGGAAATGGTTGCAAAAACCCAACGTCCCATGGAATAGTTGAACACGATGGAAAACAACAACAGGTAAACAAATTTATCCGATGTTTTGTAGTAAAAATAAAGGCTGACGAAGGTAAAAAAGATGGAGCGAACGAGTAATTTTTGCTTAAAAAACGACAGCACAAAGATGAGCAACAAAAACAGCAACCACACGTCAATGGGGCGCAGTGTGAAATAGATTTGGAAATACGTGAGTTTGAACCAAAAATAGTAAACACCCAAGGCGTTGATGCTGAGAATTAAAAACAGCCAATTGTATTTTTTTTGTGCTTTGAACAAGGCATACAAAAAGGCATAATTGAGGATGCAAAGTGCTCCAAAAACTATGACATCACCGTTTTGAAACAACCAACTGGTTAGCAACACAACCGTTGAAATGACAGCTGTGCGCACGTAGGTATTTGCTTCGAGCAACATGTAGGCAATCATCAATGCCACAAAGAAAATCCAGAATTCAACTTTTGTAAATAAAAAAGCCGTATCAGGATTAAACTGAAAGGAAAAAACCTCTAAAATTCTGCTAAAATCCAAATTCATATTGTGCGTGCTAAACAGCGTTGCGAAAATAGATATTTAGGAGGGATAAATAGCAAAGGTCGGATGAAAAATCTTTCACATCTCCTTTTTAATAATGCCTAGCACTACACAAAACGTGGATCCACTTCCATTTCGTGGCCACATTTCTTACAAGTTCTAAGGTCTTTTGATGTATAAAACTCTTTGAATCGAGGCAAGAAATCGCGTTCGATGTCTTCTAGCGGGAAGCGGTATTCGTGCAATTTATTGTTGCATTTTTCGCAAAACCACATCAAGCCATCGGTTAAATCGGTTTGTTTTCTAACGCGTTCAATCACAAGTCCAACCGTATTTGCTCCTCTAATTGGGCTGTGTGGCGTATTGGCTGGTAGTAAAAACAGTTCCCCTTCTTTGATGTGAATATCTTTTGCTTGTCCCTCGTGTTGTATTTTCACTAAAATATCGCCTTCGAGCTGGTAAAACAATTCTTCACTTTCGTTGAAATGGTAATCTTTTCGGGCATTTGGACCGCCAACTATCATTACGATAAAATCGCCGGCATCCACGTATAAATTTTTGTTTCCCACGGGTGGTTTTAGCAAATCGCGGTTCTCATCAATCCATTTTTGTAAGTTAAAGGGCATTAGCATAGCATTCTTTTTATTTTAAATTAATGGTTGTTCACCAATGAAATTTTGTTGATTCAAATATACGTTTTTTATTTTACAAAGTAAGGTTTGTTTTGAGGGGGGATAGTTTTTTCGATCTGAGTTATCCATAAGTTAGCTACAACCCAAAAGAACAGGCGAACACACTTTCCTGAGCCTAACGAAGGAAGCCAACGCTCAAAAAAAACAAAAGAGCCATTTTTTTTACCAACACACAGACATCGTTTCGACATAAATACTTATCTTAACCAACTGAAATAGAAAATTTATTTTATTAGATGAAATCTGCTTGCGGATTCGTGAACACCAATAAAAAAACAAAAAGATCTGTGAACAATTTAAAAGAATTGAAACCAAGAAAGGCACTGAATAAAGCCTTTTTAAAAGTAAAACCAAACAGGACTGAAATTGAAGGTTTCAAAACCAATCTCATTACTTTACTAGACAGGACAAATGACACGGAAAGCGAAGAGTTTCATAAAAACTTGGTTTCTGACTTTCTAAAGAAAACGTATTATGACCCAAACCATTTCATCAATACAAAAGGAAGAAACGACCTTGTTATTCATAACGGACAAAATGCAAACTCAACAGTTGGCGTAATCATTGAAGCTAAAAAGCCTACCAATAAAAGTGAGATGATTACCACCAAAAAATTGAATGTAAAAGCATTTCAGGAATTGGTTTTGTATTACCTACGAGAAAGAATTACACACAAAAATCTTGAAATAAAACATTTAGTTGCGACCAACATCAATGAATGGTTCATTTTTGACGAACATCTATTTGAAAGACTTTTTGCCCAAAACAAAGCATTTGTAAAACAGTTTGAAAACTTCGAAGCAAGTAAAAAAACAACCGACGTATTTTACAAAGAAATTGCTGAACCGTTTATTGCTGAAATAACCTCAGAAATTGAATTTACTTACTTCAATATTCAGGATTATCAAAATCCCTTGCGAAATGCCGACAAAGCAGACGATAATTCGCTGATTGCTTTATTCAAATTGCTTTCGCCAGAGCATCTTTTAAAACTTCCTTTCACCAATGATAGCAACAGCCTTGACAAACGATTTTACAGCGAGTTGTTGCACATTATCGGCTTGACCGAAACAAAAGAAGGAAGCAAAAAACTAATTGAACGAAACAAAGCAGGTGAACGCCACACAGGAACTATCCTTGAAGACACCATCATTCAGCTGGATAGCCTAGACAAATTGAGCCGTTTGGAGAAACCAAGTTTGTTTGGTTCTACTCATGATGAACGACTTTTTAGCGTGGCGTTGGAACTTACCATCACCTGGATAAATCGTATTTTGTTTTTGAAATTATTGGAAGGACAATTAATAAACTATCACAAAGGCGATAGCTCGTATGCATTTTTAAATAGTACATATCTTAAAGAATACGATGATTTGAATAGCTTGTTTTTTCAAGTATTAGCTAAAAAATTTCAAGACAGAAACGAAGATGTAAAAAAAATATTTGAAAAAGTACCTTACCTCAATTCATCGTTGTTTGAACCAACTGAATTAGAGCATAATACATTGTTTATCAGCAACCTGAAAGATGACAAAGTTATTCCTATTTATTCGCAAACTGTACTAAAAGATCAGCAAGGCAAAAAAATGTCGGGCACTATTACAACGCTTCAATATTTGTTTGAGTTTTTAAATGCATACGACTTTGGAGCAGATGGTGGAGAAGATATACAAGAAGACAACAAAACGCTGATTAACGCTTCGGTGCTTGGTTTGATTTTCGAGAAAATTAACGGCTACAAAGACGGTTCGTTTTTTACTCCTGGTTTCATTACCATGTACATGTGCCGTGAAACTATTCGCAAAGCCGTAGTGCAGAAATTCAACGAAACCAAAAAATGGAATTGCACAACGCTTGAAGAATTGTATGACAAAATTGACGACCGAAAAGAAGCCAACAACATTGTCAACAGCATCAAAATTTGTGACCCTGCCGTTGGTTCAGGACACTTTTTAGTTTCGGCACTCAATGAAATAATTGCCGTTAAAAACGATTTGAAGATTTTGCAAGACCGTGACGGCAAACGCTTGAAAGAATATCAAGTGGAAGTGGTTAATGATGAATTGATTGTAACAGACGAAGAAGGAGAATTGTTTGAATACAACCCAACGAACAAAGAAAGCCAACGCATACAAGAAACGCTTTTTCACGAAAAGCAAACCATTATTGAAAACTGTCTTTTTGGTGTGGACATTAATCCCAACTCGGTAAAAATTTGCCGTTTGCGTTTGTGGATTGAGCTTTTGAAAAATGCTTATTATAAAAACAATACAGAACTGGAAACCCTTCCCAACATTGACATTAATATCAAATGCGGAAACTCTTTGGTGAGCCGTTTTGCCATTGATGCCGACCTAAAACAAGCCTTGAAAAAAAGCAAGTGGACCATTGACAGTTACCGAATAGCCGTTGACACCTACCGAAATGCAGAAAGCAAGGAACAGAAAAGAGAAATGGAACGACTGATTGCCGACATTAAATCGGATTTTAGAAGTGAAATTTCGTTGAACGACCCGAAAGTTAAGAAGTTACGCAAACTATCGGGCGACTTGTTTCAAATGACCAATCAAACACAACTATTTGAAAGAAGTAAAAAAGAACAAATAGAATGGAACAAGAAATTAACACAATTAACAACCGAAACTCAAAAATTAGAAGCCGAAATTGAAGAAATAAAAGCCAACAAGATTTTTGAAAATGCCTTTGAATGGCGTTTTGAATTTCCCGAAGTGCTGAATGATGATGGCGATTTTGTGGGTTTTGATTGTGTTATTGGAAATCCGCCTTATATCCAATTGCAAGCCATGAAAGAAATATCGGAGCAATTGAAACGATTTGAATACAAAACCTACGAAAAGACGGGAGATATTTATTCTTTATTCTATGAAAAGGGCAATAGCATCCTCAAAAACAAGGGGTATTTAGCGTATATAACTTCTAACAAATGGATGCGAGCAAATTATGGCAAAACCACCCGAAATTATTTCTTAACTGAAACCCAACCAATCTTATTGATAGACTTGGGAAGTGGAATTTTTGAAGAAGCTACCGTTGACTCTAATATTTTGTTGTTCCAAAAACAAAGCTTTCAAAACTCATTTAGTGCCATTGATATAAGCAAAGAGAAAAATGTAACCAATCTGGAAGATTTTCATTCCAAAACACTTTCTAATCATCCTAAAATTGATGAAAGCTGGGCCATTGCCAGCCCGATAGAGCAGAGTATTAAAACCAAAATAGAACGCATAGGCAAACCGCTAAAAGAATGGGATATACAAATTAACTACGGAATAAAAACAGGTTACAACGAAGCGTTTATTATAGATGGCAAAAAGAAAGATGAATTGATTGCCCAAGACCCTAAAAGTGCTGAAATCATTAAACCAATATTGCGAGGAAGAGATGTAAAACGCTACAAAGCAGAATTTGCAGATTTGTGGTTGATAAACACACATAATGGTTATAAAACTCCGAATGGGAAAGTTGTAGAAAAAATTAATGTTGAAAATTATCCTATCATAAAACAATATTTAGACGAACATTGGGGAAAAATTAGTGCAAGATATGACAAGGGCGATACGCCATACAATTTAAGAAACTGTGCGTATGTAGAAGAATTTGAGAAGGAGAAGATAATGTATCCTAATATGACCTTGTTTTTGCCTTTTATTTTTGATAACAAACAATATTTTACCAATGACAAAGGATATATTTTGACAAGTAAATCTTGCTCGTTGAAGTTTTTACTAAGCTTCCTCAATTCAAAAATTTCTCATCGTTGGATTCGTGAAAATTGTCCAGAGTTACAAGGTGGTACGAGGGAACTTCGTAAGGTTTTTTTTGAAAACATTCCTATTCCAAATATTTCCCAATCTGACCAACAACCATTCATTACTTTAGTTGAAGAAATATTGGCAAAAAAAGAAACAAACGAAGACACCACCGATTTAGAAAACCAAATAGACCAAATGGTTTATCAACTATATGAATTGACGGATGACGAAATAAAAATTGTGGAGGGGAATGGACAATAAATATATCGCACCTATGGGTGCTATTATGATGTCGCACCTACGGGTGCTATTGTGATAACGCACCTATGATGCTATTATGATGTAGCTCCTATGGAGCAAGTGCAATTAAAAATGCCCCAGCGGGGCGAAATCATAATAAAACCCCAACGGGGTGAAATCATAATAGAATCCAGCGAGGCGAAATCATAATATAAAAACAAAAAACATTCAAACCAAGCCTCAGTGGGCGAAATCATAATAAAACCCCAACGGGGTGAAATCATAATAGAATCCAGCGGGGCGAAATAATAATATGAAAACAATAAAACATACAACACAAGCCTCAGCGAGGCGAAATCATAATAGAAAATATGAAACAGTCAAACCAAGCCTCAGCGAGGCGAAATCATAATAGGCGAAATCATAATAAAACCCCAACGGGGTGAAATCATAATAGAAAAATGAAACAGTCAAACCAAGCCTCAGTGGGGCGAAATCATAATAAAACCCCAACGGGGTGAAATCATAATAGGCGAAATCATAATAGAAATATGAAACAGTCAAACCAAGCCTCAGCGAGCGAAATCATAATATAACCCATGTGGACGATAAAAAATAAAAAAAATTAATTAATAATGGCAAACACATTTACCCAAATATATTTACACATCGTATTTACCGTAAAAGGACGAGAAAATCTAATTCAAAAAAAATGGATGGACGAATTGCACAAATACATCTGTGGAATTGTAAACGGAAAAGAACAAAAAGTTTATGCCATCGGGGGAATGCCGGATCATATACATATTCTTGTTAGCATAAAACCAAACATTGCCGTTTCCGATTTAGTCAGAGACATTAAGGCTAATTCATCAAAATGGATCAATGAGAAAAGATTTTTAATCGGTAAATTTCAATGGCAAGAAGGATTTGGTGCATTTTCCTACGCTCAATCACAATTAGATAATGTCATTGCTTATATCAATAATCAAGAACAGCACCATAAAAAGAAAACTTTTAAAGAGGAATATTTGAATCTTTTACAAAAATTTAATGTTGAATACAATGAAAAATACCTATTTGATTGGATTGAATAAAATCGCTCCTACGGTTGCTATTACGATATTGTTCCTACGGAACATTCATTCGATTTAGAAAACCAAATAGATCAAATGGTTTATCAACTATATGAATTGACGGAAGAAGAAATCGCCATCATAGAAAATTCAGGTTAATAACCGATTTTTAAAAGGCGATTCCCTCCACCCCACAAAAAAACCTCTACACAAAATAATGCAGAGGTTTTTTTAGTTTTTTATTGCTTTTGCTATTTATGTCCGTGGGGTTGGCAACATGCAGGCAATGCCTTTTGTGCTGCTGGGTTGGCTTTTACATCGTCGGCATCATAACCCAATTCGGAAATGATTTGCTTGATAGTTGCCAAGTCGATTTTTTTGGTGGTATAAGAAACCGTTAATTTCATCGATGGAACGTCTAAATCTGCAAAACGGATGCCTTTTGTGTAGTTCAATTTGTCTTCTAAGCGGACTTTACAATCGTTGCATTCTGCCGAAGTTTGAATAACGACTTCTTCTACTTTTTTCAATTCTTGCGCAAAGCTGTTTCCAATAAAAAGCAATGCAAAAGCGACTAATAAATTTTTCATGTTCTGTTTATTTTAATTGTTTAATCTTCGTGTTCCTTGTGTTCTATCACAAAACGGAATCCTACATACACGTTTACACCCGTAATTGGCGCCCAAATTCTGGTAGCATCAAAATATGTTCCAAACGGATTATCAGCATCAATAATAGGATTTTTTTGGCGATAATTGGTCAAGTTTTCACCACCAATGTAAAAATCCCAACGTTTGTGGCGGTATGTTACTTGCGCACTCAACTGCGGATACACCTTGCTCTTGTTGTCGGTTGTAAAGTTAAGAGAATCCAACTGATTTACTGGCAAACGAGCTTCTCCAAACACAGATGTTGTGAGGTTAAATTCCCATTTTTTGTTGCGAGTTGTATAAAACAAATTGATAAATCCGCGGTGTTTTGGCACCATTACTTTTTGTTGCAATTTACCACCATATTCTGCTCTAACGTCTAAGAATTTATAGGCTAAGCGAATGTCAAAACGTTTGGCTGGTTGGAAAGAAAATTCAACTTGCACGCTGTTTGAAAACGATTTTCCTTTCATGTTTTTAAACACAATAGCCGTCATGTCTTGATCTCTGTCCACAATCAATTGGCGTTCAAACAAGGTGTGGTAATAATCAACCACCACCGAAGCTGGGTTGCCAAATAGTTTGAACGATTGTACTAACGAACCACCAAAATTCCACGAAATTTCAGGCAATGTTTCAGTTGGAGCCACCCAACGGTGCGATGTTGCCAACAAGGATATATTGTCAATCATGTAGTTGGGAACCCTCCAGCCTTTTCCAGCAGTTACACGCAAGTCGGTGTATTCTGTGATGGCAAATTTGGCGTGCATGCGGGGTGCAAATTGAAATTTATACAAGTTGTGGTAATCGCCACGTGCACCCAAAACCAGCGTAAAACGTGGAATGGTGTAGGTGTATTCAAAAAATGCGCCGGGCACTATCTCCAAACGGTTGTCGGTTAGGGTATCCATGCGTTGTTTAAAATCGGCAAAAACACCGCTCAATCCTACTTTGTATTTATGGATAGTGGTTCCCATGATTCCTTCAAACATTCCGTTGATGTAACCACGTTTTTCGGTTCCAGAAAATCGACGTAAGCCAAAAAGCGCATCGTTTTCTTGGTATTTTAAGTTGTAAATTATCCCGATGGAGTTGTAAGGTTTCTTCATAAAAAACCCTGTTTTGGCATAAATATCCAAGTGTTTGGCATCGGTTTCCATACCAAATAAACCTTTGTTAGAACCACGTTTGTAGCCAACTTCGCCCCCATATTTAGATTCTAAATAAGAGTTGATACCAATTTGTGCTTCCATTTTGTCTCCTTGGTAATTCCAACGGTTGTTAAACGCTGCTAAGTAACCCATGGGCATGTCCATAAAATTGTCTTTGTTGTAGTTGTTTTCTACAAAAACACCCGAACCGTGGGCAAACAAGGCAGTGCTCCATTTTTCTTTTTTACCTACGTGCATACCGCCGTGTAGGTTCAATTCGCCTCTACCATAAACGCCTCCATAACCGTTGATGAAAAAACGATCCATGTCTTGGGGTTTAAACATTTCAATATTCACCAACCCCGCCATAGATTCGTAGCCATTGACAACAGTTCCTGTTCCCTTGGTAATTTGGATGGAGTTGATCCACGTGCCTGGAAAAGAGGACAAGCCAAATGGTTGCTCCAATCCACGCAAATAGGGGATGTTTTCAAATTGAATTTGGGTATAAACGCCTTCCAATCCCATCATTTGAATTTGTTTGGCTCCCGAAACAGCATCTGTAAAGTTGACATCCACCGAAACGTTGGTTTCAAACGATTCTGACAAGTTGCAACAAGCTGCCTTGCGCAATTCGCCCAACGATAGTTCTTCAACTGCCAACACTTTGAGTTTGGAAATGGATTTTGCTTCTTTGCGGTATTCCACAATAAATTCGGGCAATGTTTGATCAGAAAACAACACCACTTTTAAGTTAGAAAAACGATCTTCTTTGGTTACCACCAAGGTGTCGGAGAAATAGCCTGGATAAGAAAACACCAAGGTATCGGGCAATTGACGCGGTAGAATCAATTCAAAACGACCGTCTTCGTGCGATAATGCACCTGTTTTGGCATGTAATAAAAATGCTTTTGCATTCAATAGTGGCTCCATTTTGCCGTTGTCGGAGCCTACAATAATTCCATTAATTTGTGCATTTGCTACAAGTGAAAACAATAGCGCAAATGCGAATAAAATATTTTTTTTCATTGATTATTTGATTAAAATTCAATTAATTAAGTTGCCTTAAAAATGAATTTTAAATCAAATGACATAGACTTGGTGTATGCTTTGCAAATCGCGCCCTTGGTAAATATCAGGTGGCGATTTGATGTAGTGTTCACCATAAGAAACAGTTGCATCTGAGGCTACATTTTCCCAAACTGGAGTAGGAAATGCGTTGGCATCAAAAGGAATGAGTGCAAAATGTAGCGGATGAAAATCGGTGTGCAAATCAATGTTGAGCGCAACATAATCGGCATTGTTGGTGCAACATCCTTCGTCAATTTTAGTTGAATGTTGCGAATTGGTTGTGTTTTCTTCTGAACAACAAGGCTCGTTAATGACATGTTGATCTTCTTCACATGGATCTTCGGATGCAGCAAACAAGGTTTTTTCTGTTCCCGAAATGGTGCAAGAATGGGTATAAACCAACATTCCAACGTTGGCCAACAAAAAGGCAACCAACGAAAGTGCAACTACTGCACGGTGAACGATATGTCTATACTTTTTTGAAAACATTTAGGCAAAAATAAAGAAACTATCGGCTGAAAGAATAAAAAAATCGTTAAAAATGCCGTTTACACAAAATCATGTAACAAACCAGCAAAATTTTAAAAACGGTATTATTTCAACTGAATGCGAACCGGTAAATGGTCGGAATACCCTTTTAAATACTTGGATCCGGCATAGTTTCTTTTCGGAACAATGTTTCCTTTGTATTCAACCAACAAAAAGTCGTTGGATACAATCTCTCCCGAATTTTCTTTTACTTGCAATTTACCAGAAAAAGCATTTGGCGAAACCATGATGTGGTCTAACACATCCCACTCGTTTTTGTAATTGTAGGAACCACCAAATTTACCAGAAGCTTTAGAAATCATTGGTGTTAAACGTTCTGCAATCATTTTTGGAGCAACGTTGGTTGGATAATCGTTCAAATCACCCATAAACACAATTTTTGAAGCAGGCGATGCTTTCATCACCGAATCAATAAAAACGGCTGCTGTAGTTGCTGCTTTAATACGGTTGGGTTCGCTTTCTTTTTCACCACCTCTACGCGAAGGCCAATGATTGACCATTGCAAACAAGGTGTCTTTTTTGTGTGTAAATTTTGCCCATACAATATCGCGGGTGTCTGATTTTCCTACCTCCAATACTAATCCAATTTTTCCGCTGTCCACCAACTTTAAAAATTTTGGGTTGTAAATCATTGAAGCATCCACACCACGTTTGTCGGGGCTATCAAAATGTACGATTTTGTATTTTTTTCTGGTTTTAGACGCTTTGTTTAAATCTTGCAATACCGTTTTATTTTCCACTTCGGCAAAGCCCAACAACACCATGTTGCCCATGGAGTCGATAACTTGATTCAAATTTTTTAGCTTTTCCAAATAGCGTTCACTCGTCCATTTGTTTTCGCCATTGGGCAAAAATTCTTCATCATCGTTGGCTTGGTTGATGGTATCGTATAAGTTTTCGATGTTATAAAAACCGATGTATTTAGTTTGTTTTTGCGAAAAACCTATAAATCCTATCAATAAAATGCAAAAAGTAAGGACAATTTTTTTCATAGTTTTAAGTGTGTGTTAAAATTAATCATCGCGTCTGTCCTTGCGTTTTTCGGGTGGAGAAAACGGCAGCGGATTGGCAAAAATTTCTTTGTGTAATTTATTGTTTTTGTAAATATCCATAGCTAAATAAATGGCACTTCTAAGCGATTGCTCGGAGGCTTTGTTTTGTCCCACAATATCAAAAGCTGTTCCATGGTCGGGAGATGTTCTCACAATGGGTAATCCAGCAGTAAAATTCACTCCGTTATCAAACGCCAAAGTTTTAAAGGCTGTTAATCCTTGATCGTGATACATTGCTAAAATAGCATCAAATTGATGGTGCACCGATGAACCAAAGAATCCGTCGGCAGGATAAGGTCCAAATGCCAAACATCCGTTAGCATAAGCTTGTTTGATTCCTGGAATAATTTGTTCGGCTTCTTCTGTACCCATTTTTCCGTTTTCACCAGCGTGAGGGTTTAAGCCCAAAACAGCAATTTTTGGTCGTTGAATGCAAAAATCTTTACGCAAACTTTTGTCGAGTTGCATAATTTTCTCAGCCACTTTTTCTTTGGTAATGGCAGCGCTAACGTCTTTAAGTGCAATGTGTGAGGTCACCAATGCCACACGCAAATCTTCGGACACCATCATCATCAAAGCTTCCGATTCGCCCGCTAAATTGGCTAAATATTCGGTATGACCAGGGAATTTGAATCCCGACATTGCCATTGCTTCTTTTGAAATGGGTGCTGTCACCAACACGTCGATTTTACCTGCAGCTAAATCTTGCGTTGCCGCTTCAAGTGATAAAAAGGCAAATTTTCCGCCATTAGCAGTTGCTTTTCCTAATTCAAACTGCACGTCTTCATCGCTGATGGTAACCACATTAACGCGTTTGTTTTGTGCTTCATCAGCTGATTTGCACGATTGATAAGCAAAATCTTTATTGTCTAATAACTTTTTATGGTATGCTAAAATTTTATTGGATGCATACACAATGGGTGTGCAATCCAAAAATAAACGATGATCGCTCAATGCTTTGATAATCACCTCTGGGCCAATTCCATTGATATCTCCAATCGAAATACCAACTCTAACCGGGACATCTCTGCCTGTTTCCTTTTCTTTTTCTTTATCGATTTCCATTCATCGTATGTTTTACACCTACAAAAATAAACAAGCTTTTGAGTAATTGAAAATAAAGTTGGAATTCTTTCTAATCCAATAACAAATCTTACCTTTGCACTATGGCATCAATTCGACAAAATAAAATTGAAGGGGTGATTCAAGAAGAATTATCCACTTTTTTTCAAAGAAATGCACGCGAGGTTTGCCTTGGCGCAATGGTTAGTGTTACCCAAGTCAGAGTAACTTCTGATTTATCATTGGCACGTTGTTACCTCAGTATTTTTGCGGGTCCAGATAAAAAAGAAGTATTAAAAAGCATTCAAGAACATGCTACAACTATTCGTGGAGTTTTGGGTAAACGCTTGAAAAATATGCGTAAAATTCCAGAATTTGCTTATTTCATCGATGATTCGTTGGATTATGCACTAGAAATTGAGAATTTATTGAAAAAATAAGTTGCCAAACGTTTCCTTTTACATAGCGAGAAGGTATTTGTCGTCCAAAAGGAAGAAAAATGTAATAAACATTATTACACGCATTTCTGTTGTTGGAATAACCATCATTACGGCTTCTTTGGTGATTTTACTCTCGGCCTTTAACGGCATTGAGAAAATGATTGAAAAGTTGTATTCTGAATTTGATGCGCCCATTACCATTCGTTCGGCACAATCCAAAACTTTTTTTGAAAACGAAATTGATTTACAGCAACTTAAAAATATTCCGGGAGTTAAGCAATTTTCAAAAGCAACCGAAGAAATTGTTGTTTTAAAAAACGAAGATAAATGGGCCAATGCCACGTTGTTGGGAACAGATTCGGTGTTTTTAGAACTTTCTCGCACCAAAGCTCACATGGTAGATGGTTTTCCGGCATTGTATGAAAACGGTGAACCAGTGGGATTGATAGGTGCAACGTTATTGGATAAATTAGGGGGCTACATTCCGCAAGAATACGGTAGAGAATCCATTGTGGTTTACGGTCCAAAACGCGACATGAAAATGAGTTTGGGCAAAAATCCATTCAACACACGTCAAGTGACGATAGTGGGGCGCTTGAACTATAACCGTGAAGTGAATGCAGAAATGTTGGTTGTTCCCATCGAATTGGCACAAACTATTTTGGGGTATGCTGAAAACGAAATGAGCGCTTTATTGATTGATGTGGATAAAAAATTCAATAAACACCGAGTCAAAGAAAATATTCAAAAAGCTATTGGTGAGCAATTTATCGTTAAAACAAATGATGAAAAAAATGAATTGATTTTTCAAACCAGCAAAACAGAACGCTTGATTGTGATTGTGATTTTGTTGTTCATTTTTGTATTGGCATCGTTTAACCTTGTTGCTTCGTTAACCATGTTGTTTGTGGAGAAAAAAGAAGATATTTCTATTTTGCGCAGCTTGGGTGCAGATGACAAATTATTGTTTCGTATTTTCTTTTACGAAGGATTGTTGATTGCTGGCAAGGGAATTTTATTTGGATTGCTTTTGGGCTATGCCATTTGTTTTGCTCAAATACAGTTTGGTTTGTTAGAAATGCCCAATTCTTTTGGTGAGCAATTTCCTGTTGTCACCACCTTTTTTGATGGCTTTTTAATTCTATTTTTGGTAAGTTCGCTCAGTTTATTGGCTAGTTACTTTCCTGTTAAAATGTTAATGAAACGCAATTCAACTAAGTAGTTTCACTATTTTTGCAAAAAAATTTAAGAAAATGCAAGTGCGTACACCAAAAGAAACGTTGTCTGTAACAACGAAGGTAGTGTTGCCCAACGACACCAACACGATGGGAAATTTATTTGGCGGTCAGTTATTGGCCTGGATGGATGTTATTGCCAGTGTGGCGGCGCATCGCCATTGCAAACGCGTGGTAGTTACAGCATCTGTAAACAATATTTCGTTCAATCACCCGATAAAATTAGGTTCCATCGTAACTTTAGAAGCAAAAGTATCCAGAGCATTTACGTCATCGATGGAAATTATTACGGATGTTTTTGTAGAAGACCAAGTTACGGGTCAACGCATTAAAAGCAACGAGGGAATTTATACGTTTGTGGCTGTAGATCAAAACGGCGGTCCAATTCAAGTGCCCGAAATTAAACCAGAAACAGAAGAAGAACAACGTCGATACGATGGAGCTTTGCGAAGAAAAGAATTGAGTTTAATTCTAGCAGGAAAAATGAGTCCCAACGATGCTGTTCAACTCAAGAAATTATTTGAAATTGAATAATGCCAAAAAAGCCCGATTGTTACAACCGGGCTTTTTTAATGTTTATATCAACAATATATTATTGTTTATCGTCTTCGAAAATTCTCTTTGGGCGAATTTTTTCTTTAATTGCCAAAGTAATCCAAAATGGTAAGATGAATCCTAAAAGGAATAAAAGCATCCAAAATGCAACACCACCAAATATTAAAAATAAAACTATACCAAAAATGCTCATAATCGCTCTGTTTGAGTTATAATTGTCGTAAAATTATATAAATTATCGTTTCCACCAAGTCTTTTTCTAAAATAAATTCAAAAAAAACATTGTTTAAAATCATTTTAAATAGCTAGCCAACCCTTAATTTATCGTATAACTGTATCATTGAATGAATTAACTCATTGGGCGATGACACAATTTGATAATGGTTTTGACCAAACATTTGTGGCAAGTAATATTTTGCAGTGGATTCAATGGCCAATGCGTATTTATTGATGTGCAATTGGTTCAACTCGCGCAAAGCTTGTTTTACATCGTTGATGCCGTATTTTCCTTCGTAGCGGTCATAATCGTTGGGTTTCCCGTCCGAGAGCAAAATTACCCATTTGTTTTTATGGTCGCGTTTATGGAGCAAAGCCCCTGAATGGCGGAGTGCGCCTCCAATGCGGGTGTATCCTTTGGGTTTGATGCCTCCAATTTTGTATTTTGCTTTGTTCCATTTTTCATCAAAATCTTTGACGGTAATGTAGGAAAGATTGTTGCGTGTTTGCGAGTAAAAACATTGAATCGAAAAATCAACGTGGTATTCATTGAGAATTTCACCAAATAAAATGGCCGTTTGCTTGGCAACATCAATAACACGGTTGCCGTCGGTATAACCATCACTGGATAAGCTGATGTCTATCAAAATAAGCAATGATAAATCTTTTTCTTGTTTTTTATCGGCTATATACACGCGTTCGGTGGGTGTTTGTTGGGAGATGATGTCCACAAAACGGTCGGTTGCCATATCAATGTCAATTTCCTTACCATGCGTTTGGTAACGTTGATCGATACGTCGGTTGCTAATGTTGGCTAAAATTTTTCGCAATTGCGTGAGCAACGTTTGGTGTTTTTGGATGGTATCGGTGTAGTATTTTTCGTTTACTTCCACCTGATAATCGGGATACACCTTGGCATAATCGCGTTTGTATTGATTTTTGTAGCAATCCCATTCATCATATAAAATCGCCACTTTGTTGGTTTTGGCTTCGGCACTTTCAGCAATTTTTGCATTGTCTGTAAAATCGGCTTGATATACACTGTGCGTTGTTTCGTCGGAACGAACAGTGAATTTCATGACTAATTCATCCAATGCATCGCTGTGTTCTTCCAGTTCATCCTCTCCATCAAAATCACGCCATGAACCAGAAAACTCATCGGCTGTTTCAACTTTTTCAAAATTATGAGTTAACACATAATCTTCTTGTTGTTTTTTGTCGATGGTTAAATTTTTAATTTCTTCAACAGCGCGTGCTTTTAGAATAGTTTTGGGATCAGGATTTTCATTGTTTTGGAGTGCATTGTTTTGAAAATCTTCTTGTTTGTTTTTTGCCAACAAATCGTCTTTCATTACACGACCATACAACCATGAAGTGTCGATTGCTTCTTTGGATTCTGGATTTTTTGCAATGACCAAGTCTTCATACACTTCGTAAATGGATGGGAATTCATCAATCAAAGCTGCTAGGATGGCTTGCGAATTGGTTTTTGCTATTTCTATTGCTTTTTCTTCTGTAATTTCTGAGGCTTCAAACCAATTGAGTTGCATTTTTTGTTGTTGGCACAAATACAAGGTGCGAAACAGATAATAGGCTAAATTTTGATCCGCATTTTCGTAAAAGTTAAACTTTTCGGGCAAGAAAAAATTATCGCCTTTGTAGCCTCCTTGTTTCACTGCCGTAAAAATTTCAATGGGCAAACCTGTCATTGCACGTGCAATAAGTGTCAACTTTTGTTGAATGGGTTTTAACTCAACCGTACGTTGCATTACCGCTTCCGATGGTTTTTTGTTTTTCAGATAGCGCACATACTTTCCAAACAGGTATTCATCAAGTGACATGACTTAAATAATTATGTTCGACAAATCAACCAAGGCATCAATAATTTCCAATTCATCGGTTAAAGGTTCAATAACCGCAGTTTTAACGCTTAATCGTTTAGGTAATCCCGATTTGATTAAAAAAGCTGCATCCACCAACAAACGAGTTGAAACAGTTTCTGTGAGTCCTAATTCTTTTAGATTTCTAATTTTTTCGGCAATTTTCACCAATTTTTTAGCTGTATCTTCATCAATTCCAGTTTCTTTTACTAAGATAGAAGCTTCTGTTTGTGCATTTGGATATTGGAATGAAATGGCTGCAAAACGTTGACGTGTTGAGGGTTTCAATTCTTTGTATCCTTTTTGATAACCTGGATTAAACGATGCTACCAACATAAAATCAGGATGTGCTTTAACACTTGTTCCCAATTTATCGATAAAAATTTCTCGACGGTGGTCGGTCAATGGGTGAATGGCAACAATCACATCTGGGCGTGCTTCTGCAATTTCATCCAAGTATAAAATAGCTCCTGTTTTGAGTGCAGTAACCAGTGGACCGTCCATCCAAACTGTTTCTGCCCCTTTAATGATAAATCGGCCAATTAAATCGGTTGCTGATGTTTCTTCGTGACAACTCACTGTTATTAATTGCTTGTTTAATTGCGCTGCCATGTGCTCAATAAAACGCGATTTTCCTGTTCCAGTTGGACCTTTTAAAAGCAATGGAATTTTATTGAGATAGGTTTGCTTAAAAATTTCAACTTCTTTCCCTGTTTCTTGGTAAAAAGGTACAACAGTTGTTGGTTGTTTTTCAATCATTGCTTCCATATTTTTTATGTTTTAAACTAAATCCTGAGTTGCTTTTACACAACCCAGGATTAATAGTTGGTAATTGTTTATTTATTCTTCAATTCCGTTCTCAGTAATTAAAGCTTCATCATTTGGTTTTCCATATTTAATGAATTCCCAAACAAAGATGCTAACACCCGATAAGAACAAAGTTGCACAAGCGATTAACACATAGAAATGCACTTTAATTTCGTTTTGTACATCGCCAAATTCCATCCCCATTTTTCTTTCCAAGTAAACTTGAGCAACACCTGCAACACCAAAGGCAGCAGTCATTCCAAACATTCCGATGTTGGACAACCAGAACGCTAATTTGCCATTAGTTGATTCATACAATTTTCTACCTGTTAAATTCGGCATCACATAGGTAATGAATGCAAAAACAATCATAGCATAAGCACCCCAGAAAGCTAAGTGGCCGTGCATTGCAGTAACCAATGTTCCGTGTGTGTAACGGTTAACCCCTGGTAAAGTGTGCGCCAATCCTAACATACCAGCACCTAAGAAAGCCACTACTGCTGTTCCAACTGTCCAGAACAACGCAATTTTATTTGGATGTTTTTTCTCGCCTTTGCGGTACATACCAATTGTAAAGAACACCATTGCAAGGAAAGCGAAAGGCTCTAATGCGGAGAAGATACCACCTAAGATGATCCAAATGCTACCAGTTCCGATGAAATAGTAGTGGTGACCTGTACCGATAATTCCAGAAATAAATGTTAAACCGATAATTACATACAACCATTTTTCAATTACTTCTCGGTCAACACCAGTTAATTTAATCAATAAGAATGCTAGAATACCACCCAAGATTAATTCCCAAACACCTTCAACCCATAAGTGGACAACCCACCAACGGAAGAAAGAATCCACTGTTTGGTTATCAAACCAAATCATACCAGGCAAGTAAAGCAAGGCTGCAAACACCAATCCCATTGTTAATACCATTGCTGTAGTGGTGCGTTTTTTACCTTTGTATAATGTGGCTAGAATTAATCCTAAGAACAGTAAAACATTGACCACAACAAGGTAATCCAGAGGTCGAGGAATTTCTAAGAATTTATGACCTTCCCAGTAATTGAAATGGTAACCTACAATTGCAATAACGCCCACAATTGCCAAAGAAATTAATTGGACATAGGCTAGTTTAACGCTTACCAATTCTTTTTCTGCTTCTTCTGGAATGATGTAATAGGCAGCTCCCATAAAACCGGTGAGCAACCAAACTACCAGCAAGTTGGTGTGAACCGCACGAGCTGTATTGAAAGGAATAAATTCATGCAATCCATCGTAACCAATACGAGCAAATCCCATGATAAATCCGTAAACTATTTGCAATACCAACAGCAAAAGTGCCAAGGCAAAGAAATAATATGCTATTTTCTGACTTTTGTATTTCATAACCTCGATTTTATTTGTTAATAGTTGATTTGTAATCAGGTTTTGGTGGGAAACCGTTCAAGTCCATTTCACCTACCCATTTTAAAAATGCCACCATGTTTGCAGCATCTTCATCGCTCATGTTGTAAGCCACCATTTTGCGCCCACGAGGTTGCCAAGGGGAAGGCGATTGCAACACGGCTTTAATAAATCCTTCGCCTCTTCGTTCAAACACTTTTGTAAGTTCAGGCGCATAGTAACCACCTTCACCCATAATGGTGTGACAGCCCATGCAGTTGTTTTCTTCCCAGATTTTCTTGCCTTCTATAACGGCAGCACTGAGATTTTCTTCATGCGTTCTTTTTGGAACCTCATTTGTCAATGTTGCATACGACATGAACAAAAACATGGCAAATGTTACTATGGTTCCTCCAAAGAAAAACACTTTCGCATTTTTTTTAGATAACATCATAATTTTTAAAATTTTAAATAAACAATTCACTCTAGATTGTCTTAGGTGTTACCACGTATGACAAATCTATGACAAATGTAATAAAGGACAATTTTGTCCTTTATGATTAAAATCACTGGAATTGTTATTTTTTTTTACTACATTTGTAGCTTTCCTTAAAATTTCATTAGATTGTTACTCCAAAAAGGAAACCAACAGCGGCAGAAAGTCCCATTGCAATTGTTCCCCAAACTGTCACTCTTACAACAGCTTTGCTCACAATAGCACCACCTGTTTTAGCTGAAAAAGCTCCTAATAGCATTAATGCGAGTATGGTTGAACCATAAATCCAATATTCAATATGTGTTGGTTGTGCAATAAATGTTACCAACAAAGGCAACGCTCCGCCTGCTAAAAATGATGCTCCTGATGCCAACGCAGCTTGTATGGGGTTGGCTTGAGAGATTTCTGTGATACCTAATTCATCGCGTACATGTGCTGCCAGCGCATCATTTTCTGTCAGTTCTTTTGCTACTTGTAGAGCAGTTTCTTTTTTCAAACCCCGTTGTTCGTAGATGTAGGCTAATGCTTTTAATTCTTCTTCGGGTTCTTCTTCCAATTCTTTTGCTTCGCGAGCAATATCTGCTTTTTCAATATCGGTTTGAGAGCTAACGGAAACGTATTCTCCAGCAGCCATTGATAAGGCGCCTGCCACAACTCCTGCAAAGGTTGCTAAAATTATTGCATCACTATCGCTACTTGCTGCAGCAACACCAATTGCCAAACTAGAAACAGAGATAATTCCATCGTTTGCACCAAGAACTGCGGCTCTTAACCAGTTGCTTCGGTGAATGTAGTGATTGTCTAAATAATTTTCCATTGCATGTAATTTATCAGTTGAAGGTAAATATAAAAAAATGTTTCAACTTTTATTTCAATAAGATTTCTTTCACCAATATTATGGCTCCAGTAGCTAATACAAACCATCCAAAAGCAGGTTTCAATTTGTTACCATCAATTTTATTGGATAAATAGCTACCTACAAAAACTCCAACCACAGCAATCAATGAAATGGACAAAAGCATTGCCCAATCAATTGCAGCATAACTCAATGAAGATACAAAACCTAACAAGGAATTAACGGCAATGATAAACAACGACGTTCCAACTGCTTTTTTCATCGGCACGTGCAACACGTTAACCAAAACAGGAATAATAAGAAATCCACCTCCAGCTCCGGTTAAACCAGTTAAAAAACCTACAAATGCACCTTGTGTAAATATCGTTACTACTGACGTTTCAACGAGGGCATCGTTTTTTTTCTTTTTCAACATGTTCCAAGCAGCCCAAACCATTACAATTGCAAACAAAAGAAGCAAGGCATATTCTTTAGATAGTTGTAAGCCATCAGAAATGTTTATGGTTGCTGGTATAGCAGGCAAAATAAGAAAGCGTGTAATAAAAATTGCTAATATAGAAGGAATACCAAAAACAAATGCCGTTTTGAAATCGAGTAAATCTTTTTTGTAATAGGCATACGAACCAACCAAGCTAGTTGTTCCCACAATAAAAAAAGAATAAGTTACAGCTGCAATTGCATTAAAACCAAATAAATATACCAACATTGGAACAGTAATAACGCTACCTCCACCACCAATTAGCCCCATTGTAATACCTACAAAAACAGCTATAATTAAACCTATAATAAACATTTACTTGAAATTCAAAGGGGTTAAGATAAGAATTAATTATGAAAATTTTCTTTAGCTCATTCATTTTCTACAATGAAAACTAACTTCGTGTTTTATCAAACGCTACCACGTTGTTGACAGTTTCTTGGAAAGAAAAAAAGGTATGATTGGTTTGCTCCACAATTTTTGAATTGGAATAGCGTGTTGAAGAATAGGCCGAGCGAGCACTTTCTAATGTAATGGTGGGTTTTATTCCAAATAAACGATTCAACAATTCATTGGTGCGCCCCATTAAAAGTGCTATCCATTTTGGGGGACAAATTGTAGGTGTTTTTTTACCAAAAGCTGTTGCAATTGTATCAATCGATTCTTTAAACGACATGTTGTGCCCAATGCATAAAAAGCGTTCATTTTTAACATCGCTTTCCATTAGTTGCACAAAACAATGGGCCACATCGCGTGCATCAACAAAGGCGTTGCAACCGGGTGAATAAACTTTCAAACCGTTTTTTACCGTTTTAAAAATAGCCAACGAACTTTCGGATAAATTGCCCGCACCAAAAATCACCGATGGATTGATAATGATAACATCCATGCCTTCTTCTGTTGCTCGCCACACTTCACGCTCCGAATTGTATTTACTAATAGCATATCCACTTGTTGTATCCGAAATTTGCCACTTGGTTTGCTCGGTAACTTCACCGTTTTCTTTGGCAGTAAAAACGGCGGTTGAGCTAACATGTCCCAATTTTTTTACTCCATATTTCAATGCAAAATTCACCACATTGGCAGTTCCCAAACGGTTGACGTGAATCATGTTTTTGAAATCTTTACGGTTAAATGAAACCAAAGCAGCGCAATGATAAACTTCGGTAATTCCTTGAAACGCATCGTCTAAACTTACCAAATCCAACACATCTGCTTGCATCCATTCTATTTGATTGAAACGATGTTCCGTGCCTTGGAAATAGTAGTCAAACAATTGCTCTACCAACTTGATTTTTTGTTTGTCGCGGTATAATGCACGCACTTTTCGGTCACTTTTAAGTAACTCAACGAGTAGGTGACTACCCAAAAGACCTGTTGCACCAGTAACCAAAATCATGGTATAAAGATACGTTCAATTTTAACATCTGCTAAAGTTGAACTGTTTTTTATTGATGAACGCCCTTTTTTGAAAATAAAGAGGTATTTAAAATTTGAAGTTCAGTCGTATTGTTGATTAATTGATTTACAAATTCAAATTCTCAGAAATTTTTGCATAAGCAACCATTTCTTTTTTTACTTCGCTTGTTACTGTTGCAATGTTCTTTTTGATAAATGCAGCATCTTCGGCAATGTTGGCGTTGTATTTTACCACTTTTGGCGCATTTTCTTGAATAATTAAACGCAAAAACCGATATTCTGCATTGTTGGGGTGTTGGGCAATTATTTTTTCTAATAATTGGTGACCGCTTTTAAATTTTTTAAGCTTTTCGGCTGGTGTTTTTAAAAAATAGGAACTTTTCATTTGAATGGCACCCCAATATGCTTGTTGATCGTTACTTTCGGATAAGCTGGCTAATTTTTTCTCCAATGCAACAACTTTTTCTTGGTCATTTGATGCAATAACAGTATAAAAATCAGACTTTGAAAATCCAACGGCTACCAACAATAAAAGAAGAAAAAATTTCATGTGTTCCTATTAAATAAAACGTATGCAATAGTCCCAATTACTATTCCAAAATTAATCTTCAAAAAGCAATTCAAATAATTTTTTGCGCTTTTTCTTTAATTCTTCAATCATTTCTCGGTTATTGATAACTAAAAATGTGTAGTTGAATTTATAAGAAATATGACGCAAATAGTTGGCAAAATAATAGGAATAAAGTCCCAAAATTGGCATCATTACAACATACAAAACCTTACCCCAAAATGTCATTTCAACAAAAAATGAAACAATATAAATAATAAGAGCATAGTTGAGCGGGTACAAAATTAAACTTAACAAAATAGCCACTGCAGCATAATATTCTTTACTCATTTTAGACTTGATAATAATGGTATCTGTCAATTTAAACGGAACAATGTTATGAATAAGTCCAATTAAAAAGATGGGAAAACCAAGAATAAGTGCCAACAAGGATAAAATCAATTGACGAATAAACATGCGTGAACGAATCCCTCTATCTAAAAAATCGTTTTTGATGTCCATTTTTTTGATGTTCCAATTCAAATTGGCTAACAAATTTTGGATTTTTTCAATTTTTTGAGGTTTTTCTATACTGTAGAGCTCAATTCTATCGCGGATTTTTTTCATTAAATCCAATTCCGATTCAACATTTTTAGCATTGTTCAAATAACGCGATTGCAACGCTTCGGTTAGTGAAGTTACCAACGCCTCTTGTTCTTTATTTTGCGTGGTAATTAGCACTTGTTCCAATATTTCTCTGAATTTTTGCGTCAATTTTTTTGCAGCGGTTGAATGGTTGGTTTTGTATTCTTCCAAATAATCAGTCACCGTTATTCCCTCACCAATATTAACCATGATGGAACTTCTGAATTTTTCACCTTTGGTATACATCAATCCAATAGGGATGACTTTTAAATTCAATTTTCCACCGTTGCGTTGTTCGGCTTCCAAAGCAATTCTTGCTGTCCCAGATTTTAACTTGCGCAGCAGCAATTCCATGTAACTTGATCCTTCTGGAAACACAACCAAAGTTTTGCCTTCCGAAAGAATTTTATAGCATTCTTCCAACGTAGAATTGTTGTTCACCCCTTCAATTTTTGCTTCATCCGCCCTGTTAATTGGAATCATGTTGAGTGAACGCAAAAACCACATTTTTAGCTTGTTGTTAAAAAACGTAGCCTTGGTCATGTAGTAAATTGGTTCTTTGGATATGGTGCCAATCAACCAAGCATCCATCAGCGCATTGGGATGGTTGGAAATAATGATTTTGGGTCCGTTGTGTTGCAAGTTCACACCATTGCGCACTTTTACTTCCGAATAGTAAATGCGAATACCTATACGTACTAAAAATTTTAGAATGTTGTATAGCATGGAATTAACTTACTTTTTACAATGCAAGCAAAAATACCTAAAAAAATATTCAAAAACAGCTACTTTTTTGCTTTTTATACGTCAATGAAATACTAATTTTGTATAAAATTCGTTAACAACTCAGTAATAGAAACAAATTGCGCATAGGTCTACTTCTTATTATGCTGCTTTTTTTATTTAAAGCAGAAGCTTCTCATATCATGGGAGGAAGTATTACCTATGAATGCGATGGTGCGGGCAATTATGTTTTTCAATTGGTTTTTTACCGCGATTGCCACGGTGCTCATGTAAATACCAACAATCAAACATTGAAATTGTGGAACCATCCAACGCTTTCTACCATTTCTGTTGCCTATGTTTCTACCGAAGATATTTCACCTCAAGGAACGCAAGCTACGGGTGGTCCTGCATGCTTTGATTGCAACGACCCAAACGGCAATATAGGCATTGGCTCCATTGAACGCATTACCTATCGCAGTGCACCCATTTCTATTTCGGGTGTGCCACCAGCGCAAGGTTGGGTAGTAACATTTGATGATTTTTCAAGAAATGGAGGCATCACCAATTTGCAAACACCATTGAATTATGGCATTACGTTAACTGCAAAAATTTTCAATGTTAATTACCAAAACAATACGTGTAATGACAATTCGGTTCAATTCAAACAAATGCCTCATTTTGTTGGTTGTGTGGGCAAACCTTTTAAATTGAATTTCAATCCAGTTGACCCCGATTTAGATTCTATAGACATTCAGTTAGATCAACCACTCAATAGTCTAAATAACGCCGCCTATAACCCAGGTGTAAATCCATTGCCTATTCCATTTGTTACCGGTTTTGATTACCAAAATCCAACTCCAACAACGGGCGGAAGCACAGGCGCACAAATTGACCCACAAACTGGAGAAATTTCTTTTTTAAGCTTGGTTACAGGACAGTTTAATGTGAAATTCAAAGTTACTTCGTATCGAAATGGTTTGAAAATATCAGAAGTTGTACATGAAATGCAGTTGATAGTTACCAATTGCACGGGCAACAATACTGCACCAACCATCACACCGCCATTTGCAGGAACTTTTCAAACCACTGTGGTGGCTGGAAATGTTGTTAATTTTAACCTTGCATCAACCGATGTGGAACTTTTGCAAGATGGCACACCTCAAACCAATACCATTCTTTCTTCGGGATTGATGTTTGGACCTAATCCAACTGTCAATGCAGGATGTTTGGTGGGACCATGTCCTACGGTTTCAGCAGCACCCGCTACAGGTACGCAAGGAGCATCGTTGACCTTTAACTGGCAAACTGATTGTGCCCATTTATTGGATGCCAATGGAAATGAATTGGATGTGGTGCCGTATCAATTTGTGTTTAGAGCACAAGATAATTATTGCCCCATTCCAGAAGTTACTTATGAAACTGTAACGGTGAATGTGGTGAATCCAGGTGTAATTCAAGCGCCTAAGATTTCGTGCATTCAAGGAAATGGAGCTGGTGATTTTACAATCAATTGGACGCCAGTTGCCGATCCCAACGGAACATTTGTTGAATACCGTATTCAAACAGTTCAAAATGGGGTGATTGCAACAATACCAGCCATTGGAACATCGTCATACACACATACAGGAGTAACTCAAGATTTGGATTATTTCATCACGGTTGTTTCTGGGTGTAACGGACAAGCCTATCGTTATTCTGATACTATTTCGAATATTTATTTGGATATAAGCAATTTGAATCCTGGAACAGCGGTTTTAGATTGGAATAACCCTACATCGCCAGCATTGCCAACTATGGGGGGCTATTATTACATTTACAGAGAATATCCAACTGGAACGTGGACGCTCATTGATTCGGTGCCTTATGGTGTAACACATTATGAACAAGTGATTGATATTTGTGGTTCGTTCTTGAATTACCAAATTGGGTTAAAAAATACACCTTGTAACTTTACATCGCAAGTAAATGGAGCATTATTTACCGATCAAACACCACCCGATATTCCATCTGTGGTAAGTGTTACTATTGATACTTTAACCAATGCTACTACCATTAATTGGACCATGCCGCCACAACCCGATGTGGGAGGTTATATTGTGTATATGCAAGACCCACAAACTGGATTTTTAATTGAGGTAGATACCATTTATGGAAAAGCAAATGTAAGTTACACGTATAACGAGCCGTACACACAAGGTCCTGTAACCTATACGGTTGCAGCGTTTGACACATGTCCATCACCAACAGGAGATCCGTTTAACCTTTCGGCACGTGACCCCAATTTTCATACTACCATATATTTAAAAAATACGCTTAATGTTTGTTCTGGAAAAGTGCAATTGAACTGGACAGCTTATGGTGGTTGGCCTGTTGCAACGTATGATGTTTACCAAAAAACAGCTTCGAGTGGGGTGTGGCAATTAGTTGCTTCTACCAACAATTTAAGTTATTCATTTACAGGTCAGAATTTAGAAAAATATTATTTTGCCATTAAAGCCAATGCAGCGAATGGGGTTTTTGCATTTTCCAATGTGGATTCTTTCCAAGTAAAACGAACAGCACAACCATCGTTTAGTTACATTCGTTATGCAACCGTTAAACCTTCCAACGATGCAGTAGAAATAGAATATGCCTACGATGCAAATGCGATAGTAACCAAAATTGCATTACAACGATTGAAAAATGGTGTGTTTGAAACCATTGCAACCGTTGATTCACCTTCATCACCACATGTTTTTGTTGACGAGGATGTGTATGTAAATGAAGAAAGTTATACTTATCGTGTGTTGTTTTACGATAGTTGTGGCAACGAGGGATATGCTTCTAACAGTGCAAAAACCATTTTATTGCAAACCCAAATTGATAATGCGCAGGTTAAAGCCTATATCAATTGGACACCTTATCAAAACTTTAATGGTAGTATTTTATGGTATTATTTGTACCGCCAAATTGATGATGTTTACGCCACTACGCCAATTGCTACTTTGCCTGCAACAACGTTGAGCTATGAAGACGATTTATACGATGTGGCAACAGAAGGTAAAGTTTGCTATCGCGTTGAAGCAGTTGAGGGACCAAATGTATTCAACGATCCACGTTCAAGTGTTTCCAACTTATCGTGTGTTTTGGTGGAACCGCTGATTTTTATTCCCAACACGTTTACACCAGAGGGCGTTAACCCTGTGTTTATTCCTGTGTTGCGCAATTATGATGTAGACAACTATAAATTCACCGTATTGAACCGTTGGGGGCAAGTTGCTTTTCACACCACCAGTCCGTATGAAGGTTGGAATGGCTTGATTGGCAATACCGGCAAAAAATGCGAGCCTGGAACCTACATTTACATCGTTGAAATGTATAACGGTTTTGGAGAACAAGTTAACTCGCGGTCACGTTACACTGCTGCGTTAGTAATAAACACCATTATTCTACATTCGCAAATTTGTTGAGGAACAATTTAATCTATGCTAATTAAATTTCATTTATTGAAAGAAAATTATTATTTTTGTAACATAATTTTAAAATGGTTATTATATCGAAAACTACTTTAGTAGAATTTGGAAAACGAAATACTGCTTCAATTGACTCTCTGAATAAATGGTATGATGAAGCAAAAAATGCAAATTGGGGAAATTTTTCAGAAATGAAAAAAACCTTTAATTCAGTAGATGCAGTTGGAAACGACAGGTATGTTTTTAATATAAAAGGAAATAATTACAGAATAGTGGCAATGATTTTCTTTGATATACGCACCATTTTTATTCGTTTTATAGGAACACACAAGGAATACGATAAAATAGATTGTAAAACAATTTAAGTAAAATTATAAAGTTATGAACTCACTACAAATAAAATCGAAAAAAGAGTATGACGAAGTAATGGCACGTATTGAAAAATTACTTCAAAAATCAACAGAATTGGGAGGTTTTGACAAACTTTCAGACTTAGATAGAAAATCTTTAGCGGATTTATCATTGCTTGCAGAAAATTATGAAGACAATATTCCATTAATGCCGATTAAAACACCTGAAACTTTAGCCGACATGCTTAGATACAAGATGTATGAAAAAGATTTAAAGCAAAAACAAATGGCATCATTACTCGGGGTAAGTGAAGCATTTATTTCAGGATTATTATCAGGAAAAAGAAAATTAACTATTGAGTTAGCCAAGAATTTACATACCAAATTAAATATTGATGCTCATTTTCTTCTAATGACAGCTTAATTTATATTTTCCTCTCTGCGCCCTCTGTGCCTCCTTTGCGCCCATTGCGGTTAAAAACGAATACCTTGTTAATTCCCTTGCGTTCTTTGAGGTTATTATTGAATTATGAATTGTGAGTTGTTTCCCTTTGCGCCCATTGCGCCTCCATTGCGCCCATTGCGGTTAAAAAATAATACTTCTGAGTAATTTATTCTCACTCCCGCATCCCTCGATATGCTTCGTTTCACTGCATAATTTTTTAAATAAATAAAAAGTGATACCAACCTCCCTCCTTGAGGAGGGAAAGAGGGAGGTGATAGCACATACAATTCGCTTTTTACATTGTATTATCCATGATTAAATTTAATATCTTAATGATGGTTACTTTCTTTTATTCATCTCATTAAATTAGATAGTTTAATCTAGAAAAACAATTGGGTTTAATATCTATGAATCGTTTTTTTGTTGCCTGTAACTTACTTATTTCTTTACACATCACCACCCTTAATCCCTTTCCGCTTCTCGGAAGAGATATGTTCTCACTCAATAATTAGTTTGAACAACAATTTAAAATAGTATATTAATAATGAGTGTATTGTTAGAATATCTCAATAATTACAAAAGTCACCTCCCTTAATCCCTCCTCAAGGAGGGAAACATGTTTCTACTCAAAAAAATAATTAGAACACCAATTTTTGATTTTTATATCCCTTTGCGTTCTTTGCGGTTAAAAACTAATACCTTGTTAATTCCCTTGCGTTCTTTGCTGTTAAAAATGTATCCTAATTCAAAATTGATACACCACAAACCTCAAACTCTTTCTTTTCTTATATCTTTTCATTAATTTCGCTCATCTAAAAATCAAACAGATGAATCTTTTAAATCAACCGTTTAATACGCCTTTTGATGCGGCGCCTTTTTCAAAAATTAAAAACTGTGATTTTATTCCCGCTTTTGAAGCTGCAATTGCAACTGCAAAGAATGAAATACAAGATATTATAACCAACGCAGCCACTCCAACATTTGAGAATACAGTAGAAGCAATGACGTATTCTGGAATGCAATTGGAGCGCATATCATCCATTTTCTTTAATCTACATTCTGCTGAAACCAATGATGAAATAGAACAAATTGCTCAAGATATTACACCTAAATTGACAGAATATAGCAACGATATTATCCTCAATCCGCAACTATTTGAGCGTATAAAAGCGGTTTATGATCAACGAAGTGAGTTGACATTAACGCCCGAACAACAAATGTTGCTCGAAACAACCTATAAATCTTTTGCTCGAAATGGTGCTTTGTTAGACGAAACAGCAAAAGCAAAATTGCGTGAATTGGACAATGAATTGGCGGTCTTGAAATTGCAATTTGGTAAAAACATTTTAGACGATCAAAATGCGTATCGTTTGCACATTACCGACGAAAAAGATTTGGCTGGATTGCCTCATGGAGCTATTGAAGCAGCACACGAAATGGCAAAGTCAGAAGGAAAAGAGGGGTGGGTTTTTTCGTTGGATTACCCCAGTTTAATTCCCTTTTTGACGTATGCAGACAATCGTGAATTACGTAAAGAAATTTCATTGGCAAACGGACGTAAAGCATTTCAAAACAATGCGTATAACAATGAGCAAACAGTCTTGAAAATTGCACGTTTACGCTATGAACGCGCTCAATTGTTGGGCTATGAATCACACGCTCATTTTGTGTTGGAAGAACGAATGGCTAAAACTCCAGAAACCGTAAAAGCATTTTTGAATGATTTGTTGGTAAAGGCAAAACCTGCTGCCCAAAAAGAATTTAAAGAGTTAGAAGCTTTTGCAAAAGAATTGGATGGCATCGATCGTTTAGAAAAATGGGACGCAAGCTATTATGCCGAAAAACTCAAACAAAAATTGTTTTCACTTGACGATGAGTTGCTAAAACCATATTTTCAGCTGGAGAATGTGCTCAATGGTGTTTTTGAGGTAGCTCAACGTTTGTATGGATTGCATTTTCAAGAAATACAAAATGTTGATAAATACCATGATGAGGTAAGAACTTACGAAGTAAAAGACGAAAACGATAATTTTGTAGCTCTATTTTATGCTGATTTCTTTCCACGCAAAGGAAAACGAAACGGTGCTTGGATGACTTCGTTCAAATCGCAATATTTGCAAAATGGCATCAATGAACGCCCACATGTTTCCATTGTGTGTAATTTCACCAAACCAACTGCAACCAAACCATCCTTGTTGACTTTTAACGAAGTTACAACCTTGTTTCATGAGTTTGGACATGCCTTGCATGGGATGTTGGCAAATACAATCTACCCAAGTTTATCAGGAACTTCGGTGTATTGGGATTTTGTGGAATTGCCATCACAAGTATTGGAAAATTGGTGTTACGAGAAAGAAACCCTGGAGTTATTTGCCAAACATTACCAAACAGGTGAGCTAATTCCAATGGAATATGTACAAAAAATCAAAGAAAGCTCAAATTTTCAGGAAGGAATGGCAACATTGCGCCAATTATCGTTTGGTTTATTGGACATGGGATGGCACGGACAAAATCCATCCAATATTAACGATTTAAAATCATTTGAAGTGGAACAATTTGCTGCCACTCAACTTTATCCTGACGTGAAAGACAACGCCATGAGTCCTTCATTTTCTCACATTTTTAACGGTGGCTATTCGTCGGGTTATTATTCCTACAAATGGGCCGAAGTATTGGATGCCGATGCATTTGAATATTTTAAAGAAAATGGAATTTTTAATCGCACTATTGCTGATAAATTCAAAGCAAACGTATTGTCGAAAGGCGGAACCGAAGAACCAATGGAATTGTATGAACGTTTTAGAGGTAAAAACCAACTGTTGACGCTTTGTTGAAACGTGCAGGATTGCTATAAACTTTAAAAATCATTGATAAACAGATAGTTGTTCTGGTAACGGCGGTAACAGTTACGGCGGTTACCAGAATTTGTTTTATTGAATATTTCCATTTATCTTTGTAAAACCAAGCAATAAAATTGTAGTATGAAGTTTTATAACCGAGAAAATGAATTAGCTGAATTAAGTAGAATCCAACAGTTGGCTTTTACAGATTGCTCTCGTTTAACTGTAATTACAGGTAGACGAAGAATTGGCAAAACTAGCTTGATTTTGAAAGCAACGGCTTCAACACCTACTGTTTATTTGTTTGTTGGGCGCAAAAATGAAGCGGCTCTCTGCGCAGAATTTTCGCAAATAATTACACAATCATTGGATGTTTTTATTCCTTCTGAAATTAAAACATTTCGTTCTTTATTTCAAACGTTGCTTGAAGTTGCTAAAACAAAATCGTTTACTTTAGTGATAGATGAATTTCAAGAGTTTTACACGATTAATTCTTCTATTTATAGCGATATACAGCATATTTGGGACCTGTATCGAAAGGAAACAAAAATGAATTTTATTGTTTCTGGCTCTATTTATTCGTTGATGCAGCAACTGTTTTTAAACAACAAAGAACCGCTTTTTGGGAGAGCAGATAATATACTGAAATTAAAACCTTTTGATTTAGTCACGTTGAAACAAATAATTAGTGATTATTATCCAACATACACCAACGATGATTTATTGGCATTGTATGCTTTTACTGGTGGAGTTCCTAAATATGTGGAGTTATTGTGCGATAATCAAAAATTATCTGTTAACGAGATGATTGCTTTTATGGTACGCGACAATTCCTTGTTTACTGAAGAAGGCAGATATTTGTTGATTGAAGAGTTTGGAAAAAACTATGGAACCTATTTTTCCATCCTAGCGGCAATATCAAGCGGTATTAATACGCAGTCAGAAATAGAAGCAAAATTGGGAGATAAAAATTTAGGCGGACATTTAAAGCGTTTAATTGAAGATTACAATATTATTCGAAGAGTTCGTCCTATTCTTGCAAAAGAAGGTACGTTGGCAGTACGATATGAAATTGAAGATCACTTTCTTAAATTTTGGTTTAATTATTTTGAACGCAATCGGTCAATGGTTGAAATTAAGAACTTTGGTGCATTGCAAAATCTGATTTTAGACAATTATCCCACCTATTCTGGAATAATGTTGGAGCGTTATTTTACCCAACAATTCATTGAAAGTGGTAACTATAGGGCTATAGGTTCATGGTGGGAATTGAAAGGCAACCAACATGAAATAGATATTGTTGCGCTTAAACTTGAAAAAAATAAAGCAATTGCAGTTGAGGTAAAACGACAGCGAAAAAACTTTAAACCCGAAATTTTTGCAGAAAAAGTAGCTTACTTAAAAAACAAACATCTTAATAATTATGACTTTGAACAAATTTGTTTAACGTTGGAAGACATGTAATTTTCTCTCACCATATTTCCACTTTTAAGTTTTTGACAAATCAAATTATTTTAACTTTGTTGCATTAATCATTCAAATGGCAGAAGCATCTATTCAATTACACGGAACAAAGCAAGAGCAATACGAGCAATTGTTGCCCATTATCAAGGCACTTGTTGCGGACGAAACGGATGTTGTTGCCAATTTGGCTAACGTTGCTGCGGCACTCAAGCAAGGTTTTGGTTTTTTCTGGGTAGGCTTTTATTTGGTTAAAAATGATGAGTTGGTGTTAGGGCCATTTCAAGGACCAATTGCTTGCACACGCATCAAAAAATACAGAGGTGTTTGTGGCGCGGCTTGGCAACAAAAGCAAACTGTTTTAGTGCCCAATGTAGATGAATTTCCAGGCCATATTGCATGTAGTTCTGACTCCAAAAGTGAGATTGTGGTACCCATTCTTCGCAATGAGGAAGTAGTTGCTGTGCTGGATGTTGACAGCAATCAATTGAATGATTTTGATGAGGTGGATTTTAAATATTTAAACAAATTATGCGCTTGGCTTTCAGATTTATTGTAATTGCACTGTTATTGGCTGCTTGTGCGCAAGTAAAACCTTTGGAAGGCGGTCCGCGCGATGAAGCAGCACCTGTTCCATTTGGAGTTTATCCACCTAATGGAAGCACCAATTTTTCTGGTCAAGCAATTGCCATCACTTTTGATGAATACGTTAAGTTGAACAATCCAACTCAAACAATTTCCATCATTCCTAACGATGTGAAAATTAAATCAGAATTAAAGGATAAAACATTGATGTTGTATTGGACAGAGCCCCTGCGAGAAAACACCACTTATTCCATTTACTTCAATAAAACATTGCAAGACGTTAACGAAGCCAACGATTCCATTCTTCAATACGTTTTTTCTACCGGACCATACATCGATTCATTGAGCTATTCCACTTTTGTGATTGATGCACTTAACGGTCAGCCTAAAAAAAACTGTGTAGTTGGATTGTTTGAACACCCCGATTCGTTGCAGCCTTTGTATTTTGGTTTAACGGATAATAACGGCCAGGCAACGTTAAACTATTTGAAAGAAGGAAATTACTACGTAAGAGCTTTTGATGATGCTTCAAAACGTGGAAAAATTACAAAAAACGACGGTGTTGCATATAAAGAAGAACCTGTTCAGCCAGCAGTTAAATTGGTAGATTCAGCAGCATTGAAATTATTCAAACCTTTGGCAAAACCAAAAATTACCACCTTTGAATATGTTGCGCCAAGATGTTTAGCAATTGGTGCTAATCGAATAGTTGAAAATGGTAAATTGTACCTAAACGACACGTTAATATCGCAAGAAAATATTAAATATTACGAAAAAGACAGCATTTTGGTGTTTTACCGACCACAAGAAAATACATCAATTCGTTTGCAAATAGCAACAGATGAATGGACCGATTCTACCAAATTGCGCGTACCGAAAACGAAAACAAAAAATAGTGCCGTTTATTCTGAACACCAAAATATTTTTCCCAATCAACCAATTGTTTTGACTATTTTTGATAAGATAGATGGAGTTGATACTTCTAAATTGGTGGTGTACAATCCAACAGATTCTACAGAAATTAAAAACTATAATTATCAAATTGCCAACAACAATGAATTGCATTTGGTTTTACCTGATTTTAAGGGAGAACGTGTAAAAATCACCTTGCAATCGGGTGCAATAAAAGCCAGCCAAGGGTGGACGCAACAAGAATATTCTGCTGTGTTTACCAAACGTTTTGAAAAAGAATTTGGCACTTTAAACGTAAACATTCAGCATTATACCCAACCGATTATTTTTGAATTGTTGTTAGCCGGAAAAACAGTTAAAAAAGAAATGGTTGCAGGCGATAAAAAACTCCAATTTACGTGGTTAGAACCAGGAGAATATAGTTACCGCATCACAGTAGATGCCAACAACAACCAACGTTGGGATACAGGAGATTTTGAACAAAAAATTCAACCCGAAGAAATTCATTTGTATTCTACAACTACCAAAGTGAGAGCCAACTGGGAAGTGGATGTGGAATTAGAGCCTATTGAGAAGAAATAGTTTTAAGTTTTTATGACGGATTACCAAACGAGCTGTTATGTCTTGCCCATTTTTTATGTAATTGTGTGATTTTATCGATAAAAATCGGGTCTATAACTGAACTTTTATCTTGCTTTTCCATTTCACTTTTTGCTTGTTTTGACCAATTATCAGGATCGATATTATGTAAATCATCTTCATTTTTTACAACATAATCAATAAACTCTTTCCTTTCATTTTCATTGTCAAAAATAACAAAAGGAAAAGCAGAATTTCTTGAATGTAGATGAGTTAACTTGTTGGTTATGAATTGAAGAAAAATTCCGTTAAGCTCTTGTAAATCATAATAGTAAAACCAATTCACATATTCTTTTAATCTCACAATTGCAATCTTTGGAATAGCCAACTCAATTCTCATCTCATCGCAATACATGTATTCTAATTCAAACAATGTTGTAGAATGATATTTGAAAGTCGCAGTTCCTAAATAAGATTTTCCGTTTGTAAAAAAGTAACTAAATACTTCCCAAAATTCATGTGTCTCAGAAAATTCAATTCTAAATTCTGGAAAATCTAATTGATATGCATATGGTTTATTACCTATATCTTTAAACCAATCTTGCGGTTGGCGTAGCAAGATTTTTATACGCTCCAAAGGTGGTAAATCCAACCCGAATCTTTGTCTCCACATTTTTTCAATTATTCCGACATCCGTGGACTTATCTATCGGAGTATTTGTGTCATTAGTTCTTGAATAAATAAAGTTTGCTCTGACATTTTTGTCTTTATCCCTATAATCTTCTGTTAAGTAGTATGGTTTTAATGGATAGTCAAAAATTTCTAATACATCTATTTCAATGTCTCTTATTTTAATTGTATGAAGTTCAATTTCAGGTCTACAATGACCAGAAAAAGGTTTTGTTCTTATAAAGTCAATATATTCAACTTGTGACTTCCTGTTCGCCTGCCCTTTTGTCAACCCAATCAGCTCAGCTCCATCTTTTGGGTCAGAAACACCAATAATTAGGTATCTATTACCTTTATGTAAACTATTAGATAAGCAAATAATGTCGTGCAAAAGTGATGCATTGTTATCATGAGGCTCTCGTTTGAAATCCCAGTAATCATCTTCCCTTTTGGATTCTATTAGTTTTATTATTTTTATTTCAATTTCATTTTTCATCTATGCGGTTCGTTTCTTGGGTTAGCCATAACTTTATTGATAGTTCCAAATGACCACCAAATCCTTTTTCAATTATTTTTTGAAGTGTTGATAAACGTATGTCTTTAATATTGTTTTCAATACGTGAGATATACCCTTTGTTAGTTCCCACCTTTTCTGCAAACTCTTCTTGTGTCAATTCCTTTATCAAGACGTGCCTGTTGGGTTAAAAAACCAATTTTAAACGCTTCAAAACCTTGTTCAAACGCCTCTCTTTTTTTAGTTCCTCTTTTACCATATTGTTCATCAACAAATTGGTCAAGCGATTTTAAATTAGAATGATTTATTGTTTTACTCATCACTTTTATTTTTTTGCTTTTTTCAATTTTTTCACTCCCATTTCTTTCAATGCAAAGCTGATTAAATCGGCATTTTCTCCAATAACTTGGTCGGTTGAGCGGCCAGCACCATGTCCAGCATTTACTTCGATGCGCACCAAAATAGGATTATTGCACGCTTGTTTTTCTTGCAATTCAGCTCCAAACTTAAACGAGTGCGCAGGTACTACACGATCATCGTGGTCACTGGTAATAATCATGGTTGACGGATAACAAACATTCTTTTTCACGTTGTGCACAGGAGAATAGGAATGCAAATATTCAAACATTTCTTTATTGTCTTCGGCTGTACCGTAATCGTAGGCCCAACCTGCACCTGCCGTAAACTTGTTGTAGCGCAACATATCCAATACACCCACACCAGGAAAGGCAACTTTTGCAAAATCAGGTTGCATGGTCATTGTTGCACCAATCAATAAACCACCGTTAGAACGACCAGAAATTGCTAAATACTTGCTTGAAGTATAGCCTTTTGCTTTCAAATATTCGCCTGCAGCAATAAAATCTTCAAAAACATTCTTTTTCTGCATTTTTGTACCGGCATCGTGCCATGCTTTACCATATTCACCACCTCCACGGATGTTGGGAACAGCATAAATGCCACCATTTTCCATCCAAACCGCATTAACTACCGAAAATGAAGGCTGCAAACTGATGTTAAATCCACCATAAGAATACAAAAGTGTAGGGTTTTTACCGTTGAGTTTTATCCCTTTTTTGTAGCTTATCATCATAGGGATTTTTGTTCCATCTTTTGACGTAAAAAATACTTGCTCCGACACAAAATCATCGGGGTTGAAATTCACTTTTGGTCGCTGGTAAATAACCGATTTCCCCGTATTCACATCGTATTTATAAATTGTTCCAGGTGTAATGTAATTGGTAAACGTGAAATACAATTCTTGTTGTTTTTCTTTACCGCCAAATCCGCCAACCGTACCATTTCCGGGCAATTCTACAACACGAATGCGCTTGCCTTCATAATCGTATTGTTCAATATAAGAAAGTGCATCTTTCATGTAGTGGGCAAATAGGTAGCCGCCACCAGTGCTTACATTCAACACGTTTTCGTTGGTTGGAATTACATCATACCATTTTTCTGGACGATTGAAATCAATTTTTTGCAATTGTTTGTTGGGCGCATTTTTATCGGTTACAACGTAAATAAAATCACCTTTAGTATCAATAACATCGGTGTTGTAATCGTATCCTTTTTGAAGTGCAATAAAATCCGAATTGTTTTTCAAATCTTTCACATACAACTCATTTCCGTTAGTCGTATTGGCTGCCGAAATAAACAAAAAGCGTTCGTCTTCGGATAAATAGGCACCAATGTAACGGCGTTTAAAATCTGCCCCTCCAATCACTAATTGGTCAGTTGATTGTTTGGTATTCAATTTATGAAAATACACTTTGTGCGTATCCGTTTTTGCCGAGAGTTCACTTCCATCGGGTTTGTCGTAGCTGGAATAATAAAATCCTTCATCGCCTCTCCAAGCCATTCCAGAAAATTTTACATCCACCAACGTGTCGCCAATTTGCTGCTTGGTTGCAACATCCAAAACAATGATTTTATTCCAATCACTGCCACCTTCAGAAATAGAATAGGCCACTAAATTGCCTTTTTTATTGAACGACAATCCACTCAACGAAGTAGTTCCATTCTTAGAAAATTGATTGGGGTCCAAAAACACCTCTTCATTTCCGTTTTTATCTTTTCGATACAAAACAGATTGTGCTTGCAAACCGTTGTTTTTATAGAAATATGTATAATCACCTTCTTCAAATGGAGCACCTATTTTTTCGTAATTCCATTTTTCTTTTATCTGATTTTTAATCGTTTCACGAAAAGGAATAGTTGACAAATAATTAGCTGTAAAAGCATTTTCTTCAATTACCCACGCTTTAGTAGCTTCAGATCGGTCGTCTTCCAACCAACGATAAGGATCTTCTACTTTTGTTCCAAAATAATCATCTACCTGTTGCACTTTTTTGGTGACAGGATAGGTATGTTGCGAATAACCTGAAAATACACTCATTGTAAATGTTGCTATAATTAATTGTTTGTTCATTTTCCTTTTTTTTCAAAGATAGGCATTTGCCAGTAAAATTGTAAACTATTCTCAAAAAGTTATAAGAACTTTGCGGTGCAATGTGTTTACCTTTGCAAAAAATTAATTCAACACATTATGACACAAATTAAAGTTCCATTCGATAGCATCGTTTCTTCTGAGTTTCAAAAAGAATTGCAACAATTTACAGCTGTAAAAGAAGTTGCTCAAGACGAAAAAAATCAATTATTGATTACCTTAGGAAGTGATAAAAAAGAAGATATTTCGCAAATATTAAATAAAATAAGCGAATATCAAGCAGATTTTAATTTTGTAGAAGCAGAATATCCGGTAGAAAAAATGACCTGTGGAGGATGCTCTGCAAGTGCCGAACGTTTACTCAATAATCAAGCTGGAGTTTTAAATGCACGTGTAGATTTTCCAACAAAATCGGCTCGTGTTTTCTATAAAAACGATGTTACTTCGCCTGATAAATTGAAATTGGCGTTGGACATGCTGGGGTATGATTTGATACTCGATAAATAATAAAATTCTTCTTCATTCATGGCAAAAAAAACAGCAACAGTCACCAATATGACATGTGCGGCGTGTGCTGCAAGTGTTGAACGATTTTTGAAACATCAAGAAGGGGTAGTGGATGCATCGGTCAACTTTGCAAACGAACAAGCCCACATTGAATTTTCAGAAGTTACTTCGTTTGACACTTTAAAAACAGCGGTGCAAGCCATTGGATATGATTTAATTGCCACAGAAACCGATGAGGATAAAAAAGCAGTAGCTTCTCAAAAGGAAAATGCCTACAAGCAATTAAAAAAACGCGTGATTGGTGCGCTCATTTTTGCTGTCCCTTTGTTTGTAATAGGTATGTTTTTTATGCACATGCCTTATGGAAATTATATCATGTGGGCACTTTCAACGCCACTAGTTTTTTACTTTGGAAGGCAATTTTATGTGGGTGCATGGAACCAATTGAAACACCGTTCGGCCAATATGGATACTTTGGTGGCAATGAGCACCGGAATTGCTTATTTGTTTAGTGTTTTTAATACCTTGTTTCCTAATTATTGGTTGAGCAAAGGCATTGTTCCACACGTGTATTTTGAAGCAGCTGGGATTGTGGTTGCTTTTGTTTTACTTGGAAAATTATTGGAAGAACGTGCCAAAGGAAATGCCAGTTCTGCAATCAAAAAATTGATGGGTTTGCAACCAAAAACGGTAACCATTGTCAACCAAAATGGTGCACAACAAGAAATTCCTATCCATTTGATTGAGGTGAACACAACGGTGGTTGTTAAACCTGGAGAACGTATTGCCGTTGACGGAGAAGTTGTCAGTGGGAGCTCGTATGTTGATGAAAGTACCATTAACGGCGAACCTGTTCCAGTTTCTAAAGAAAAAGGGGCAAAAGTTTTTGCAGGCACCATCAATCAAAAAGGAAGTTTGCACTATCGAGCAGAAAAAGTGGGCGGCGATACGTTGTTGGCACAAATCATCAAAATGGTGGAAGAAGCACAAGGAAGTAAAGCGCCTGTGCAACAATTGGTGGATAAAATCGCAGCCGTTTTTGTTCCAACCGTTATTGTGATTGCATTGGTGAGTTTTGCAACATGGATGGCACTTGGAGGCAATCATGGTTTTGAACGTGGATTGATTGCAGCGGTTACTGTTTTGGTGATTGCTTGTCCTTGTGCGTTAGGTTTGGCCACTCCAACGGCTATCATGGTGGGAGTAGGCAAGGCGGCCGAAAAAGGAATTTTAATCAAAGATGCCGAAAGTATTGAATTGGCAAAAAAAATCAATGTGGTGGTGTTGGATAAAACAGGAACTATCACCGAAGGAAAGCCAGTAGTGAATGACGTGCATTGGTTTGAAAATCAAACTCCTGAGTTGTTGAATATTCTGTTTTCCATTGAAAAACTATCAGAACATCCATTGGCAGATGCTATTGTTGCAAAATTCAAAAATGATGCTCAATTTTTAGAGGGAATGCTTATTGAAAACAAAAGTGGGCAAGGCATCAGTGGGACTTTTAATGGGACGACGTATTTTGTTGGAAACGAAAAACTTTTGCAAGAAAAAGGTCAAGCAATTTCATCAACACAACGAGTGTGGGTAGACCAACAATTGGCAAAAGCACAAACTGTTGTTTTCTTTTTTGATGCAACAACTTTGTATGCTGCAATTGCCATTTCGGATAAAATGAAAGCAAGTTCACAACAAGCGGTGAGCCAATTGCAAGCAAAAGGAATAGAAGTGGTAATGTTGACCGGTGATAATGAACACACAGCACAAGTGGTCGCCAATCAAGTGGGAATTTCTACTTACAAAGCCAACGTATTGCCGCAAGACAAAGCTAATTTTGTGAAAGAACAACAAGCCAATGGTAAAATTGTTGCCATGGTGGGTGATGGTATTAACGATAGCAACGCTTTGGCACAAGCGGATGTGAGTATTGCCATGGGTAAGGGAAGCGATATTGCAATGGATGTAGCCAAAATGACCATTATTTCTTCCGATTTAACCAAAATTTCAGATGCTATTCACGTTTCTAAGCAAACAACACGTGCCATTAAACAAAATTTATTTTGGGCATTTATTTACAACGTTATTGGAATTCCAATTGCTGCCGGTGTGTTGTATGCCTACAACGGATTTTTATTAGACCCTATGTGGGCTGGAGCAGCCATGGCGTTTAGTTCGGTAAGTGTTGTTTCCAATAGTTTATTGTTGAAATTCTTAAAATAAACCGATAATTTTTGGTTTATCTTGCTTGATTTTGAGTTATCGTTAACAATTTATCCGTTGACTTCGCTATTTTTGTAGCTTTCAAATTGCAAGGTGAAAAATTTTAAATTATATCAAGTTGTTTTATCGCTTTTGGTGTTGATTGCCTTATTGATAACCATTAGCGCATTTATTCCAGAAAAAGGAATAAATTTTTTGGGGATGAACCTAAAATTTCCAACTGTTGATCGTTTGTTGCACCCTAAAAAACAACAAAATGCCAACATTGATAGCTTGATTATGGACATTGACACAACCATTGTTGATCCACTTCTTCAACACCAAAATGGTTCTAATGGCGATATGGGCGCACCCAATGCTGGTGAATTACAACTAAAAAACACTACCGTCATTTACCTCAATGATGCGGGAAGAGCCAATTTGGATAAATTCTTTGAAAAATTAGAAACAGCAGCCCGAGATAAAAAGAAAATTCACATTTTGCATTATGGCGATTCACAAATTGAAGGCGACCGTATGACAGGGTTTATTCGTGAGCGTTTACAAAATCAATTTGGTGGAAACGGACCAGGCTTAGTGCCTGCTAATAATGTTTACAATACACTTGCATTTATTCAAAAATATTCTGAAAATTTTATTCGCTACACCTGTTTTGGAGGTGAAAAGTTGAAAAATAGAAAATACGGTGTAATGGGTTCTGCGGCTCGTTTTACCAAAGAATTTTCGGATAGCATAGAAATTGCAAACGAGAAAACACAAAAAACAGCTTGGATAGAAATTGCCGCTTCTCCAAGTGCTTATGGTCGCTCACGCAATTTTAACACCGTAAAAATGTACTACAACAGTTGCATCAAACCGTGTGCTGTCAATGTGTATGAAAACGGAACGTTGATCCACCAAGATAGCCTACTCACAGATGGCAAAGCGCATATATTAAAACTGACTTTTCCAAAAACTCCTGGAACTTTGAAATACGAATTTAAAAGTGCAATTAGTCCAACCATCAGTAATTTTTCATTGGAAGGCGATTACGGTATTCAAATGTCAAATATTGGGATGCGTGGTTCAAGTGGGACGATTTTTGGGTCAATGGACAAAGGTATAACAGCCGAAGCCATGAGTGATTTAGGCACCGAACTCATCATTATGCAATTTGGTGGGAATTCTGTTCCGTCGTTTAAAGACAGCTCAGGAGTGCGTAACTATGCGCGTTACTTTAAAGGACAATTAAACACCCTGAAATCCATGCGACCATCAGCGGCTATTTTAGTAATTGGTCCGAGTGATATGTCTATGATGACCGAAGGTGTTTATGAAACCTATCCATTGTTGCCCTACTGTGTGGAACAAATGAAAAAACTTACACTCGAAGCAGGTGCTGGCTACTGGGACTTGTTTGAAGCTATGGGCGGCGTAAATTCAATGCCTGCATGGGTGGCAAAAGGTCTTGCCGGAAGCGATTATGTGCATTTTAGCAATGGTGGCGCGAGAATTGCAGCTCAGAAATTTTACGATGCGCTTATTGCCGAGTACATCCGTTGGAGTGGAAAAGAAAATTAAGAATGTATAGCATTTTTCTTAAAAGTTTAATTGGGTTAGCCATTGTTCTAACTGGTTTTGTTGGCTTTGCACAAAAGCAGCAACCACTCAATAATTATGCATATCCCGATTTTATTTTGCAAGATACTGCACTTTGCTCCTTGTATGATTTTGTTGATTTTTCTAAGAATAATTTTCATTTCTATACCGAAAATAGCCCCAATTTTGAGTACCTCTACCACCAATTGGATTCCATGAAGCGCTTTCAAGACCGCAAGTTGAATTTTTACCACATTGGGGGTTCACACATTCAGGCAGACGTTTATTCTAACGACATTCGCTTGTTTCTACAAACTTCTAATATCGATTTACCAGGAGAAAGAGGATGGGTGTTTCCGCTCAATTTGGCGGGAACCAACAATCCGGCAAGTTACCGCATTACCTCTCCCAATTATTTCAAAGGCTATCGTGTAGTGGGAAACAAAGATAAAACCGTTGATTTTGGAACAATGGGAGCTTTGGTAACGTGTGCCGATTCTGTAGTTCATCTAAAATTTGAACACAAAAATACCACTTCAAAACCCGGTTTTTGCAAAATCAAAATCTTTCACAATAAAGGCGATTTTCCTTATGAGCTCAACTTTGGTAGCGATGAAATATTAGTTGTTCAAACCATACATCACCCAGAAATTGGCTACACAGAAATTGAATTTACCGACAAAATTGATTCTGTTAACGTTTATTTTTCGCGCACTGTTTCGCAAAGAATAGAGTTGGAGTTGTATGGATTTCAATTGCTCAACGAAGATCCGGGGATTTCATACAATACCATCGGCATCAACGGTGCAGGTTTGTATTCCTATTTAGATTGCAACCGTTTTGAAGAACAATTAAAAACCTATCCACCCGATTTTTTTGCCTTTTCAGTTGGAACCAATGATGCCAATATGCCCTACGATGCGTTTAAACCCGAAGTATATCGTAATAATTTAGAAAAAATGATGCAAATTGCCTTGCGTGCCAATCCACATTGTGCGTTGTTGCTAACCGTTCCAAACGATGCTTATTACAAAAGAAAATACCTCAATCGCAACGTGGCACGTGAACGTGAAATGATTATTGAATTGGCTAAAAAATACAAAATGGCCGTGTGGGATTTTTATGGCATTATGGGCGAGTTAGGATCCTCAAAAATTTGGATGCACAAAAGCTTAATGCGTACCGACTTAGTGCATTTTACTTCGCCCGGCTACCATTTCAAAGGCGAGTTGTTTATTGATGCCTATCTGAAATTTTTACTGCAAATGAAAGAATATTTTGCAGTGGACACAGCCGCCGTAAAAGAATAAACGTTTCAATTTTTTCTTAAAATCCTAAAGTAAATCCAAAAGTGGCGCCTATGTTGTTGCCTTTGTGAATGTAGGGATAGGTTTTCAGATGACTTGGAGTTAACTGCTGACGGTATTCAAATTGTAAAAAAGCCCCAAAACGCTTGGTAAAACTATAGTGAATTCCAGCATTGGCAACCACTGAAATACCAAAAGTGTTTACATCTTTAATCGTTTTTACAGAGCTTGTTGTGGTTTTCCCATTGTGATTTACAAATTCATCGTCTTGCTTGTATTTAAACTGCATTTGAGGCAGAACTCCAGCACCAACGTTGAAACGCACCTTTTTTAAATCGTATTTAAAATGCAATTTAAGTGGAATGCCTATCCAAGTGTATTTTGAGGTGTAGGTGTGACTAGTATCTGTAGCCTGATAACTGTATTTTTCACTGTTTTGAAAATAAGAAAACCCTGCCTCCCACATCAAATATTTCGATAAATCACTGGTAAATCCTAAAGTTGTTCCCCAACCCATGCTGCGTGTTTCGTTGGCACGTTGACCCAAGCTATCCATAAACAAAGGATTTTTGGTGTTAGGTTTTAAAAGTCGGTAACTGCTTCCCAAAGTTCCACTTACGTAAACACGGAAATCATAAAAATCTTTTTCTACCGGCTTCACTTTTTCTTTTTTCTTTTTTTCCTTCTTAGCAGCCTTTTCGTCACCCCCAATTTGAATTTGACTATAACTAAAAGTTGTTAAAATATTTGTAAAAATTAGAAATATCAAAATCTGTTTCATAAAAATCTGTTAGATTTACCTATTATTTTTCAAAAATATCAAAAAAACACAGCTTAATGGATACTTCAGAAAAGAAAAAAAAGAAAAGTATTGTTAAACGCATCCTCAAATGGTCGGGGATTAGTTTTCTACTATTACTCCTTGCAATTATCTTAATTCCTATCTTTTTTAAAGATAAAATTAAAGATTTGGTGCTAGAGGAAGTCAACAAAACCCTTACTGCCAAAGTAGAGTTAGATGAATTTGACTTGACATTTTTAAGCACTTTCCCGAATTTATCGGTACAGTTAGACGGTGTTCGTGTAAAAGGAACAGGAGATTTTGATGGGGTAACCTTGGCAGATGTAAAAACGCTTCGTGCCGATGTTGGTTTTTGGGATGTTGTAAAAGGCGAAACCATTTCTATTGATGCCATTTATTTAAACGAACCAAAAGTGGATGTGCGTGTATTATATGACGGGCGTGCCAATTTTGATATTGTAAAACCCGATTCTCTTAAAACAGAAGAAGAAAAAAGTGAACCTTCCAACTTCAAATTGGAATTGAAAAAATATGCCATAGAAAATGCCGATGTGCGTTACGATGATAAACAAGGTGGTTTGTATGCCAATATCGTAAAATTAAATCACATTGGAAAAGGTGATTTAACTGCCGATGTGGTTGATTTTGAAACTAAAACAACAGCCGATGCCATTACTTTTGAAATGGGAGGTTTGTCGTATTTAAGCAAAGTTAAAACCGATATTGTTGCCAATTTGTTGTTAGAATTCAACGAAAATGCATCTAAATTTACCTTGAAAGAAAATACATTTCAGTTAAATGCGTTAAAATTTGGAATTGATGGTTTTTACGAGCAATTAGCCGATAAAGCCAACATGGATTTGGCGTTAAAAGCCGATAAAGCTACATTTAAAGAGTTTATTTCTTTAATTCCGGCGTTCTACAGAACAGGATACGAAGGTATGCTGGCATCAGGGTCTTTAGCATTGAACGCAAAAGTAAAAGGGGTGTTGGATGATACCAACATGCCAGGTTGGGATGCCGGAATTAAAGTAGCTAATGCTTCTATTAAATATCCCGATTTACCAGGTAAGATAAATAACATTGCCATTGTTGCTAAGTCACAATTTGCTGGTGGAAGCAATTTGGATAAAATGACAGTGGATGTGGATAAATTTCATGCTGATTTTGTTGGAAACGTGGTAGATGCAACGTTAAAATTGCGCAATGTGATGACCGATCCAGCTATTGCTTCAACATTATTGGCAAAAGTAGATTTGGCTACCCTTGGAAAAGTTATTCCACTTGCAGAAGGAGAAACCTATAACGGTAAATTGGATGCCGATGTTAGCTTGGACGGACGAATGAGCTACATCGAAAAAGAAAACTACGAAGCGTTTAAAGCATTGGGAACGTTGAATTTGAAAGATTTTAAATACGTTTCGCCAGAATTAACGCAAGAAGTACAAGTCAATGAAATGCAATTTAGATTTGCACCACAATACTTGGCGTTGGAAAAATTGGACGCTAAAACAGGGAACTCTGATTTTGCCATGAATGGAACAATCGATAACTACATGGGTTACATCTTCCGTGATGAGTTGTTGAAAGGAAAATTCACGTTCAACAGTAACAACTTGGATTTAGATCAATTGATGAACATTGTGCCAGCTTCTGCCGATACAACAGCGCAACAACCAGCAGCTGCATCAACAACAGAAGAGGCGTTTGAAATTCCAGGAAACATTGATTTTGCGTTAAATACCAACATCAATAAAGTAAAATTCAACGGTATGGATGCTACCAACGTGCAAGGTGCAGTTACATTGAAAGACAAAATTGCAACTCTCAATAATTTGAACTTGAATGCAATGGGCGGAAGTATTGGATTAACAGGGCAATACAACACGCAAAATCCTCAAAAACCAAAAGCAGCAATAGGTTACAACCTAAAAGAATTGGATATTCAACAGTTGGCAAACAACTTCTTGACGATTGAAAAATTGGCACCAATTGCTAAATATGTGCAAGGTAAAATTTCATCCAACTTTAATTTGTCAACTGATTTAACATCCAACTTTGAACCAGTATTAAATTCTGTAAACGGTTTGGGTGATTTGTTGAGTTCTTCGGTTTCTATCTCTAATTTAAAAATCTTTGATAAGTTAGAAGATGTTACTAAATTGGCCAATTTCAACAACCAAACAATCAAAAATTTAAAAGCAAGTTTTAAAATTCAGGACGGAAAATTGGCTGTAAATCCATTTGATATTTTGTTAGGTGGCATCAAAACAACCATTTCGGGCACCAACGGTTTGGATCAATCCATTGATTACATCATGAAAATGAATATCCCGAAAGAAAAATTGCCAAAAGAAATGATTAAATTGGTAGAAGACGCCGTTGCAAAAGTGAATAAACTTGCACCAAAATTGAATTTAGACGTTATTCCAGCTCAAATTCCAATTAGTGCAAATATCATTGGAACGTTTAAAGATCCTAAAATCAATACCGACTTTAAAGAAAAATTAATGGATTTGTCGGGCAACATGAAAGATGCTTTGAAAGACAAAGCCAATGAAGTGGTAAATCAAGTAAAAGATTCTGTAAAAACCGTTGTTAACAATGCCGTTGAGAAAGGAAAAGAAGAGTTGGAAAAACAAAAACAACAAATCTTAAACTCGGCACAAAAGCAAGCGGATAATGTGAAAGCTGAAGGTAAAAAAGCCGCTGATAAAATTCGCTCAGAAGCCGATAAAGCATACCAACAAGCGGTTGATGCAGTTTCCAATCCACTGGCTAAAAAAGCCGCTGAAGTTACAGCTAAAAAAGCAAAAGATGAAGCCTACAAAAAAGCGCAACAAGCAGAAAACGAGGCAAACAAACAAGCCGATGCAATTATGCAAAAAGCCCGCGATGAAGCAGATAAATTAAAATAATTGTTTTCAATAACGGCTCGAGGTAAACTCGGGCTGTTTTTTTTTACATGAAAAACAATAATATTACTATCAACAGGTTATATACTACAACTAAATTTTAATTAAGTTTGTGCAACCTAAAAAAACGTAAATTACAAATACATGAGTGAAGTTAACGAACAATTGAAGCAAGAACAACAAAATCTGATCGTTTTTATCTGGAAAAACAGAAAATTAATCATCGCAATTGCCGCGGCAGGTTTTGTGGTTTCATTGGTGATTTCTTTATTGTTGACACCTGTTTTCAAATCATCGGCTATTGTGTTTCCAACTGCAACCAGTACGGTTTCGTTTTCCGAACAACGCAATGCCAAGGCGTCATCCATGGACTTTGGTGAATCTGAGCAAGCAGAACAAATGGTGCAAATCTTACAATCGTCCAACATTCGCGATAAAATTGTAAGTGAATTTGATTTGTATAAACACTATGAAATTGACGATAACGACCCTAATAAACATTATAAATTAGTAAAAACGTTCAAAGAAAATTTTAGTTTTTCTCGCACACGCTACGGTTCCATTGCTATTGATGTGTACGATATCAACCCAGAAAAAGCTGCTGCAATGGCCAATCGTATTGTTGATTTAATTGATACGGTTAAAAATCAAATGATTGAACAACGTACCGTTGAGGCTTTTAAAATTGCAGCGCGTAAAAAAGACATGTTGCAAAGCGAATTAAAACAGATTGATATTAAAATTGATAGCTTGGCAAATTTAGGTGTGATGAACGTGGATGCTCGTGCGGGATTGTATCAAGCGTTGGTGGATGCTAAAAGTCCAGCAGAAAAAACAGAAATCAAACAAAAATTGCTTATCAACGAAAAAGATGGTGCGCTTTACGATAAATTGGAGCATTTCCGTCGCGAAAAAATTACAGCCTACGAGTTGTTTATGGCAATCTACGAACAAGCAGAGTCGGATGCACACACGCAGTTGAACCATAAATTTGTGGTTGAAAGAGCTGTTGTTCCCGATAAAAAAGACAAACCAAAACGCATGATTGTGGTGTTGTTGGGTACAATGGGCGCAACCATTTTCTCCATCTTTGCCCTGTTGGTGCGCGATAAAATCAGAGAACTTAAGAAAATTGCCTAAATGCAAACCTTCCGTAAAAATAGCTGGATACTATTTTGGAGCGTTTGTTACCTTGTAATTGCTTCTATTTTGTTGTGGAAGCGACAAGAATTTTTAGTGCTTTTTCCCATCGGTTTGTTGGCTGTTTTTGCAGCAATTTACTACACCGAACAAACATTTTTAGCCTTGGCTTTTTTTACGCCACTATCGGTTAATATTGAACAATATACCGATAGTTTTGGACTGTTCATTCCAACCGAACCGCTCTTGTTTGGCTTTTTATTGCTCTTTGTGATGCAGCAGTTTTTAAAAAACAACATTATTCGCGAAGTTTGGAAATCACCCATTGTTTGGGCGGTTATTTTTTATCTCTTTTGGATGTTGGTGGCCTCAATTTTGAGTACCCATCCAATTGTTTCTCTTAAATATTTGTTGGCAAGAATTTGGTTGATTGTGCCACTTTTGTTTTTTGGGCCGCTCATTTTTGCTAAAATAAGCAACAGAACAACGTTTTTATGGCTGTTTTCTATCGGAATGACCATTGCTATGATTTACATCATTCTTAACCATGCACAATACAGTTTTGGTGAAAAAGAATCGCATTGGGTGAGTTGGCCATTTTTTAAAGACCATACCATTTATGGCGCCACCATTGCCCTGCAAACACCGTTGGTAATTGGTTTGTATTTCTCCAAAAAATATCCACCTCTAACCCAAGTTGTATTGATAGGAATGATCATCGTTAACTTGTTGGGCTTGTATTTTTCATATACCCGTGCAGCGTGGTTGAGCGTTATTGGTGCTGTGGGTGTGTTGTTGCTCATTCGTTTTAAAATTAAATTTAGTTGGATTGCCCTTGTGGTAGTAATTGTTGGAACAGTGGTGGCTGTTAGTTGGACACAAATCAACCATTATCTTGAACAAAACCGTTACGAACATACCACCGAAGATTTTGGAGAACGCATGCAATCTGCTACCAATGTTACCACAGATGCCTCCAACTTAGAGCGCATCAACCGTTGGCAATGTGCCGTTGACATGTTTTTGGAAAAACCAATGACCGGATTTGGGCCCGGAACCTATGCTTTTGAATATGCCCGCTTTCAACGTCCCGAAAATTTAACCATTATTTCCACCAATTTTGGCGATTTAGGCAATGCCCACAGCGAATTTTTAGGAGCACTATCAGAAATGGGTATTTTTGGTTTATTGGCTGTCATTGCATTGGTGGCTACTATTTTCTACCAGTCCATCACCTTGTATGTGCGCTGGCCACACGAAGAAAAAGAAAACCGCATCCTCCTTTTAAGCATGATTTTATCCATGACTACCTATTTCATTCACGCCTTTTTGAACAACTTTTTAGACACCGACAAAGCGGCCGTTCCAATTTTGGGGCATGTGTGCTATTGTTATTGCTATGCAACGTGAATTGAACGAAAGAGGGAAGGAGAAAGCAAACACCTCCAACTAATTTTCATTTTTACATTGAACGCATAATAGTTTGCGCATTTCCACTTTATTCTTAAATTAGTCACTTTCATAGAAAATTCAATACTCAACTGATTAATAAAAGAATGAAAAACGTTAAAGAAGCTGCTAATTTTATTTGGTCTATTGCCGACCTACTTCGTGGAGATTACCGACAAAGTGATTATGGAAAAGTAATTCTTCCGCTAACGGTATTAAGACGCTTGGATTGTGTTTTAGATGCTACCAAGGCAAAAGTTCTCAAAGAATACGAACAAATGAAATCATCTAATATTCAAAATTTAGATCCTATTTTGAACAGAGCGGCTGGATTGAAATTTCACAACCACAGTGCTTTTGATTTCAATAAACTAATTGCAGACCCAAATAACATTGCTGCAAACTTGCGTAACTACATCAATGGTTTTTCGGAAGAAGCACGAGAAATTATTGAACAGTTTGAGTTTGATAATCAAATTACGAAGCTGGATGACAACAATTTGTTGTTTATGGTGATGAAACGCTTTCAAGAAGTGGATTTACACCCCAAAACAGTGTCGTCTATGGATATGGGCTATATGTTTGAAGAACTTATCCGAAAATTTGCCGAACTATCCAACGAAACGGCTGGAGAACACTTTACTCCTCGCGAAGTTATTAAATTGATGGTGAATATTTTGTTTATGGACGACCGTCAAGCGCTCACCCAAAAAGGAATTGTAAAAACCATTTACGATTGCTGTGCTGGAACGGGTGGAATGTTGTCTGTTGCCGAAGAATATTTGAATGAATTGAACCCCGATGCGCGTTTGGAAGTGTTTGGGCAAGAACTCAACCCAGAGTCGTATGCTATTTGTAAATCGGATATGCTGATAAAAGGACAAAATCCGTCCAATATCAAAAAAGGAAACAGTATTTCTGAGGATAAACTCCCTGCTGAAAAATTTGATTATTTAATTACCAATCCGCCTTTTGGTGTGAAATGGGAAAAATATGCCAAGGTTGTGCGTGAAGAACACGAATCACTTGGGCATGGTGGTCGTTTTGGTGCTGGCTTGCCCTCTGTTTCGGATGGTTCATTTTTGTTTTTAATGCACTTAATGAGCAAGATGAAACCAACAGACAAAGGTGGTTCGCGTTTGGCAATTGTGTTTAATGGTTCTCCGTTGTTTTCAGGTTCGCCAAGTTCTAAGAAAAACGAAAGCAGTATCCGTCAATGGGTAATTGAAAACGATTTGTTGGAAGCAGTAATTGCCCTACCCAGCCAGTTGTTTTACAACACAGGTATTTCAACTTATATTTGGGTCATTTCCAATCACAAGCCCAAAAACAGAAAAGGAAAAGTGCAACTTATCAATGCCGTTGAATTTTTTAAGAAGATGAGTAAATCATTGGGCGACAAACGCAATGAACTTTCGGATGAACACATTGCACAAATTACTCAACTTTATGGTGATTTTGAAGAAAATCAATATGTTAAAGTTTTTGACAACCCCGATTTTGGTTATTCAAAAGTAACCGTTGAGCGCCCCTTACGCGATGAAAATGGAAACATTATCAAAGATAAAAAAGGTCCAAAACCAGATGCAAGCCTTAGAGATACCGAAAACATTCCTTTGAAAGAAGATATTTCAGAGTACATGAAGCGTGAAGTGCTTCCTCATGTTCCAGACGCTTGGATTGACGAAACAAAAACAAATATTGGCTACGAAATCAACTTTACCAAGTATTTTTACCAATACAAGCCTTTGCGTTCTTTGGAAGAAATTAGAGCAGATATTTTGGCGTTGGAGCAAGAAACGGATGGTTTAATTAAAGAGGTTATTTGAACGTATGTTAAATTTTAAATTTCTTTGTATCTTTGCACCAGATTTAATGAAACAATTTGTATTATTGTACGTTAAAACACTTGTAGTTAGATTTTTTTTATTTCAAAATAATACACCTCCCATGCCTCTCACAGAAGCACACTTGGGGGGTTTTTTCTTTCTAGGATATGAGTAAAACAAACTACAAAAAAGCTCCACTCACTGTTGCTGACCAAATAGCTTTGTTGGAGGGAAGAAATTTAACTATTGAAGATAAAACAAAAGCCGCGGCGTATCTGAATGCAATAAGCTATTATCGTTTAAGTGCTTACTTTTTACCTTATCAACAAATTAAAGATGAATTTAATGCAGGTGTTACCTTTAAACAAATTATCAATACATATTCATTTGATAGAGCATTAAGATTATTAGTTTTTGACTGTATTGAGCGCATAGAGGTTGCTATCCGAACGCAGTTAGTTTACATAATGTCAACCAAATACAATGACTCTCATTGGCAAGACAATCAATCTCATTTTATTACACCTTATTACAATAAAATTGGAAACGTTGTTGATCCTTATTCTGACTTTCAAGCATTGATATCAAAAGCAAAAACATCCAAAACTCCAGAAGTATTTATAAAACATTACGTAGACAATTACAACAATCCATCAAATCCACCTGCTTGGATGTGTTTTGAATTGTTAACCATTGGAGAATTATCACACATATACAGAGGACTTAGAAACAAAGCTGATAAAAAACAAATTGCTGATTTTTTTGGAGTTCATCACACTGTTTTCGAATCATGGCTACATAGTATTACCTATGTGCGCAACATCTGTGCACATCATGCCCGATTATGGAACAAAGATTTGGCCATTGAGCCAGAAATTTTGTTAAAACCTCAAGGAAAATGGATTTCTAAACCATTTGAAAACAATAAGCGTATTTTTTATTTTTTGTGCATGTTGAATTATCTTTTACAGCGTATAAATACTGGAAACACATTAAAAAACAAATTAGATAGCTTATTTCAAAAATATCCAACAATACCTATACAATTTATGGGAATACCTAGTAAGGGAGGAAATAGCACAGAATTAATGGACTGGAAAAACGAAGCATTATGGAATTAAAAAAATACGATAACTACAAAAATTCGGGTATTGAATGGATTGGAAAGATTCCGAGTCATTATTTTTATCTGTATAATTGTTTTGGATTGTTTTTTTAAAATTTAAAATTTATGTCCCAAGATAAATTCCAGAATAAATACCGCAACGGTACATTCCGCGCACAATGGTGGGATTATGGCTGGAATGGTGCCTATTTTGTTACCATCTGTACCCAAGGCAGGGAACATTATTTTGGTGAAATAAAAGATGGTAAAATGATTTTATCCCACACAGGGGTTATTGCCCATTTATTGTGGCATGAAATACCCAAACACCACACGCATATTGAATTAGGTGATTTTGTCGTAATGCCCAATCATATCCATGGAATTATAATTATTGACAAACCAAATAATGATCGTATTGTCGGGCAATTCGGTCATTTTGAAAACGATGGTGGTTGTTTTGAAAACGGTGGCGGTTGTTTTGAAAACGATGGTGGTCATTATGAAAACGGTGGCGGTTGTTTTGAAAACGGTGATGGTTGTTTTGATAACGGTGGCGGTTGTTTTGAAAACGGTGATGGTTGTTTTGATAACGGTGGCGGTTGTTTTGAAAACGATGGTGGTCATTATGAAAACGGTGGCGGTCATTTTGTAGGTGCAGGGCATGCCCTGCACCTACAAAATGACCACAATGACCACAATGACCACAATGACCGCAATGACCGCAATGACCGCAATGACCGTAATGACCGTAATGACCAAAACGACCAAAATAACCAACAATTATCCACCCCTGGTTCACAACGTTTTCAAAACATTGGTAAAAACACAATTTCATCTGTGGTGGGTTCATATAAATCTGCCGTTACCAAATATGCAAATCGGTTAGAATACCCAAACGGGTGGCAACGTTTGTTTCACGAACACATTATTCGCAACGATGACGAATACCAACGCATTTCGGATTACATCGTCGCAAATCCCGAAAATTGGGAAAAAGACAAATTTCGATAGACATAATAAATTATGAAAAAATACGATAGCTATAAAGATTCGGGTATTGAATGGATAGGTAAAATTCCTAGTCATTGGGAATCGTGGAAAATAAGCCATGCATTTGATAGAATTGGAAGTGGAACAACTCCAGAGTCTGGAAACCCAGAATATCATGAGAATGGAACTGTAAATTGGTTGAATACTGGGGATTTGAATGATGGTATTTTGTTTGAGTGCAACAAGAAAATAACTGAAAAAGCATTAGAAGATTATTCATCCTTAAAATTGTTTCCTTCAGGTTCACTTGTTATTGCAATGTATGGTGCAACTATTGGAAAAACTGCATTGCTCGAATTTGAAACTACCACAAATCAAGCTTGTTGTGTGTTTTGTGAAAGTGACATTATAAAATTAAGATTTTTACAATACTGGTTTGTTGGCAACAAGGAACATATAATAAATCTTGCAATCGGTGGTGGTCAACCCAACATAAGTCAAAACATTTTGAAAGATGTTCGAGTACCATGTCCAAAATTTGAAGAACAAACCGCCATTGCCAATTTCCTCGACCACAAAACTGCTCAAATAGACGATTTAATTGCCAAAAAAGAGCGTTTAATTGCCTTGTTAGAAGAAGAGCGCACAGCCACCATCAACCAAGCGGTAACCAAAGGTTTAGACCCCACCGTTCCCATGAAAGATTCGGGCATTGAGTGGTTGGGCGAAATTCCGAAGCATTGGGAGGTGAAGAGAATGAAGTATCTATGTGAAATTACTACAGGATCTAAAGATACTGAAAACAGAGAAGATGATGGACTATATCCTTTTTTTGTTAGGTCACAAACTATTGAACGAATTTCTTCATATTCATTTGATGGAGAAGCTATTTTAACTGCTGGAGATGGTGTTGGTGTATGTAAAGTTTGGCACTATGTTAATGAAAAATTTGACTTTCATCAAAGGGTATATATGTTGTGTAATTTTCAACATGTTTTAGGTAAATATCTATTTTACTACTTGAAGGAAAATTTCGGAAAAGAAGTTATGAAATTATCTGCAAAATCAACCGTTGATTCATTAAGAAGACCGATGTTTCAAAATTTCATGGTTTGTTTTGGTTCAATTGAAGAACAGAATCAAATTGTATTGAAAATTGAAAAAGAAGAAAAAAGAATTTATTCAATATTAACAAAAACACTCCAAGAAATCGAATTACTAAAAGAATACAAAACCGCTTTAATCAGTGAAGTGGTAACGGGCAAGGTGGATGTGAGAAATGAAAAATTGAATTGATATGGTTACTAAAGAAATAGCAATTGAGGCAATTAAAGAAAAACTCGAAGTCTTAAGTAATGTTCATAATGCAACTGAATTTAAAACTTGGAAAAAAATTACAGAAAATACATTGAGAAGGGTTGTACCGTATAATAAAACTATTTTTAAAAATATAGAATCAATAAAGGCTATAGATTTATATACAGGAGTTGATATCACACCAAAAGCAAAAGAACAAGGAAAATTATTAATTGAGAGTTTGATTAAAGACATTGAACGTTTTGGCTTGGAGAAGCCAGAGCCGACCGAAAAAGAAAGTTTTATACGAGTTGACGTAAATCAAACTAATCAACAAACCCAATCAACTACAGTTAGTATTAACATAGAGTTCATCTTGGAAATTTTAAAAGGCGAATTACGCAATTCTGAAATCGAAGAGTTAAAAGAAATTCTGGATTCATCAGATAAACCAAAAGAGAAGAAAAATCGATTTATTGAAAAAATCAAATCATTTGGTTCTGATGTGGCTTCGAATATTTTAGCAAATCTATTGACGAATCCTCAAGTGTATGAAAATTTAGGAAAAATGCTGTAATTAAACTAGTATAGAACGCTTTATTACTAAAACGCCTTTGAGTCATTTTTAACAAATTATTTTGTCAATGAATAACTGGATATACAAACACCACGCAAGTAGCAACACCCGCTATGTTTTGGGAGAATGGGGGATCAATAATCTAATTTGCATTGGAATCAACCCCAGCACTGCCACACCAGAAAATTTAGACCCCACCATACGCAGAGTAAAAAAGTTTGCGCAAGACAATGGCTATGATGGATGGTTTATGCTGAACGTGTATCCGCAAATAGAAACCAACCCAAAACTTATTGATGAACACATCAACAATTCCTTACACGAAGAAAATATAAAGGAAATAAAACAACTCATTTCAGAGTTTCCCACGTCATACATTTGGGCTGCTTGGGGAAATAATATACAAAGAAAACCCTATTTGTTTCAGTGTTTAAAAGACGTTGTGGCTACAATCAACGCAGATTTTCAAAAACGCTGGGTACATTTAAACGACCTAACAACTAAAAAACACCCCAAACATCCCTTGTATTTGCCAAATAACGCTAATTTTAAGGAGTTTGACATTCATGAATATTTGAAATTGCATGCATAAAAGTATTTCAAAAAAGATGTTCTCAAACAGAGAAAGGTAAATAAGATGCTAAGATTATGAGTTTGTTACCAATAGTAGAAATCGCTGAATTTATAGAAAAACCTCTAACTGGCGGTACAACTCGACCTATGATGATAATAGGTAATGATGGCAAACAGTATGTATTAAAAATTTTCAGTAAAACAGATGCAAAACAACGTAGTTACACTGTTGCAGAAGCTGTTGCCAATATTTTAGCAAAAGAATTTGATTTGGTTGTTCCTAATGGAATTTATACAAAAATAGACCATTTAACGATTAAAAAAATAGAACAAAGTCAACCAACGCTATTCAAACTTTTAGAGGAAAAAGAAACCGATAAACTATTATTTGCAAGTCATTTTCAAGAGGGATGCCCGATTTTTTCTCCAGCAATAAAGCATAAGTCGCTAGAAATAAGTGAAATGGAGACTATATTGGCATTTGACATGTTAATTGCTAACGACGATAGAAGAAAAGATAAACCCAATATTTTAAAAGGTAAAGAGCATTATATTTTAATAGACCACGAAAAGTGCTTTGAAGGTCTTGCAATACATCTTGAAAATATGAACAAAGGAATTTTACCTCATTTTTTTAAAAATCATTTGTTTTATACAAGGCTTAATAAATTCGCTAAAAAATCAAAAAACAATGTTAATTTTGCAACTTTTGAAGAATATTTTCGTAATTTAAATTTAGAAAAGGTTTGCACCAACGTCCATTTTTTAATAGAAAATGGTTACAACGAAGATGAATGCAATAATTGGCTTCATTATCTTCATACACAAAAAGAAAATTGTCATAAATTTGTAGCACTTTTAAAACACAAAATTCGTGAATAAATCATTTTCATATAGCATTTTAACTTATAATCATTCTCTTGTTTTAGGGGAAGTTATAAATGTGGGTGTGCTTTTGATTTTTCCTGATGAAAATGTGGTTGAGTTTCATTATCCTCAAAGACTAAATCGAATTAAAGATTTATACCATAATTTTAATGAAAGTTTGGTAAAAGATTATTTAAAAGCATTTGAAATAAAAGCAAGAACTTTAAACCAATATTTACAAGATTATATATTTGGTTATCACGAGCTCATTTCAAATAATTTACTCACCGAAAATGCATCTGCTTTACAGTTTGAAGCCGTAAAAGTTGGTTTCTATACAGGTAATTATGAAACAGTTGCAAAGCAATATGTTGACTTATTACTAGGTAATTATAAATCAGAAACAGTTGGTGCTACAAATAGAATTACCACAGAAAAATTGATTCAACAGGTTAAGTCAACAATATATGAACTAAACCCTCAATCAAAAAACTACTTAAAGTTTGATGATCAGCGTATTTTAAAAAATAATCACGTTGAGTTTAAATCAGATTTCTATTGGCAAAATGGAGCGATACATCACGCAAAGGCGGTAAGCTTTGATGTTAATAAAGAAAACAATATTATTGATAGTGCTTTGTTACTTAATGCAAAATTGAGACAACTAGAAAAAACCTCTCTTAAAAACACGCACATTGATTTTATTATCCAACCCCCTCTACAATTAAAATTCAATGATGCTTATCAAGAAGCATGTTCGATTTTGAATGAGAATGAAGTTAATAAACAATTGTATACTAATTCATTAGAGTATTGTGAAATCGTTGCTAATCAAATAAAACCAATGTAGTTTTCACAATATTTCTTATCAAAAATGTCTTTTCTATAAAACTGTAATTATATTTACATAGAACTTGAATTTACAAAAATCATAAAGAATTGGCAAAAGGAATACACACAGAACAAACTTTTGAAGAAGCAATAGTTGCAAGTTTAATAGAAAATGGAGGATATGTGCAAGGTCGTTCCAAAGACTTTGATGCAAATTTGGGATGGTTTCCAAGTTACATTATTCAGTTTCTGAAAACTTCACAACCAACGTTGTGGCAGAAAATAGAAACCATCCATAAAGCCGATGTGGAAACAAAAGTGCTGCAACGCTTAGCAAAAGAGTTGGATACACGCGGTTCATTGGACGTGTTACGCAATGGTTTTGTTGATTATGGTGTAAAATTTAAAATGGCGTTTTTTAGTCCAGAAACCACACTCAACCCCGATGCGGCATTGCTCTATAATTCCAATCACATGAGCGTTACACGCCAGGTGTATTACGAACGCAATGGCAAAAACTCACTGGATTTGGTGCTTGCTCTAAACGGACTTCCTATTGCTACGGTTGAGTTGAAAAATCAATTTTCTGGTCAAAATGTAAGCAATGCACAAAAACAATATGCGTTTGACCGCGATCAAACAGAGCCAATTTTTCAGTTTAAAAAGCGAGCTTTGGTACACTTTGCTGTTGATACCGACGAATGTTACATGACCACAAAATTGGCAGGCACAAATACACGTTATTTGCCTTTTAATTTAGGCGACCAAAATGGTGCAGGCAATCCTCTCAATCAAAATGGCTATCGCACTGCCTATCTGTGGGAAACCATTTGGGCAAAGGATAGTTTTATGGACATCATCGGCCGATTTATGCACCTAAGTGTTGAAGAAATAAAAATTGGCGGAGTTAAGAAAATAAAAGAAACATTAATTTTCCCTCGTTTGCACCAATTGCAAGTAGTGCGTGAATTAACACAAGATGCACGAAAACATGGTGCAGGAAAAAACTACCTTATTCAGCATTCCGCAGGCTCTGGAAAATCAAATTCTATTGCATGGCTTTCCTATCGCCTTTCCAGTTTGCACAATGACCAAAACGAGCGCATTTTTGATTCAGTAATTGTAATCACAGACCGAAAAGTGCTAGATAGCCAGTTGCAAAACACAATTTATCAGTTTGAACACAAAGAGGGAGTTGTGCAAAAAATAGATAAAGATTCTCAACAATTGGCAAATGCCATTTCTACTGGTTCAAACATCATCATCACTACGCTTCAGAAATTTCCATTTATTTTGGATAAAATTGGTGCGTTGGAGGCACGAAAATATGCGGTAATTATTGACGAAGCTCACAGCTCACAAGGAGGCGAAGCAAGTAAAAAGATGAAAGAAGTGCTTTCGGCAAAATCTCTGGAAGAGGCGGCAGCACAAGAACTTGATTCTGGTTTGGATGAAGATGCAGAAGACCAAATCCGAAAATCCATGGAAGCACGTGGACAACAACAGAATTTAAGTTTCTTTGCGTTTACTGCTACACCAAAAAATAAAACAGTTGAAGTGTTTGGAACGCCAGATAAAAACGGAATTCCAAAGCCATTTCACTTGTATTCTATGAAACAAGCAATTGAGGAAGGTTTTATTTTGGATGTATTAAAACATTATACCACCTATAAAACATATTACAAACTCACCAAAGATATTGAAAACGATCCAAATGTAAATAAAAAAGCAGCATCTCGTGCCATAGGTCGCTTTATGTCACTGCATCCACATAATTTATCGCAAAAAACCGAAGTGATGGTGGAGCATTTTCGAAATGTAGTTGCCAAAAGATAGGTGGACAAGCTAAAGCAATGGTTGTTACATCTTCTCGTCTTCATGCAGTACGTTACAAAGAAGAATTTGATAAATACATAGCCGAGCATCACTATTCTGATATTAAAACATTGGTTGCTTTTTCTGGAAAAGTAATGTATGACACTTATCCAGAAGGTGTTACCGAAGCCGAATTAAATGGGTTCAAAGAAAAAGAACTTCCCAAACGTTTTGCAACAGATGAATACCAATTGTTGTTGGTTGCCGATAAATACCAAACAGGATTTGACCAACCTTTGTTGCATACTATGTATGTGGATAAGAAGTTGTCTGGTGTAAAATGTGTGCAAACATTGTCGCGACTCAATAGAACATGTGCAGGAAAAGACGATACTTTTATATTGGATTTTGTTAATGAAGCAGATGCAATTCTAGAATCTTTTCAGCCGTATTATGAATTAACCACTGTTCAAGAAACAACAGACCCTAATCGATTATACGACTTAAAAACAGAAATAGAAAAAGCACAAGTAATTTGGAAATCAGAAGTAGATAATTTTTGCAATGTGTATTTCAAAGATGTTCAAATTCTTTCTAAAAACGACCAAGGCAAACTCAATAGTTATATTGACCCAGCTGTAGATCGTTATAAAAAGTTACCAGAAGAAACCACTCAAGGAGATGTAGTAGTTGATGTTTCGCAAGAAAATTTCAAACATGCTCTTCAATCATTTGTAAGGATTTATTCTTTTTTAACTCAAATAATGCCTTTTTCTGATGTTGAGTTGGAAAAATTGTATGCATATAGCCGTTATTTACATAAAAAACTACCTAAGAAAAACCAAAGTGAACGCTTTCAACTGAATGATGAAGTTTCATTGGAATATTATCGCCTCCAAAAAGTTGCAGAACAGCAAATCTTGTTAGAACCAAAAGGTGAATACGGTTTAGAAGGTATTAATAATGCTGGAATACGCATGACTAAAGATGAAAAAGCAGCTTTATCCGAAATTATTACAGTCATCAACAAGCGATTTGGAACAGAATTTACTGTAGCAGATAAATTATTATTTGACCAAATTGAAGAGGATATGGTTGCAGACAAACAGTTGGCAGCACAAGCAAAATCAAATTCCATCGAAAATTTTAAATACGGTTTCAAAGAAATAGCAATAGATAAGTTTATTAGTAGAATGGACCAAAATCAAGACATTTTTACCCGTATGATGAACGACCAAGACTTCAATGGTTTGGTGATGGATTATTTGTTGAAGAAGGTTTATGGCAGATTGAGCCTATAAAAATTAAAAACGAAGCAAGGGAGTGTGTTAACCAATTAGCAACACTCCTTTTTTATGCTATCCCCTTCACTTCCTGCACCACACTCTCCATTTCCTCCGCATTAAAGCCCATTCCATAGCGAGAAACGTCTGATTTTTCGAATAAACGTTGTATTTGTATTGCTTTTTCGGGTTGTTTGTTGCGCAAAGCACTCAACAATTCGTTTCTGGAAAGTTGATTGTTTTTATCTATTTGCAAGTGAAAGTTTAAGACCATTAAAAGCGTTTTTTCAAGAGCTGCGTAAAACAAATCGTGTGCTTGTTCTTTAGCGTAAAATTCTAAGCGAGCAATTTGCTCTTGCACTTCTGTTGCGCTGGTTGTTTCAATTTGAATGGTAGGAGTGATTTCAAACGTTGGAGCAACTACTTTTTTCTTGCGAGGGTAAAATATAAACAACAATCCAGCAAGAAGGAGTAAACTACCTGCACCATACCACAACCAACTGTTGGATGAGGTGAGAACACTTTTCAATTTGGAATAATTGTATTTTTTATCAAATTCGTTGACGGGTTGCGGTGTTGCGGTGTTTTCTGTCTGCAAACTAAACGCTTTGTTAACTAGCACATCCACCGTTATTGATTTTGCAGCAGATGCTGTTGCGTATTTTTCTGTTTTCGGGTTGAAATAGGCAATAGCTACAGGCTCAATAACTTGTTTTCCTTCTTGGGTAACTTGCACATGATAGGTATATGTTTTTTTACCAGTTGATCCTTGCGAAGTAAACGAAAAATCATCCTTCGTTTCGGCATCGCCATAAATATTCATTCCTTTAGGCAATTGCAACACAGGACTTTCAATGGCGTGAAGGTTTCCTTTTCCGTTAACAGTAACTTCTATTTGAACTATATCGCCTTGTTTAACGTTTTGAGGGTTTACAATTTTTTGCTCCACCGAAAATTCGCCCACTCCACCACAGAAATTAGCAGGCGGATTGCTTGGCAATGGAATAATTTCAACCGAAGGAGTAGAGGACACCACATTGTAATTTTGATCAAAAAATGGTAAAAATATTTCAAATGACTGGATGTCTAAACGTCCACTACCAACAGGAAACAATACTTGTTTGCCAAAAGAAAAAGAAAGGTATTCGCGGTTGCGCACCACTTTGGGTTCCCACATTTCAGTTTGTTGCAACTCGTGCATATCACTAACGCCGTTAAAATTGAAAGGGCGTTTTAAAATAGGTCGTCCAAAAGTTTCTTCGCGCGCGTACACACGACCCGAAACCACCAAAGGTTCGCCTTCATACAATTTTGTTGCCGATACTTCTATCACTCCAAATGCCGGTTGATTGAGCTGTTTTTTTGTGATTTCTCCACCATTAGAATTGTTGGATGCACCACCAACCGTTACCATAACCGAATTGGAAGTGTAGGTTTTGTTGCCCGCTTTGACATAAAACGGACCAATTTTATAGCTACCCGCTTTTGTAAATTCGCCTGTAAAAATGACAAGGTGTTCTTGCACCATTTTTCCGTTGCTGTAATCTTGCACATAGCGCGACATGGATTGCACACCATAACCACGTTCAAAATTGGAGGGCCAATTCTCCACAATGTTCCCATCAACATTGGATTTCAATGTAATGGAAAATTGCTGATTAACACTCACTTCTTGTGGTTCAACCAATAATTTAACACTTGCTTTTTGTCCCCAAACAAAAAGAGAACAAAACAAAAAACAAATATGTACTACTACTGCTTTCATTACCAATCATTTCCTGATTTTGGTGCGCCACTTGGGTTTTTTCCTTGCCCTAACTTACGTTTAGTGGACGCATCTTGTTTCATTAATTCGTCTAATTTTTTTTCAATGGCTTTATCCTGCAATTGCGAGTTGTTGGAATTGTCCTTTTGGTGGTTGTTTTCAGAGTTGTTTGTTTGGTTTTGTTTATTGTTTTGCTGTTGTTTATTGTTATTTTGGTTTTGGTTCTGATTGTTCTGGTTTTGATTCTGGTTATTTTGGTTCTGATTATTTTGATTGTCTTGTTTTTGTTCTTCTTCTTTTCTTAAACGCATCGCTTCGGATAAGTTATGGCGTGTTTTGTTATTGCTAGCATCGTTGCGCAACGATTGTTTATAGGCTTCAATGGCTTCGCCGTATTTTTTTTGTTGTATCAAACTATTACCCCAATTATGGTAGGCTTTTGCTTTTTCGATTGCCGATTTTTCGGTTGATGCTTGTTGGCGAAATAAGGTTTCAGCATCCGAATAGTTGGATGATTTATAGGTTGCTTGCCCAATTTCTTTGGATAAATCAATGTCTTTTGGTGCATTTTTTTGTGCCGATTGATACAATTTCAATGCTTTGCTGTAGTTTTTTTGCTCATACGCTTTTCGGGCAGCAGCAAGTGAGTCTTTCCATTGCTGACCAAAAACAACTGATGTTAACACCATAAATGCACTCAACATTACCAACTTCATGACACGTGTTTTTTTAGTGAAACAATAGGTAAAAGCAAATAACTCAACCAACAAGCAAGGGCAATGAGCAACGGAATTTGATAGCGTTGTTTCTTAACCTCAAAATCCATTCCTGTTGTGCTTGCTCGTTCCATATTGGCAATATCGTTTAATAAACCTTTTAAATTCGGATATGCATTTTCACTAATGAGTGCAATTCCATTTGCCTCAGCGGCAATTTGCTGTATCATCGCTGGGTTTAATTTTGATTGAACGGCAACTCCTTGCGCTGAACGTTTGTATCCCAATTCAGGTCGCTCGGGGTCAATTGGAACGAGTCCACCACTTTGTGTGCCTATTCCCAATACCGCTAAATGAATTCCATCTTCGTTGTAGCGTTCCAATATTGTTGATGGGTTGCCCTCTTGACTTTCGCCATCGGTAATCAACAACACGGCTTTGCTCAATTTTTTGTTTTTGGAGAAGAATGCATACGTATTTTCCAAAGCTTTTTGAATGTTGGTTCCCTGGTTGCTTATCATGTTGGTTTCTATTTCTTGCACAAACATTTTAGCCGCTTGATAATCCAAGGTCAACGGTAATTGGGTAAATGCTTCATTGGCAAAAATGGTAATTCCAATTTTTTCTCCCGAAAGTCCGTTGATTAACTCCATGATGGCTCTTTTGGCTATGTCTAATCGCGAAGCAGAATGGTCAATGTCGTTCGCATTCATGGAGTTGGAAATGTCTAAACACACCACCAATTCCATACTTTTAATGGTGGCAGCTGTTTTCTTTGTCCCAAAAGCAGGTTGCGCCAAGGCAATGATTAAAAATACCACCGCATTTCTAAAAAGGAAAAAACGCAACAATTGTTTGCTCCCCGATGCTGTTTTTACGATGGTTAAACGTGTTTTTTTACCCATCACCGCCAATGTATGCTGAGATTGATAAGTTGTATATAAAAACAATCCGATAATGGGTCCCAACAGCCATAGCCACCACAATTGCTCAGGATTCTCAAACGAAAAATAGCTGTTTCCCATCCCTTTTGGAGTATTTAAAACAAGAAACAATCCGCCAAAAAGCAACCAAAAAGCAACTTCCCAAGCTAAAATTAGCAAGGTAAACTTTTTTAGTGTATGTGTTGATGGTTTATTCATGGTGTTTAAATAACAATTGTTGTACGCTCCAACCAACAAGGGCTAATATCAATGCGGCAATTAAGAAATTTTTGGGCATAGCTGGCGGTTCGGCTTGAAAATAATGGTCGATAATTTTTCGTTGTTCCATTTTTTCAATTTCCTTGTATATTGCACGCAAACTTTCTTCATCGGTTGCTCTAAAATAATGCGCATTGGTAATGGATGCAATTTGTTGCAATGTTGCTTCGTCCAAATCCGATTCTACCGGTTGTTGAATGGTTCCAAATGGCGTTTCAATTTTAATCATGCCATCTTCAGAACCCACGCCTATGGTGTACACACGAATGTTTTTCGCTTTAGCCAATTCGGCTGCTTCTTGCGGACTAATTGCCCCTGCGTTGTTGCTTCCATCGGTTAGCAAAATGATTACTTTAGAAGGAATACTATCGTTTCTTAATCGAGTAACGGCCGTTCCCAACCCAACACCAATGGCGGTTCCACTCTCAATATTGGCATAACAATTTAACTGAGTAATTTGTTTTTTCAACACATCGTAGTCGGTTGTTGCAGGACAAGACGTGTATGCCGCTCCAGCAAATGCTACCAACCCAATTCTGTCGCCTTTGCGCCCGTCCACAAATTCTTTGGCTATTTTTTTAGCAACTTCCATGCGGTTGGGATAAAAATCTTGTTCCAACATCGATCCAGAAATGTCGAGTGCTAAAATAATGTCAATTCCATGTTGGTAATTGTTGTTGCTTTCATCAGCAGAGTTCCAGTTGTAGGGTTTTGCCAATGCAATAATGAACAATCCAACCACCAAACAAAAAATTAGTAGGATGGATTTTTGCACCCATTCAACGTAGTTGGAGCGCAATTGTTGCTGATTGGAAACCGTTCCTGTAAACTTCCAAAATCCTTGTTTTTTTCGCTCCTTTTGATGCAAATACCAATACAACAAAGGCAATAACAACAACAGCCACAACCAATGTGGAGCAAAGAAATCATATTCCCAAATGCGTATATTGAAGGGCATTGTCATTTTGTATCAGTTGGGGTAGTGGAGGTTATCAATTGTTTTGCTAAGCGCGAGTTGTTTATCAATGTTGTTTCATCCGAAGAGGATTGTGCAAATTTCACCATATCGGCTTGTTTCAATAATAGCAAATAAGAGGAAATGGTTGCTTCATTTACGCCAACTTGTTTTAACAATGCTTTGGTTTCAAATGTGGTGGTTTCCAACAAGTTTAATTGGTATCGCCCCGACATATAACTGCGCAAAATATGCGATAATTCGGTGTAATGTTGTTTCAATTGTCCTTTGGTCCACAATTTTTTGTTGTCCAACGCATCAATAGCATTTAAAGCACGCACATCAAGTGGTAAAACGACAATAGGCTGTACGGTTTTTTGTTTTCGCTTGCGCCACCACCATAAAAGCCCTGCAATTGCTGCCAATGCAATAGCAACGAAATACCAATATTTTTGAAGCAATTCCAATAATGTATAATCAGTAGAAACGTTGGAAAAACCTTCTTGAATGTCAAACAATTCGTTTTTTGCACCAATGGTTTGTGGGTTGACGTAAACCGTTGTGGCATTGAATAAATAAGTTGAATCGTTGATGCTTATTTTTTGAATAGGAATGGTAATTTTTCCTGTTTCCCAAGCAATGAGGGTATATTTTCCAGTCCAAATGGTTGCCTCTTGAGTGGAATTAGAACTATCCGAAAAAGCAGTTGTTACTTCCAAAGCAATATCTTTTTCATCGTTTTGTAAGGCTGCTAATTCGCTAACTGCTGGTACAAATTTTATCGTTGAATTTGGTGCTAAACGAGCGGTTAAATGCAATTCAAACGGTTCGCCCAACTGCACTTTGTCTTTGTTTACAGTTGCTTTTAACTCCTGCCCAAAAACCGCACACATTGATAGCGTTGATGTAAGTAAAACAAACATCAAAACACGAACAATCGTCTTATTTTTCAACCCATTCATCTATCTATTTTTGAATAGTTTTATCAACTCTAAAAAATAATCACTTCCTGTATTTAAAACGGCAAAATCAATTCCGTTGGCTGTAAATTCCTTTGTAATTTTCTGCTTATTGGCCTCAAAATTGGCTTTGTAGGTGGCTCTAACTTGCGGATTATTGGAATCTACCCAAGTTGTGGCATTCGTTTCGGCATTGTAAAGCTGTAAAAATCCCATTTTTGGCAATTCATATTCAGAAGGATCTTCCAACATCAAGGCAATAACATCGTGATTTTTTAGGGCAATTTTCAATCCTTCCATGTAATTGCTTTCATCTATAAAATCGCTTATAACAAAGCAAATGGTGCGTTTTTTCTGTGTATTTTTTAAGAATTTCAAGCCATTGTTGAGGTTCGTGCCTTTGTTTTTTGCTTTAAATGCAATGAACTCGCGCAGCAAATACAAAATGTGTTGACGTCCTTTTTTGGGTGGTAGGTAGCGTTCAACTGTATCGCTCACAAAAATAACACCCACTTTATCGTTGTTGGACAGCGCCGAAAATGCTAAAATTGCCATGGTTTCTAGCAACATTTCTTTTTTCGATGTGGCGGTAGAACCAAAATCTGCCGAATTGGAAACATCAACCACCAACATTACCGTCAATTCACGTTCTTCTTCAAAAACTTTCACAAACGGATCATTGAATCGAGCAGTAACATTCCAATCAATGGTTCTTATCTCATCTCCAACTTGGTAGTTGCGTACTTCAGAAAATGCCATACCTCTTCCTTTGAATGCCGAATGGTATTCTCCCGAAAAAATATGTTTGGTGAGCCCTTTTGCTTTGAGCTCCAAACGACGTATTTTCTGAAATAACTCTTGCGCTTCCATGGCTAAAATATCTATGGAACTTCTACTTTACTAATGATTTTTGAAACAATTTGTGCAGCAGTTAAATTTTCGGCCTCCGCTTCGTAAGTTAACCCAATACGATGGCGCATCACATCTGGTGCAATGGCACGAATATCTTCTGGAATAACAAATGCTCTACCTTGCAAAAAGGCATACGCTTTAGCTGCCAATGCCAAATTGATAGAAGCACGAGGCGAACAACCATATGCAATCATTGGTTCTAAAAACTCCAATCCAAATTGACTTGGGCGACGTGTAGCAAACACCAAATCAACAATGTATTTTTCAATTTTTTCGTCCATGTAAATTTCCTTCACCAACGAGCGTGCACGCACAATGTCACTTGCTTTTATGACTTGTTTTGCTTGTGGCAAACCTTCGGGGCGAACAATGGAACGGATGATCATGCGCTCTTCTTCCATGCTTGGATAATCCATAAACACTTTGAGCATAAAACGATCCACTTGCGCCTCTGGCAACGGATAGGTTCCTTCTTGTTCTATCGGGTTTTGGGTTGCCAATACCAAAAATGGTTGTGGTAGTGCAAATGTTTCTTCGCCAATGGTAACTTGACGCTCTTGCATAGCTTCCAATAAGGCCGATTGTACTTTTGCTGGAGCACGGTTAATTTCATCAGCAAGAATGAAATTGGCAAAAATAGGTCCTTTTTTCACCGAAAATGATTCGTTTTTTGGACTATAAACCAAAGTTCCTGTTACATCTGCTGGCAATAAATCGGGTGTAAATTGAATGCGGTTAAAATCAACATCTATGGCATCGGCAAGTGTTTTAATGGCCAATGTTTTTGCTAATCCGGGCACCCCTTCCAACAAAACGTGACCATCCGCCAATAAAGCCACCAATAATCGATCAACCATGTAGGTTTGACCAACAATAACTTTTGCAATTTCTTCTTTCAACAGGTTGATGCCTGCAATTTCTATGGAAATACGTTCACTTAACTGTCTAAGAGCCTCAGCCGGACTCAAAGAATCATTCATTTCATTTGTCATAATCTACTGTATTCAGTACAACATACAAAGTTGCTTATATCTCTTGCTGAAATACTTGATTTTGCTGTTAAATATTGTTAACATTGTGAAATAATAACAATTACAAATGGAAAATCGTAAATGTTTAGAATGTGGCACCGTTTTAAGAGGGCGAAAAGACCAAAAATTTTGCAGCGATCAATGTAGAAATACCTACAACAATCGTCAAAATGAAGATGCCAACAAATACGTGCGAAGAATCAATAATATTTTGCGCAAAAACCGCCGTATTTTAGAAAAACTCAATCCCAAAGGCAAAACAACCGTTGATGGTATCCATTTAGCCGAAGAAGGATTCAATTTTCACTATTTTACCAATACTTACAAAACACAAAAAGGAACGGTTTACTTTTTTTGCTACGAGCAAGGCTATCAAAAAATTGAAAACGACCAATACATTCTTGTTGTTAAGCAAGATTACGTGAAATAATCGCTATTTCATGCGTTTGAGTCCAACTCGTTTGCGTGGAATATCAATTTCGGTAATTTTTACACGTACGTGTTCATGCAATTGGATGAATTTTGAAGGATCTTCCACATATTCATCTGCCAATTGCGATTTGTGAATCAACCCATTTTCTTTAATCCCAATATTGACAAAAGCACCAAATGCCGTAACGTTGGTAACAATTCCTTCCAACTCCATTCCAATTTTTAAATCTTCAATGGTGCGAATGGATGAATCAAATTCTAATACTTTGGCTTGTTTGCGAGGGTCGCGACCAGGTTTTTTCAACTCGTTTACAATATCGGCAAATGTATAAGCATCAATTTCTTGAAAATCCGCTTGCTTAATTGTTGCAAGTTTTTCAGCATTGCCAATTAATTCTTCTGTTTTCAAACCCAATTTTTTGGCAATTTTTTCAACGTGCTTGTAGCTTTCTGGGTGCACCGATGAATTGTCGAGTGGGTTTTTTCCTTCACGTATGCGCAAAAATCCTGCTGCTTGTTCAAACGCTTTATCGCCCAAACGTTTTACTTTTTTCAATTCCTCTCTGGAAGTGAATTTTCCAACCTCTGTGCGGTGTGCAACAATGTTTTCTGCCAACTGGGGACCTAATCCAGAAACATAACTCAACAAATAGGGAGAAGCTGTGTTGAGGTCAACCCCAACCGTGTTTACAGCCGAAACAACCACATCGTCCAATGCTTCTTTCAATTGTGTTTGGTTGACCTCGTGCTGGTATTGTCCCACACCAACCGATTTCGGGTCAATTTTTACTAACTCAGCCAATGGGTCCATCAATCGGCGACCAATAGAAACCGCTCCTCTCACAGTTACATCGTAATCAGGAAATTCTTTACGAGCAATGGAACTTGCCGAATAAATAGAAGCTCCATCTTCGCGCACAGAAAACACCAACAAATCACGGTTGAATTGAATGTGTTTGATAAATGTTTCTGTTTCACGTCCCGCTGTTCCGTCACCTATTGCAATAGCTTCTATTTTGTAGGCTTCAACCAATTGTGCAATTTTTGCTTTGGCTGCACTTGTTTCTTTTTGAGGTGGATGTGGGTAAATGGTGGCATTGGTCAACAAACTTCCGTGCTCATCAATGCACACAACTTTACAACCGGTTCTAAATCCTGGGTCTATTGCCAACACACGTTTTTCGCCCAAAGGTGGCGCAAGTAACAATTGACGCAAATTGGTGCTAAACACTTTGATAGCTTCCTTATCGGCTTTTTCTTTTTGTGCTTGTAGGATTTCATTTTGTAGCGATGGAGCTAACAAACGTTTGTAGGCATCATCACACGCTTTTTCAACAACAGCCGAGCAATCGTCGTTACCTTTCACAAACATGCGGTGCAAGGTTTCCAAAGCTTCCTCTTTTTCTGGTTGAACAGTGATTTTCAACAAACCTTCTCTATCAGCACGATACAATGCCAAAAATCGGTGCGAAGCTGTTTTAAACAAAGGTTCAGAAAAATCAAAATAATCTTTGTATTTCTCCGCTTCTGTTTCCTTGCCTTTTACCAGTTTAGAACTTAATTTTCCTTTGCGTGTGTAGAGGTTGCGCAAGCGTGCACGTGCAGCAGTTGATTCGTTTACCCATTCGGCAATGATGTCTTGCGCTCCTTGAATGGCTTCGTCTTCATCATTGATTGAGCCTTTTACAAAACGGTTGGCCATTGCGTATAAATCGCCTCGTTGCGACATAATCATTTTTGCCAAGGGTTCTAATCCTGCTTTTTTTGCTTTATCGCCACGTGTTTCTTTGCGTTGTTTGTAGGGCAAATAAAGATCTTCCAACTCAACTAAATCAAACGTAGTTGTAATTTTTTCCTTTAATTCAGGTGTTAATTTATCTTGTTGTTCAATGCTTTTCAAAATGGTTTGCTGGCGTGCTTCAATTTCATCGTATTTTTTAGCTTCATCACGAATAGAGGTGATTTGCAATTCGTCTAAATTTCCAGTTAACTCCTTGCGGTAACGAGCAATGAAAGGTACGGTTGCACCAGATTCCAATAATATTAAGGTATTTTCTACTGCTCGTTGACTTTGAGCCGTTTGCTGAATAACAAATTGAACTTTTTCCATACGGGGCTGAAAGTACAAAAAATGCTTGAATTATGTGAGGAAAGAATTTATTAACAACAATTTTTTAGATTAAAATGAAAGTATTTATGTTTTTATGATTTAAGTTGCTTACATTTGTACCATCAAATCATTCAATTTTTGTTGAGTGAGGTTAATTATTTGAATAAAAGAGTTTTAAAAGTAAAGACATGAAGACTGCGCAAGCAAATCAAAAGTTAGAAGCAATTATTGAGAAAGTTGAAAAGAAAGGAATTGAAGCTCCTCAATTAGTAGAAGATTTAAAATCGCTAAGAGAGATTGCTTTGCAAGAGCAAGATCCTTTGGTTACAAAAGTGTTGCGTTTGACTTATGAATACTTGACTGCCAACAACGCATTTAGTGTTGAAGCTCAATACGATGAGGACGAGGATGGAAATGAATTTCCAGTTGAGGTAGATGACAAAGAAAACTTGTTGTATTTGTTGAATTTGCTTAAAAACGCAGAACACAAAATAAACCGCGAAGAAATTAAAGATTACCGTACAGCTTTGAAAGAAGAATTGTATTAATTGTAATCGATGCAATAATTTTGAAATCCGTTAGCAATAGCGGATTTTTTTATTTTCCATTCATTACAATGGCCGCAAATTGTTGGTTTTGTGTAGTAGCCGAAAATTTAGGATTGTCAATCAATTGTTGTTTTAATTGGGTGTGATGTTGAAGGAAAATGGAAAATTGTTTGCCAAAATTATTCAAATTGTAAAACTCAACTCCTGTGTTAAAATCTTCCCAATCACGGTAGTTTTCATGAATCATCAACGGAATTTTGTAGGCAAACGCATTGTTGATAGCTCCCGAAATTTGACGCGAAAAATACTCTTCGGCACTTGGTGTATTGGGATGAACCAACGGCATTAGTCCGTCAAAATGAGATAGGTAAGCATCAAAATCCACTTCCGATACAAAATCATCAAATAATTGAACCCGAGATGTAAGGTTGCTTTGTTCAATAGCTTGTTTAAATGCCGCCACTTCTTCTTTTTTTGCATCGCTTTTACCCAAAAAAATGAATTGAACGTTGCTCGGAGTTTGTTGCGCCATTTTTAAAAAGCCCGTTAAATCTTTTCTGCGCGATTCAACACCACCAATTATTCCTATCCAAATTTCATCTGTTTTTTTCTCCAACTTTTTACCAAAGTGAGCATAACTCAACGGATAAAAAGAATGTACAGTTCTCCCTTTTTGAGGTTTTACACGACTTTTCAAGGTGTCATTGAGTACAAAATACGTTTTTATTTTAGTAGAAATAAGTGTTTGAGTAAAGCTACCATTGAGCATTTTGATGGTGTGAATAATGCCAAAGAATTGAATTTTTGATGGGGCCGTTAGACACAAATTACGGATGTGACCTCCTTGGGCTGTATTGGCAATCACAGTGGTGATGTTTTGTTCTTTAAACCATTTGTTGAGTTGTTTCATTGTAAAAAAATCGCCCAACATGGTGTGTGGAAAACTAACTTCGTGAAAACAATCAATCGTGTTTTTGAATGCACTGTTTTTTTCGTACATTTTTTTATCGCAACACAACGCAACCCATGCACCAGCTTGTTTTAAACCAATAAGTTGAGAAAGGATGCATTCGTCGTGACTTCCTCCAATTTCTACAATTGCAATTCTTTTTTGTGTGCTCATTTCAACAGCAAATATATTCTTTCCAACGGTTATTTTTGAATTTATCTGTTCCAACTTTTACAAATAGCAACATTTATTGTATTTTAGCAATCTGAAATTTTTTAAAATGAATACATATTTAGATTTCGAACAACCAATTAAGGAGCTTGAAGAACAAATAGCGAGTACGAAAGAAATTGGTGAAAATACAGGCGTTGATATGTCTGATAAAATCAAAGAATTAGAAAAAAAATTAATTAAAGAAACCAAGGCTATTTTCTCAGGTTTAACACCTTGGCAACGTGTACAATTGTCGCGTCATCCAGATAGACCTTATTCATTAGCATACATTGATTACATCACTAACGGAACTTTTCAAGAATTGCACGGAGATAGAGGTGTAAGAGATGATAAAGCAATGGTGGGTGGTTTTGGACTTGTTGACGGTCAATCGGTTATGTTTATTGGTCAGCAAAAAGGAATTAACACTAAAATGCGCCAGTACCGTAATTTTGGTATGCCCAATCCAGAAGGTTATAGAAAAGCCTTACGTTTGATGAAATTGGCAGAAAAATTCAACAAACCAATTGTAACGTTTATTGATACTCCGGGAGCTTTTCCAGGTTTGGAGGCTGAAGAACGTGGTCAAGGAGAAGCGATTGCACGCAACATCTACGAAATGATGCGTTTAAAAGTCCCTGTGCTTTGTATCATTATTGGAGAAGGTGCTTCTGGTGGAGCGTTGGGAATTGGAGTAGGAGATAAGGTAACCATGTTGGAAAATACGTGGTATTCTGTAATTTCTCCTGAATCTTGTTCATCTATTTTGTGGAGAAGTTGGGAATACAAAGAAAAAGCGGCAAGTGCTTTGAAATTAACGTCAACAGACATGAAGAAAAACGGATTAGTTGATGACGTAATTCCAGAACCAGTATGTGGAGCACACCGCAATCACGAAGAAATTTTTGAAACGGTAAAACAATACATCGTTAAAAATGTAAAAGCACTCGAAAAAGTAGATGCAGACAAACGCGTAAATGATAGAATTGAAAAATTCTGCAAAATGGGTGTTTGGAAATAATTTATTTCAAAAAGGATATAAAAAAACCGATTCGTTTGAATCGGTTTTTTTGTTTTCAATACTGTGATTATTTCATCTTAACAATAATAAACTCAGTTCTTCTGTTTTGTTGGTGAAGAGCTTCTTTTTCTTCCTCTGTTTTAGCTTTTGCAATTTCTGCATCGCTCACTTTTAGTTTTGATTCACCGTAACCTTTACCATAAATACGATCTTTTGCAATTCCTTGTGAAATGATGTATTTTGCAGATGATTTAGCTCTTCGGTCAGACAAACTTAAATTCGATGCATCAGAACCACGTGAGTCAGTGTGTGAGCCGAGCTCAATTACCATTCCAGGGTTTTGCTTCATTACTTCAACAATTTTGTTTAACTCAACAGCTGCATCTGGACGAATATCCGATTTGTTTAAGTCAAAATAAATAGGGTTAATAGCAATAACATCGTTTAAGTCTGTTTTTCCAACTTCAATTTTTGTTAATTCAAGTGATAAAACTCCATTAACATTTATTTCTTGTTGTAAAGCTAATATATCGGCAAGCGCAACAGTTTTAGTTATGTAACCATCTTTTTCTAATTTGAACTCATAAGAAATTTTGTCTTGGTACTTATAAGGCAAAATAGTTGATTTAAAAGCTCCATTGTCATTCGTTTTTACGCTTTCAAACAATTCATTTTTTAAGTTGTCAGAAATTGATGTTTGAACACCACTCAAAAGTTCTTTCGTAGCTTTATCTTTTACAACACCAGTGAAGTAATAATCAATTAATGGCATTAATTCCACATCTTGTTGGTATTCCATTTTAGTTGCGTCATATTTCACAGATTGTTTTCCTTCAACAAAATTTTCTTTTTGACCAACAATACTAAAATCATCATTAATAGTTGCCAATGAAAATTCAAAACTTCCATCATCTTTTGAAGTTGTGCTATCTACTATTACTCCATTTTTATCAGCAATATAAACAGTGGCATTTTCAACTTTTTCCTTTGTAAGCAAGTTGATAGCGTTCCCTTTTAACACAGCACTATTTCTAAAAGGAAATTTTTGATTAAATCCGTAAATATCATCGTCACCCTTTCCACCATTTCTATTGGAAGTGAAAAATCCTTTAGTTTGTTGAGGATTAGCTGTAAATGAAAAATCATCAAAAGTACTATTGATTGGTGATCCTAAGTTTTCAATACTTGTAACATCACCAGTTTTGGTCATTTTAGCCATGAATACGTCTAATCCACCTAATCCGAAATGCCCTTCAGATGAGAAAAACAACAAGTTTTCTGTAGAATTGAAAGAAGGAAATAATTCGTGTTGGTTTGTATTTACTCTTTGTCCTAAGTTAATTGGTGAACCAACAGTGTTTCCATCATTATCTAAACCAACAGAATAAATATCCATACCGCCAAATCCTCCTGGTCTATCCGAAGCAAAAAACAATTTTTTACCATCTTCTGATATAGCAGGATGTGCTGATGAAAAGGCATTATCGTTAATAGATAATTCAGTCACGTCAACCAGTTTTTTCCCATCATATTTAGCTTTATAAATTTTTAGGCGCACTGATTTTTGATCATCATACCCTTTTTTCCCATTTAAAAAATTATTTCTTGTAAAATAAACATATCCGTTTTTTGCATTGTAAACAGCAGGACCATCGTGGTATTTTGTTTTACCACCAGCTTTTAATAGCTTCATTTTACCAATTTCTCCATTTTCATTAATTGGCGCACTGTATAAATCATAGAAATAATTTCCTGTCCATGAATGCAAGCTCATAACTGCTTTAGAGCGTCTTTTTGAACTGGCTAACAAGATGTTTTTGTCATTATAAAAGCTAGCACTCATGTCAGAAGCTGTTGTGTTAACCTTTAGAGTTTTTATTTCAAATTGGTCATTATCTTTTTTGAGTTCATTTAGCGATTTATTGAGCGCTTTTGTTGATTCATTAGCTCCATATTTGCTTTCAAAACTTGCTAACAACTCGCTTGATTTGTTGTATTCCTCTAAACCATGTTCAATCAAAACTAAACGGTAATGTTGCTCTTTTGTCAACAAGTTTTTACGATTAAGGAAATTATACCATACCGCAGCTTTTTTCTATTGCCAATTTTATCATAACAGTCAGCTATTTTAACTGCAACTGTAGCAGAATCTACTTTTCTTGCAATTACGTCTTCATACGCTTCACTGGCATAATAATATGCTTTTTGTTCATACATTCTATCGGCATATTTCAAACGAGCATTTTGCGACAATCCTAAAAAGGTTGTACTAATCATCGTGAATAATAATATTAAATACTTCATATCTTTAATGTTTTCGTTGTGTATTTAGTGCAAATTCTATTAAAAATAACGTGGTGATGTCAATGATTTACTCTTGAACAATAAGTCATAACTCAACAATATCTCATGTGTTCCATAATTGTATGAACGCAATTTAGTTGTTGAATAATCAAATGAGTATCCAATTTTAAACTGATTGGAAAATTGGTATTGGAACATAATTCCAGCACTTTCCAATAATCTATAATTAGCACCAATCCAAACTTTATCATACATTATAAAAGCTAAACTAACATCTAGTGCAAGCGGAGCTTGTTCTGTTATCTTTAGCATTGTGCTCGGTCTTATTTTTAACATTCTATTGGCTTTAATGTAACCACCCAATGTTAAGTAATAGTGACGTTGAGCAATGTATTCAATAGATGATAAATCCCCTGCCTTTTTTAAATTATCAATAATTCTTGGTATAGCAACTCCTGCAAACCATTGTGTTGATTGATAATAAATACCAACCCCAACATTTGGCTGAACTTCATTTTTAAAGCGAACATTAACCAATGCATCATTTTGGTCATGTTTTACCAAGTTTAATAAATCACCGTTTAACAAGTTGATTCCACCCTTTACACCAAAAGATAAACGTGAGTTATTTTTCTTAAACTTAAATGAATACGAAAAATCTGCATTAAACCATGTAGAGTTTGTAGGTCCTAATTTATCATTTAATAAACTAAAACCTAAGCCAATATTGTCATATCTTAATGGCGTATGCAAGCTAAAAGTTGTACTCATTGGAGCACCTTTAAAACCTGCCCATTGTTGGCGATGTAAAACGGATATGTTCATCATATCACGACTACCTGCATAAGCAGGATTGTAATAAAGCATATTGTCCATGTATTGCGTGAACTGTGCTTCTTGTTGTGCTTGTAATTGGTTAGCGCTTCCAATCATTAAAGCAATAGCGAATAATATTTTAATTTTTTTCATATCTCTTGATATTGAATTTAGATAGTAAATAAAACAACGTTAACTAAGGCTTATCTTTTTAAGTAAACATAACCCTTGTGCATTTCACCTGCATTTGGTTGTCCTTCATTACCACCAAGTTGAAGTATGTAGTAATATGTACCTTCTGGTAAATCATCTCCTGCAACATTGAGTTTGCTAATAGACTTACCATCCCAGTCATTTTGGTAATTTTCGTGATAATACACCTCGCTTCCCCAACGGTTGTATATCCAAACTTTGGAGTTAGGATAACCGTCCAATCCTTCAATATAGAACTTGTCGTTTTGACCATCGCCGTTTGGTGAGAACACCTCTGGGATAACAATTGAACAAGCTTCAACAATAAGTAAGATTTCATGAGAACTAGTACATCCATTTGCATTTGTTGCAATTACAGTATATACACCACCGTCTGCAGGTAATACTGACTCAACGGTGTAAGAACTTCCAGTTCCTAATTGTGAGTTCCCAAAATACCATGTATAAGTTGTATTACTGTCTGGATTTGCTATGCTTAAAGTTGTGTTTAATCCTGAACAAACTGTAACAGTATCATTTCCACTTAACGTGATTATAGGGTTCTCAATTACAGTAATATCAAAAGTTGTTTGAGTTACATTGCCATTAACGTCTGTAACGGTATAAGTAACAGTTGTTGTTCCAACTGGGAATACTGTATTGCTGTTATGGCTACTTACAACAGTTTGAACAACACAATTATCAGAAATAGTTTCAGTCCAAGATACTGTATCGTTTTCACAAACTATTGGAGATGCAACATTAATAATAACGGATGGTGAAATGGTATCTTGTACGCTTAAATTAAATGTACAGGTAGTAGTGTTTCCACTATTATCAGTTGCTGTTAATGTTATTGTATGCGAACCAACACCTAATGTTGAACCTGCAGTTGGACTTTGAGTTACAACTAACGTTCCACTTGCCACATCACTACAATTATCAGTAACATTTAACTGTGAGTTATTTGTAAAATAAGGAACAACAATATCACATGCATTATTACTAGAATAAATAGTTGTATCGTTTAAACAACCACCGTTAAATACAGGTGCAATTGTATCGGTTACTGTTAAGTTGAACGAACAAGTACTGTTGTTTCCGTATGCGTCTGTTGCAGTTAAAACAATTGTGTGTGTTCCAGCTCCTAATGTTGTTCCAGCAGTTGGATTTTGTGTAATTACTATTGTTCCACTTGCTAAATCACTACAGTTATCTGTTACATCAATTTGGTTGCTCGATGTAAAGTCTGGCACAATAATGTCGCAACTACCAACTATTGCAGACGACATTGTTGTATCGTTAACACAAGCATTAAATACTGGTGAGGTATTGTCGTCTATCGTAACAGAAAGCGTTGCATTGTCATTAGGACAACCACCTGTTCCAAATAATGTGTATGTTACATCAAATGTTCCGGTAGAAACAGTTGTTAAATTACCACTTCCATCAATTGTAGCAATACTTGGATTTGATGTTGCCCATATTCCACCAGCATCACCGTTTGATGTGTGGTAAGATGTTCCAGTTGGACAAATCAATGTTGGGCCACTAATTACACTGGGTCAACAGGACTTGTAACTGTAACCGTTTGAGTTGATGTATTGGACAAGCCTCCAGGAGTAGTGTATGTTATTGAATAGGTTGTGCCTCAATTCCATTTGTTATTTCACCAGTTGAGCCATTAATCTTGATCCATCCATTGGATTTGGGTTAAATGCAAATGTTCCTCCAGGAGTTGCAATGTTTGTTGCATTGTTTGAAGATCCTTCACAATAATCTGTTAAAGTGAAAGAAGCATCAACTAAAGGAGGGTTGGTTATAGAAATATTTGTTGAAGCTACAGTTATTAGCATCAGTAACAGTTACACTATAAGAACCAGCACATAAACTTATGAAATTGATGTTGAGTTAAAACCAATCGGGTTATTTGCTTGATCATACCATTGATATGTAAGCGTTCCAGTTCCACCACTTGCTACAATAGATATTGAACCATCACAAGCACCATTACAAGAAGGGTTTGTTGGCGTAGCATTGTTGATTGTAGGAGCGCCTAAATTGCTTAAATTCTCTTTTACCTGTAACAGTACATCCAGAAGCATCTGTAATTAAGATGTTATATGTGCCTGCTCCCAATCCTGAAAACGTTCCACTTGCTTGACTAGTAGCCCCATTATTAATAGAATAACTGTATAAAGAGTTCCATTGTTTACAGTTAACACAATTTGACCATTCAAATTACCACAAGTAGGGTTAGTTAATGATGCCGAGTATGTTGGAGAAGGGTTAACATTTATGGTAATTTGATCTATAGTTTGACAACTATTTGATGCAGTTGCAGTAACTGTATAGATTGTTGTTATTGTAGGACTAACAGATTGTGAACTTCCAACATGTCCATTGTCCCAATTGTATGTTGTACCTGCAGGTCCTGTCACAAGAAGTGTACTTGAATTACCAGAGCATATTGTCGTTGGGCTTGCACTAACAGTAATTGCAGGTCGTGGATTAACAGTAATTGTGGTTGAACCTTGAGCAACTACATCCTGAACCATTTGTAACTGTTACTACATAAGTTCCTGTATTTGAAACTCCTGCATTTAAAATTGTAGGATTTTGTAATGTGGATGTAAATCCATTTGGTCCGTCCAGCTATATGAGCTTCCTCCATTTGACGTTAAATTTATTGCATTTCCTTCACAAACAGAAGTGTTTGGAGATACTGTAACTGTTGGTACATCATTTACTGTAACAGAAATTGATGAAGAATTTGAACATCCACTAGCATTAGTCATTGTTACAGTGTATAAACCAGACATTGCTGTAGTAGCACTACTAATTGTTGGGTTTTGAACACTTGAAGTAAAACCGTTTGGACCAGTCCAGCTATAGCAACCACCAGCAGTTGATGTTAAATTAATTGCAGAACCAACGCAAACAGGGCTATTAACGTTGCTTGAAACATTTGGTAACGGATTTACTGTAATAGAAACCGTTGCATTTGCAGAACAGCCATTAGCACCTGTAACAACTACGGTGTATGTACCACTTGCTGCAGTTAGCGTTTGGAATTGTTGGATTTTGAGATGAACTTGTAAATCCATTCGGTCCTGTCCAGCTATATGAAACTCCTCCTGTTCCGTTTAATGTAATTGTATTTCCTACACAAATTGTTACTGGTGCAAAAGTTCTGGGTCTGGAAGTGAATTTACAACAACATTTACGGTAGCTTGACTACTACAAGAACCATTGCTTACAGTAACTGTATATGTATCAGCATTGGATGCAGTTGCACTTGAAATAGAAGGATTTTTGTTGGTTGAAGTAAATCCGTTTGGTCCAGTCCAGCTATATGAACTTCCACCACTTGACGTTAAATTAATAGCTTGACCTACACAAACTGGACTATTAGAATTTCCAGATGCTGTAGGAGCGGTATTTACACTTACAACTACATTTCCTGTTTGATTTACAACCATTAGCACCTGTATTTACTGTATATGTACCAGCATTGGATGCTGTTGCATTTGGAATTGTAGGGTTTTGCAATGTAGATGTAAATCATTTGGACCTGTCCAACTATAATGAAACTCCTGAAGAAGTTAAATTGATATTATCGCCTACGCATGGATTGTTTAGTTAACGGTAACAGTAGGTAATGGGTTGATTGAAACATCAACAGTAGCAGTTGAACTACATCCACTTTGTATTACTGTTACTGTGTACATTCCTGCATTAGCAGCAGTAACATTAGGAATTGATGGGTTTTGAGACGAACTTGTAAATCCATTAGGTCCTGTCCAACTGTAACTTGAACCTCCATTTGCAGTTAAATTTAATGTAGATCCAACACAAACTTGGGGCATTTGAACCAGCAGTTGCCGTTGGTGAAGGGTTAACAATTACATTCACTGTAGCTTGAGCAGAACATCCTGATAAATTTGTTGCTGTAACCGTATATGTACCGGCATGGGATGCTGTTGCATTTGAAATTGATGGATTTTGAGAATTGCTTGTAAATCCATTTGGACCCGTCCAACTATAAGAGCCAAATAAACCTGCGCCACTTGAAGTTAAATTAATAGTAGAACCTTGACATACAGGGCTATTGGACCCTGCAGAAGGATTTGGTGAATTGTTTACTGTTACAGAAGTAGTAGCTTGTCTTGTACATCCATTTGCACCAGTAACTGTTACTGTATATACCTCCATTTGCTGATACAGGTGAAGGAATAGATGGGTTTTGAGACGAACTTGTAAATCCATTTGGTCCCGTCAACTATAAGTGCCACCTCCAGAAGATGTTAAGTTAATTGGATTTCCAGTACATACAGGGCTGTTTGATCCTGCTGTTGCTGTTGGACTTGGGTTTACAGTAACCGATACATTATCAGTTGCACTACATCCATTTGCACCAGTAACTGTTACTGTATATGTACCTCCATTTGCTGATACAGCTGAAGGAATAGATGGATTTTGAGACGAGCTTGTAAATCCATTTGGTCCTGTCCAACTATATGTAGAAGCCGTTCCACCTGCTGTTAGATTGAGTGCTTGCCCCGCACAAATTGGACTATTAGACCCTGGGTCTATTGTTGGTGTTGAGTTTACAATTACACTCACTGTTTTTGTATCTGTACAACCTGCAGCGTCGGTTACAACTAATGTGTATGTTCCAGTTGCAGCTGTAGTTGCATTTGGAATAGTTGGATTTTGCAATGTAGATGTAAATCCATTTGGTCCTGTCCAACTATAGGTGTAGCCGGGTGAGCCACCTGTTGCACCTCCTGTTAATGTCAATGTTTGTCCTGCACATATTGGGCTATTTGAAGATGCAGAAGCTGTAGGACTTGATGATGTATAAGTAATGATAACAACACCATTAGCACCATTTCCTCCCGTTGCATATTGCCAACTACTAGCCCAGTTATTTAAGTGAATTAAAGAACCTCCACCACCAGCTCCATATACAGCTCCATTATTTCCATTGTATCTTCTTGAACAATCAGAACAGATATCTCCTGTTATACCGTTTCCACCTTTTCCAGAGTTTGGTCCGTTACCATTACCTCCTTGCATATTGTATCCCATTGATGGATTTGGACAAGGAGCATACTCACCATTAAAACCATTACCACTAGCACCGCCAGCACCACCGCCTGCACCACTTCTGTCAGTACAGCTTCCACTATGCGCACCATTTGACCCATTTCCTCCTGTATAATTTAAAGTTCCTCCAGAACCAACACCACCAGCACCACCAGTTCCATTATCACCTTGATGACAATCGCAATTAGTATTTTGGGTTCTAGCACCCCCGCCACCATTTCCTCCTGTTGCTTGTAACGTTGCTCCAACTAAAACAGTTGCAGGTCCAGCAAATGAACTTAAACCTCCATTTGCACCATTGTTTTTGTTGGTGCCTGTGGTCCCAGAACCAGCGCCTACACCACCAGCTCCACCTGTTCCTACAACAATTGTATAAACATCACCAGGTGTTACAGTGTATGTACGACTAGCATAACCACCAGCACCACCACCAGCGATTTGGATTTTAAAAAAACGTAAAATACTGAATATTAGTTGTTTGTGAAAATAATGTGTTAATAAAAAAACAAAATAATTGTTCCAACCAAAAATATTAACATTCTTGGATAGCCGTATTTTTCTTATGATTTAGGAAATGATGGTTATGAAGAGATTAATCTACATAACTCAATTTTATCATGTTGGATTTACCCAAATCTTCGAGTGGAATGGAAGTAATGTTAATCACCAATTCGCCATCTTTCAATAAACCTTTGTCTTTCAAAATATTCTTAATATCTGAAATTGTTTGGTTGGTAGAGATGCGTTTGTCGTAATAAAACCCTTTCACGCCCCAAATTAAGTTGATTTGCGTTAAAATGCTTCTGTTACTTGTAAACACGTAAATTGGACATTTTGGACGTTGTGAAGCTAATTTATAGGCTGTATATCCAGAAAATGTCATTGTTAAAATGGCGTCAGCATCGGTGCGTTGTGCTAATCTACAGGCATTAAAGCAAATAGAATCGGTGATGAAACGCGCTTGGTTTTTTTCTGGAGCTTCTTCTTTGTTGTACATGCCTTCAAAAGATTCCATTTTTCCAATAATATCGCTCATTGTTTGGATAACTTCTACCGGATAAGCACCCACCGATGTTTCTCCAGACAACATAACCGCATCTGCACCATCCAAAACAGCGTTGGCAACGTCGTTTACTTCTGCTCTTGTTGGCATCAGGTTAGAAATCATCGATTCCATCATCTGCGTAGCAACAATTACAGGCTTGGCATTCATACGCGCACGATTGATAATCATTTTTTGAATCAACGGTACGTTTTGAAAAGGTACTTCAACACCCAAATCACCACGCGCCACCATCAATGCGTCTGCTTCCTTGATAATTTCTTCAATGGCTTCAACAGCCTCTGGTTTTTCAATTTTTGCAATTACTTTTGCTTTTGCTTCACGATGTGCAATGATGTTTTTAAGTTGGCGTACATCCTCTGGATTTCGAACAAACGATAAACCAATCCAATCCACACCATGTTCCAATGCAAAATTCAAATCTTCTCTATCTTTTTCTGTTAAAGAAGGCATTGAAATAGCTGTATTTGGAAAGTTAACACCTTTTTTAGAAGATAAAACGCCTCCTTGGATAACTTTTGCCTTAAAAGCATCTTTTTTGTTGGTTTCGGTCACTTCTAAAGCCAATTTTCCATCGTCGAGCAAAATGCGTTCACCTGGATTTACATCTTGTGGTAATTGCTCATAATTAATTGAGAAATGTTTGGCTGTACCAAGAACTTTTTTGGTTGTAATTTTTACAATAGCATCCTTTTCCAATAACACACCATTGTTTTGCATGTCGTGTGTGCGGATTTTTGGACCTTGTAAATCGGCTAAAATCGCCACGTTTAATGCTAGTTCTTCGTTTAATTCGCGAATATTTTTAATAGATTCAATGTGGGCTTCATAGCCACCGTGTGAGAAATTTAATCTGCAAACGTTTAGTCCAGCTAAAAACATCTTCTTCAATGTTTCTTTTTTTGCTGTTGATGGACCTAATGTTGCAACAATTTTTGTTCGTTTCATTTTTTTAAAATATAATGTGTTTGGTAGAAGGTAGTGTGTCACAGTCTAACACAAAGGTAGCTAAAATACTTTCTACTTTTCTTAACTTTTCACTTAATTGGTGTGTGTCTATAACTTCATTTTCTTCTATGAAAAGGAAAAAATCAATCGAGGATCTTTCAGGTATTAAAAACTTACCTTTTTCTTTGTTTTTAATCAAAGAAAAATTGACACGATTTTCCTCATCATAGTATTCATACATTGTGTGAGATTGATGTATAATCTCATTCTTTTTAGTGAAAGTAATGATAAAGGGGTTTTCTGAATGAACAAATTTATAGTTTAACGTATTATTTATATTCCACGCTAAACGGTAGTCGTTGTGGTGACTACTAATTCCTATTAATTCAAATGCTGTTTTTTCATCGTCTATTTCAAGGGTATATTTTTTTTGCTTAGCCATAGCTTTGATGAAAAAAACGATAAAACTTAATATTAAAAATATGCATCAAAATTACGCACCTTTTTTAAGGTAACATAATTTTTTATTCATTCTCTTCTTTTACTGAAGGTTTAATGTATGCATCTTTAAAATTAAGTTGTTCTAATGTATTTGCTTTTAATCCTTTAACACGTGCGTTTACCATAAATAACATGTTGTTAACCACTAATGGCGAAACAACAGCATCCGCAGCAATTAATGATTGCGCTTTTATGAATAAAAATCCTTTTTTTCTACTGTCTTTTTCTAACTGTGATAATTCCAATGTTTTATTGAATTCAGCATTGTTATACTTGAAATCATTTGTTGCATTACCACTGCTATAAAAAAGTTCTAAAAAGGTAATAGGACTTGGGTAGTCTGCAACCCATCCAGCTCTCCAAATCTTCGCTTCGCCATTTTTGATTGCTGCTTCACGTTCTGTTAGTGAACAAAGTTTAATTGATAAATCAATATTTAACTCACGTTTAATAACTTCACAATAACCTTTTATCAATGCTTCGCTTCTAGAACCCTCAACTCCATTTACATAAATGGTGGTAGCTGGGAAATTAGCTCCGTTTGCATAACCTGCTTGAGCCAACAATTTTCTCGCTTTTTCAGGATTTGCAGGTGCTGCTGGAGTTTGGTTGTTGGCTCCTTCAATTTCTGGAACAAAGCCATTTGTTGCTGGATATCCATCACCACCAATATATTTTTCAATCAATTCTGAAGGGTTAACAGCATACAAGAATGCCTCTCTAACTTCTTTTGAAGCAAATACACCATCAGCAGTATTAAATCCAACATATTCAATGTTTAAACTTTGTGAAGACTCAACTTTATGTTTCACATTTTTACCAGCCATTGCATCTTGTAAAGTACCCAATACATTTTCAATTTCTGCAGCAGGAATATCTAACAATAAATCAATGTTTTTGTTTCTAAATGCCAGCATTTCATCCTTTTTGTTAGGAATGAATTTTAGTACAACAGCTGATAAATAAGGTAATTGATTTCCAAATTCATCTTTTTGCCAATAATTATCGTTTCTTACTAGTCGAATTTGTGATTTATCAATTGATTCAAGTTTGAAGGCCCCTGTTCCTACAGGATGTGTTTTAATATCATTACCATATTTTTCAAATGCTTCTTTTGGGAAAATAATAGTGTTTTTTCTTGTTAAAAGCTCTTCAAATCCAATGAAAGGTTTATTTAAAGTAATTTCAACAGCATCGCCTTTTACTTTGATTCCAGATACACCACCTTTTGGAAAAGATGTTGCAGATTTTGACTTGAATTCTTTTGCTCCTTTAATTCTATTAACCAAAATATCGTCATCTTGATTCAAAGGATTACCAGAACATACAAAATCTAAAGAAAATTTGACATCTTCAGGTGTTAATTCTCTACCTTTTCCACCAAAACACTCGTCATCGTGAAAAAATATTCCTTTACGAATTTTAAATGTGTAAACATTTCCTTCTTCATTAGATGAAAATTCACTTGCAATACCTGGTACAACCTCCAAAGTTGTAGGATCAATATTTAATAAAGTTTCGTAAATCTGAGAAGAAATATTAATGACGTTTACATTTGCAGAAGCTATAGGGAATGTTTCGGATACAACTTCAGAACTTGAAAATACGAGCTCACCACCATACGTCTTACCGCCATTAATTAGTGTAATATCTTTAGTTTTTGTTTCTTTATTACCACAAGAAGTTAATAGTAAAAAAGTAGAAAGTGTAACATAAATAATTGACTTCATTTTCAATGAAAGATTTAAGATTTAAACCACAAATATAAAAATATTTAAATTAAACGACGTTTTGTTTAATTTTTTTTAAATCAATTGATGTATAATTTGTTAATATTCTGAAAGATAGTGTGCTTTTTAAAAGTTAAATTTCTAATAACCAACAGTTGCACGAACACGCTCTAAAACTGTTTTTGCATACTTTCTTGCTTTGTCTTCGCCTATTTTTAGTGCTGCAATAATTTCTTCAGGGTGCTCCATTAAATACCAATAACGCTCACGCTGATTTTTGTACTTTTCAACAATTAAATCAAATAATGCTTGTTTTGCATGCCCATAGCCATATCCTCCATTCACATATAATTCGGTCATGTTTTGAATTTGTTCGTCCGTTGCTAAAAGTTTATATAACGCAAAAACATTACATGTTGCTGGATCTTTAGGCTCTTCTAATTCCTTACTATCTGTTTGAATCGACATGATTTGCTTGCGCAACTGTTTGTCGGGTAAAAAGATGTTAATGAAGTTGTTGCGAGATTTACTCATCTTCTGACCATCGGTACCCGGAATGATTTTCGTGTTTTCATTAACAAGCCCTTCTGGTATTACAAAAGTTTCTTTGAATTGGGCATGAAAACGTGAAGCCACATCGCGCGTAAACTCAATGTGTTGCTCTTGATCTTTTCCAACAGGAACAAATTCAGCGTCGTAAATTAAAATATCTGCTGCCATCAACATTGGGTAGGTAAACAATCCACCATTGACATCCCCCAAACGATCTGCTTTGTCTTTAAATCCATGTGCCAAACTCAAACGAGAATATGGGAATAAACACAATAGATACCACATCAACTCGGTAACTTCAGGTATCTGACTTTGTCTGTAAAATACTGTTTTATGCACGTCTACACCAAAACTAAGCCATGTCGCAGCTGTTGAAAGTGTGTTCTCTTTTAATTCTGTTGGGTTTTTAATTTGTGTAAATGAATGCAAATCAGCAATAAACAAAAACGCTTCGTTTTCTGATTTGTTCGACATTTCAATGGCAGGAACAATTGCTCCCAACAAATTTCCCAAATGTGGTGTTCCAGTACTTTGTATACCTGTAAGAATTCGCGACATATTTAGATTTTTTGCGAAGATAATTATTAATTTTTTTAAATACTTTGATTCTTTTGATAAAGAACCCTAAATTTGTGGTGCAAATTCAATTTCTATGAGATTTAATTTAACCAAAGAATTTATTGATCAAACAAAAGCTGCAATTGCGGCCAATGATTCTGATTGGTTAAAAATCAATGTATTGGAATTGCACTTTGCAGATATTGCAGAGGTGTTGCATCCACTTACCAACGATGAGGCAAAATTCGTTTATTTTTTAATGGACGAAGATCAGCAAGCCGAGGTATTGATGGAACTCGAAGAAGATGTGCGCGATCGTTTCTTAGCATCGTTGTCATCTCAAGAAATTGCCACACAATTAGAAAACCTTGATTCCGATGATGCTGCTGACATTTTAGGTGAGTTGTCGGACAAGAAAGTGCAAGAAGTCATCTCTTTAATGCAAGACGATGAAGCTGCCGACGACATCGTTGATTTGTTGAAATACAAAGACGGAACTGCTGGTAGTTTGATGCAAAAAGAGTTTATCAAAGCACGTGTCAATTGGCCAATTGATAGAGCACTTTTGGAATTGCGTCGTCAAGCCGAAGATGTTAAACGCGTATATTCCATTTATGTGGTGGACGATGCCGATCGATTACTCGGTGTTTTGTCGCTCAAAGAAATGCTGTATTCCAAACCAAAAACTAAAATCGCAGATATTTTTCAAGATAAAAACATCATTTCGGTAAAAACCAATGAAGTTACGGAAGTGGTGTCTAAAACTATGGATAAATATGGATTGGTTGCTGTTCCAGTTGTTGATTTGCAAAATAAATTGGTGGGGCGCATTACCATTGACGATATCGTTGAATATATCAAAGAAGAAGCCGATAAAGATTTTCAATTGGCAACTGGTATCTCTGAAAAAGTAGAGCATACCTCGTCCGTTTGGAAAATCTCGCGCGCTCGTTTGCCATGGTTGATTATTGGTATGTTGGGCGGAACCATGAGTGCACACGTAATTTCTGGTTTCGAAGAGCAAATTAGTAAAGTTACAGCACTTGCTTTTTTTATTCCTTTAATTACTGCAATGGGTGGAAACGTTGGTGTGCAATCATCGGCAATTGTGGTGCAATCTCTGGCAAAAGGAAGCGATATATTTTCCAATATCTTTAAAAAAGTAGGAAAAGAATTGTTGGTGGCGATGCTAAACGGTATTTTGCTTTCCACTATTATTTATGGTATCGGAATTTTTTTCGAAGGATCCAAACTAGCCATTGTTGTCAGTCTTTCATTGTTTACTGTGATAATTTTTGCTTCTATTTTTGGAGTGCTCATTCCACTTGGGTTAAAAAAATTAAAAGTCGATCCTGCATTGGCTATCGGCCCGTTTGTTACTACACTTAACGACATAGTAGGGTTGTTTATCTACTTTACCATCGGTGTGATGTTATACAAATTCTAATGAAAGTTTTATTTATCGACACGGTTCATTCGATTCTCCAACAGCGATTAGAGGCAAAAGGTGTTTTTTGCAAAGATGCTAGTAAACTAAGTAAAGAAGCAATTCAACAAGAATTAAACGATACGGATGGTATTGTGATTCGTTCCCGTTTTCGCATGGATGCCGCTTTGTTGGATTTTGCTCCACAACTACAATTTATTGCTCGTTCAGGCGCAGGAATGGAAAATATTGATTGCGACTATTGTGAACAAAGAAACATCCAATTGTTCAACGCGCCTGAAGGAAATTGCACCGCCGTTGCCGAACATGCCTTGGGGATGATTTTAGCACTCTTCAATCAATTAAAAAAAGGGGATGCTGAAATTAGAAAAGGAATTTGGGATAGGGAAGGCAATAGAGGCGTTGAATTAACCGGTAAAACGGTCGGAATTATTGGCTACGGACATAATGGAAGTGCTTTTGCAAAACTCCTATCTGGATTCAATTGCCGTGTGCTTGCTTATGATAAATACAAAACAGGATTTGCTAATGGATTGGTAGAAGAATGTACTCTCGAACAATTATACGAGCAAGCAGAAATCATTAGTTTTCACATACCTCAAAACGAAGAAACACTTTTTTGGGCAAATGCAGACTTTTTTTCAAAAGTGAAACATCCGTTTTACTTAATTAACTTATCAAGAGGAAAAATTGTAAAAATTGAGGCGCTTAACAAAGCGATCAACGATGGAAAAGTAAAAGGGGCTGTTTTGGACGTATTGGAATTTGAAAGCGCAAGTTTTGAAAATATTTTTGGAAACGAAATTCCACCTACTTTTAAAGAATTGCTTGAAAGTGATAAAGTGCTATTGTCGCCACATGTGGGTGGATGGACAGTTGAAAGTTATTTCAAATTAAGCGATGTGTTGGCCGATAAAATAGAAGCGGCTTATTTTTAATCATCCAATTTCTATCACTTGACTTGTTGTGTAATTTCTCGAAGATCCAATAAAAAGTCAATGTCTTCTTCTATTTTATTACCAATTACCACCACGTTGGCGCCTGCATCAAAAAGTTGTTTGATTTGACTGGTTGAACGGATACCACCCCCAATAATTAACGGTTGATTCAATTGTTTTACTGCTTTTACCATTTCTGTTGATACGCAATTTTTTGCACCACTTCCAGCATCCATAAATACCAGTTGGTGGCCAATTAATTTTCCTGCCAAAGCTGTTTGCGTAGCAATAGATAGTTGGTGTTGAGGAATTGGTGTCGTCTGGCTAACATAAGCAACTGATGAATGACTGCCGCCATCAATCAATAAATAAGAGGTTGAAATAACTTCCAATCCAGCGTCAACAATTTTTTGTGCTGCTTGCACGTGATGGGTAATCAAAAAATCAGCATTTCTACCAGAAATTAAGTTTAACAACAAGATAGCATCTGCCAATGGTGATACCTGACTAGAAGAACCTGGAAAAATAATTATTGGGATTCGTGCTAATTTTTTTAATGCAGCTATCGTTTGGTTAAATTCTTTTTCGCTCACCGTGCTGCCTCCAATAAATATAAAATCAACACCACTAAAATGAATTTTTTCAATTAATTGCTCGATATATGCTATGGATTGACATTTTTCAGGGTCAATCAAAACAGCAATTTTTTGTTGGTCAATAATAGAATCAATGATTTTCATAAAGTGGCGATGTATTTATTGTAACAATGTATCCATCAATGATACTTGCACTCAAATGTACAGAAAAACTTTTGTTTTCTTCTAAAACCTTACAGTTGAATGTGTTTTTTTTATCAAAATCTGTTATTAAGAGGTCTTTTTTAAAAATAATTCCTTCTTTAGTGCTTAATTTATAGAGTGCTTCTTTGCACGACCATGCTTTTGACATAAGTTCAATGTTGGATGTGTCTAAAAGTGCAATTTCACTTTCGTTCAAAAATTTTTTGTGTAGTCGTTGTGCTTTACTGCTTATAGGTTCAATATCTACTCCAATTTTATAGCAGTTGCAAACAGCAAATACAACCCAATTATCGCAGTGGCTAATTGAAATATGATTGGTCGAATTTTTAAAATAAGGAGCTCCTGTGGATAAATAATAAATTGGAGTATTTTTAAATAGTGTAGTTTTTAAAATCCTTGTCGCAACAAATTCCTTTTTTCTTTTCTCACTTTTAAAAGTGGAAAGTTTAAATTGCTCATCATTTGTTAATAAATAGGTGTAATCATTGATGTTGTACTCATCGAAACGAATGAAATACAGGGTGCTGTCACCAATTTTTATATTTTTTAAATAAAACACGTTTGTAAAACTAATTTTTTTCTTTAAAAATTAAAAAATACTTTAAATGTATATTTTTTTTAGTGAGCTGTTTTAAATTAATTTTTAAAGCAAGGTATTTTTAAATTAAAGTAGGCTAAATTGCACTAAAAAACAAGTGATTAAAGAAGTGTATTTTTTTATTTCAAAACTTTTATTCTACATTTGTTAAGGAAAGTTAATTTAACAAAAAATTAATTTTTTTGGAATGAAGAGGTATATGTCGAATTAATATTTATATATTTACCGCTTTGTTTTGTAGATAATAAGTTAAATAATAATCTGTGCTTATGTTGAAAAATTTACATTTAGTAATTTTAAGTGTTTTATTATCAGTAGCATACTCTTTTTCTCAATCAGGTTTGGGAACTATTAGAGGGTCTGTTATTGATGGTGAAACAAGAGGGCCAATTGGTTTTGCAAAAGTGTTACTCTTGCAAGATGGAACGGTAAAAGGGGGTGCCAATACGGATGATGATGGAAAATTCCAAATCAACTCGATTGCACCAGGTTCTTACGATGTGGAAGTAAGAAACGAGGGAGATGGATATCAGCCTACTGCAATTCGTGGTGTAATTGTAAATGCTGATAAAATTACTTTCTTGGATAATACGGAAATATCTAAGCCTAAAGATGTTCAAAACATCGAAGAATTAGTAGTAGTTGCCTACAAAGTACCACTTATTAATAAAGATGGTGGTGCATCAGGTTCAACAATTACTGCTGAGGATATTTCTCGTTTACCAGTTCGTTCTGCTGCTGGTGTTGCACAAACAGTTGGTGGTGTAAATACAGATGAAGGAAGTGGTGCAATTAGTGTTCGTGGTTCTCGTTCAGATGCTACGTATTACTATATTGACGGTATTAAAGTACGAGGATCTTCCAACTTGCCAAAATCAGCAATCGAAGAGGTATCGGTAATCACAGGTGGTTTACCTGCTAACTATGGTGACGTTACCGGTGGGGTTATCTCTGTAACAACAAGAGGACCTTCTTCAAAATTCTTTGGAAGTATCGAGGCTGTATCTTCTGGTTTTTACATTAAAGGTAAAGACAAAGACGGTTATGACGGAAAAGTTTTTGGTTTGGATAAATATGCCTACAACTTAGTTGAAGGGATGATCTCTGGTCCTTTATTCATGAAAAAAGATTCAACAGGTGCAAAAACAAAACCTATTATGGGATTCTTGTTATCTGCAAACTACTTGAATGAATTGGATAACCGTCCTTTAAATGGAGGTAGCTACCGTGTTAAAAAAGAAATTAGAGATTCATTGTTGCAATATCCTTTAGTGATGAATGCAAATGGTGATGGTACATTCTATCGTGCTACTTTGTTAAAAGAAAACGATTTCGAAAAAACAAAGTGGAGAATGAATGCAAGAAGCCAAAACGTATCTGCACAAGCAAAAATTGACGTAAATACAGGGCCATCTGTAAACTTGTCTTTCGGTGGGTCTATGAACTACTATGATAGAAGTTTATACGATAGAACTAGTTCATTGTTGAACTTCCAAAACTTTGGTAGAGGTAAAAACTTAGACTGGAGGGTGTTTGGACGTTTGTCTCAACGTTTCTCAAATAAAAGAGAAGGTTCTGCATCAAAAGTGAAATCTGCTTTTTACTCGTTGATGTTTGACTACTCTCAATCACGTTCAAAATCGTATGACCCAAAACATGGTTTCAATATGTTTAACTATGGACATGTTGGAACATTTACATCTCGTTTTGATACATCTTTCGTTTTTGTTGATAGCTTGAATGCTTATGTAAACCAAGAGGTGCCATTCCAAAATGGTGTTACATTTACAGGTTCTGAAACCAACCCTGGTTTAACGGCGTTAACAAGCCAATACTATGATTTATTTGGTTCTGCGGCTAACTTCAATCAATTAAGACAAGGAAATGCCTTGTTGAATGGAGATGCGCCAATTTCAGTTTACCAAATTTGGAACAACATCGGAACACCTTATAATGGTTTCGGAATTTCAGAAAACAATCAGTTACGTGTTACTGGTTCAGGATCTATCAACGTTGGTGACCACTCTATCTCTTTAGGATTTGAGTACGAACAAAGAACGGATAGAGGATGGAGCTCTGGTGATAACGGACCTATCGGATTGTGGTCGTTGGCTCGTTTGTTAGCTAATAGCCATATTTCTGAGATCGATAAAAACGACCCAAATCCTACTATCTCTCAAGAAGCAGGTTTCCAAAAAATCTATTACAACCGTTTGAATACGGGTTATGCACATAATCACAATGGTCAATTTGGAGGTGCACAAAGTGGTGCTTCTGGTGGTCAAGTAGATTACCAATCATTCTTTGACTACAACGTTCGTAAAGAATTAGGTTTAGATCCAGGTGGTAATGACTACATTCAAATTGACGCAATGGATCCAAGTCGTTTGAATTTTGGAATGTTTGCACCAGACGAATTGTTGAATAACGGAAAGTCTTATGTTTCTTATTATGGTTATGACCATGCAGGAAATAAAGTAAAAGGAAGAACAGATATTGATAAATATTTCAATGAGTTTGATGAAAATGGTAACTACAAACGTTTTGTAGGAGCATTCTCTCCAACTTATATTTCTGGATACATCATGGATAAATTTGCATTCCGTGACTTAGTATTCAACGTTGGGGTTCGTGTTGACGTATTTGATGCTAACCAACCAGTTTTGAAGGATAAATATTTATTCCATTCAGCATTAACTGCAGGTGAAGCAAGAGCTAAAATGAACAGTACTGATTATAGCTGGGTAAATGTACCTACTTCGATCGGAGATGACTATACAGTATATGTTGATGATGTTGCTGCACCAACTCAAATCAATGGATTTAGAAATGGTGATGTTTGGTACAATGCAAATGGTGATCAAGTTGAAGACCCTGCTGTATTGCGTGGTGCAAACGGTATCGCTCCTTGGTTAACTGATGCTGGGAAAACTACAATTTCAAGTAGCGCATTTAAAGATTACAAAGCACAAGTGAGCGTAATGCCTCGTATCGCATTCTCTTTCCCAGTGTCTGAAGAATCTTCATTCTTTGCTCACTATGACATCTTAACAAAACGCCCTACAACAGGTGTACGTTTTGATCCTTATGAATACCAATTCATTCAAACAAGAAGTGAGATTATTAACAACTCTAACTTGAAGCCTGAAAAAACAATCGATTACGAATTAGGTTTCCAACAAGTGTTGACAAGAACTTCTTCTTTGAAAATCTCTGCTTTCTATCGTGAACAAAGAGATAACGTACAGTTGATTAACGTTGTTGAAGCTTATCCAGCAACTTACAAAACTTTTGGTAACATCGACTTTGGTACAGTAAAAGGTTTGACTGTTGCTTATGACTTAAGAAGAACAGGAAATATCCGTATGACTGCAGCATATACCTTACAGTTTGCTGATGGTACAGGTTCTGATGCAACTTCAATGGCAGGTTTGATTAACGCTGGTTTACCTAACTTACGTGCAATCTTCCCTTACTCATTTGACCAACGTCATGCGTTTGCTATCTCTTTTGACTATAGATACGGTACAGGTAAAGATTATAACGGTCCACGTATTAAAAACTACGAAGTATTTGGAAATATGGGATTGAACATTATGGCTAACATCTATTCTGGTAACCCATATTCTAAAAAATTAGATATCGTTAATGAAGGTATGTTCTCGCCTCAAGCTTCTGGTTTGGATGGAACAACTAACGGTTCACGTTTACCTTGGTCTTACAGATTGGATATCCAATTGGATAGAACATTTGAGTTTGAAGTAGGTAAAAAAGAAGACAAAAAACGTACGACATATTTAAATGTATATTTACGTGTTACAAACTTGTTGAACCAAAAGAACATCTTGTCTGTTTACCGCGCAACAGGTAACTGGAATGATGATGGTTACTTAGAAGCAGCAAGCAGCCAAACTTCTATTCAAAATCAAACTGACGAAGCTTCATTTAGAAATTACTACTTGATGAAGATTCAAAACCCATATAACATTAGTGCACCAAGAACTATTCGTTTGGGTATTAAATTCGACTTTTAATTCATACTAACAAAGAAGATATGAAAAGAATAATAAAATCTGCTTTAGTATTGGGAACTTTTACCTTGTTCTCTAATATGTCCCTGGCGTATTTGTACACAGGAAGCAGTAATGTTCAACCTAAAGGTAACGATAAGGTAAAGCCTTCTAACAGTGAAAAAGGTGCTGCATGTGCACCTGCTGTAAAAAAGTATATCCTTGATTTCAACGACGTTTCAGCATTGTTACAAATGGGTGGACGTTTGTTTGAAGACGAACAAAAAAGTGTAGCAGGATATGAAGTTCCTAAAGGTGGTGGTGCAAAAGCAATTTTCGCAGCTGCTCTTTGGATGGGTGGACGTGACCAAAACGGTCAGTTGAAATTAGCAGCTGTACGTTTCCGTCAAGTTGGTAACGACTTTTGGGGTGGTCCTTTAACTGTAACCATTCCTTATGCTCCAAATGTAAACTACAACCCGTTGAATCCTGTAGGAGATAATACAATTCGTCCTTATGGTGATGGTAATATTTCGGGTGACCAGTGTGCAAAATACGATAAATTCTTCCCAATCAATAAAGCATCAGTTATTCGCTTTAGCATTTGGTGGGAATCTTGTATTGACCCAAATAAAGCACCTGGTGCATGTGATTTAATTGGTGAAGAATCATTACCAACTAACGCTGAATTAGCTGCAATCACAGAATGGCCAGCTCACGGAGACCCAAGTTTATTCCAAGATTATTATTTGGCTCCTTTCTACGATAGAAATGCTGACCAAATTTATAACCCAATGGATGATGGGGATTATCCTTGGTATGACGATATCTTAGGAAGAGATGATGTACAATGTGGTGTTGACCGTCGTGTAACTTTATTTGGTGACCAAACTGTATGGTTTGTATTCAACGATAAAGGAAACGTTCACACTGAATCTCAAGGTGAACCAATTGGTATGGAAATCCGTGCACAAGCTTTTGCTTTTGCTACTTCTGACGAAATTAACCGTATGACTTTCTATAACTACGAGTTAATTAACCGTTCAACTCAAACATTGACAAATACATTCTTCTCTCAATATGTTGACCCAGATTTAGGTTATTCTGGTGACGACTATGTTGGTTGTGATGTTTCTCGTGGTTTAGGTTACTGTTATAATGGTACACCAAATGACGTAACCAACGGTTCACAAATTGGATATGGTCAAAATCCGCCTGCAATTGGTGTTGACTTCTTTGAAGGCCCTTACCAAGATCCAGATAATATGGATAACCCAGGTCCAGTTTGGGATGCAACTACACAATCTTGGATTACTCCAACAGTGAGTGATGCAATTTTAAATAAAGGTATTGTTTATAATGGGATAGGTACTGGTTATGGTGATGGAGTTATTGACAATGAGCGTTTTGGTATGCGTCGATTCACTTACTTTACAAATGCCGCTTCTTATCCATATACAGACCCTTCTGTAGCTAACCAATATTATAACTTTATGTCGGGTAGCTGGGCTGATGGTTCTAACATTACATTTGGTGGAACAGGTGCTGGAGGTTCAATATTAACTGACTATGTATTCCCAGGTGACTCTGACCCATTGCATTGGGGAACAGCAGGTGTTGATCCAGGAAACTCAACTCCATGGACAGAAGCATCTGCAGGTAATGCTGTTGGTGATAGACGTTTTGTGCAGTCAGCTGGTCCATTTACATTGGTTCCAGGTGCAAGTAATAACATTACAGTTGGTATCGTTTATGGTCGTGCTGCAGGTGGTGATTTAATGGCTTCAGTTGATTTAATGAAAACAGCAGATACAAAAGCACAAGCATTGTTTGATGCATGTTTCCGTATCATTGATCCACCAAATGCTCCAAAATTGCAAATCCAAGAGTTGGAAAATGAATTGATTTTGACATTGTCAAACCCAACAACATCTAATAACTATTTAGAGAAATATGAAGAAATTGATGATATCAATATTCCAGTAACTGAAACAGATAGAAAATACCGTTTTGAAGGTTACCAAATTTTCCAATTGGTGGATGATGTTGCATCAGTAGCTGATATTCACGATTTATCTAAAGCACGTCTTGTTGCACAGTGCGATATTAAAAATGGTGTTAAGGATTTAACTAACTTTACATTGAACGAGCAATATGGTATTTTGGAAGGTAAACGTATGGTTACAGGTGCTGATGCAGGTATCCAACATACTTTCAGATTAACAAAAGATGCATTTGCTTTAGGTGATGATCGTTTGGTTAACCATAAAACATATTATTATGTTGCTGTAGCTTATGGTTATAACCAATTCAAACCGTATGACCAAAATGACCCAACAAAATTAGATGGTCAGAAAAAACCATATATCTCTTCTCGTTTGTCTTATGATGGTACTTCTATTCAATCTGTACCAGGTACACCTCATAATCCTAGACCAGAAGCAGGTGGTACATTCCAATTAGCTGAATATGGTACTACTCCACGTATTACTAGATTAGATGGTTATGGAAATGGTAATAGAGCGTTGGAATTAACTACAGAATCTAGAAACACAATTATTAACAGTGGTTCATTAGCTAAGTTGAAATATGATTTCGGTGGTGGACCAGTTAACGTTAAAGTAATTGACCCGTTAAATGTAGTAAATGGATACTTTGAATTAGAGTTCAATGATTATACTCCTACAAGTAGCATTGGTTCATATAACTCTGCAGATACTGCAAGTTGGGTAATTAGAAGATATGCAAGTGAAGGTGGTGATTTGATTGACACTATTTCAAGTGAACATACGATTAAAGTAGATAATGAACAAATTATTCCTCAATGGGGTGTGTCTGTTCAAATTTATCAAACAAAATACACCAATACTTCAACAAAATCTCAAGAAGCGTATGCAATGCCTATTTCTTCTTCAATAACTTTTGCCGATAGTTCTAAACGTTGGTTAATGTCTATTACTGATAATGATTTGTATCAACCAACAAACTGGATTCGTTCAGGTACTGCAGCAGCTGGAACGGCAGATCCAACAGCTCCAGCATGGTTAAACCCTGCAAATTACGGTGATGAGTTGGCTGCAGGTGGAGATCCAGATCAACACTATGAAAAAGTATTAAACGGTGGTATTGCGCCTCAAAGAGTTACTGGTTACAACGTTGAGTTTATGCCTATGGCTTATATGCCTAACGTAACGCCAAGTTACTCTAGAGAATTGTCATCAATTTCTTACTTACCAAGTGTTGATATTGTTATCACATCTGATAAGAGTAAGTGGACACGTGTACCTGTAATTGAAATGGGTAGAGATAACACAATGACTTTTGGTGGTGCAAGTGCTGGTCAAATGAGAAAAAGCCAAAGTGTTGATAAAAACGGAAACCCTGATGGAACAGGAACTGGTATGGGATGGTTCCCAGGTTATGCAATTGACTTGGAAACAGGTAACCGTTTATACATGGCGTTTGGTGAAAACTCATACATGACACAAGATAACGGTCGTGACATGATTTGGAACCCATCTTCAAGAATGGTGGATAACAATGGTAACTTCGTAATGGGAGGTGTTCATCCAGTTTGGATTTATGGTTCTGAATACCAAAAAATCAATGGTGTGCCAAACCACTTAAGAGACATGCCAGCTTATGACCCATCAGTAGCCGTTTCTAATAATTTCTTGGAAGAAAAATTAAGAGAAATTGAAGCTGGTACTAACGTAACTAACAACACTCGTTTTGTTTATGGTAACTTAGCTTGGATTGCTTATCCAATGTTAACACCAGGTCAAACATTGTTGAGTACTGATGTTACAATTAAATTACGTGTTAATAAAGAATATAAAAACTACGTAGCAACAAACGCTAATGCTGGTAAACCTAAATATTCTTGGAACATGGATGAGATTGCAACAAAAACTGGTAACAGACAAGCTTTATCTGAAGTGTTAGAAATGATTAATATCGTTCCTAATCCTTACTTGGCATATTCAGAGTACGAAAAAAGCCGTTTGGATACTCGTGTGAAAATTGTAAACTTACCTGAAGTATGTACAGTTACTATCTATTCATCAAATGGTAAATTGATTCGCCAATACAAGAAAGATAGTCCGGTTACATCTATTGATTGGGATTTGAATAACCATTCACGTATTCCAGTTGCTTCTGGTATGTACTTGATACACGTTAAAGTACCAGATGTAGGTGAACGCGTATTGAAAGCATTTATTGGTGTACGTCAAGTTGACTTACAAGGTATTTAATCAATATTAATCAGATTAATTGAAGAAAATGAGAAATTCAATTTTAAATACTAAAGCACTTTTACTTTGTGGAGCCATGTTAGTTGGCTCTACAGTAAAAGCTGGTAACGAAGACAGGGTTGGTCAGGCTGGTGCCGCTCACTTATTGATAAACCCTTGGGCTAGAAGTTCTGCTCTTGGCGATGTTGGTGTTTCTTTTACTAAAGGATTGGAAGCATCTTTTACAAACATTGCTGGATTGGCTAGCACAGAGAAAACTCAAATCAAATTTAACTATACCAACTGGATGGGATCTATGACTGGATTATCATTAAACAGTGCTGGTATAGCACAACGTTTGGGTAAAGTTTCTGTTATTGCAGTAAGTATTCAATCATTGAGCTATGGTGATATCATGATCACTACAGTTCAAAACCCTGAAGGGAATATTGGTACTTTCTCACCAAGAGCAAACGTGTTCAATATTGGTTATGCGCATACATTCTCTAACTCCATTTCTGGGGGAATTAATATCAAAGTTATTTCTGAGAATATTTCAAACTTGAAATCAACTGGTGTTGCAATCGATGCTGGTATCCGCTATGTTTCTGGTGAAAAAGAACAGTTGAAATTCGGTATCGCTTTGAAAAACGTTGGTCCTACAATGAAGTACAAAGGCGATGGTTTGAATAACCAAGTTCAATACTTAAATTCAAGCTTCATAGGTTCATTAGAGCAACGTACTGCAACATTTGAAATGCCTTCATTGTTATCAATCGGTGGATCGTATGATTTCATTTTCAACGAAATGAACCAATTGACTTTAGGTTTGGCATTTACTGCAAATTCATTCTCTTATGACCAATTCAGAATTGGTTTGGATTATGGATTCTCACATTCTAAAGTTGCTTTCAACGTACGTGCAGGTTATGTTTACGAAAAAGGTATTTTCAAAGCTGAAAACAGAGCAAATGCTTTGATCGGACCAACTTGCGGTATTTCTGTTGATGCTTTGGTTGGTGAGAAAAAACATGCGCTTGGAATTGAATATGCTGCACGTTTTGCAGGACCATTTGGTGTTATCCACACTGTTGGAGCAACAATCAGTTTGAAGTAAGTAAATAATTTTATATATTTGTATGACAAGGGAGTTCTATATGAACTCTCTTGTTTTATTTTTAAATCAGTAGTTATGGCACAAGTAAGTTATTACACAGAGGAAGGATTACAAAAATTAAAAGATGAATTACACGAAATGAAAACCGTGCAACGACCTGCTATTTCTAATCAAATTGCTGAAGCACGTGATAAAGGTGATTTATCCGAAAATGCAGAATACGATGCAGCTAAAGAAGCTCAAGGAATTTTAGAAATGAAAATTGCAAAATTAGAAGCTATAATTGGAAGCGCACGTATCATCGATGATGCAAACATTGATACATCTAAAGTATTCATTCTATCTAAAGTAAAAATTAAAAATGTTACTAATGGGATGACTATGGATTACATGCTAGTAGCTGAAAATGAAGCAAATCTTAAAGAAAAGAAAATTTCTGTTGAATCGCCAATAGGAAAAGGTTTGCTCGGTAAATCTGTAGGAGAAATAGCAGATATTCAAACACCAAATGGTATAGTTAAATTTGAAATTGTAGAAATTGGACGATAATGGCTTCTATTTTCACTAAAATAATTAATAAAGAAATTCCGGCTTATATTGTTGCTGAGAACGATAAATTTTTAGCTTTCTTGGATATCATGCCACTTAAAAGGACATGTTTTGGTTATCCCAAAAGCTGAAATTGACTATATTTTTGATATTGAAGATGAACTTCTATCAGAAATGATGGTGTTTGCAAAACAAGTTGCTGCAAAAATTAAAAAAGCTATACCTTGTAAAAAAGTAGGGGTTGCTGTAGTAGGTTTAGAAGTGCCACATGCACACATCCATTTAATTCCTATTAATTCAATTACTGATATGGATTTTTCTAATCCGAAGTTACAATTAACAGAAGAGGAATTTAAAGATGTATTAGGTTTAATTGTTAATAATAATTAAATTGCTACACACAAATCATAAATAATCTAATTTTAAAAGAAAAATAATATGACAGGTTTAATAGTTATTGGTATCATCGTTGTCTTAGTTATTTGGGCTATTGCTCTTAACAACAAATTAGTAGCGCTTAAAAACAACCGTGAAAATGCTTTTGCAGACATTGATGTGCAATTGAAACAACGCCATGATTTAATTCCTCAATTAATTGGTGCCGTAAAAGGGTATATGGAACACGAAAGTTCTGTGTTAACTAAAGTTACCGAAATGCGTGCAAAAGCAATGAATGCAACGGATATTAATTCTAAAATTGCAGCAGAACAAGAACTAGATTCAGCAATGAAAGCATTTAATGTACAAGTTGAATCGTATCCAGATTTAAAAGCCAGCGCTAATTTTTTACAATTGCAAGGTGAAGTTTCTGATATTGAGAATAAATTAGCTGCTGTTAGACGTTATTTTAACTCTGCAACTAAAGAATTGAATACGGCTATCGAATCAATTCCTTCTAATATTATTGCTAATTTCAAAAAAATGACGGTTCAACCAATGTATGATTTGGGTACAGAACAACGTCAAGTTTTAGACAAAGCACCAGAAATTAAATTCTAACAATAGATTATGGCAAGATATGTTGGGCTACAATCCCAAATAAATCGTAATAATCAAAAATCTATTTTATTGCTTGCAGCATTTCCTGCCATGATTTTGGTGGGTGTGTATTTGGTTTTGTTTTTCTTAACGCAAGAAGATACAACATCAACCAACGAGCTTTTTTTGGCTTATTTGCCCTATGTTTTAGGAGTTGTAGGTATTTGGTTTGTTATTGCTTATTTTGCACATACTTCACTCATTCAACATGCCACACATTCCAAACCATTAGAACGTAGTGAGAACCTGCGTGTTTATAATCTTACGGAAAACTTGTGTATGTCTGTTGGGATGAAAATGCCTAAATTATTCATCATTGAAACCAATGCGTTGAATGCTTTTGCATCTGGAATTAATGAAAAAACATACGCTGTTACACTCACAAGAGGTATTATAGATACTTTAACGGATGAAGAATTAGAAGGTGTGATTGCTCACGAATTAACGCATATCCGCAATAAAGACGTACGTTTATTGATTGTAACCATCGTTTTTGTAGGTATCTTCGGAGTGATTGTAGATGTTACATTTCGTTCTTTACTCTACGGAAATCACCGCAAAAGAGATAGCAAAGATGGTGGTGGAGCAGCGATATTAATAATATTGTTGATTGCAGTAGTCATGTACTTTCTATCAATGATTTTTAAATTTGCTCTTTCTCGTAGTCGCGAATACATGGCTGATGCAGGAGCGGTTGAAATGACCAAAAACTCATTGGCACTGGCTAGTGCTCTTCGTAAGATTTCTGGAAATTCATCGTTTAAAACCACAAATGAAGAAGTAAAAGAGTTGTTTATTGATCATGGTGAAACACCTTCCAATAATTTCTTTTCATCCATCTCATCTATTTTTGCAACCCACCCACCCATCGAAAAAAGAATAAAAGCTCTTGAACAATTATAGATTTTAAAAATTATGATGCGATTTTTCTATTTAATGCTTAAAATAACGTTGCAATACACCTTGCGCATATTTTATCCACGAATGAAAATGATTAACTCTCCAAAAGAATTTTATGGAAGAACAATTTATGTAAGTAATCACGCCGCATCATTTATGGACCCATTGGTAGTTGCTGCATTAAGAAGACCAATTGTTTTTTTATGACGCGCTCAGATGTGTTTACCCCTGTTACCAAACCTATTTTATGGGCAGCCCACATGTTGCCTATATACAGGGAACACGATGGAGAAGACACTAAAAAGAAAAATCAGGAAGTATTTGATAAATGTGCCGACGTGCTATCGTTTGGTAGAAATTTATTGATTTTTGGAGAAGGTTTTACTGATGACACCTTCATCCGTCGCCTAAAACCCGTTAAAAAAGGTGCGGTTCGTATTGGTTTTTCAACCCTCGAAAAAATAAATTGGAAAAAGAAAATATACATTGCTGCAGTTGGCTGTAATTATTCCGATCCGAATGAAATGCGCAGTGATTTGTTGATTTCAACCTCTAATAAAATCTGCCTTAACGATTACAAAGAAGCTTATAAAGAAAATCCTGGCAAAGTTATCCATGATCTAACTAAGGAAGTTGAACGCTTGATGCAAGAGCAAATTACCCATGTAGAGCACAAAGAATACGCGCCTTTTCATGAAGATATTATGAAAATCACTCGAAAAGGAATGAACGCACGTTGCTCTGACCATTCTATTCCTTTAGAAAAAAGATGGCGCTATTCTCAGCAATTGGCACATTGGATCAATGAAAATTGCAATGAAACCAATGAACAATTGATGCAACTAAAAGAGGAACTACATAGCTATTTTAAATTGTTGAAAAAAGTAAAATTGGACGAAAAATATTTGTACGAATACAAAACCAAAAACGGTTCAAAGGCAAAAGAATTGTTGATGATGGTGTTGCTTGCACCTACTGCCGTTCTTGGATTAATTCATTGTGGTATTCCTTATTTCTTTATCAAACGATTTGTGGAAAAATCATTCAAACGAAGAGTATTTTGGGGTTCTGTAAAATTGTTGATGGGAAAAATTATCATGGGGTTAATAAACATTCCTGTTATCTTTTTATTTTATCATTTTGTTTATCCAAGTTATTGGTTAGGTTTTGTTTATTATTGCCTCATTGGTTTGTTTGGTCTGTCAGCCTACATGTGGTTTAGAAACTATAAATCATACATGATAAAAAGTAAAATGAACGATAAAGACGCTAATAAATTCTGGGAAAAAAGAGAGGCTTTAGCCGAAAAAATAAAAATTCTCATTCCAATTGCTTAAAAATTAGAACTAAATAGAAGATTAATTCCTTGTTTTAAGGATTTGAATAAAAAAAAAATTATCTTTGCTCACTTTAAAATGGAAGTACAATGTTAGAAAATTTTAGCCTAGACGAATTAAAAAGACAATTTAAAACAAATAAAACTTTAAAACTTACTACGTATGCTGTAGGAGGCGTTTTGGTTTTAGTTATTGGGTATTTAGCTTATTATCAATTTGTTGTTACTCCAAAAAACAAAAAATCTGAAGACGCATATTGGTATGGTTTAAACCTTGCAGCTAACGATTCTACTGATTTAGCAATAGAAGAATTAACTGCTCAAGTTAAAAAATACGACGGTTATAAAGGTGGTGAAAACGCACAATTTGTTCTTGGACGTCAATACATGGAAAAAGGCGATTTCAAAAAAGCTTTGGAAGTATTGAAAGGTGTAGAGTTGGAAGATAATTATTTGGCAGCTATGGCAGTTGGACTTCAAGGTGATTGCTACAGCGAAATGAAAAATTACAAAGAAGCTGCTGCAAAATACAACGAAGCAGCAAAAGTAAGTGATAACGAGTGGACTTCACCAATGTATTTGTTCAAAGCAGGTTTATGTGCGGAAGAATTACAAGATTTTGATGCTGCATTAAAGTTGTATAAAGAAATCCAAGATAAGTACACTATTTTTGCGAATAATAAATCAATTGATAAATACATCGCAAGAGTATCTAATTTGAAAGAATAAAAAATTAAATTATGGCAACAGCGAATCGCAATTTGTCAGAATACAATAAGGAATTTGTTCCAAATGGTGCCGATTACAAAATCGGCATTGTTGTTTCTGAATGGAATGAAACAATCACATTAAAATTGCTCGAAGGTGCTAAAAAAGCGCTTCTTGACAACGGTGTGCTTGAAGAAAATATTGAAGTACGTTTTGTTCCAGGTACTTTTGAATTGTCATTAGGAGCTCAGTTTTTTTGTGAAATGACCAATGTAGATGCCATTATCGCTATTGGTGTGGTGATTCAAGGTGAAACACGTCATTTCGATTTTGTTTGCCAAGGTGCAACTCAAGGTATTATGGATACCATGCTTAAATACAATAAACCCATCGGTTATTGTGTGTTGACAGATGAAAACATGCAACAATCCATCGATAGAGCAGGTGGAAAATATGGAAATAAAGGTGTGGATACAGCCATTGCTATGATGAAAATGGTTGAATTGTATCGTTCTTTTCGCTAAAAACAAACTAAAATGACCTTAATTAAATCTATTTCAGGTATCCGCGGAACAATTGGCGGAAACGTTGGTGATGCACTTACTCCTGTTGATGCAGTTCGTTTTGCGGCTGCTTATGGAACTTGGTTAAAAGAAAATCATTCTGGAAAAATTAAAGTTGTAATTGGAAGAGATGCACGCTTATCTGGACAAATGGTGTCGGATTTGGTGGTTTCAACGTTGGTTGGTCTTGGAATTGATGTTGTAAACATTGGTCTTTCAACCACTCCAACTGTTGAAGTAGCTGTTCCAATGGAAAATGCACAAGGTGGTATCATCTTAACAGCAAGCCACAATCCAAAACAATGGAATGCGTTAAAGTTATTGAACCAAAAAGGAGAGTTTATTTCTGCCGAAGAAGGTCAACGTGTACTTGATATCGCTGAAAAAGATGCTTATGAATTTGCTCAAGTGGATGATTTAGGTGTTGTTACACAAGATGATTCCTATATGCAAAAACACATTGATGCTGTTTTAAACCTTAAACTGGTAGATAAAAAAGCAATTGAAGCCGCCAATTTTTCAATTGTTGTAGATGCAGTTAATTCAACCGGTGGAGTTTTTGTTCCTGCACTTTTGGAAGCATTAGGCGTAAAAAATATTACAAAATTGTATTGTGAGCCAACAGGTCATTTTCCACATAATCCAGAGCCACTTCCTGAGCATTTAACAGACTTATCTAAAAAAATAGTAGAAGTTAAGGCCGATTTAGGAATTACAGTTGACCCTGATGTGGATCGCTTAGCAATGGTTTGTGAAGACGGTACCATGTTTGGCGAAGAATATACTTTAGTGGCAGTTGCCGATTATGTTTTAACACATACACCTGGTTCAACTGTTTCCAATTTGTCATCCACACGTGCTTTACGCGATGTGACTGAAGATCGTGGTTTAACTTATACCGCAGCAGCAGTAGGTGAAGTAAATGTGGTGCAAACCATGAAAGCAACCAATGCCATCATTGGTGGAGAAGGAAATGGAGGGGTAATTTATCCAGAATTGCACTATGGGCGTGATGCTTTGGTTGGTATTGCCTTATTTTTAAGTCATTTGGCACACAAAAAAATGTCAACGTCTCAATTACGTGACAGTTATCCAAAATATACAATTTCCAAAAACAAAATTGAATTAACACCTTCCATCAATGTGGATGCAATTTTGGCTAACATGGCATTGAAATATGCTGCTGAAGAAGTAGATACAACTGATGGAGTGAAAATATATGTAGGAAAAGAATGGGTGCACTTGCGAAAAAGCAATACCGAACCCATTATTCGTATCTATTCTGAAAGCGAAAATGAAGAAAAAGCAAATCAATTTGCTGAAAAAATAATTGCTGAAATTAAAGCGTTGATTTAATAGTTTTACAATCATTTTTCAATAAAAAACGTCAAATTGAAACTGCATTACAGAGAATTAGGTGAAGGAAAACCGTTTGTAATTCTACACGGTTTGTTTGGTAGTTCCGATAATTGGCAAACACATGGTAAAAAATTGAGTGAATATTACCGTGTGGTTATGGTTGATTTACGCAATCATGGTCATTCTGCTTGGAGCGATGATTTTTCCTACCAATTAATGGTGCAAGATGTTAAAGAATTGTTTGATGATTTGAACTTGCAAGATGCTATTTTATTAGGTCATTCCATGGGTGGGAAAGTAGCCATGTCGTTTGCTCAAAATTATTCCGAACACCTCTCCAAATTGATAGTTGTCGATATGGGTGTAAAGGCTTATCCTCCGCATCACCAACAAATATTTGAAGCAATAACTACCTTGGATTTATCCAAATTATCCAACCGTTTAGAAGCTGAAAACCATTTGGCAAAATTCATTGATTCGCCTTCTGTTCGCCAATTTTTGATGAAAAATATTTATTGGAAAGAGAAAGGAGTGTTGGGTTGGCGCATGAATATTGAAGTTTTACATCGCGAAATTGAAACTATTCTAGAAGCCCTTGATAATAAAGAATGTTTTGTACAAACACTTTTTATTCGTGGCGAATTGTCCAATTATATCCTCGACGAAGATTTTACAGAAATTGAAAGCATTTTTCCAGATTCTGATATTGTTACAATAGAAAATGCGGGTCATTGGGTACATGCAGAGCAACAAGAGTTGTTTATGGATGCCGTGCTAGGTTTTTGTTTGCGATAAATGAAAAAAATCGTCATAGTGGGGGGTGGTCCAGCAGGCTTGATGGCTGCACATCAACTTTCAAAAAAGAAACAATTTGATATTCAAATTTTTGATGCCAATAAAGCGGTTGCACGTAAGTTTTTAGTGGCAGGTCAAGGCGGATTTAACATTACTAATTCAGAAAAAACCGAAAGTTTTATCCAAAAATACAACCATTCCTTTGTTCAAAATGCGGTTCTTCAATTTTCAAATGATGCAACTATTAATTGGTTAAAAGAAATTGGAATTGAAACCTATGTTGGATCAAGCGGTAAAATATTTCCAGTAAAAGGCACCAAACCAGTAGAAGTTTTAAATAGGTGGTTGAAATTTCTTGTACATAAAGGAGTTCAAATCAACACCGAGCATAAATTAGTTGATTTCCATTCTCAAAAGGCATTTTTTTCTACTCCTAATGGTGAATCGATAGTTGATTACGATGTGCTGATTTTTGCATTGGGCGGAGCATCTTGGAAAGTAACAGGTTCAACAGGAGAATGGACAACTCTATTTCAACAAAAAAACATTAAAATTCAACCGTTTCAATCCAGTAATGCTGGAATTGAAATAAAGAATTGGGATGAAAGTTGGGGGGGTAATGTATTAAAAAACACTTCTATTTCCATTGGAAACACATCACGATTTGGCGAAATTGAACTTACAAAATACGGCTTTGAAGGTGCGCCAATTTATGCCTTGAATGCACAAGTTAGGGCAGGAGCTAAATTTTTAAAACTAGACTTAAAGCCGAGTAAATCGTATGATGAATTGTTGCAATTTTATAAGCAATATAAAGGTAATAAAACAGAATTTTTAAAAGCCATTAAATTATCCAAAAGTGCTATTGATCTAATTAAAAAACAACTCACCAAAGAGCAATTCACTGACTCAGAAATTTTAGTGCAATCTATAAAAGAATTAACTTTTCCTATTCAGGCTTTGCGACCAATAGATGAAGCAATTTCAACCGTTGGAGGAGTTGATATGAATGAGATTACAATGAATTTTGAATTAAAAAACCATCCAAATCATTTTTGTATTGGTGAAATGGTAGATTGGGATGCGCCTACTGGTGGATATTTATTGCAAGCATGTTTTGCTCAAGGGGTAATTTGTGCGCAAGCAATTAGAGAAAAAAATTAGTCAATTCGTGGTAAATTTACTTTTTCTTGCACAATAAAACTTGCAGGAAATTCAGCACCTAATTCAGCTTTTAAACGATCAGCATCACTTGAATTTCTAAAATCACCAACTCTTAAGAAATAATTGGGAGCACTGTATGTAATGTAGGTTTCAATCTTCGGATACGATTTTGTAAAACGCATGCGCGCTTCATCAACCAACGATTTATTTGAATCAAAAAATATTTGAAGTCGATAGCCATGTATTTGAACCGATGTGGCTGGAGGCACAATTTCACCTTGTTTTTTTATCAAATTATCAATTCTTGCATCTTTAATAACTTCAACATTTCCTTGACTTAAACCAATGTTTATCAATAAAAAAGTTGTTACTAAGGTTAAAACTAATTTCATGGCAATCTATTTTTAATTACAAAACTAAAGAATATTTAATTTCTTGCAACAATCTTTAACAACCTTTGTGCCGATTTTTAATTTTATAACAAATGTTAAAAAAGCACATCAGGAATTTATTTAGAATCAATATAAATTAATGGTTTTAGAAGAAAAAATGTCATTAAACTGTCATAAAAGTTGGTTAATATTCTAAATTTGCTCCGCTAGTAGTGTTATATTTAACATGATTATTAACATTTTTTAATGGAAATATCTAATACTCAAATGTTTAGAAAAATTAATAATTGGTGCCTTGGTGCATTAGCGGTGATGCTAGTGTCGGGTACGTTTGAAGCGCAAGCACAGCCAAACGGAGAAACGTTGTTTAAACAATGTGCTACATGTCACAGTCCTTTCAAAGATGGAACAGGACCAAAATTGCAAGGAGTTCGTGAAAAATGGGCTTCAGGCGGAGCGAAAGAAGGTTCTCTTTATCTTTGGGTAAAAGATTTTGAGGCTGCCGCTGCGGCAGATCCTTATGCTGCTGGGGTAGAAAAAGTGAAACCAGGGGCAATGATGAAGTTTCCTGCATTGACCAATGAGGAAATTGATGCAATTTTTGATTACGTAGATGCACAAGTAGAAGCAGCTCCGGCAGCTCCAGCAGGTGATGGAACTGCAAGTGCAGATGTTGAAGTGGTTGAACAAGAATTGCCAATGGGATGGATTTGGTTGGCTTTCGCAATTGTCTTAACAGTTGTAGTAGTTTCATTAAGTAGTGTTAGAAATAGCTTAACTATGATTTCTAAGGCTAAGAATGGAGAAGATATTGCAGAAACTCCATCTTTCTTAGACGACATGAAAGCATGGGTGTTTAGAAATAAAAAATTAACGGCTTTCTTGGCATTGTGTGTAGTGATTGGGACGGTTGTAGTATTATTTTTAGCATTGTACACTATCGACGTAAAAGAAGGTTATCATCCTTCACAACCAATTGAATTCCCGCACTCAGTTCACGCTGGAATTAACGGAATTGATTGTAGATATTGTCACAACGTTGTTACAGAATCAAAATCTGCAAGTTTACCAACTGTAAACGTGTGTATGAACTGTCACAAACAAGTGTCTGGAACAACACCTGAGCAACAAGAAAAAATCAAAAAGATTTACGAAGCTGCTGGTTGGGACGGAAATCAATTTACAGGAAAAACAAAAGAAATTGTTTGGAACAAAGTTCACGTTTTGCCTGATCACGTTTTCTTTAGCCATGAGCAACACGTAACAGCTGGTGGGTTGGATTGTATCCAATGTCACGGTGATATGAAAAAGAGAAAAGAAACTGCACAAGTAATGCCAGTTGCAGAGTTGAATAAAATTGAAGGAAATATTCAATTAACTAAACCTACTTTAACTATGGGTTGGTGTATTGAGTGTCACGATCAAAAAGGAATTTCTGAAGGTCCGTTAGATACTAAAAAAGACGGATATTATGCGGAAATCCATAAGCGTTTGCTTAAAAACGACCCTAAATTGTATGAACAATACATGGAAGACGGAAAAGTTTCTGTGAAAGAATTAGGTGGTTGGGAATGCGCTAAGTGTCACTATTAATTAAGTATTAACGAAATTTTAGAAGTCGAAATAGAACATGGGAACGACAAAAAAATATTGGAAAGGAATTGAAGAACTTCATGAAACACCTGAGTTTCTTCAATCAAAACAACAAGAGTTTGCGGGTTACCAAACAATTGAACAGTTTTTAGGTAGTGAAGAAATTGAGAAAACTTCTACAAACCGTAGAGATTTCTTGAAATTCTTAGGATTCAGCGTTGCTGCTGCTACAGTTGCAGCTTGTGAATCACCTGTTACAAAAATTATTCCTTACGTTAACAAACCAGAAAACGTAACTCCAGGTACTGCAACATGGTATGCATCTACCTATTACGATGGTGATTCTTATGGTAGCATCTTGGTGAAAACGCGTGAAGGTCGTCCAATTTACATCAAAGGAAATAGAGAGCAAGGTATATCTTTAGGAGGTGTTAATGCACAAATGATTGCATCTGTTCTTGGATTATACGAAGCTTCTCGTTTAACGGATGCGTTGGATGGTGGAAAAGTTGCTAAATTATCTGCTGTTGACGGTAACATCATGAAAGCTGTAAGAAGCGCTAATAAAGTTACTTTGTTTTCAAATACAGTAATTAGCCCTTCATTAAATAAAGCAATTGCACAATTTGCAGCTAAATTAGGAGAGGGTAAATTTGAGCACATTCAATACGACGCGCAGTCTTATGCTGGTATGCGTGCTGCTAACAAAGAATCTTTTGGTTTAGTAGTTGAAGGAACTGATAATGGTATCATCCCTGATTATGACTTCTCAAAAGCTAAAACAGTAGTTTCAGTTGGAGCTGACTTCTTGAACTCATGGTTGCTTTCTACAAAGTTCTCTACTCAATTTGGTTTGACTAGAAATCCAGATAACGATTGGATGTCTAAATTGTTTGTGTTTGAAGCTCAAATGTCAATCACAGGTTCAAATGCAGATTACAGAGGAATGATTAAACCTTCTGAGCAAGCAAATGTGTTGGCTTACATCTTGAAAGCATTTGGGGTAACAACTGACGTAGATACTAATTTACCAGCACAAGCGAAAACAATTGCTGATCTAGCTGTTAAAGAATTGAAAGCGTCTAAAGCAGAATCATTAGTTGTTTCTGGTTCAAATAATAAAGCTGTTCAAATTCTTACCAATAAATTAAACGAAGTTTTAGGAGCTTACACAAAAACAATCAATGTAAACAATCCTATCAACTTGTTTAAATCTGAAGATGCAAAAGTTCAACAATTTGTTAGTGATGTAATCGCTGGTAAAGCAAATGATGTTGTTATCTTCTTAGATACAAACCCAGTTTATTCATTGCCAAATGGAGCTGAGTTTGGAAAAGCAATGGCTAAAATTAAAACATCTGTAGCAATTTCTCAGTTTGCTGATGAAACTGCTTCTAGAGCTAAATATGTTGTTCCTGCTCTTCATGCATTGGAAGCTTGGAACGATTACCAACCAACAAAAACACATTACGCAACAGCACAACCAACAATTCGTCCTTTGGCTGATAACACAACATCACCAATCGAATCGTTCTTAGTTTGGGCTGGTGATGCATTCAGAGGTGGTAAAGACTCTAAAGTTGCTTACGATTATATCAAAGCAAATTGGTCAACTAATTTATTTGCAACTCAAACAGCTCAAAGCACTCCAGATTCATACTGGAATTTGATGGTTCACAATTCTTGCTACGATTTAGCAGTTGCTGAGCCAACAACTCCATCTTTTGTTGGTACTTTGAACTTAAAATCACAGTTGCCAAAAGTTAATGGTAAAACTGAAGTTGTTTTATTCCAAAATGCTTCAATTGGTACAGGTATACAAGCATCCAACCCTTGGTTGCAAGAGATGCCAGATCCAATGACTAAAGTTACTTGGGATAACTGCTTCACAATGAACCCAGCTGACCCTGCTTATACATACCGTAAAACGTATGATGAGCAACACGGTTTAAGTTTAGCAACATTAACTGTTGGTGGAAATAAAATTACATTACCTGTATATCCATTACCAGGACAAGCAATCGGAACAATTGGTATCGCTTTAGGATACGGTCGTGGAGCTGATGGTGAAAAAATCGGTAAAGGGGCTTATCAAGTTGCAGAATTTGGAGGTCATGAGTTAGACGAAAATGGAAAACCAAAACCAATTGGTGCAAATGCATTCAAATTGGTGACTTTTGAAAATGGAACGTATGCATACGATACTGCGGGATCATTAAGCGGAGAAGAAGGAGAATATTTGATTGCAGCAACACAATTACACCACACTGTAATGGCTCGTCAGTCAATTGTTAGAGAAACAACTTTTGAAGCGTACAAACACGAAGATAAAGAAGCTTACAATCCAGCACACAAATTACAAAAAATCAATAAAGAAGGACACCACGAAGAAGTTCCAATTTCTGAGTTCAACTTATGGGAAGATCACCCAGTTGAAAATGTTGGACACCGTTGGGTTATGTCTATCGATTTGAACCAATGTTTTGGTTGTGGTTCTTGTTTAATAGCTTGTCAAGCTGAAAACAACGTACCTGTAGTTGGTAAACACGAAGTAAGAAAAGGACGTGAAATGCACTGGTTGCGTATTGACCGTTATTTCTCATCTGATGTAGAAGCTACAATTGGTACAAGAAAAGATCCAGATACGTTTGATTACCATGCAGCTGAAGTGGCAGAACAAAATCCAAAAGTTGTTCACATGCCTATGATGTGTCAACACTGTAATCACGCACCATGTGAAACAGTTTGTCCGGTTTCAGCTACAACACATAGTAATGAAGGATTGAACCAAATGACGTATAACAGATGTATTGGTACACGTTATTGTGCTAACAACTGTCCTTATAAAGTAAGACGTTTTAACTGGTTTAACTATCCATCGTACAAGAAATTTACTGAAATCAACCCTGCACAAGACGATTTAAGTCGTTTAGTATTGAATCCTGATGTTACAGTACGTACACGTGGGGTTATGGAGAAATGTTCATTCTGTGTACAAAATATTCAAACTGGTAAATTACAAGCTAAAGTTGAAGGAAGACCTGTTATTGACGGAGAGGTTAAAACAGCATGTCAAGAAGCATGTTCTACAGATGCAATTAGCTTCGGAGACTGGAACGATGTTGACTCATTGGTACGTAAACAATCTTCAAGCAAACGTTCATACCAAGCTTTAGAAGAAGTAGGTACTAAACCAAACATTTACTACCAAGTAAAAGTACGTAATGAAAAAAATGATGTATTGGCTTCAATTCAACACGAAAGAGTGAAAGAAGAAGAAAAACACCATTAATAATAAGAAAGGAACTAATTAATAATTGAATAAAACCAATTGTAATGCATAAAGAAGCAGCAATTCGAGAGCCCCTCATCTTAGGTCACAAGACCTATCACCAAATTACGGAAGACATTTGTCGTCCAATTGAGGATAAAGCACCAAGAACATGGTATATACTTTTCAGTATCGCCTTAATTATAGGTTTGTATGGTGTTGGTTGTATCATGTATCTACTGGAACAGGTATTGGAGTTTGGGGTATGAACAAAACAATTAACTGGGCATGGGATATCACCAACTTCGTATGGTGGGTAGGTATTGGTCACGCCGGAACGTTAATTTCAGCAGTATTGTTATTGTTTCGTCAAAGATGGAGAATGGCGATTAACCGTGCTGCAGAGGCGATGACTATCTTTGCCGTATTCATGGCAGGTATTTTCCCATTGATTCACATGGGACGTCTTTGGGTAGGTTATTTCGTAATGCCAATTCCAAACCAATTCGGGTCTTTATGGGTTAACTTAACTCTCCGTTGTTATGGGACGTATTTGCGATTTCTACTTATTTATCAGTAGGTTTCGTGTTCTGGTACATCGGTTTGATTCCTGACTTTGCAACATTACGCGATAGAGCTAAAAAACCTGTTTCTAAAAAAATGTATTCTATCCTTTCTTTTGGATGGTCGGGTAGAGCAAAACACTGGAACCGTTTTGAATTGGTTTCATTAGTTTTAGCAGGTTTGGCTACACCACTTGTATTCTCAGTTCACTCTATTGTATCATTTGACTTTGCTACTTCAGTAATTCCAGGATGGCATACCACGATTTTCCCTCCATACTTCGTTGCTGGTGCGGTATTCTCTGGGTTTGCGATGGTACAAACAATCATGTTGATTTTGCGTAAAGCAATGAACTTAGAAGCTTATTTGCATACAAAACACATTGAGTACATGAACATCGTAATCATGGTAACTGGATCTATCGTAGGTACAGCTTATATCACTGAGTTATTCGTTTCATGGTATTCAGGTGTAGAATATGAAGGATATGCATTCTTTAACCGTGCTACAGGTCACTATTGGTGGGCATACGCTATCATGATGACATGTAACGTGGTTTCTCCTCAGTTGATGTGGTTCAAAAAATTGAGAAGAAGTATGTTGTTTACATTCATTATTTCAATCGTAGTAAACATCGGTATGTGGTTTGAGCGTTTTGTAATTATCGTATCATCATTACACCGTGATTATTTACCATCTTCATGGAGTATGCAATACCCAACTCATATTGATATCGGTATTTACATTGGAACTATTGGATTGTTCTTCACGTTCTACTTATTATTTGCACGATTCTTCCCAGTAATGCCAATCGCAGAATTGAAAACAATTTTGAAAATTTCTGGTGAATCTTATAAAAATGCTCCTGATACACATCACGGGCACGATGAAAAACATTAATAACTTTATAATTAAAGGCAATGGCAGAGAAAGTAATATATGCAATGTATGATGATGACGACGTTTTAAAAGACGGCGCAAAAAAATTGGTTGCAAAAGGTATAAAAGTAGCAGATGTATTTTCACCGTTCCCAATTCACGGAATTGATCCTATCATAGGAGTGAAAAATACACGTTTAGGAATTATGTCGTTCTTATATGGTTTAACAGGTTTAACACTTGCAACTATCGGGATGCGTTATTTCATGATTGTTGACTGGCCGATGAATATTGGTGGTAAACCAAGTTTTTCATACTTAGAAAATATGTTGGCATTTATTCCAATTACATTTGAGTTTACTGTATTGTGTGCGGCTCACTTCATGGCGTTAACGTATTTGATTATCAATAGAACGTTGCCAGGAATGCCAGCAAGAAATCCAGATCCTCGTACTACAGACGATAAATTCGTAATGGAAATTAGAACTAGTGATAATGCTAAGTTTACATACGAAGAAATTGAAAGTATGCTAAAAGAAACTGGTATTATTGAATTGGACCAAAAAGAAGTTAAATAATTGCTGATTTTCGAAAAATCGAAATAAAAATTAGAAAAAATGAAAATGAATTTTAAGGCAATAGTAAGTTTATCATTGACAGTCGTAGCACTTAGTTCTTGTGTTACCGACCCTGATAGCTCTGGTTATGAATACATGCCCGATATGTACCGTTCAGCTGCAGTTGAACCGTATGTAGATTACGGACAAGTTAAAGAACGTGTGAATCCTGAAGTAGCTGGTAAGTTATCAGCAATGGTACCTCCTTTTGGAGCTATTCCTTATTTCGGTACAGATTCAGCAACAGTTGCAATCAATATGCCTTTTCCTATTTTGCCAAATAGTGCATTTAAGTTAACGCATGATTTACGTGGATTTGCATTTTCTGATGAAGATACATATACATTAGCTGCAAATTACACAACCAATCCTTTGAAGTTAACTCCTGAAAATGCGGAAGAAATTTTTGCAAAAGGTAAAGTATTGTTCAATAACAACTGTGCTCAATGCCATGGCGAAAAAGGTGATGGTAAAGGAACAATGGTTACAAATAATATCTTTACAGGTGTCCCTGATTATGCAGACAAGAAAGATTTGAGTAATGGACAAATGTTCTATTCAATTTATTATGGTAAAGGTGCAATGGGTTCACATGCATCAATCATTAATAAAAAGGAAATTTGGACAATTATTCACTATATTCGCAAGTTCCAAGATGCAAATTATGGAACTAATGGTGCAACAACGGTTGCTACAACTGATTCAACAGCAGTAGCCGCTAAATAACTAAATAGAAATTTGTAAATAAAATTAAAATGGAATTTAAAATTTCAAATCAAGCAAAATTAGTAACATTAATTCTTATTGTTACTGGAGCAGTTTTCATGGGTATTGGTTCATTGTTTTTAGGTGACCATGCACTTTTGAGAGTTCTTACAAATGCTTTAACAAATGGATTGTTCTTTTTGTTCATTGCTTTAGGGGCATTGTTTTTCTTAGCTTTGCAATATGCAACAGAAACTGCTTGGTATGTAATGGTTAAACGTATGTTGGAAGCTGTTGCAGGTTACTTACCAATTGGTATATTATTTTTAGTAACACTTTTAGCTGTTATTACATTAATGGATGGAGCTCATATTTATCTTTGGATGGACAAAGACGTTGTTGCTCACGATCCAATTATAGAAGGTAAAAGCGCTTATTTGAATAAAGGTTTCTTTTGGATTCGTACGGTTGCTTATTTGTTGACTTATTATTTATTCTATGTAGGATTTAGAAAAAGATCTTTGGAAGAAGATAAAATTGGTGGAACAGATATTCACTTTAAAAACTATAAAAAAGGAGCATTGTTTTTAGTATTCTTTGCTGTATTTTCTTCAACTCAATCTTGGGACTGGATTATGTCAATTGATGTTCACTGGTTCTCTACTTTGTTTGGATGGTATGTATTTGCTGGTATGTGGTTGTCTGCAATGGTTGTTGTAATTTTGTTGACATTGTACCTTAAAAAATTAGGTTATTTACCACGTGTAAACGATTCTCACATTCACGATATCGGTAAATGGATTTTTGCAACATCTTTCTTGTGGTCATACTTGTGGTTCTCTCAATACATGTTGATTTGGTATGCTAACATGCCAGAAGAGGTTACTTATTATGTGGCACGTATTCAAGATTACAAATTAATGTATTTTGGAATGTTCTTTATTAACTTTGCATTCCCAATGTTAATTTTGATGTCTAGAGATGCAAAACGTAATGCTGGAATTTTAACTGTAGTTGGTTTAATTATTTTAGCTGGTCACTGGATGGATATGTATTTGATGATTACTGTTGGTTCAATGGGTCCAACAGCTCATTTCGGATTGTTTGAAATCGGTATGGCCTTGTTAATAGCTGGTATATTTATTCGCGTAGTTTTGGTTAACTTAACGAAAGCACCAGTCACCCCAGTACATCACCCGTATCTAGATGAAAGTATTCATCACGAGATATAAAAAATAAAAAGTATTTAACTCTGAATTTAAAATAAATGGTAACTAAATTAATTTTTCTTCTTGTAATTGTCTTGGCAGTTGTGGCAGTGTCACAATTGATGAGACTCTATGAAATCTCTTCGATTCTAAAAAATCGAAATGAATACGAAATAAGTAGAAGTCAAAATAAAATCAACGGATTTTTGATGCTTTTATTTATGATTGTGTTTTTTGGTAGTATGATTTACTTAATGGCAAATGTTGGTTGGAATGGCTTAGGCGAATCTGCAACAAAACATGGTGAATCAATTGACTGGTTGATGAAAATGAATATGATAATTGTGTTTATCGTATTCTTTTCAACAAACTTTATTTTGTTTTACTTTGCTTTTAAATACCAACATAAACCTGGTGCAAAAGCATTGTACTTTACACATTCTGGAAAATTAGAGTTGATTTGGACTGCAATTCCTTCTTCAGCATTGTTAATCATTGTTATTTTAGGATTAAAAGTATGGAACGAAACAACTTCATTGCCAAGTAAAGATGCAGTAGTAATTGAAATTTATTCAAAACAATTTGACTGGACAGCAAGATATGCTGGTAAGGACAATAAATTGGGTAAATTTGATTATAAATTAACTACGGATAGAAACTTATTAGGAATAGTAAATTCTGAAACGTTGGAATACGCTATCGATAAAATGAAAAATGATTCTTTATTAGGTATTGATGCTATCGATAAAAAATTAAATAGTAGAGATTTAGTTTTCAGCGCAGAAGAAAGAGAAAAATTAACTCAAACATTACATAGAAACGAAGAAATTTACCGTCTATTGGTACAATTAAGAAATCGTTTTGATAAATCCTTAGATGCCCAATCATGGGATGATATCATTGTGGCTGGTCCTGCTGAAAAATTGTATTTGTGTAAAGATCAAGAGTATGAATTTAACTTCCGTTCAAAAGATGTTATTCACTCTGCTTTAATTCCAGCATTCCGTTTACAAATGAATACGGTACCAGGTCAAACTACTCGTTTTAAATTTACTCCAACTGTAACAACAAAAGAGGAAAGAGCAAAACGAAATGATTCTAAGTACAATTATTATTTAGTTTGTAATAAAATTTGTGGTTCTTCTCACTATAAAATGTATATGGAAATAGAAGTTTTAGAGAAAGAAGAATACGATGCAGTAATGAAAGCTTTGAACTTTGGTGGAGATTTAATTTCACCAAAAGATCAAGAAATTGCTAAACGCGTTTTCGGTGAATCTTTGCCAAAAGCACATTCATTTAAAGCACTGTTTAAAGCTTCGGCTCCGGCTCCTGCAGCTCCTGTAGCATCTGCAGTTGCTGATAGTTCTGCTACTGCCGTGGTTGATTCAACTGCTGTAGCTGTTAAATAATTTAAACAACAACTTAAACACAATATAAAATGTCTGCAATTGCACATGAAGCTCACGGTCAGCACGAACATGCTCACCACGAAGAAAACTTCGTTTCGAAGTATATTTTTAGTCAAGACCATAAAATGATTGCAAAACAGTATTTGATTACTGCAGTTTTTATGGGTACTGTTGGATTATTACTTTCTGTAATGTTCCGTATCTCTTTAGCTTGGCCAGGAGAAAGTAGTGATTTTATTTACTTTTTCTTAGGTGATAGATGGGCACCAGAAGGTATCTTAAAAGAAGATATGTTCTTAGGATTGGTAACCATTCACGGTACTATCATGGTATTCTTCCTTTTAACAGGTGGTTTGTCTGGAACATTCTCTAACTTATTGATTCCTTACCAAATTGGTGCACGTGATATGGCATCAGGATTCATGAACATGATTTCTTACTGGTTGTTCTTCTTGTCAAGTATCATCATGTTAGCATCTTTATTTGTTGAATCTGGACCAGCAATGGGTGGTTGGACAATTTACCCTCCATTATCTGCTTTGCCTCAATTTATTTCTGGTTCTGGATTAGGGATGGATTTATGGTTGATTTCAATGACTTTCTTCATCGCTTCATCGTTGATGGGTTCTTTGAACTATATTTCAACTGTAATTAACTTAAGAACGAAAGGTATGAACATGAACAGAATGCCATTAACTGTTTGGACATTCTTCATTACAGCTATTGTAGGTTTATTATCTTTCCCAGTTTTATTGTCAGCTGCTTTGTTGATGGTAATGGATAGAACATTAGGAACATCTTTCTTCTTATCGGATATCATTGCTGGTTCTGATATGTTGACAAATCATGGTGGTTCTCCAATTCTATACGAACACTTATTCTGGTTCTTAGGTCACCCTGAGGTATACTTAGTTTTAATGCCATCTTTAGGTATTACATCTGAAATTATTGCAACAAATACAAGAAAACCTATTTTCGGTTACAAAGCAATGGTTGGTTCAACGTTATCAATTGGTTTCTTATCTTGTATCGTATGGGCTCACCACATGTTCGTTACTGGTATGAACCCTTTCTTAGGTTCGGTATTCGTATTTACAACCTTATTGATTGCCATTCCATCAGCTGTAAAAGTATTTAACTACTTAACAACTTTATGGAAAGGTACTATCATCTATACTCCAGGAATGTTGTTCTCTATCGGATTAGTTTCTTCATTTATTACTGGTGGTATTACAGGTATTATCTTGGCTGACTCTGCATTGGATATTACAGTTCACGATACATATTTCGTAGTTGCTCACTTCCACGTTGTAATGGGATTGTCTGCTGTATTTGGTATGTATGCTGGTGTTTACCACTGGTTCCCTAAATTCTTTGGAAAAATGATGAATGTACGTTTAGGTTATATTCACTTCTGGGTAACAATTGTTTGTGCTTACGGGGTGTTTATTCCAATGCACTTCTTAGGAATTTCTGGTGCTCCTCGTCGTTACTATGATTATTCTGTATACGAAGTATTTGACCAAGAAACTTTCTTGAAAATTGAAAACTTGAATTTAGTTATATCATTGTTTGCTATTGTTGGTGCATTAGGGCAATTGGTATTCCTTTTCAACTTCTTTTATAGTATTTTCAGAGGACCTAAAGCACCTCAAAACCCTTGGAGATCTACAACATTAGAGTGGACTACACCAGTAGAACATATCCACGGAAACTGGGAGGGAGCTTTGCCTGAAGTTCACCGTTGGCCTTATGATTTATCTAAACCAGGATGGGATGAGGATTTTGTTCCACAAAACGTTCCTTTGCGTGAAGGTGAATTAGTGGACGGAGGAATTAATGAACATTAAAAAATATTCGTTACTTTTAAAGGCTTGCAATCAACTGCAAGCCTTTTTTATTTCAACTAATTGTTATGCAAAATCAAAACCCAGAAATTACTAGTTTTCAAAACAAATTAAAGAATCCTTTTTGTTTCGTTTATTGTTGTATAAAATGCTTCCTTTAGAATCGTTTACAGGTGTGAAAATGGTAGATATCAACTCCAATAAATGCACGTTGTCTGTAAAATATAAATTCCTTAATAAAAATCCATTTAAAACAACTTATTGGGCAGTACTTGGTATGTGTGCAGAAATGGCAAGTGGATTGTTGTTATTCATGCATACCTATAAATTAAAACCTTCTGTCTCCACCTACGTGCTTTCGTGCGATGCTCAATTTGTTAAAAGAGCTTTGGGGAAAACAACCTTTATTTGTGAACAAGGGGATGAAATCGTAGCTTTAATTCAACAAGCAATTCAAACTAAAGAAGCACAACAAATTAATTGTAAGACTATAGCCTATAATCATGAGGGCGAAGTGGTGGCTATTTTCAATTTTGTTTGGGGAATAAAAGTTAGAAATAAGTAACTAGCACCAATTGGATGTTTTTATATCTTTGTACAATACAATTTATACGTGGAAGGATCTTTCGATTATAGAGATGAAGCAGAAAAGCAAGATGTAGATTACGATAAAGTTCTACGTCCAAAACGCTTGTCTGATTTTACAGGGCAACCAAAAGTGGTGGATAACCTTTCCATTTTTGTGAAAGCAGCTAAATTGCGCAATGAACCTTTGGATCACGTATTGTTGCACGGACCTCCAGGGTTAGGTAAAACAACTTTGTCTAACATTATTGCCAATGAATTGGAAGTTGGTTTTAAAGTTACTTCTGGGCCTGTTTTGGATAAACCCGGAGATTTGGCTGGCTTACTCACCAATTTAGAAACGGGCGATGTGTTGTTCATCGACGAAATTCACCGTTTAAGTCCTGTTGTAGAAGAATACCTGTATTCGGCAATGGAAGATTACCATATCGACATTATGATCGATTCGGGTCCTAATGCACGCACCGTTCAAATTGCATTAAACCCGTTTACTCTCATCGGGGCGACAACTCGTTCTGGTTTGCTAACATCACCATTGCGTGCACGTTTTGGAATCAACTTGCGTTTGGAATATTACGATGCCAAGACTTTAACCATGATTGTTGAACGTTCTGCTGGTTTGTTAGGTATTCCAATTACTGAAGAAGCAGCCTATCAAATTGCAAGTAGAAGTCGTGGAACACCTCGTATTGCCAACGCATTGTTACGTCGTGTGCGCGATTTTGCCCAAATCAAAGGAAACGGAACGATTGATACAGCAATTAGTAAATATGCTTTGGATGCCCTCAACGTGGATCAATGTGGTTTGGATGAAATGGACAACAAAATATTGCATACCATCATAGATAAATTTAAAGGTGGCCCGGTTGGGTTAACAACCATTGCAACTGCCATTGGTGAAAATGCGGGTACCTTAGAAGAAGTGTATGAACCATTTTTAATTCAAGAAGGTTTTTTGATGCGCACACCGCGTGGACGTCAGGTTACCGAAAAAGCATATAAACACCTAGGAAAAGATAAAGGCTGGCAACAAGGCGGTTTGTTTTAATCGAACATGTTACTTCAATCATTGCATACAAAGCTCATAAAAGATAAAGCTTATGAATTAGGTTTTATGTTTTGTGGCATTTCTAAGGCAACTTTTTTAGAAGAAGAAGTTAAAAACTTTGAGGAGTATTTAAAAGAGAACCGTCACGGAAAAATGCAGTATTTAGAAAATTATTTCGATAAACGCATGGATCCCACTCTTTTGGTAGATGGCGCTAAATCAGTTGTGTCATTAGCAGTGAATTATTATCCCGAAAAGCAACAAACCGATACTTCATACAAACTTTCTAAATATGCTTATGGGGTAGATTACCATTACGTAGTAAAAGATAAGTTAAAAGAACTTTTTCAATTTATTCAGGATGAAATTGGTGAAGTGGACGGAAGAATGTTTACCGATTCGGCTCCTGTTTTAGAAAAAGCTTGGGCAGCCAAAAGTGGATTGGGCTGGCGCGGTAAAAATAATCTAACCATACATCCTAAGGCAGGCTCTTTTTTCTTTTTAGCCGAGTTGATTTTAGATTTGGAATTGGAATACGATGGTCCGATAAAAGATTATTGCGGCACCTGCACCAAATGCATCGACGCTTGTCCTACAGAAGCTTTACAGCCCTATAAAATTGATGCTTCAAAATGCATTTCTTATTTAACCATTGAACTCAAAGATGAACTTTTACCCAGCGAGTTTCAGAACAAAATGGAAAATTGGATGTTTGGTTGCGACATTTGTCAAGACGTGTGTCCGTGGAATAAGTTTTCAAAACCCCACAACGAACCAGCATTCTATCCGCACGAAAAATTATTTGAATTAAATGCTCGCGATTGGGAAGAGTTAACAGAAGAAGTTTACCAAGAAATTTTTAGAAAAAACCCTGTAAAACGTGCAAAATATAGCGGACTCATGCGTAACATTGCTTTCTTAAAAGATGCAAAAAAATGAGTTGTAATTGTTTAACTCACAAATATTATTTTATTTTTACACTAAAGTTTAAAATAAATTGTTGATGAGTGTAGCAATAACTGAAGGTGTAGAAATTCGAGTTAGCGTAACTTTTAGAGAGGACTTATCCAATATTCACATGGGTTCTTTTTTCTTTAACTACGATGTTTTTATTACCAATCATAATTTATTTCCCATTCAATTGTTGCACAGAAACTGGCACATTTTTGATTCTATGCACGACACCAATTACGTGAGTGGAGAAGGAGTGGTAGGTGAACAACCGATATTAAGACCACACAAAACCTACAATTACATGAGTGGTTGCGAATTGTTCAGCGAAATCGGTTATATGAAAGGTTTTTACACCTTTAAAAACTTGAATACAGAAAAACTGTTCAAAGTAGAAATTCCGAAGTTTCAATTGTTATATCCTCCACGTTTAAACTAAAAGAGGAAGCCATGCGACTTCCCCTTTATTGCTGTAATATGAATCAATCAATTAGATTGTCATAATATCTTTTTCTTTTTCAACGATTTTCTCGTCTACTTTCTTCACGTATGTATCGGTAATTGTTTGAACTTGATTTTCAGCATCTTTGATAATGTCTTCTGACAAGCTCTCTTTCAAATCTTTAATAAAATCCAACGCATCTTTACGGTTGTTGCGAATACCAACTTTTGCATGTTCACCCTCAGCCTTTGCTTTTTTAACCAAATCACGACGACGTTCCTCAGTTAAAGGTGGAACAGCAATTAAGATAGTTTCTCCATTATTTTGAGGGTTCAAACCTAAGTTAGCCATCATAATACCCTTAGCAATTTCAGTCAACATTGATTTTTCCCACGCTTGAATTGAAATGGTGCGAGCATCCAAAGTTGAAATGTTGGCTACTTGTTGAAGTGGAGTAGGTGAACCATAATAATCTACCATCACACCGTGCAACATAGAAGGTGTAGCTTTTCCTGCTCTCACTTTTAAAAGTTCATTGTCCAAGTGATTTAAAGTTTTCTCGTTAGAAGCTTTAAAATCATTAAAAATATCGTTTAATTCTTCAGTCATATTTTTTGAATTGCTTTGCAAATATAACAAATGATACAGATAATAGAATTGATTTGTTGGATATTTAAGTTTTCATTTCAAAATATAGTGATGGTTGTTTTGATGAAAAGATGGATTCGATTTCATTTTGTTAACTTTGTAAATGCGATTTTATTGAAAATAACTATTTTAGCACCATTCTGATATAAATATGTACATTAAAGACGTTTGTGCCATTTCGCCACAGTTAACCTATAGTGATGCGTTTGTTGCTGGAGATTTTCAGTTGCATACATCAAAAGTTATGCTTGCCAAAGAGCCTAATTATTTGGATTTTATTCCTGCTGCATTGTTGAGAAGAATGGGAAAAGCTGTTAGAATGGGAATTGGTGCCGGACTTCCACTCATCAACAATCATCCATCCATTGAAGGGGTGATTATTGGGACTGCTAATGGTGGTTTGGAAGATTGCATTCGTTTTTTGAATCAAATTGTGGATTATGAAGAAGGGGTGTTGACTCCAACAAATTTTGTAAACAGTACACCCAACGCCGTTGCTGGTCAGCTAGCTTTGATGGGGTCTAAAACAGGATATAATTCTACGCACACCAACGGTTCATTGGCTTTTGATAACGCTTTGTTAGACGCACAATTGGTGTTGGAAGCAACCCAACAGCCTATGGAATTATTGGTTGGTGCAATTGAAGAAATTTCAGATTACAATTACAATATTGATACTTTAAACAAGCATTACAAAACAGAATTATTATCCAACGACCAACTCCTTGCATCAACAACAGATGGTTCTATTTGTGGTGAGGGCGCAACGATGTTTGTGGTTTCTAATAGTGCACAAGGAGCAATTGCAGAAGTGGTTGATCAATGTCAAATTTCTTTTCCTACACATCAAGAAGTAACGAATCTAGTAGCAGAATTATTAGCTAAAAACAACTTAACTCCGCAAGAGGTAGATGTTTTATTATTTGGTAATGCAGGCGATGGTAGAACCGATTGTTGGTACCAGCATTTACCCAACAATCACTTTTTCCAGCAAAGAAAGTGCATGCTGCGTGGAGTACAGTAGTGATTACCGAACTGCCAGTGCTTTTGGATGTTATCAGGGGTGCAATTGTTTAAAAAACACCAAAATCAAGGGGATGGAGAATATTGAGCCAACTGTAATTTTGGTGTATAATCAATTTGCAGGAGAACGACATGGGTTCATCTTGCTCGAAAAGTTACTTCCAACTGAAATAATTGAGAGAAGATGTTTTTACTTTACTCTTTGGGATATCATCCTCCATTAATGCTAACATGATGTCTTTTTGTGTACTCAATAAAACAAAAAGTGGAAAATCTATATTGGAATTCCCACTTTTTAAAACTTTTATCGAGCACTAAAAGTGGCACACCTGCAAATCATTCAACTATTTTTTAATGAACTTTATTTGACTACCAGTTGTAAGTTCTTGAATAAAATAAATTCCTGCATTTAATTCTGAAAGATTTACGGTGTTTTGTCCATGGTTGATTTCAAACGATTTTACTTTTTTTCCTGCAATATCAAAAATAGCAAATTGACTTTCATTTTCACTATCAATAGTCAAAATACCATTAGTTGGATTAGGATAAACTTTAAAGTTTGCATCTAGCGTGTGTTTATCAACAGAGGCGAAATCTGGTGTTGTTAGTTTGTATAATTCTTCCCTGAACTAGTGTAATTTTGAAAAAATAGAGGGGCATTATTCATTGCAACTAATTCATATGTGTTTGTTAAAGGTCTGTTCGGTGAAATATCAGGGGCTATTTTATTCGTCCCTTACTTGTGCCGTCTGTAACCCAAAAGTTCGAATCCATTCGTTCCTTCATCAGCTACGAAATAAAGTTTTCGTTGTATTCTGTGAAGACACCGGGATTAGAATTTCCTGTTGATTTGATATTTTTTAGCATTTGTGTTCCAACAGTTGTTCCGTCTGTAACCCAAAGTTCGTCTCCATTTGTTCCGTCATTAGCTTGAAAATAAAGTTTTCCGTTGTATGCTGTAGAGCTTATTAGGATAAAAGGCTTTCCTGTTGAGTTTGATATCTTTTAGCATTTGTGTTCCTAATGTTGTTCCGTCTGTAACCCAAAGTTCGTATCCATTGGTTCCGTCAGTAGCTTGAAAATAAAGTTTTCCGTTGAATGCTGTAAAGACATCAGGATTAGAACTTCCTGTTGGGTTGATATTTTTTAGCATTTGCGTTCCAACAGATGTTCCATCTGTAACCCAAAGTTCGTATCCATTAGTTCCGTCATTAGTCGAGAAATAAAGTTTTCCGTTGTATTCTGTGAATTTATAGGGATAAGAACTTCCTGTTGGATTGATGTTTTTAACTAGTTGTGTTCCTAATGTTGTGCCGTCTGTAACCCAAAGTTCGACTCCATTGGTTCCATCATCAGCTCGAAAATAAAGTTTTCCGTTGTATGCTGTGATGTAATCAGGATAAGAACTTCCTGTTGGGTTGATATTTTTTAGCATTTGCGTTCCAACAGTTGTTCCATCTGTAACCCAAAGTTCGTATCCATTAGTTCCGTCAGTAGCTTGAAAATAAAGTTTTCCGTTGTATTCTGTGAATTTATAGGGATAAGAACTTCCTGTTGGATTGATGTTTTTAACTAGTTGTGTTCCAGCACTTGTTCCGTCTGTAACCCAAATCTCGACTCCATTGGTTCCGTCATCAGCTCGAAAATAAAGTTTTCCGTTGTATGCTGTGATGTAATCAGGATAAGAACTTCCTGATGCGTTGATGTCTTTTACTAGTTGTGTTCCAGCACTTGTTCCGTCTGTAACCCAAAGTTCGACTCCATTGGTTCCATCATCAGCTATAAAATAAAGTTTTCCGTTGCATGCTGTGAAATATTCAGGATAAGAATCTCCTGATGTGTTAATGTCTTTAACCAACTCAAATGTGTACTGAGAAAAAGCGATTGATGAGAAAAGACTCACCATCCCGAGTAGTGTAAATTTCATCTTTTTCATAATTTTTGTTTTTAAGATTATAAGACAAATTTAGTTTGTTTTATGGTAAAATACAAAAAATTAATTACTTAGCTAAAAAATAAAGATGGATTCAATTTAAAGATTTCTCTATTTCTGGTGCAGCACTTTTTTATTCTTCTAAATAGTTTAAGAAATGTTGTAATGCCAGATTTTAATTGTACTCAATAAACAAAAAGTGGAAAATCCAATATTGGAATTCCCACTTTTTAAAACTTTTATCAGGCACTAAAAGTAGCACCATATAAAATCATTCAACTATTTTTTAATGAACTTTATTTGACTACCAGTTGTAAGTTCTTGAATAAAATAAATTCCTGCATTTAATTCTGAAAGATTTACGGTGTTTTGTCCATGGTTGATTTCAAACGATTTTACTTTTTTTCCTGCAATATCAAAAATAGCAAATTGACTTTCATTTTCACTATCAATAGTCAAAATACCATTAGTTGGATTAGGATAAACTTTAAAGTTTGCATCTAGCGTGTGTTTATCAACAGAGGCGAAATCTGGTGTTGTTAGTTTGTATAATTCTTCCCCTGAACTAGTGTAATTTGCAGAAAAATAGAGGGCATTATTAAATGCAACTAATTCATATGTGTTTGTTAAAGGGTCATAATTCGGTGAAATATCAGGGGCTATTTTATTCGTCCCATTACTTGTGCCGTCTGTAACCCAAAGTTCGAATCCATTCGTTCCTTCATCAGCTACGAAATAAAGTTTTCCGTTGTATTCTGTGAAGACACCGGGATTAGAATTTCCTGTTGATTTGATATTTTTTAGCATTTGTGTTCCAACAGTTGTTCCGTCTGTAACCCAAAGTTCGTCTCCATTTGTTCCGTCATTAGCTTGAAAATAAAGTTTTCCGTTGTATGCTGTGAAACCATTAGGATAAGAACTTCCTGTTGAGTTGATATCTTTTAGCATTTGTGTTCCTAATGTTGTTCCGTCTGTAACCCAAAGTTCGTATCCATTGGTTCCGTCAGTAGCTTGAAAATAAAGTTTTCCGTTGTATGCTGTGATGTAATCAGGATAAGAACTTCCTGATGTGTTGATGTCTTTTACTAGTTGTGTTCCTAATGTTGTTCCGTCTGTAACCCAAAGTTCGTATCCATTAGTTCCGTCATTAGTCGAGAAATAAAGTTTTCCGTTGTATGTTGTGAAACCATTAGGATAAGAACTTCCTGTTGAGTTGATATCTTTTAGCATTTGTGTTCCTAATGTTGTTCCGTCTGTAACCCAAAGTTCGTATCCATTGGTTCCGTCAGTAGCTTGAAAATAAAGTTTTCCGTTGAATGCTGTAAAGACATCAGGATAAGAACTTCCTGTTGGGTTGATATTTTTTAGCATTTGCGTTCCAACAGTTGTTCCATCTGTAACCCAAAGTTCGTATCCATTAGTTCCGTCAGTAGCTTGAAAATAAAGTTTTCCGTTGTATTCTGTGAATTTATAGGGATAAGAACTTCCTGTTGGATTGATGTTTTTAACTAGTTGTGTTCCAGCACTTGTTCCGTCTGTAACCCAAATCTCGACTCCATTGGTTCCGTCATCAGCTTGAAAATAAAGTTTTCCGTTGTATTCTGTGAAGACACCGGGATAAGAATTTCCTGTTGGATTGATGTTTTTAACTAGTTGTGTTCCAGCACTTGTTCCGTCTGTAACCCAAGGTTCGTATCCATTAGTCGCGTCAAAAGCTGCAAAATATAGTTTTCCATTGTATTCTGTGTAGCCGTTGCTAGTAGAATTTCCTGTTGGATTAATGTCTTTAACTAATTCAAATGTGTACTGAGAAAAAGTTATTGATGAGAAAAGACTCATCATCCCCAGTAGTGTAAATTTCATCTTTTTCATAATTTTTGTTTTTAAGATTATAAGACAAATTTAGTTTGTTTTATGGTAAAATACAAAAAATTAATTACTTAGCTAAAAAATAAAGATGGATTCAATTTAAAGATTTCTCTATTTCTGGTGCAGCCTTTTTTATTCTTCTAAATAGTTTAAGAAATGTTGTAATGCCAGATTTTAATTGTACTCAAAGTTTCATACTTGAAACCATGCTTGAGTTTGGAAGTACCGATTTTCTAAAGCTTTATCAAATACTAATGATATAAATTAAGATTTTATTGACATTTCGTTTGTTAATAAAAATGAATTTACTATCTTTGCACCCCCTTTCTATTTTTGGGAGGGGAAAATTGTCTTATTTATTAAATAAAAAAGTTGTGAATACATTAAGTTACAAAACCATTTCCGCTAACAAGGAAACTGCTGACAAAAAGTGGTATGTAGTGGATGCTGAGGGCCAAACAGTTGGTCGTTTAGCGAGCAAGGTGGCGAAAGTTCTACGTGGCAAACACAAACCGAACTACACACCTCATGCTGATTGTGGTGATAACGTTGTTATCATCAATGCTGAGAAGGTATCTTTTTCAGGTACAAAATTAGTTGACAAAACTTACGTTCGTTACACTGGATATCCAGGTGGACAAAGATCTTTGACAGCTCAAGAACAGTTGGAAAAACACCCAACTCGTATTATTGAGAAAGCTGTTAAAGGTATGTTGCCTAAAAATTCTTTAGGACGTGCAGTTTACAGAAACTTAAAAGTTTATGCAGGTGCTGAGCACAAACAAGAAGCTCAAAAACCTGAAGTATTAAACCTTGATACATTCAAATAATAGCATGGAAGTAATTAACACATTAGGAAGAAGAAAAACAGCTGTTGCCCGCGTATATTTAACGCCAGGAAAAGGTAACGTGACTGTAAACAAGAAGGACTATAAGGAATTCTTTCCTACAGGAGTTCTTCAATATAAAATTGAACAGCCGTTCAAGTTAACTGAAAACACAGGTAAATTTGACGTTACTGTAAACGTTGTTGGAGGTGGAATCAACGGTCAAGCTGAGGCAGTACGTTTAGGTATTTCTCGTGCTTTGATCGAAGTAAACGCTGAAAACAAACCATTGTTGAAAGAAGAAGGATTGACTACACGTGACCCTCGTATGGTTGAACGTAAAAAACCAGGTCAACCAAAAGCACGTAAGAAATTCCAATTCTCTAAACGTTAAGATGGTTATGGTTCCATTTTATTGGAACTAAAAAAGAAAATTAGTTGTTTAGTATCCAAACCCGAAAGTACCTTTCTAAATAAAGAACCCTTTTTGGTTGAACTACTAACGGAATGTAAACAATAAAAAATTAAAAAAAATGTCAAAAGTAAGTTTTGAAAGTTTATTAGAAGCAGGTGTTCATTTTGGACACATGAAAAGAAAGTGGAACCCAGCGATGTCACAGTACATCTTTGAAGAGAAAAAAGGTATTCACATCATTGACCTAAATAAGACAATAGCTCAATTGGATGTAGCTGCTGCTGCTGCAAAGCAAATCGCTCGTTCTGGTAAAAAAATTCTTTTCGTTGCTACAAAAAAACAAGCAAAAGAAATCATTGCTGATAAAGTTGGGGCTATTAACATGCCATACGTAACTGAGCGTTGGACTGGTGGTATGTTAACAAACTTCCAAACAACTCGTAAGTCTATCCGTAAAATGGCTAGCATCGATAAAATGAAAACAGATGGTACTTGGAACACGTTAAACAAAAGAGAGCGTTTGTTCAAAGACCGTCAACGTGAAAAAATGGAAAAGAACTTTGGTTCTATCGCTGATATGACTCGTCAACCAGCAGCTATTTTTATCGTTGATATTTTGAAAGAGCACATTGCAGTGGAAGAAGCAAGAAAATTGAACATTCCAATCATTGCAATGGTTGACACGAATTCAAACCCTAAATTGGTTGATTTCCCAATTCCAGCAAACGACGATGCAACAAAATCTATTTCTATTATTTTGGATGCAATCACAGGTGCTATCAAAGAAGGTTTGGAAGATAGAAAAACAATGAAAGAAAAAGGTTCTGAAGAAGAAGGAAAAGAAGTTGCAGCTGAAGCTAAACCAAAAAAAGCTAAAAAAGTTGCAGATGAAGTTGCTTCTGAAGAAGAAACAAAAGAAGATTAATAATTAATAGATAAAAATTATACAAAATGGCAATTACAGCAGCTGATGTAAATAAATTGCGTCAACAAACAGGAGCAGGAATGATGGACTGCAAAAATGCACTTGTTGAAGCAAACGGAGATTTCGAAGCAGCTATCGATATTTTGCGCAAAAAAGGGCAAAAAGTCGCTGCAAAAAGAGGTGATAACGAAGCTAAAGAAGGATTTGTTTTAGCTCAAGTTACTCCAGATCATTCTACAGGTATCATTTTCGCATTGAACTGTGAAACTGACTTCGTAGCAAAAAATGATTCATACAAAGCGTTAGTTGAATCGTTGATGAACGTGGCAATGAACAACCAACCAGCAACAGCTGAAGAGTTCATGACTTTGAAATTTGACGATAAATTAACAGTAGCTGATAAAATTACTGAACAAGTAGGTGTTATCGGTGAAAAATTAGAAGTTACTGGTTACGGAATCCTTAAAGGAGAAGGTGTTGTAGCATACAACCACCCAGGAAACCAATTGGCAACTTTGGTAATCGTTAATAAAAACGATGCTGATTCTGTTGAAGCTGGTCGTCAAGTGGCAATGCAAGTTGCAGCTATGAACCCAATCGCTTTAAACCAAGATGGCGTTGATGCAACTACAATTGCACGCGAAATCGAAGTTGGTAAAGAATTGGCTATCCAAGAAGGTAAACCAGCTGATATGGCTGAGAAAATCGCTCAAGGTCGCTTAAACAAATTCTTCAAAGAAAACACTTTGTTGAGCCAAGAGTTTATCCGCGATAACAAATTAACTGTTGAGCAATTCTTAGACTCTACAGTGAAAGGTTTGAAAGTTACAGACTTTAAACGTACTTCACTTAGTTAATAAAAAAGTAAGAATAAAAAAAGACCAATTGTTTCGACAGTTGGTCTTTTTTGTTTTTAACACTTGTTATGCAATACTTTATTGGGTATTGTAGAATATCCGATGAACGGATTAATTAATCTTTTTTCTGCCAAAAAATAAAAACACACAAATATTGCAACTATAAAAGTCGTATATTTACACTCAAATTGACACAAAGCACGTATGAAATACAAAAGAATCCTCCTAAAATTAAGCGGTGAATCACTAATGGGTGATAAACAATTTGGAATTGACAACAACCGTTTGAGCGATTATGCCAATGAAATTAAAGAAATTTTCAATATGGGTGTGGAAGTTGCTATTGTAATTGGTGGAGGAAATATTTTTAGAGGCGTGCAAGCAGAAGAAGGTGGAATGGACCGCACACACGGCGATTACATGGGAATGTTGGCAACAATGATCAACTCTATGGCATTGCAAGCTGCATTGGAAGCAAAAGGCTTGGAAACACGTTTGCAGTCGGCAATTGAAATGAAGGAAATTGCTGAACCGTATATTCGTCGTAGAGCCGTACGCCATTTAGAAAGAGGACGTGTGGTGATTTTTGGTGCAGGAACTGGTAACCCTTATTTTACAACCGACTCTGCAGCTTCTTTGCGTGCAATTGAAATTGAAGCAGACGTTATTTTGAAAGGAACTCGTGTGGATGGAATATACACAGCCGACCCTGAAAAAGATCCAACTGCTACAAAATACGATGCCATTACATTTGATGAAGCCTATTCAAAAGGGTTGAAAGTAATGGACATGACTGCATTTACCTTGTGTATGGAAAACGATTTACCTATCGTTGTGTTTGATATGGATACCGTTGAACCTCAAAAGTAGTTGCAGGCGATAAAATTGGTACAATCGTACATAATTAATCTCTATTTTTTTTCATTTCATGTTTGCTGATTTATTTTGGCGAGCTATTTGTTTGTGCCATTGCATGTAATTCAAAGTACAAGGTTTTTCTTTGAATTTTCAAGACTTAATTTTTTTTAGTACATTCACGCAGTAAATTCATCTAAAAATGATAAAACACATTCTTCTAATTTTAACGTTAGGTAGCTTTATGGCTCATGCACAAGAGGTTTTAACTCCCGAAAAAATGATGGCTTTGAAACGTGTCGGTGGTGGCACTATCTCGCCAGATGGTAAGTTTTTGTTGTTTTCTCAAACGTCTATTGATGTTGAACAAAATAAAGGAAATACCGATTTGTTTGTAATGACAATTGCCGATAAATCAATTAAACAAATTACCAATACACCAGTTTCAGAAGCGAGTGCACAATGGGTTGATGGCAATAAAATTTATTTTTTAGCACCCGAAAAAGATCAAGCTGTAATTTGGCGAGTTGATGTGGATGGAGCTAATAAAACCCAAATTTCGGAAAACGTGGAAGGCATCGAAGATTTTAAAATCACCAAAGATGCTTCCAAAATTATTGTCTTAAAATCGGTTGAAATTCGCAAAAATATTAATCAAACCTATACAGATTTACCAAAAGCCAATGCACGTGTAGAAAACGATTTGATGTATAGACATTGGGCTAGTTGGGATGATTATACCGTAAAACATATTTTTTATTACCCCCTAAACAATGGAAAAATTTCGGGTGAAGGGAAAGATTTACTTAAAGATGAAAAGTTCAATGCAGTAGTTCCACCTTTTGGTGATTTGGGAGGAGTAACGTTTACACCCGACAATCAATCGGTTATTTACAGCTCTAAGAAAAAATCAGGAAAAGAATTTGCACTTTCAACCAACAGTGAGTTGTATCAAGTAGAATTGGAAACAGGAAAAACAATTTGTTTAACCGACTCTAATGAATTTAAGGGATACGAATCACATCCTGCTTTTTCTATTAAAGGAGATTTGGCTTGGTTGGCCATGAAACGCGATGGATTTGAATCGGATAAAAACAATTTGATGGTCAAAACAGCAAATGGTAAAATCACCAATCTAACAGAAAATTATGATATTACTATCAGTGATTTTGCTTGGAACGGTGATGGAACACGCATTTTTGTTTTGGTGCCTACAAGGGGAACTGTTCAGATTTTTGAAATCAACCTAAAATCGGGTGCACTCTCACAAATCACTTCCGAAGTGTGTGATTATACCAGTTTGTCAGTTTTTGGAAATACAATTTATGCAGGTCGCCAATCAATGATAAGCCCAACTGAATTATATTCGGTAAACGTATTGAAATCAAATAAATTGGGGCATCATATTGTAACACAACAGTTAACTGATGTAAATTCAGTGGTGTTAAAATCATTGGCTAAACCTACTGTTCAAGAAAAATGGGTGAAAACTACCGATGGCAAAGACATGTTGGTATGGATGATTCTTCCGCCCAACTTTGATGCAACCAAAAAATATCCAACTTTGCTCTATTGTCAAGGTGGACCACAAAGCGAGGTGAGTCAGTTTTTCTCTTACCGTTGGAATTTTATGGTGATGGCTTCTCAAGGATATGTGGTTGTTGCTCCAAATCGTAGAGGTTTACCTGGTTTTGGACAAGAGTGGAACGATGCAATTTCAAAAGATTGGGGAGGTCAATCCATCAATGATTATTTATCAGCAATTGATGCCGCTGCTGAATTACCGTATGTTGACAAAGATAGATTGGGAGCTGTTGGTGCCTCTTATGGCGGTTATTCGGTGTATATGTTGGCAGGAGTTCACCAAAAACGTTTCAAAACATTCATTGCACATTGTGGTTTGTTTAACTTGGAAAGCTGGTATGGCATGACCGAAGAGTTGTTTTTTGCAACGTGGGATGTGGGCGGACCATATTGGCAACAAGAAAACAAAGAAGCATTCTTAAAAAATTCACCGCACCGCTATGTGCAAAATTGGGATACACCAATTATGGTTATTCATGGAGGAATGGACTTTAGAGTACCAGAATCGGAAGGGATGCAAGCCTACCAAGTGGCTCAGTTAAAAGGATTGAAAAGTAGATTTTTGTATTTCCCAACAGAGGGACATTGGGTAACAAAACCACAAAATGCATTGGTGTGGCACCGTGAATTTTATAAATGGTTGGCAGAAGATTTAAAACCAGAATTGAATAAATAAAAACAGTATGAATAAAATAGTTTGCGCATTTTTCTTAGTAATTGCAAGTTTTTCATTTGGACAAAAAGAATTAACCTTAAAAGATGCTGTTCTTCAGCAATATCGCTCGTTTTATCCAGAGCGACCAGTGTCTTTTAATTGGTATTCATCGCGCCAGGAGTATTCATATTTGAAAGATTACACCACATTGATGAAATCCAGCGTTAAGGCAAAAACGGATGAAACATTGATTACTATTCAAGATGTAAACAGTATTGCAGGAGTAAAATTTGCATGGTTTTCGGGCTTTGAATGGTTAAATCCTAGTGAATTTTTAATCAATAATGGTCAGCAATATCTGCGTGTCAATCCAGCAGCAAAAACAGCAACTATTTTTAATGAATTGCAAGAAAATGCCGACAATGCTTTACTTTCATCAGCATCACTTTATGTGGCCTATACCATTGAGAACAACGTGTATGTTTCATTAGGCAAAGGAAATGCGGTGCAAGTAACCAATTTTAGTGATAAAAATATCGTTTCTGGTCAGGCAATAGCACGTAGTGAATTTGGTATTTCGGGCGGTTTGTTTTGGTCGCCTAATGGAAAAATTCTAGCATTTTACCAAAAAGACGAAACAGATGTGCATACTTATCCGTTGGTGGATATCAATGAAACGCCAGCAGAGTTGATGCCTATAAAATATCCAATGACGGGACAAAAATCAGAAAAACCGCGCGTTGGAATTTACAATACTATTTCTAAAAAATACGGTTTACATTACACCACGTGCAGCAAGTGATGATTGTGACCAATTTAACTTTTACACCGGATAATAATTTTGTTGTAATTGCAGAAGTTAATCGAGATCCAATCACATGCAGTTGAATGTTTATGATGCAACAACAGGTGCGTTTGTAAAAACATTGTTGGAAGAAAAAAACTATAAATGGGTAGAACCAGAACATCCAGCATTTTTCCCATCTAATAAATCAAATAATTTTGTTTGGATTTCAGAAAAAGATGGGTTTAACAACCTTTATTATTACGATTTCAACGGAAAATTAATCAAACAACTTACAGCCAATAAATTTGTTGCTAAAGAAATCTTAACAGCTAAAAAAGATGTGATTTATTTTTCAGCAACTGGAAAATCCGTTGAATACGCTTGTATATTCTGTTGATTTAAAAGGAAAACAAAAATTACTAACACAGACTGAAGGAACGCATGAATTTGCACTGTCATTAGATGGTTCTTTGTATTACGATGGTTATTCCAATCATTCTACGCCATTTAAAGCAGGAATTTTCTCACAATCAGGCAAAGAAGTAAAACATTTATTGACGGCATCAAACCCATTGGCAGATTATAAAATTGGAAAAACAGAAATTGGTTCAATCAGCGCTAAAGATGGCTCAAAATTATATACGCGCCGTATCAAACCAAGTGATTTTGATGCATCGAAAAAATACCCTGTTTTGGTGTATGTTTATGGAGGACCACATGCACAATTAATTACCAATTCATGGTACGATGGTGCTTCTTTATGGATGAATTGGTTGGCAGAACAAGGATATTTAGTTTTTACAGTTGATGGAAGAGGATCTGCAGAACGTGGTTTTGCATTTTTGAATCGCAAATTCACCGCCAATTGGGAACAGTTGAAATTGAAGATCAATTATCGGGAGGTGGATTATTTGAAATCATTGAATTATGTTGATGGAAATCGCATTGCTGTTCATGGTTGGTCGTTTGGTGGATTTTATGACAACTTCTTTATTACTACGACGCCCTGGAGTATTTACATGTGGTGTAGCAGGTGGACCAGTGACCGATTGGAGTATTATGAAATAATGTATGGTGAACGTTACATGGACCGTCCTGAGCAAAACGAAGAAGGTTACAAACAAGCAAGTTACCCATGCAGCCAATTTAAAAGATGATTTGCTACTAATTCATGGAACTGTCGATGATGTAGTGGTGATGCAACACAATTTTGCATTGGTAAAAAAGTTTGTTGATTTAGGCATTCAAATGGATTTCTTCCCCTATCCGATGCACAAACACAATGTTACAGGTAAGGACAGAGTTCATTTAATGACAAAGGTTTTAAACTATGTGATGGAGCACAATAAGTAAGATAGTTTGACCTATTATTTGTTAAAACAAAAAACAAAATAGCAATAAGTGATTTATAATTAATAGGTTAAAATTTAACTAAAGAATCATCTTTAACTTCCTTAGTGCTAATAAATTTGGGTGATTACAAAGGTGTCATCTCGGATTTTATTGGTGTAAAAATCATGTTGTTTCTACAAAAGTCATGTTCCTATGGGACTAAAAAGCGTTTAATCATAGGAAATCGACATAAAGCTCCATCGGAGCGATACCGTTGTAGAAAAATATTCATCAACCACATAAAACACCGTAGGTGTGACGCCTTTGTAAAAATACTAATCAGAAAAAACAACATAGAAGACACGTCATTTACTTTGAATAACAAACAGATTTCAATTTTTCAAATGGGTTTGCCAAACTTTTTCCATCATTATTTTTTTGTTTTTTCAATTTATTTTTTGTAAATTTGATTTATTAACTACAAAATCTTTTTATGAAAACAACACTACCTCCAAGCGATTCCAAGCGATTCCAAGCGATTCCAAGCGATTCCAAGCGATTCCAAGCGAATCCAAGCGAATTTTTAGTAAAAACAACCAAAATAGCACTAAGTATTAGTTGCTTTTTCACCATGTTTACTGTGGCTGCCCAAACCAATACCCTTCCTCCTTCGGGAAACGTAGGGATAGGAACGACAACGCCATCATCCCGATTGCAGGTTAACGGAACTGCAAAAATAGATTCCTCTTTAATTGTTAAGGATTCTGTTACCATTAAGAAAAATCTACGTGTAGAAGAAAATGTAAATTTTTTGGGACAAACAAAGATGAACAACACTCGTGTTTTTAATAATTTTGTTTCAGACAATTCGGCTAAGTTTAATGGTATTGTTAAAATGCCAAATTTGGAACTACCAGCTACTTTAAACAATAAAAATGTGGTGTTGACAAATACGAACGGTGCTTTAAAACGAATATCATTAGATTCTCTTGCACTTTACTTAAAACAACAGTTTTATTTTCCTATTCCTAATTTTGAGGAAATGCCTTGTTTGATTGACTTAAATGGAAACACCATCTACGAAACACCATTTTGGCAAGCGTCACCTCAAAGACTATATGTTTTAAGTAATCAATGCATGCCAGATTTAAAAGTAGGTATAAGAACTGCCAATCCTACACATGGTTTACATGTTAACTCAGATGCACGATTTAGTCAAGCTAAAGTGGATGTTAACATGGGTATTGGGGCAGACCAAAACAGTTTCACTACTTTGTTTATTAAAAACACGAATAGAAATGCGGGAATACAAATAAATCAGGTTGATAACAATCATTCGTATCAAAAATTGATTTCATTAGAATATTCAGAGCCAACTACTGAAATATTGAAAGCCGTGAACACTCAAACAGGAGTAACTTCCTATTTATTTGAATCAAATGGTAAAATTACAATCAATAATGGGACACAGAAAATATTACAATTAGAAACGAATGGATTATTACGTGCTCGAAAGGTCAAAGTTGATACAGATGCTTGGGCTGATTATGTTTTTAAACCTACTTATTCATTGATGCCGCTCAATGAAGTAGAGGAATTTATTCAAAAATATGGTCATTTACCCAATATGCCTTCAGAAAATGATGTCAAAGAAAATGGAGTTGATTTGGTTGAAATGAATATTAAACTTCTAGAAAAAGTTGAAGAATTAACTTTACACACAATTCAACTGCAAAAAGAATTAAAGGAGATGCAATTGAAGTTATCAAATATTGAGAAATAACCTTAAATTTTGAAAAATGAAAACAATTGCATTATTGATTTTAGTTTTGATAGGAGCAGAGAGTTTTTCTCAAAACGATTTTTCCATGAGTGGAGAATTATCTAAATATTGGTTTTATAGATGGCGGTTGCGAAACGATTTTATGGTAATGGGGAGCGAACAGGGGCAAAGTTTAATTATTGACTCTAGAAATTCAGACGGCTTTCCGATAGCAAAATGGAGTGACGGTACAATTTTACATGGTTATTATTTATCAATGCTGGCTTCGGAACATGCCATTCTGCAGGCAATGAATAGAACAGAAGATTTAAAAAACAATGAACGAGAGTTGTATTTTGCAATAAAAGCTTATGAACGATTGGATTTTAATTCTGAAACATTTTATTCCAATAACCCAGATATTACAAAAAATGTTGGTTGGGATACTTCCGATGCTCCTCAATCTGGAAGTGTTAATGGATATGTTTATAGAGACGATGTGCCTCCGACATTTATCAGTAACGATCCTAAGTCTTGTTTTATAAACGCTCCAACTTCCAATTACTACAAACTAAACAACAAAAAAACAGGAGTAAAGTATGGAAACATGTTTTACAATACAGGTGATTATGAAGATTTATGGAAGCCATGTGAGGATGCCCCAAGGTCAGCCCTCAACAAATTATTTAGTTACTCCAAATCTATCTTCTCCACATCTACCAATAATTCATCATAAAAAGGAAGAGGTAAAGAAGACTCACCTGCAAAATGTTATGGTATTTCTGAAATGAGTCAAGATCAAGTTATTCGTTTGTTATTGGGCTTTCAAATGATCGTATGGAGCATCCCCTCTCAAGGTCTATTTTATAGATACGGATAATGATGGGGTAAACGATGTGTCAATGAATTTTTCGTCAGAAGCAAGAAGACATGCTACAAATTTAATTGGAAGAGTTTCTGGGTATTTAAAAGGCACTTGTTTAATCGGGCCAAACACTGTTCAGTATGTACCTTTTCCAAGTCAAGCATTGGGACCAAATTCATTTTGGGTTATTACAGAACCACGTCATCGCCCTACTTCATTAGGCTCAGCAGTAACAGGATATATGCCTCCTATGCAGATTATTTCACAATTTTTGTTTACGCCTTCCAATGATTTGGGTATCATTGACCCACTTTATGCAAGGGCAAGCCCATTTTCTTATCATTCCCAACTATGGGAGTCTGCGTGGTTTTCTGGTATTTTTGGTTATAATGGTTCAGGCAATGCTAAAATGTCTTTGTTGTTAAGTGTATTATCAAAATCTGGCAATCCTTCTATATATACTATGGGAAGACACATTTATGAAAGAAGTAAAAAGAATGGAGAATTTAGTTGGCATCCTTTCTATGTTCCTTTATATGATTATATATGGGGGTGGGATCCAACATTACAAGAAAATAAGGATAGGAAAGAACAATGTTATAGTGAAGCAAGGTTTAGATTGGCGCTTGCCCCTTGTATTGGACCTTATAATTTTTCCAATCCTGGAAATTTTAATAATCTAGGCACCAGTGTCAATAGTCAGTTTGTTCCATCTGGTTTTCCTTATTTATGGAACACTCCCATGATGTGGGATCACAAGGCTAGTGAATGGGATTTATACGCTACATCTAATGAATCTATTGGTTTTTTTAATGGTATTGACTACATGATGCTTTATAATCTAGTTTATGCAAATTCAACAGAAACCCGCCCAATGTATCATGATTTAATAAATAGAGTGGTTGATTATCCGATTAACTCAGATAATGTTACAAACCTAAATAAATATTCTGGTCAAGGTTATTTAATAGGAGCATTTGAAAACATGAAACTTAGAAGTAGTGTTACTGGCTCAAAAAAATTGGAATTTAAAGCTTTAGATTATGTGTTGATAGAATCTGGAGCTATTATTGAGCCTTCAGGTAACGGCTCTGTGCTGATTTATACAGACACCATAAAATGCACCCCAGATAATTTAACAGATTGGAATACACCGTATAAATCAGCTAAATGTGAAACGTGTGATATGGACAACATGGTTGGAGAAGATTTTGTTCCTACCCATAAAAAAATGATAAAAAGCCTTAGAAAAACGCTAGAATTGGAAACGGATTACAATTTGATGTTCAACAATACTCTAGATGACGAAAGGGTTGAAAATTTTAATCAAAAAAGTATTGTTGTTTATCCTAATCCTATAGACGATTTATTTAGCATTTATTGCGAAGATGAATTGGTTAAAATTACCATTTTAACGACTTTAGGACAGCCTATAAAAACAATTGAAGACATTTCAGACAATTACTCTCTTGGTGAATTAAGCAGAGGCATTTATTTAATAGAAGTAGTAACAATAAAAAACGAGCGTTATGTGGTTGAAATTAGTAAGAATTAGTTTGTTTTTTTTGTTAATATTCGTTTGTTACACGTGTCAAAAAGAAAATGGAAAGAATGAATATGAACTAGCATTTTATTTTAATGATGGAGCGATGAATAAATATACTTGTATTATATATGAAGCACAAAAAAAATATAATGGGAATAGCGGTAATATAGAAAATTTAAAGAAAAATAAAAATGGGTTAATAATAGAGTCAATTAATACTGGGACATTTTGGTTAATGATGCTTAAAACAGATGGTGGATATCTTGCTAGTGAGATGTATTTAAAGAAACCTAATATCTTCATTTATCATAGCAAAAGTGTCGAAGGAAATTTTAGCATGTATGGAGATTTTTTTAGAAAAGGTAAAGAAATTACAGTGGATAAAGGAGATTTTTCAGTTTATTGGGAAAATGCTAATGATTTTGGCGAGCAACCACAGTTACTCAAAGGGTTGTGGACTTTAAGAAGGATATAATAATAAAAAATAATTTATGAAGGTAAAAATAATACTTAGTTTATTATTGTTTGGAAGCATAGCCTGCTCAAAAAAAAGTACTACTATGAAAACTGGTTATTATAGTGTATCTGAATCTAAAATTTATATAAATGGAGATACATTGATCTCTAATTTTAAAGCTTTAGGTTCATACACAGTAATGGAATATAAAAAAGGAGAATATACTTTTAAGAGCTCAAATAACAATAAAACAATAGGTCTGGTATTTAATATCAAATTATTAAAATCATATGATTATGATTCTCCTAATTATTCTAAAGTTTATTACAAAATAAACAACTTCAACATTACTCCAACGGAACTAAGTTTAACAAGAACAGAGATTCATGATTCATTGGTTTCAAAAATCCATTTTAAGTATATAGAGTAGTATTTAATAGAAGTAGTAACAATAAAAAATGAGCGTTATGTGGTTGAAATTAGTAAGAATTAGTTTGTTTTTTTTGTTAATATTCGTTTGTTACACATGTCAAAAAGAAAATGGAAAGAATGAGTATAGCTTGATTTTTTATTATGATAATGGAATTATTGAAAAATATGAGAATACTTTACTTTATGAACAAAGAAGAAATCATATTGATCGATATGGAAACATAGTTAATAATAAGTCATATACAAATGGTTTACTTGTTGACACAGGAATGGGATCTCGTAGATTTGTTTTCTTAAAAACGGACACTGACTTTTTAGCATGTTGTGGTTCTTATTATACCAAAATGGTAATGGGAAATATTGAAATGTATGGTAAATATAAAAGAAAAGGCAGGTCTATTATTGTGAATGATGGTACATTTACTATTTCTTGGAAAGATAGTGTCCAAACAAACACTTTACTTGGAACATGGACTTTAACTCCAAATAAATACTAAAAATAAAAAACTATGAGAAAAGAATTTCAATTATTTTTTGTTTTTTTACTATTAACCATAGTTGCGTGTCAAAAAAACGAATTTCCTAAAATGAAAACAGGTTATTCTAATGTGAAAGACATTGAAATCAACTTAAATTCAGACTCGTCAATTTTAACATATAAAGCATTAGGAAATTATAGAAAAGTAAAAAATAGAAAGGAGTATTCCTTTAATTATATGGAAAATGGAAGAACGGTTAATGTTACTTTTGATTTTAAAAAAATGGAGTCAAAAAGTACTAAAATTGATTTTGAAAATAAAATTAGAAGATATAACATTAAAGATTTTAAAATCACTCCAACGGAACTCATAGTAACACGTAGAGAAGTTACCGATTCCATTATATCAAAAATTCATTTTAAATATATTGAGTAGTATTTAATAGAAGTAGTAACAATAAAATACGAGCGTTATGTGGTTGAAATTAGTAAGAATTAGTTTGTTTTTTTTGTTAATATTCGTTTGTTACACGTGTCAAAAAGAAAATGGAAAAAATGAGTATGAACTAGCATTTTATTTTGATAATGGAGGAGTTGATAAACACAATTGTATTCTATTTGAAAAAAGAAAAAAATATGAAGATGGGTATGGTATGGTTGAAAATTTAACTAAAAATGAGCATGAGATAGTCCTTCAGTCATACAAAGATACATATTTTCATTTACACTTTATTAAAACAGAAGCAGGATACTTAGCTTCAATTTCGACTACATTTCACTCTCTCACAAATAACTTAAAATATATTAATGGTTCTTTAGAGATGAATGGAAAATATTATAGAAAAGGTAAAGTAATTAGTGTAAATGAAGGCACATTTTCAGTATTCTGGGAAAATGCTTCAGATTATGGAGAACAACCACAACTTCTAACTGGTAAATGGACATTAAAAAAAAATGATTAATTTAAAAACAATATGAAATCTTTAGATTACCAATTAAAAATACTCATGATTTTATGTGTTGCTTTCGTAGCATGCTCCAAAAAATATCCTAAAATGAAACCTGGGTATTATCATGTAATTGATAAAAGGGTGTTCCAAAATGGGGATTCTTTAATATTGAATTTCAAATCTTTAGGAACATACAGTGTGAATACAAAATCAAATAAAGAATATAGATTTACGAGTATTCAAGATAATAGAGTTGTACCGTATAATTTTAATTTTGAACAAAACACGTCTTATGATTATTCAGATTCTACATTAAAAATAAGATATAACATAAAAGATTTTAAAATCACTCCAACGGAGCTTGTAGTAACACGTAGAGAAGTTTCCGATTCTTTTATTTCAAAAATCCATTTTAAGTATATAGAGTAGTATTTAATAGAACTAGTAACAATAAAAAACGAGCGTTATGTGGTTGAAATTAGTAAGAATTAATCTTTTATTAGCTTTATTTTTGGTTTGTTACTCTTTTTTAAAAGAAAAATACCCAAAAAATGAAAACAGGATGCTATGATGTTACAGAAGTCTTGATTGATGAAAATGGGAATAAAGATACATTAATTTATAAAGCAATTGGTTTGTTAGAAAAACCAAAACATAGTAATTATTTATTTAGATGTCTTATAAATAATCGATTGTATAGTAATAATTTTAATTTAGATAAAAAAGACTGTAAGAGAAGTGCTGCATTTCCTGATGAATATCTCTCTTACAATATATTAAACTTTTCAATTACACCTGAAAAATTATATGTTGAAAGAGTTGCTAAAGACACTGTTTTAACGAGTTTAATAACATTTCAATACATTGAATAATGAAAAAGATACTTATTATAGGATTACTTATTCTATTTGGTTGTGGCAAAGAGAATGCTAAAAAGAATATGTATTGAGTTTACACTTTGATTCAGGTTTTGTTAAAGAAATCGGCTGTTTTCTTTATGAAAAGGGTGGAAAGTATAGTACGAATAGTAGTGATGTTTACAAGTCTAGTACAAGCACCTATATTTATTTAAAAAATGATAACCTAAATGAAGAAAACGTTAGATTGCAATTAGTCTTAACTGAAGCTAAATTTATAGCGTGTATGGACAGGGTATGGATTAATTGTAACAATGCTAGTTTTGCATCTGGTCAAAATGTTAGACTTTATGGTTTGCTTGAAATGTATGGCAAATATGAGCGCAAAGGAAAGAAAGTAATCGTAAATGATGGTTCGTTTTCCATTTATTGGTACAATGCTAATGATTTTGGCGAACAACCTCAGTTGTTGGAAGGCTCTTGGACATTAAAAAGAAAATAATTTTTAATGCATATCCGCAACTTTCCCCTAGAAATTATTTTAAAAATTATTTAGCAGAGGCAAAGTCCTCCCAATAAGATTTCTCCGATAAATCGTCGAAATGACGGGGATTTAAGTGGTAATTCGGGGGATAGGTGCGAGCATCGCTCGCACCTATCCCCCTTCAACATCATTATAATGCCGTCATCCGATGACGAAGTCGAGGAATCTTATAAATCATCAATCAATACTATGATTTGGGGAAAGAAACGGATAAGCATTTATTTTTTTGTTTTATCTACCTGATTGCTCTCATTTTACACCAATCCATTGAGTCTTATCGAAATGTGGAGAGAAAACATTATATTAATTTTAACTTATTGATGTTCAATACATTACAGTAATTAATATTGAGAAAAGAAGTGTTTATTTATACAAAAGTCATGTCCCTACGGGACTAAAAAGCGTTTAATCATAGGAAACCAGTATCAAGCACTGTAGGTGCGATAGCTTTGTAGCCAATTAGCATTAATTTACATCAAGCTCCATCGGAGCGACACCATTGTAATAAAATTACCCATCAACCACATAAAAACACCGTAGGTGTGACACTTTTGTAACATAGTGAAAACAAACCTCTGTCATCTAATCATATTGTATCGACATGAATATTTCTATGACTCACCGATAATATTCACAATAAAAACACGTTTTTAAAAACTTAATTCTATTTTTGTAAAAACCTAAATAATTAACATTTGATAGATTTAATTCTAAAAGGGATAGTAACTGGGTTTGTTCTTACTGTAATGATAGGGCCGGTGTTTTTTGTGCTTTTGGAAACAAGCATAAAAAAAGGTGTTAGAGCTGGATTAGCATTGGATTTTGGTGTTTTTCTTTCTGATGTTATCTATGTTTTAATTGCTTTTTTGTTTTACAACGAGGTGAAAAACCTTGTGAGGGTCAAAGTAAAGAAATTGCCAAAACAATTGGTGGCGTGGTGTTTTGTGTATGGTATAGTCACGTTTTTAAAAACTCCAAGTCCTATTCAAGTTAACGAATCTAAAGAGGAGAAGCCTGCTAATTGGAGAGAATACATTTTCTGAGTTTAAAAGGTTTTTATTAAACTTAGCCAATCCTTTGGTAATTTTTTATTGGTTCAGTGTACTTTCATTTGGTGATTCGCGTCATGTAGAAGGATTCAGCTCAACGTTCACCATTTTTATTTTTATCAGTCTGGTATTGCTTACGTTTTTTTCCATTGATATTTTAAAGATTTTTGGAGCAAAACAATTGCGTCCATTCATAACTCCTAAACTTTTGAAAGGATTAAACATGCTCATTGCTATTGTTTTTGTGGTGTTTGGTGTGTTTTTAATCTTTCAAGGTCTGATTGAAAAAGTGTAACCGATTTGACAATTATTGTTATTTAAAAAAAACAAAAAACTATGTGGAAGTTGTTGGTAGTAGTATTCTTTGCGTTTCCTTTGATGGTTGTTGCACAGGATGACGAATACGTTGTAAATAAAGAAAATCTTACAAAGAAAGAAACCCTTTATTTTGATTTCAACAAAACAAAAATTCAATCGGTAGGCGCTTATTACACCGATCAACAAGGTCCGACTACGATGAAACATGGTAAGTGGATTTATTACGATAAAGAAGGTAAAATTGAAGAAGAACGCGATTATTACAAAGATTTATTGCACGGAAAAGTGTTGCTTTTTTACCCCAATTCCAAACCCAAACAAGAAGGTTACTTTTACCTCAATCAACCCGATAGTGTTTACCGTGAATGGAACGAAACAGGAAAATTAGCTGTTGAAGGTAATTATGCATACGGCAAACCAAAAGGTATTTGGACCTATTATTATTTGGATGGCCGAAAAAAATCAGAAGAATTAGCCCGCGATTCCATCAATTTAATGGAATCTTTTTGGATGCCCGACTCCAATCACACACAAACAGTTGTTAACGGAAATGGTGAAATGATGACATTTTATACAACTGGCTCATTAAAAGAATGGTACCACTACAAAGATGGGATTAAAAACGGACCTTTTGAAGAATGGAGCATTTACGGCTACAAACTCTTATCAGGCTCTTTTGTGGATGGGCAAAAAGATGGTGAATGGTTCTTTGCTTTCTATTCTGGAAAAACCGATAAAATCAGTCATTATAAAAATGGAAAATTAGACGGTCCCTACAAAAACTATTACGAAGATGGGCAGTTGTATGCCGAAGGAAACTATACGGATGGGAAAAAATCGGGTGTTTGGACGTGGTACACAAGCGCAGGAACACGTGATATGCAAGGAACTTTTGTAGACGATAAACAAGATGGTGATTGGACGTATTGGTATTCTACTGGAGAGGTTTCATATACTGCACACTATACCGAAGGGTTGAAGACTGGCCTGTGGAGCTATTATTACAAAAACGGTAAAAAATTCAAAGAAGGACCATTTGCAAACGATGAAAAGAATGGCACTTGGAAAACTTGGTATGAAAATGGAATCTTGCTCATGGAGGGCAATTACCTCAACGGAAAAGAAGATGGTGTTTGGAAAAACCATTGGGACGATGGCAAACTAAAAAACACAGCCACTTTTACCAACGGACAATTAAACGGGAAATGGCATTCCTACTTGCCTGGCGGACAATTATCCATAGAAGGAGCGTATAAAAATGGTTACAAAACTGGAGTGTGGAAAGATTATTTTGAAAGTGGTCGACCACGGGAGTTAAAAACCTATAAAGTGATTAAAACCAAATCAAACGTTAACCGAAAAGGGAAAAATAAAAAAGTAAATTACTCCAGTGAATTGAACGGAAAATTCCAAGCTTATTCCGATAAGGACGGAAATCTAATGGAAGAGGGAAATTATAAAAATGGGTTAAAAGTAGGAACATGGACTGCCTATCATCCGGGCGGTCGACTAAAAGCGGTTGTTTCTAACTATAAAAACGGCAAGTTGGATGGAGAAATGGCTACTTACGACAAAAGAGGGAAAATTATGTCGTCTGTAGAATATAAAAACGGGTTGAAACATGGTGTTTTCAAGACCTACGACAAAAAAGGAAAAGTAACCAACGAAAAACGTTTTTCGGAAGGGATGTTAATCATTGAAGGACAAGATAATAAACCTGGTCAGTTTACGCCAGGACGCTAAAAATGATAAAACTGTTTACAGAAAATAGAGGGATTGCAGCGCTTTTGCTTCCATTGATAGTTGTTGGCTATATGCTGATGTATACGTATTATCCCAAAAATGGAGCAAATATAGAGTTGTATTATGGTTTTTTTGGAACATTTTCTTTTTCCAACAATAATTACCTATCAATCATTGCGGGGTGTTTTTTACTGCTCAATGGCGCATTGATAAACTTTGTTTTCAACACACACAACTTTTTTGAAAAAATCACTTATTTACCTGCTTTAATTTACATTGTTTGGATGAGTTTTTACAATGAAATGTTCATCCCAAGTGGATTAATGTTGGCGCATACTTTTTTTATTTTAGGCATACATCAATTGTTTTTCCTCAATCAAAATGAAGATGGAAGGCGCAGAGTATTCAACGCAGCTTTGTTTTTTGGGTTTAGCGCTAGTTTGCAACCTGTTGTGCTTGCTGTTTTTATTTTTATCTTTTTTTCTGTATGGATTTTTCGCCCTTTCGTATTTCGCGAGTCGATGTTGATAATCACCGGTTTTGTCATTCCATTTTTATATGCAATTGTTGCCCTAAAATTTCAAAACAAAAGTATGTGGGACGATTGGGAATTTACGTTCATCGACTGGAAAAATTTAACAACGCCAGCATTTATTTTTGCAGGGTTAATAGTTGTTTTCTTTACTTTTAGCAGATGGGGATTAAGCAGGCAATTGCACAATTGCAGCATACGTTTGAGAAAGCAAATTACCGCGTTGCGTATTTTGTTTTTTGTGGCGATATGCATGGGCGCTATTAACTTTTTTACCCAAAACACAATGCCCTTCAGTTTTGCATTTATTATTTTGGCTTTCACTTCTTATTATGCGTTTCATTTCAAGCCAGTAGCAATTTTTATGAACTATTTCTTTGCATTGGTGTTTGTTTTGTCCATTGCTCGTTTTTTTATTTCTACTATTTTCTGGTAAAAAAATCACGCTTTTGTGAATAATTATAGTTGAATTAGCAATGCAATCACGCTATTTTGACTAATTTTGCACAAATAAAAATTAGGAGCAATCCATAAAAAAGCAAATTGATTATGAAATTTGGTGTAGTTACTTTTCCTGGGTCCAATTGTGATGCCGATATGATTTATGTGTTGGAAACAATTTTAGGTCAACAAGTTGTTAATCTTTGGCACAAAGACAGAGATTTACAGGGTTGTGATTTAATCGTTATTCCTGGTGGATTTTCATACGGAGATTACCTTCGTTCGGGAGCCATTGCAAAACTTTCTCCTATCATGGAAGAAGTTGGAAAACACGCTGACAAAGGTGGATATGTAATGGGTATTTGCAACGGATTTCAAATTTTAACAGAATCTGGTTTGTTGGACGGAGCTTTGTTGCACAACGATCACCAAAAATTTGTTTCTAAAAACGTGCATTTAAAAGTAGGTTCTTCTAATACAGCTATTACAAAAGGATTGGATGTAACTAAATCATACAAAATTCCAATTGCACATGGCGAAGGGCGTTTCTATGCTTCTGACGATACAGTGAAAAAAATCTTAGACAAAGATCAAGTGTTGTTTTATTACTGTGATGAAGAAGGGAATGTAACAAACGAGTCTAATCCAAACGGAGCTGTTTTAAATATTGCAGGTATTTGCAACGAAAAAAGAAACGTTTTTGGAATGATGCCTCACCCAGAAAGAGCTTCTGATAGTGAGTTAGGAAATGAAGACGGACGTGCATTCTTTGAATCGTTATTGAAATTTTGTTAATCATCAATTGAAAAAATAAACAGCAATGAGAGTTTTATTGTTAGGATCAGGAGGTAGAGAACATGCATTGGCTTGGAAAATGGCACAAAGTTCAACGTTGGACGAATTGTTCATTGCTCCAGGAAATGCAGGTACAAAAAACCACGGTAAAAATGTGGATGTAAACCCAACTGACTTCCAAGCAGTAAAAAAATTCGTGTTGGAATACGATATTGAAATGGTGGTGGTTGGACCCGAAGAACCAATGGTTTTGGGTATCCATGACTTTTTCTTAAACGATAACGAGATTAAACATGTAGGTGTTATCGGACCACAAAAAGAGGCTGCTCAACTAGAAGGAAGTAAAGATTACGCAAAAGAATTTATGAAACGTCATCAAATTCCAACAGCTAAATACGGCACTTTCACAGCAGCTACACTCAACGATGGCTACAAGTTTTTAGAAAGCATGCCAGCACCCTATGTGTTAAAAGCAGATGGATTGGCAGCTGGAAAAGGCGTTTTGATTTTAGATAAATTAGACGAAGCTAAAAAAGAATTGAAAAATATGTTGGTTGATGCCAAATTTGGAAATGCAAGTTCTAAAGTTGTCATCGAGCAATTTTTAAAAGGTATTGAATTGTCTGTTTTTGTAATTACAGATGGTGAATCCTATAAAATTTTACCAGAAGCAAAAGATTACAAACGCATTGGTGAAGGCGATACAGGTTTGAATACCGGAGGAATGGGAGCTATCTCACCCGTTCCATTTGCAGATGCTGCTTTTATGGATAAAGTTGAGAATCAAATTATTATTCCAACCATTAAAGGTTTAAAACAAGACAACATCCCCTACAAAGGCTTCATATTTTTTGGGTTGATTAATGTGAAAAACGAACCTTACGTTATTGAATACAACTGCCGAATGGGCGACCCAGAAACAGAAGTGGTAATGCCACGTTTAAAATCCGATATTTTGGATTTGTTTGAAGGTGTAGCAACCAACACATTGTCTGAACGCGACGTTCAATTTGACGATAGAAGTTGTTGCACAGTAATGATGGTTTCTGGCGGATACCCAGAAGCATATGAAAAAGGCAAACAAATCTTTGGTTTGAACAGCGTATCAAACTCCATCGTTTTCCATGCTGGAACTGCCTCTGATGGTCCTGCGGTAATGACAGCAGGTGGTCGTGTATTAGCTGTTTCTTCGTATGGACGCACCATTGAGAATGCATTGGATAAATCCTACGATAGCATCAAAAACATCGAATTCGAAAAAGCATATTTCAGAAAAGACATCGGTTTTGATGTTGTTGAAAGATAAAGAAACAAGTCTTTAAGAAAATCGTTTCAACCGATCTTATTGAGTCGTATTAATTTCTACATTAAATGTAGGAATACTTCTGTCCTATTTGCCTATTCAAAGCAGTGAAAAGAAGAATTAAATTATACAAAACGGTTTTCTTTCGAATGATTTTTTACAAATCGTTTTGAAAATATACTTTGTCTGGATTAACCGTATTTTTTAGCTCCTGAAAGAATTCGGTGCGCTTTTCTTCAGGAATTAATTCCATTGGGAATCTCAATTGCAAATCATCTTTGAAATCAAAAAATATGGTTTGTAAATGCGTAGAAACTTTTCTTAACCCAGTAAAATAAATTACAATCACATCTCTGTCGCCTGCAACCAGTGCTTTGGAAGTCATTCCTACTCTAAATTTGTTACTTGAAGCTCCAATAATAGCAAATACAACAGCATCCAACGCTCCAAAGAGAAAACCAATCATAGGCATCCACGCATCAGCACAAATGTAATACAAACACAAACCTGCCATTAGCATCACCAATGCTTCAGAGAAATTGTACACATATACACGTTTTACACGCTCTTTGGTAACAAGCGTTGTCCATTTGAATTTGTGCACCTTGTTAACAAGACTGAGTGCTGTCCAACGTTTTACACTTCTGCGCACATTGATGAGCAAAATGAACAATCCCAACACAAACAAAGCCTCGTTGTTGTATGTTAAATATGCACCTGTTGTTCTTAAAAGCGGAATTGGAATATCAAAACCAACAAAGATGGACAACAATAAGGTTGGAATAAACACTACAAAAAGCAGTGCATTAAAAAATTTATTCATTTGGAATCAATTTTATGCGTTGACGCAGTGCCAAGATTTCGTTTTTAGCACGTTCAATTTTCTTCTCCACTTCTTTTTTCAAAGTATCGGCACCTTTAGAATTTGCAAAAAATCCAAGGTTATTTTCCAATTGCAATATATCGTGGTTCAATAAATCAATTTTTTTACGAATATCTGCTTTTTCACGGGCAAATAGACGTGCTGCATCTGGACTTCCAGCCAAGGTATCAATGCGTGCTTGGAACATGATTTTGTTCTTTTCCTCTCCTTCCAATTTTAATGCATTGTAATGCACATCCAACGCTGCTTTGTAGGCATTGTAAACGGCATCTTTTACTTTCATTGGCACCTTCCCGATGGTGTTAAATTCATTGGTAAATTGCTTTAAGTCGGCAATAACCTGTTTTTTATCCTCGGGCATGGTATAAGCCTTGATTTTTTCAATAACAGCATTTTTAGCAGCTAAATTGCTTTCAAATTCAGCATCTGCTTCGCTAAAGAATTTTTGCTTGTTGTCAAAAAACACATCGCATGCATGGCGGAATTGTTTCCATAATTTTTGCTCGTGACGCATACCTGCGTTGCCCAATTCCTTCCAACGGTTTTGTAAGTTAATCAACTGCATCGAAGTTTTTTTCCAATCGGTTGAATCTTTTAATTCGTTGGCTTTAGCAATAATTTCTTTCTTCTTCTCAGCAATCACATCAAATTTATCTTGAATGTTGCTGTAAAATTCTTTTTTCAAGTTGAAAAAACGATCGCATTGAGCTCTAAAAGCAGTCCAAATTTCATCGTTTTCTTTGCGCGGACCAAAACCAACTTTTTTCCATTCTTCTTGGAAGTTTAAAATTTCTTTGGTTTCATGGTTCCAAAATTTAACGTCGGTTGATGCTGGAATTTGGTCTATTCTTTCAGTTATTTGATTTAAAATTGCTTGTTTTTGCTCCAAATTTTTCATCAATGCCGCTCTTCTATCTTCATAGTGTGCGTTAATCTTGCTGTAACAAGCATGTACGTTTTTCCAATATTCATCTTTCAACAATTCCCAATCGTTATTGTTTACCGGACCCACATCTTCCCATTCATTTTGAAGCGCTTTCAAATCTGCTTCAATTTCTTTGATAGAAGTTAAATTTTGCAACTGTTTCAATTTTTCAATCACCTCTTGCTTCAATTGCAAGTTGCGTTTCAAATCGTGCTCTTTTAATTCTTTGTAAATATTGATGTTGTAAAAGAAATCTTCTACTAAGCGAGAGTATTCGGACTGAATATCGTGACGTACATCGCGTGGAATATCGCCAATTTCTTTCCAAGTTTCTTGAATTTCTTTTAATGCTGAGAATGCAGCACCAATCTTTTCTTCGTTTTGAATAATATCACGTAACTTGTTGATGAGTGCTTTTTTCTTTGAAAGATTGGTATGCTCAACCGCGTTTTTAGCATCAATTATCGTTTTGCGTTTTTCACGATAGGCTTTCAATTCTTCATAAAAATCGTGCTTCAACTGGCGCAATTCCGTATTATCTGGAATCTCAGCGTCATTCTCATGCGCCTCCATTTGAGCAATTTGTAACTTACGTTCTTCTTCTAAAACATAATCCTCAAAACGAGCACTCAACTCGTTCACTTCTCGACCAGTTGAAATTACATCTTCTTGCGCTGTTAACGTTTTCAACTCTTCTAAAAATGCAGTACTTTCCATATTATTCATTTACTATTAAATGGTTTGCAACATGTCAAAATTGGCAAGTTGCACAAATTTTTCTATTCTTTGATTGATTTCTTCTTTTGAAATTTCTTGCAAACGCTCCGTTCCAAATTTTTCAACACAAAATGAAGCCAATGCCGATCCAGCAATGATGCCGCGTTTCATGTTTTCAAACGAACTGTCATCTGTGGAAGCAATGTATCCCATAAATCCACCTGCAAAGGTATCACCTGCACCTGTTGGGTCAAACACTTCTTCTAATGGCAATGCGGGAGCAAAAAATACATTGTCTCCGTGAAATAACAAGGCGCCATGTTCTCCTTTCTTGATAATCAAGTATTTTGGTCCCATTTCACGGATAACTTTGGATGCTTTTACCAATGAATATTCTTTGGATAATTGACGTGCTTCCTCATCGTTGATAATCAACACATCTACCAATTTCAACGTTTGTCTTAAATCGTCCATGGCAATGTCCATCCAAAAATTCATGGTATCCATAGCAATCAATTTTGGACGTTGATGCAAACGCTCAATTACCTGGCGTTGAACTTGTGGACTTAAATTTCCAAGCAATAAATACTCAACACCTTGATAAGATTCTGGAATCACAGGGTCAAAATCACCCAATACATTTAATTCTGTAACCAACGTATCGCGAGAGTTCATGTCGTTGTGGTATTTTCCTGACCAAAAAAATGATTTTTCACCTTTTTTGATTTGCAAACCAGTAATATCTACTCCTTTAGAAGCAATTAAATCAATCATTTCTTGTGGGAAATCTTCGCCAACTACTGAAACAATTTTTTGATCTTCTTCAAAGAATGAAGCTGTTAAAGCTATGTAAGTAGCCGCTCCACCAATAATTTTATCTGTTTTTCCAAAAGGTGTTTCGATTGCATCAAAGGCAACACTTCCAACCGTCAATAAACTCATCTTTATAAAATTTAGGTTACAAAGATAAAAGTATTAATGCGTTTACGAGAAAAATTTAAGCTTAATCTTCAATAATTATCGAACAATTGTCCACATCACCATTAATTGGCGGACAAATTTTTACGATTTTCACACGTAAATGATCAATGTTGTTGATTTCGTTTTTAATACGATTGAAAATTCGACCACCCACGTGTTCAATTAATTTGGAACGTATAGCCATTTCTTCTTTAACAATGGTGTTGATGTCCACGTAGCAAATGGTTTTTGTCAAATCATCGGTTTTCATGGCTTCCGAAAAATCGGTGACCAACGCAACATCAATTACGTAATGGCCACCAATCTTAGCTTCTTCTTCTAAGCAGCCATGGTGTGCATAGCACTTAATACCATTGACTTCTATGTGATTTTTCATCAATTATTTTTTCATTTCGGCAACTGTTGCCAACCCCCAATTTAAACGGTCGATAACTTCTTGCTTGCCCAAAAATTCAGATATTTCAAACATGCTTGGTCCAGCTCCTTGACCTGTTACCAATAAACGGAACAAGAACATCACTGCCCCAATGCCAACATTTTTCTCAGCAATATATGCTTTAAAAACACTTTCTATTGTTGGTGCTGTAAAATCAACAATTGCTTCTAATTGTGCCAACCAACCGGTTAACAAATCGTTGGAATCGTCTTTCCATTTTTTCTCAATGCTTTGTGCATCAATACTTGTTGGACGTTCCATCAAATAAGCTCCTTCGATTAAAATATCTTGAGGAAAAGTAGCTCTTTCCTTCATCAAATGCACAATTTGTGTCAAACGTGATTTGTCCACTTTTGCATCGTATTGAGCAATTAACAAATCAGCCAATTCTGCATCTGGAACAGCTTTTAAATGTTGGTGTTGGAACCATTTTGTTTTATCTGGGTCGAATTTTGCACCACCTTTAGAAACACGCTCCAAAGTAAAGATTGCTTCTAATTCTTCCATTGAGAAAATTTCTTGTGTTGTTCCAGGGTTCCATCCTAAAAATGCCAACATATTGATAAATGCTTGTGGCAAATATCCTTTTTCACGGTAGCCCGAATACAATTCTCCTTCTGCAGTTACCCAATCGCATGGGAAAACAGGGAAACCTAAACGGTCGCCATCTCTTTTAGATAATTTTCCATTTCCATCAGGACGCAACAACAACGGCAAGTGAGCAAAACGAGGTGGTTCCCAACCAAATGCTTCATACAACATGATGTGCATAGGAGCAGACGGCAACCATTCTTCTCCACGAATAACGTGAGAAATTTCCATGGTATGGTCGTCCACAATATTTGCCAAGTGATAGGTTGGAATACCATCGCTTTTAAATAACACTTTATCGTCTAAGTTGTTGGTGTTTACCGTTACCCATCCGCGAATCATGTCTTCAAAACGAACATCCACATTGCGCGGCATTTTGATACGAATAACATACGGATCACCATTTTCAATTCTTCTTTTTACCTCATCTGCAGGAAGCGAAATGGAGTTTTTCATTGATGTACGAGTAACACTGTTGTATTGCCAATTAGGCATGTTCATCAATTTAGCTTTTTCGCGCATTTCTTCCAATTCTTCTGGCGTATCAAAAGCATAGTAAGCTTTGTCGTTTGCAACAAGTTGCTCGGCATAGGGGCGGTACATATCGTTGCGCTCTGACTGGACATAAGGTCCGTATTCACCACCAATTCCTGGTCCTTCGGTAGCATTAATTCCACACCATTTCAATGCATCCATGATGTAATCTTGTGCTCCGGGAACAAAACGAGTTTGGTCGGTATCTTCAATACGAATGATAAATGTTCCGTTGTTTTTCTTTGCAAACAAATAATTGTACAATGCGGTTCTCACACCTCCAATGTGTAAAGGTCCTGTTGGAGATGGTGCAAAACGAACCCTAACCGGTTTTTCTGACATTTTTTTTGAATTTTTTGCAAAGATAGTAAAGCAATTAGGAAAAAAAGAAATTAATTCTGCTCTTTTAATTGCCGATAATTAAAAGCCTATGCGACACAGCAAAACCAACTGTTGTTGCTGGCAATCATTTTTAAAAATAGAATTGATAAATCCTACTATAAACAATCGGATATTTTATATCTTTATAAACAGGAATTATAGGTTTGTTGCATTTATAACTTGAATTTAAGCCTTTAATAGTCTTTTTGAAATGATAGAACAAAATAAATTAATAATACTTTTTGATGGACAATGTTTGCTATGCAATAATTTTATACGCATTCCATTGAAATACAGTAAAAATAAATTCATCTTCATTTCCAGTCATTCAAAGGCTGGAGAAAATATTTGTTCTGAAATTGGTATATCATTGAATCCACATAAAGATACAATCTACTTAATAGATAAAAAAACCGCACAATATGAAATCAAATCTGAAGCAATTATAGGAATTTTAAAAAGATGTAATTGGAAATTTAAGTTCTTAGGATACTTTATTCAAATATTTCCAAAATTCATAAGAAATCCCATATATGACTTCATTTCAAAAAATCGAAAGACAACTAATAATTCCTGTAAAACAATTTCATATAATACGGAACAAGAGATTTATTTATAAACCCCTTGGGTGAAGTTTTAGTATTTTTAATTGCTACCACCCAACTACCAGAAATCAATTTACTTGTTTCTAACAAGAAAATACCGAGCAACATTTTTATAAAACCAAATTAAAATGGTTTAGATTTAGGTTTTTTTGAATTAATTTCAATAATTTATAGGGGTATAGATATTTTCTTTTCTATTTGAAATAGAGCATTCTTCCAATGTACGTTGCATTTATTTATTGATTTTTATATTTTTGCCTTCTATAATAGAATTTATTAAATAGAAATACAACATGGGAAGAGCGTTTGAATACCGCAGAGCAGCAAAGGAAAAGCGTTGGGACAAAATGTCTAAGTTATTTCCAAAATTAGGAAAAGCAATTACAATGGCCGCAAAAGAAGGTGGTCCTGATCCAGATACCAATTCTGCTTTACGTACGGCAATCAAAAATGCGAAAGCGCAAAACATGCCCAAAGATAATATTGATGCAGCCATCAAACGTGCCAATGCCAAAGACGCTGAAACATTCTCAAATATCAACTACGAAGGAAAAGGTCCGCATGGTGTTTTGGTTTTCGTTGAATGTGCAACCGACAATCCAACCCGTACTGTAGCCAACGTGAAATCCTATTTTAACAAAGCTGGTGGTGGTGTTGTTCCAAACGGATCTTTGGAATTTATGTTTAACCGCAAAGCCGTATTTGAATTTGCAAAAACAGACAGTATTAACTTAGAAGAATTGGAATTAGAGTTAATTGATGCTGGATTGGAAGAAATTGAACAAGTAGATGAAAAAGTATTTGTTTACGGCGATTACACTTCTTTTGGTGAATTAGGTCATGCCTTAGAAAATCTTGGAATTGATGTTGAAAAATCAACGTTACAACGTATTCCAACTTCGCCAGTTGAGTTTACCGAAGAACAATTGGCGGATATTGAAAAAATGTTGGATAAAATTGAAGACGACGACGATATTCAACAAGTTTTTACCAATATTGCGTAAAGCACACAATAAAAATGAATTTTTGCTGTTAATTAATGAGCTTTAGCAACATCGTGAATGAATAAATACAACCGCTTATTTTTAATCTTTTTTTCGTTAGTAGCACTACTCTACGCATGCTCTACTGAAAAAAACACGGCTGTAAACCGTGCATATCACTATGTGACTGCTCGTTACAACGGTAATTTTAATGCCAATGAGTTAATAAATGTATCGCTAACTACTTATCGCGATAATTTAAGTGAAGATTTTCATCAATTAATACCCGTTGAAGCTGTACCGAATGAAACAGAGGTTGAAGCGTTTTATCCAGCATTGGATACAGCCATTTCAAAGGTGAAAACAGTAATTGCCGACCATAGTATGCCCACTTTGGATAAGCCATCACGAAAAAATGCTGAACACAACAATTACATTGACGAAAACTGGATTACCATCGGTAGAGCTTATTATTACAGAAGAGATTACGATATAGCGTTGAAAAACTTTAAGTTTATTAACCGCTATTTTTCAAACGACCCTTCTAATTATGTGGGCGAAGTATGGATGGCTAAAACCAATATACGCACAGGTAACTATACCGATGCTAAATTAAGCTTAGACAAAGTTGACCAAGTGTTAAAAGCACAAGAAGAAGCGTCAAAAAACAAAGGAGAAGCGTCAAAAAAATCGAAAAAATCAAAAGCTGCAAAACTCAATAAATCAGGTGGTAGTTCTAAAGGAAAAGGAAAAAACGAAGATAAAGTAGCAAAATTTCCAAAACGATTAAAATTTGAATTAGAGCGCACAAAAGCAGATTTAGCCATTGCAAAGCAAGAATATCCAAAAGCTATTGAATATTTAGAAAGTGCACTGAAAGAAGCGAAAACTTCGGCAGATAAAGGACGACTTAACTTTATATTAGGTCAGCTATACGAGCAAGACAGCAAAACAGATTTAGCCATTGCAAAATATAAAAAGTCAACTAAATACAAGATTCCTTATCCAATGAGTTTTAGTGCTCAATTAAAATCTTCTATTTTAGATGGTGGCCCAAAAATCAAAAAGAGCCTTAATAAGATGCTAAAAGATGCTAAAAATGCTGAATTTAAGGATCAAATCTATTATGCGCAAGCAATGATTAGCATCAAAGAAGGAAACGAAGATAAAGCAATGGAACAGTTGACTAATTCTGCCTTCTTTTCAACCAATAATGTACGTCAAAAAGGAATGGCGTATGAAAAAATGGGAGATATGCGCTATGCTAAACGCGACTACGTAAAAGCACAAAAATATTACGATTCATGTGTAGTTACTGTCACCGAAAAATATCCAAATTATTTTGCTATTAAAACAAAGGCTGAAAAGTTAGCCGATTTAGTGGTGGCAGTGGAGACAGCTCAATATGAAGACAGCATCCAACGCATTGCCAAATTAAGCCCCGATGAACAAGAAAAATTCTTGAAAAACGTTATCAAGAAACAAGAAGAAGAAGCGGCAGCAAAAGCAAAACGCGAAGCAGAGAAACTACGAGAATTGGCTAAAAACAACAACGCATTTGCACAAGATATGAACGCAAAAGGCGGTGGATATTGGGGCAATAGTGCATCTATAACTCAAGGTGCAACCGACTTCCAAAAACAATGGGGTAATCGTCCTAATGAAGATAATTGGAGAAGAAGCAACAAAACCATTGCTGCACCTCCATCCAATACGGATAATGGTAGCGATACAAGCGCTGTTGCATCAACTGATAGTGCTGGAGCGCAACAAAATGCGGGCCTTACGGTTGAATCATTGGCGAAAGGATTACCGCAAACCGAAGACGATTTCAAAAAATCAAACGAACGATTGGTGGAAGCACTTTACAATGCTGGGATCATCTACAAAGAGCAATTAAAAGAACCTGGTTTGGCTAAAACGCAATTCCACCGTATTTTGGATAAAGAATTTGAATCGGATTACAATTTAATGGCCGCCTATCAATTGTATAAAATGTATGAAAATGAAGACCCAACAAAGGCTTATGCACAAAAAGAATACATACTAAACAATTATCCAAATTCGGATTATGCCAACTACATGCGCGATCCCGATTATTTTGTGAAGAAAAAAGAATTGGATGCCTTGCGTGAACAAGAATATGTAACCATCTTGAACCGTTACAACCGTAAAATTTATTACCCTGTTATCTCAAAAGGTGAGCAAGTAATGGACAACGAACCTGATAACGAGTACCGAGCTAAATACATGTTGTTGTTGGCTATGAGTAAAGGGCAAGTTACAGAAGATAAACAAGAGTTAGTGCCAATTTTGGAACGCATTGTTAAAGAATATCCAAATTCTGATGAAGCCTCAAGAGCAACAGATATGTTGAATATTATTAAAAATGGTTATTCTAAAAACGAACCTGTTGTGTTTGGTAATAAAACCATCTATTCTTATGAAGAAAAAGTGCCACACATTGTTTTAATATTCCTTGATCCGAAAGAAAATTTAGATTTATCGAAGTCAAAAGTTTTTGATTTTACGCGTGAGTTTTTCCCAAAAAGCAAAGTAAAAGTTTCCACCAACTTATACAACAGCACACAAAATATTTTAATGGTTGCCGAATTTGCTAAAGAAGCCGATGCCAAAGAATATGTCAATACGTTTAAGAAAACTAAAAAATATTTATTAGATTTACGTGAATCAAAAACTGTTGTTATAAGCCCCAAAAACATGAAATTGTTGTTTGAAACAAAAGAATTGGAGCAATACGAATTGTTTTACACAGAATTCTACTAATATGATTACACGTAAAGAAAAATTCACTTCAGAAAGTTCGGGAAATTTCAATAAAATCATTGAAGGAACTAAAATTGTTGGAGATGTTATTGCCGATCAAAACATGCAAATTGATGGCGAAATTAAAGGAAACATTACCACCAGTGCTAAAATTTTTATTGGTGAAAACGGCGTTGTGAATGGTAATTTAACATGTGTTGAAGCCGAAATTGAAGGAACAATTAACGGAACACTTTCCGTTGAAGGACTGTTGACATTGCGCAACACCTCTAAAATCAACGGAGATATTTTTACAACCAGAATTCAAATTGACGAAGGCGCTGCTTTCAACGGCGTGTGCAACATGGGCGCAAAACCGTCAACTTCAAGAATGCAACCAACACCAGAAAACGAACCCATTTCGCTTGATTTCAACTAAAAAATGATACAATTTTTCAAGGAATTTTGGTTAGGAATAACTTCGTATTGGACAGCTTTTAAATTTATTAATCAACACAAATTATATTGGTATTTTTTGGTGCCAGCTGGATTTATGTTGGGTATTTATTTTTTGGGAAACCTAATTTTAAATTTCAAAATAACACCCAATTTAACCAACATGAACGGCATTGTGTGGTATTTCATTCACGTGGCGTTTAATATCTCCATTGCCTTGTTGTTGATGAAATTTACCAAATACATTGTTGTCATCACACTTTCCCCTTTGTTATCGCACTTGAGTCAAAAATGCGAACGCATCATCACCGGAAAAACCTATCCTATTGATGTAAAACAAATTATCAAAGATGTTAAACGAGGAATTCGCCTAGCATTTAGAAACATCATTTGGGAATACAGTTTTTTTCTACTCATTATCATCATTTCATGGATAGGTTGGGGCGACCCACTTGGTTCACCGTTGTTGTATCTCACCTTCATTGTTGGCTTTTATTACTATGGCTTTAGTTTTATTGATTACGACAATGAACGCAGGAAACTAGATGAACAAAAAAGCATTGAGTTTGTGCGCTCTCACCGTGGTTTAGCAATGGGTATTGGAATGATTTATTCTTTTTTGATTTTGGTTCCAGTAGATCTAGAAGTATTGTTTTCCATAACCGAACTATCGCAACATGGCTTTTGGCATATATTTGCCATTCTTTTTCAATTGCTTTTATGGATTTGTGCTTCCATTGCACCAATTTTAGCCATCGTTTCGGCTTCTATTGCTATGATAAAAGTTAACAAAACAGAAACTGTTGTTGGATAGTAAAAACAGAGTTCGTTATACTTTTACCAGAAAATTCAAAAAAATTGTTTTACTTTGCAGTATAATAAAAAGTTAACTATGACTCGAATTCTAATTTTATCTTTTGTTTGCTTCTTTGTTGCTTCTTCATTTGCTGCAATGACTCCGCCAGATTCTACAGCAACCATTGCTCAAAAAACAGCTGCTGGTTATATGATTGAAGAAGGAAAAGCTTTGTTTAACAGTGGTAGATACCGCGATGCGTTGAATAAATTTAGAGATGCTGCTAAAAAAGATGTAACTTCTGCAAAGGCAACATTATGGATAAGTAGATGTCATTATGAACTTTCCAACTACGGCTATGCCCTACGATATGCTGAAGATGCACGTTTGTTGAGTGGTATTTCTCAAGAAAAAGAATTGTATGAAATGTTAGCAGAAGCCAACCACCGTTTAGGCAATCTTGATTCTGCCATTGCTAACTATGAAAAAGGAATTCAAGTGATGCCAAAGAAAAGAGCTGCGGATTTGGAATTGCCTTTGCATTTGGAACAAGCAAAATATGCAAAAGAACAATTGGCAAAAGGAATTAAAAACACGCGCATTCATCTTAATGGCGATGTTAATTCGGGATACAATGATTATTCTCCCGTAATTTATAATGGTGGAAACTCCATGTATTTTACTTCGAGAAGAAACAACACAACTGGTGGGCGTCAAAACCCATCCGATCAACAATTTTTTGAAGATATTTATCAAGCAAAATGGAACAGCGCAACTAATCAGTGGGACAGCGTTACTAACCGTATTGGAAAAATTAACGGAGAAGGATTTGAGTCTATTTCCTATGTGTCAGAAGATGGTTTAGTTGCTTATGTAACAATGAATTATTCTGAAGCAATGGAAACTAAATTTACCACCAAAAGTTCGGATATTGCTGAAGTGAAATGGACCAAACAAGACAGATGGTCGGCACCGCGCTTACTTGGAAAAAACATCAATTCTTCGTTCTACGATGGAAATGCTACATTGACTGCTGATGGGCAAACAATGTATTTTGTTTCTGAGCGCAATGCTAATAAAAAGAAAAGTGATATTTATGTAGCTTATAAAACTGGTAACGATTGGGGAAGTGCCGTTGCATTACCTGCTGAAATCAATTCTAAAGGTCGCGAAACAACTCCTTATATCACACCAGATGGTCGTTATTTATTTTTTAGCTCCAATGGTCACAAAAATTCACTTGGTGGATACGACGTATATGTTGTTGAATGCACTGGTGGGAAATCGTGGGGACCTGTAAAAAATTTGGGGCCAGCTATCAATACTGTTAACGATGATTTTGGCTTTAAAATTTACGATGCTACAGGTAAAGCTTACATCAATGGTATGGAAGTAATTGGCGATAAAGCGTCTTTAGATATTTATGAATTCAACCTTCGTTTGGCAGATCTTATCAAATCGTTAGATTAAAAAACTCGGTGAAACGTTACTTTTTTGAGGTTGCCTATGATGGCGGAGCGTTTTTTGGCTGGCAAGTGCAAATTGGTCAGTCCTCTGTTCAACAAACAATAGAAAATGCACTCACCAAATTAAACTCCAATATTCACGTCCCCATTGTTGGCTGTGGAAGAACTGATGCAGGTGTGCATGCCAAATGTTCTACTTTTCATGCCGATTTAGAGTTAAAAATTGATTTGGATAAACTGCAATACCGACTCAATAAAATTTTGCCCTCCTCCATTTCCATACTACGTATTAAAGAAGTGGATGGTGAATTGCACGCTCGTTTTTCTGCAACAAAACGCACCTATCGCTATTTCATACACACACAAAAGAATCCGTTTAAACATAATTATTCAACCTATTTGCCAGGCGATTTAAACCTAGAAAAAATGAACGAAGCTTGCCAACTATTATTAGGCACACACGATTTTACTACTTTTTCTAAAGCCAATACAGATGTTAAAACACACATCTGTACCGTGTTTAAAGCCGAATGGTCAACCACAGAAGATGGATACGTGTTTGAATATGCCGCCAATCGGTTTTTGAGAAACATGGTGCGTGCAACGGTGGGAACTTTGCTTTTAGTAGGGCAAGAAAAAATTACTATTGAAGCATTTAAAAACATCTTTGAATCGTTGGACAGAAGTCAGTGCGCCTCCTCTGCTCCAGCTCAAGGTTTGTATTTATGGCAGGTTGAATATTGATTTGCAAATTAACAGTATACCGTTAGTTTCTATTGTTGAAATGTGAAAATCTTATATTAAATTGTTATATTTGTTCTGTAAAAGAAATAGTAGTGTTTATGCAAAATCTAAGAGTTTTATCTCAAATTTTTTCTCCAACTATGTTTCAAAAGATAGTGCGAGAAGATGATTTTGCTTTGTTTAAAAAACAAACTATGAAACACTTTAACACTATCTCTTACAACACTAACTTAGATCTAATCAGCTCTTTATATAAAACGTTACAACAGAAATATAGATGCGAATATATCTATAAGAACCATTTATTTCTTGAAATTTTTAAAAAAGAAAAGTTAGAGTCAACTTTATTACTCAATGAGTTAAAAATAGGTACCTCTAAGGCTGATTTGGTTTTGTTAAACGGTTCTATAAGAATTTATGAAATCAAAACAGAGCTTGATGGTTTAGGGAAGTTGTCCAAACAATTAAACGATTATCAAAAGTTTGCGGATAAAGTTTATGTTGTTACTGATGAAAAGTTTGCAGAAAAAATTAAAGTTGAATATGCGAATACAAACATTGGAATTATTGTTCTTGATAATAAAAACAAATTAGAAACTATCAAGGAGGCAAACGAAAATTTTTCTTTGTTTGAGTTTGATACAATTTTTAAAATTTTAAGAAAACAAGAATATCTTGAATTGGTTTTTGATAATTACAAATTTATTCCTGATGTACCCAATACAAAAATATTCAAAGCTAGTTATGAATTGCTTGCTAAAATGGATATAGTCGATTTTCAAAAGCAAGTTTTAAGTAAACTTAAAGAACGAAAATTGCTAAATCCCGACTTGTTGAAATCAAGAAACACACCAAAAGAGTTAAAGCACATTTGTAATACTTTGGATTTTAACGAGCAGGAATATCAGAAATTATATAACTTTTTAGCAACAAAATAGAGTATGTATCAACCGTATATAAGAGGAAAACAGTTTGAATTGATAGGTATTAGGGAATTAACATCTTCTGTTTTGTCGCCAAACAAAGAAAAAGTTTCGCCAATTATTGAACCCGTTAAGGATTCTTCAACATTGAAAACTACTTTAAAGGAGTTAGTCAGTTTTAATGTGAATTTTACAATTATTGCTAATCCACAAGTTGGGTCATTTCGAGATATTGAGGCTATTTTTTCTGCTATTAAAAGTTCTGTTGGAGAAAGTAAAAATTATCAAGTCGGTATTATTTTTCATAATAAAATTGTTCATGCCGATACTTTAGAGATTTTACGAAAATATTCTGATGTAATTCCTCAATTAACCATTATTCATAATGCTACTTTTGATAATGTTTTTGATATTCTAAAACTATATCAAGAGTATTTTACTATCAAATATAATGTAATAAACTTGTCAGCAACAAGCAAAAGATACCATAGGAATTTTGAGGAAAGCACACGTGTTGAACTTGATGATTATTTCAATGCTCAATCAAAAAATTCGGATTATTTACACGTTAATGAAAGTAATTTTTCAGAGGAACATATTTACTATAAAGAAGAGGGATTTATTGGGTTTTCAGACTATCTTTCCATTGGTGAAGAATATTCAGAAACAGGTTTTTTACCTTATGCGGTAGCTATTCATTTGTCTTATTCAGATGATAACAATAAAATAAAAATTAAACATTTTGTTTCTGATAACAATGATGATACTTCTGATATTGCAGGTAAGTTTGCGGAAGCATTAGATAAATTAATTACTTGGTGCGACCAAACAAATTACAATTCTGTTGCTATTCCGCAATTTCGAGAATACCATACAAACGGACACTTTCCGGGGTTGGGAACTTTAAAGAAATTGTCTTTAATGAATCACATTGACTTAGTTTTGAAATTGATTTGATATGAATTGTTGTACAAACTGCTTTGAAAGTCAATACTTAAATTCTATCATTTTAAACAATAAAACGATGGGGAATTGCGATTACTGCAAATCGCAAGATGTTTCTATTTATGAGGCTTCTGAATTAAGTCCATTTTTTAAAGGTATTATTGATTTATACGATGTTGATACAGAAAATGGGAAATCATTAGAAGTTCAAATAATTTCTGATTTTCATAAAAAAGTTTTTACTCAAAAATTAATTGAAACAAATAATGTTAAGCAGCTAATTGCTGATGTAATCAAAGATGATGTAGCCGATTATCAAAATATTTTAGATAATCCTGTTCAGTTGAGATTTCATAATACAAGCATTGAGAATGATGTAAACCAAACTCTTTTTCTTTCTTGGGATAGATTTTCGGAAGAAATAAAAACTGTAAACAGATTTCATTTGAAAAACCCTTTGGATTTAGAAAAATTAAAATCATTGTTTAAATATTTTCAAAAGGATTTACCCAAAGGTAAGAAGTTTTACAGAGCAAGAATTAGCGATAATCCCAAAGGTTATCAAATCGAGCAAATGGGTAATCCTCCGCATAAATCAGCAAAAAGTGGGCGAGCCAACCCAAATGGAATTTCATATCTTTATTTAGCAAATGATATTACGACAACTTTATATGAAGTTAGAGCAAGTTTATTTGATTTTGTTACTGTTGGTACTTTTAGACTTGAAGAAAGTATAAGTGTTGTAAATCTTAGTCGTTCAACTTATGATGTGTTTAGACTTGCTGAATTGGAATCATTAGAAAGCGTAATGATACACGGCTCTTTTATTGATAAATTAGAACAAGAATTATCAAAACCGAGAAGAAGAAGCGATAGTGAATTAGACTATTTACCAACACAATACATTTCTGAACTTATAAAATCAATGGGATTTGATGGTATTGAATTTAAGAGTTCTCTATATTCTGAAGGGATTAATGTCGCAATCTTTAATCCAAATAAATTCAAATGTCTTGAAGTAGAAGTTTATGACATTACTGATATAAAATTGGAATCTGAAAAATTGACTAATTAATTTTCTTTCCCATCCATTAAAACACCAATAGTATCGCCATCTTTTACACTCACAACTTTGTATTGTTGCTCTGATAGCGTGTCCAATTTCTCCGCAAATGTTAGTGTGCTAAAATCGCAACTTAAAAAAAGCAGCAGTAAAACGGTACTTAAAAAATAACGCATTGCAAATGATTAATTTCGAACGTAAACTACTTTTTTGGTTTCAAAAAATTCTTCGGAAAAGAAATCTGGAATGTTGTAGAATTTATAGAATTTATTGACTGTTTTCATTTCTTCTGCTAAATCCCCTCCTTTCAAATACAAAATACCGTTGGCCAAATCGTTGATGCCTTTGGGTTTAAATTTGTTTTTGGTCCAACGAATAAAATCAGGCATGGCAGTTACTGCTCGGCTTACAATAAAATCAAATTTTTGGTCTATTTTTTCTGCTCGCTCATGAATGCCTGTAACATTTTTCAACCCCAACGCTTTAGCAACTTCGGTGGCAACTTTTACTTTTTTACCAATAGAATCTACCAACACAAACTGGCTGTTGGGAAATAAAATTGCCAATGGAATTCCTGGAAAACCGCCACCTGTACCAATATCCATGATGTCGCTTCCATCTTTAAACGCCATTACTTTGGCAATTGCAAGGGAATGCAACACATGTCGTTCATAGAAATTATCAATATCTTTTCGAGAAATAACATTGATTTGTTCGTTCCATTCTTGGTATAAATCTTTTAATTGAGCAAATTGCTGCACTTGTTCGGAGGTAAGCTCCGGAAAATATTTTTGAATCAATTCCATGGTTGGAAAATAAGAAAATTAAATCGTGTCTTTAGATTTATCCATCATGCTTGCCAAGAAATCGCGTGCTCTAAACAATTGTGCTTTCACCGTTCCGATGGGCAAGTTCATTTCTTCGGCTATTTCTTCATAGCTCAATTCTTCAAAATAGCGTTTTTCAACCAATTCTTTGTAACGTGGTTTGAGCTTGGAAACCAACTCGCGCATCAACTTGATTTTTTGGTCTTGAACAATGGTTTCTTCTGGATTGAGGTTGTCGGCACGCACATCAAAGTAAATTACAGTGCCATCTTCGGTTACTTTACCCGTGCTCATAGAAGTTACTTGCACTCTTTTTTTACGGATAAAATCAATGCAATTGTTGGAAGCAATTTTAAACAACCACGTGCTAAAAGCGTAACTGGGTGAATATTGATCGAGGCGACTAAACGCTTTTCCAAATGCTTCTATGGTTAAATCTTCGGCATCGTCAACGTTTTTTACCATTTTTTGCATAGTAAAATAAACAGAATCGCGGTAACGTGACATTAATTGAGCGTAAGCAGATTGGTCGCCTTTGATAGCGGCCTCTACCAAAATTAAATCCTGTTTTCCTTTGTCGGATAAGTGATCTGTTTCTACCATTTATTGGTTGTTTTTACCTCGCTGGAATAATAGATGATTGGAATTCCAATGGCATAAGCCAACTCGTTGAATGGCAGTAACTTCACAAATGATTTTTCTTTGAGTTTTAGAAAACATTTGCCTTGAATCCACCATTTGAGTAGGAAAATTACTCCAAAAACAATCAATGTTATCCAGCGAAAGTCCTTATTAAACAACAAAATAACAAAAGAAATGTATAGAATTAACAACGACATGGGGTAGGTTCCTAACAATGCTTTTTTAATAACTTGGTATTTAGGTGAAGTGGTGTAATGACGTGATTTTTGTCGGTACCACGAAGACCATGTTGTTTTGGACGGCGAATACATGTAACTTTCTTCGGCTAAACTGATGGTGTAATTTCTATTTTTTGCCGCTTCTTGAATAAACAAATCGTCATCTCCCGAAGCAATATTGTAATGCGATTTGAACCCATTAACACTTTGAAAAGCATCTTTGGTATAAGCCAAATTTCTTCCCACACCCATGTAAGGCAATCGCGCCAAAGCAAACGATAAATAATTGACTGCAATCCATGCAGTATCAAAACGAATAACCGAATTTAAAAACCCTTTTTCTTTGGTGTGCGGTCCATAACCCAACACAATTTTTTTATCCGAAAACGATTGACCTATCTCGCGCAACCAATTCTTAGAGACTGGTTTGCAATCGGCATCGGTCATCACCAAATGGTCATATTTTGCTGCTTTAATTCCAATATTGAGTGGCAATTTTTTCCCTTGACGCAAATGTTTGCTTTTTTCTATCACCGTAAAACGCAAGTTGGGATATTGGCGTTGATAGGCTCCAAGAATGTATTTGGATTCATCCACCGTTTGGTTCACTACCACTACGACCTCAAATTCGGGGTAATCTTGCGTTAAAATAAAAGGCAAATTTTCATAAATATTGTCTGCCTCGTTGCGCGCAGCAATAATGACGCTCAACGGTGGCAACGCTCCCTCCTTCTTTGGTTTTTCTTTGTAAAAAGCCAAACGTGCATAAAAGAAAATAAGGTAAAGTAGCTGTATCAATACCACAGTACCAAAGAGGTAAAACAACAGCGACCACCAACCAAAATCAAAAACTGGAACAATATTCATTCATCAAACTTTAGTGCAAATATGCTACGCTTAATGAAATAGCTTTATCTTTACACTCGTTATTTTTCAACAATGTTATGCACTTTGAATTAATTCATACCGATTCTAGCACAAAAGCACGAGCTGGAAAGCTCCACACAGACCACGGAGTGATTGAAACTCCGATATTTATGCCCGTTGGAACTGCCGGCACTGTTAAAGGTGTTCATCAGCATGAATTGAACGATGATATTCAAGCGCAAATCATTTTGGGAAATACCTATCACCTGTACCTTCGCCCCGGATTGGAGGTTATTGAAGCTGCTGGTGGATTGCATAAATTTAATGGTTGGGAAAAACCTATTTTGACCGATAGTGGTGGTTATCAAGTATATTCTCTTTCTGGTGCACGCAAATTGTCGGAAGAAGGCGCTCGTTTTCAATCGCACATTGATGGTCGTTACTTGCATTTTACACCCGAAAATGTAATGGATACCCAACGCACAATTGGAGCCGACATCATCATGGCTTTTGATGAATGCACCCCTTTTCCTTGCGATTACAATTATGCTAAAAAATCCATGCACATGACCCACCGTTGGTTGCAAAGATGTTTTAACCGTTTCAACGAGACAGAACCAAAATACGGCTACCAACAAGCCTTGTTTCCAATTGTTCAAGGGAGTGTGTACAAAGATTTAAGAACAGAATCTGCCGAGGTGATTGCTTCGCACAATGCTGTTGGAAATGCCATTGGTGGACTTTCGGTTGGAGAGCCTGATGAAGATTTGTATAGCATGACCGATTTGGTGTGCTCCATTTTGCCAAAAGACAAACCTCGCTATTTAATGGGGGTTGGAACGCCTCAAAATTTATTGGAATGCATCGCTTTGGGAATTGACATGTTTGATTGTGTAATGCCAACACGCAATGCTCGCCACGGGTTATTGTTTACATGGGAAGGAACCATCAACATAAAAAATCAAAAATGGGAAAAAGATTTTTCACCTTTAGATGAAAATGGAACATCTTATGTTGACCGTGTTTATTCCAAAGCCTATGTGCGCCATTTGATAAAATCCAATGAATTGTTGGGTGCACAAATTGCTTCTATTCACAACTTGGCGTTTTATTTGGCCTTGGTAAAAGAAGCTAGAAAACAAATTTTAAACGGCACATTTTATACGTGGAAAAACCAAATGGTGCCTAAATTAGAACGTCGCTTATAAGAAAAAACATGCTGAAAATCCTCGATAAATACATCATCAAGAAGTTTCTTACAACATTTTTCTTCATGTTGGGAATCATCATGCTCTTGGCAATGGTGTTTGATTTATCCGATCGATTGGGTGAGTTTATTGCCAATGAAGCTCCAGTAAGTGAAATTATTTTTACGTATTACTTGAACTTCATTTTGTTTTATGGCAACTCGTTTTCGTTCATGATTATTTTTATTTCCGTCATTTGGTTTACAGCAAAAATGGCTCAGGAAACAGAAATTATCCCGATACTCAACAGTGGAAAACCATTTTCGCGTTTTATTCGCCCTTACATGATTGCCGCAACGTTTTTAGTAATTATTAGTTTAATAATCAACCACATTATCTTGCCAACATTCAATAAAAGAGCGTTGGACTTTGAAGATAAATACTACCGGAATGCCTTGAGTGTTTCCAATTATTTTGCTGATTTTCCGGGAAATATAACTGTTCAGTTTGGTAATTATACGTCCGAAGACAATGTGGCACAACAATTTGTAGTTCAACGCTTTAACAAAGATAAAACATTGGCCTATGTGTTAGTGGCACGCACAGCAGAAAACATAGAGGGAACCAACAAATGGGTGCTTAGAGATTATTACGAACGCACGGTGGGTAATCCAAAAGATAAATTGCGCGAAGGGCAACAATTGGATACAACTTTTAATTTCCGTATGAGTGAAATGGCTGCCCGCGATAATATTGCATCAGCGATGCGCACTGGAAAATTAAAAAAATTCATCGCTCGAGAAAAAGAAAAAGGCTCGTCAAAAGTGCCGTTGTATGAATTGGAATTGTATCAACGAACAGCCAATCCATTTGCTACTTACATTCTCACCATTATTGGAATTGCCGTTTCCAGTGAGAAAAAAAGAGGCGGAATTGGTGTTAATATTGCCATAGGATTGATTATTGTTTTAATCTTTATTTTTGCAATGAAAATTATGGCAGTGGCAGCCGAAAATGTTGGTTTCCCAACCATGATAGCAGCGTGGATGCCCAATGTAATTTTTAGTGTGGTGGCAGCTGTTTTGTATCGTTTTGCACAGAAATAGTAAAAAACAACCGTTCAAAAGTCAAAACAATCCGTTGAATACATAAAATAAACAACTATTTTTGAAGTGCTAAATAAAATGTAGTTTTGATAACGTTAATTTCTATTCAATGATAAAAAAATTCTTTTTTCTTTCTCTTTTCATCGTTTTAATCAGTGCTTGCGGTGGTAAAACAACTAAAAATATAGCTGTTCAACCAACAACTTCTAATATTGATAGTTTATTGGCACTTTATCCCGACAGTATTCCGTTATTGCTTTTTAGAGGAAACGAAGCGTTGAAAGATTATCGTTTTTTTGATGCCTTGGCGGATGGTGCAAAAGCTTTTCGTTTGGATAGTTTGAGCCCCGATACCCGTATGTTATACGCACAAGCGTTGAACAATAAAGAAAACAGAACGGTTGAAGAAGTTTTAAACGCACAACGTCATTTTCAATTTGTATTGTTCAAGCAACCAGAAAATACGGATGCATTGGTAGCATTGGCAGCAACTTATCGTTACATGCAAGACGTGGACAATGCCTTTAAATATGTGAACAAAGCGTTGAAAATAGATAAAAAGAAAAGAGAAGCTTATGCACTCAAAGGTTCGTTGTATGTTGATTTAGAAAATTATTCATTGGCAAAATCTTCGTATGAAACAGCCATTCAGCAAGACCCTAATTTTTACGAAGCCTATTTTCATTTAGCAGCTTTGTATCACCGTGAAAACAACCCAATTTGCTTGGAATATTACCAAACAGCGTATGAGTTGAACAAAACCAATCCCGAATTTTTGTACTCCTATGCTTATGCTTTAGAATCGTTTGAAAAATACGAAGAAGCAAAAGTATATTACCGCAAAATGGAACAAGAAAAAGAAAAATATTACCGTGCAAGAGGTTATTTTCACTTGGGTTATTTAAAACAAAATGTAGAAAACCAAGTGGATAGTGCCATCTATTTTTACTCAGAAGCCATCAACACTATGAAAAACTATGTTGAAGCATATCACAACCGTGGAATGTGTTATGAGAAAAAAGGATTGATTCAAGAGGCAAAACAAGAATACATGTCGGCATTGAAATACGACGATAAATTCCAATTATCAATAGATGCATACAACAAACTTGACCGTTAATCAATGCAAAAACAACAGGTATATATCCAATTAATTGGCAATTTAGCCATTCCGTTGCTGGGTTATTTTTGGTGGAATTGGTCGCTATATTTCATCTTGTTGTTTTATACCCTCGACCTATTGGCTGGCTTGATTGTAGTGTTTTTAAAAGCACGAAAAATTAAGCAAGTAACCCAAAACACACAAATCCCTACATCCACTTTTGCAAGTGTTGCCATAATGTTTTTTGCATTAATTGTGGCATTGTTTCAAATTGGTAGTGCCTTATTGCACCCCTCCATTGATTTTCAAAAAGAAATTATTGCTTTTTTGACTTATACAGAAATGGGCATTCAGCAATGGATTATTTTAGTGCCTATGGTTGGTTTAATGGCCTATTCATCCTATAAAATGGAATTTATATTGCCTCAATTGTTTTTGAAGCAAGATGAAAAAACGGTTTGGAAAAACTACTTAAAAGAGCAATTTTTGATGGTTGCATTTTCTGCTATTCTTATGCTCATTAGTGTTGCATATCATTTTTCTGATTTAGTGGTGTTGCTAATTATATTGGCTGTAACCACCATTTACAATTTTTTACAAAAAACTGGAAAATAAAAAATTGGCGTTGCTTTAAAAGAACTCTTTCAACACCATTATTCCATAAACGCGCATTTTTGAGGGTCACCCAAACGGAATGTTAGCGTGAGTCCAAAAAATGAATACCAATCTTTGGTTGCTGCGGTGCCACGTTTACCAAATCGATTACCGTCCAAACTTCTGTTGGAAAGAGTTGCCGACATTGGTCCGTTGGCTTCTGCTAAAGCCACTGGGTCAACATAAGTATCGGATTTAACATCGTCTAAATAATCGGTGAACGTTAGGCGAATTCCATATTCTAATCCGATAGACACTCGTTTGCCTAATGAGAATTTAACACCCAGTCCTAAAGGAATGGCAAACTGAAATAAACTGTAAGGTTTTTTTGCATTTAAGTGAGAACCTTGTCCTTCGGTTCCCAAAGGTCGCAAATAAACCCACTCACCGTTGTAGTGTGTTTTAGGGTTCATTCTAAAAACGGCTAATTCTGCCAATAAATATGCAGTTCCTTTGTAACGGTCGTGCCCCAAACGAAAAGGCATGTAATGAAATTCTACACCTGCACCTAGTTCAAAAATATCGGAACGAAAATTTAAGTTTCTATTGACCAACGCTTCATCATTTGCCCATTTATCGTCACCAACAACGTTACCATAAGAGAAATTAGCACGAAAAGCTAATCGTGAGTGGATTTCATAGCGATAAATAAGACTAGCAGCTGGTTGTGTTCCTTTAAAATGCTTGAATCGATTAAGATCACCAATATAATAAGAGCCCCCAACATCACTCCTAATTCGGAGCGCGATGCGGCAGTTTTAAATTGAGAGAATGTTGAAAAGCAAACTCCTACCAAAAATAATATACTCAAATAAAAGGCTTTCATTTTGAGAAAAAGAACGGAAAGATAATTATTTTATTTTAAAACTACCAAAAACATTCATTTCCGCTTAAGATTTGATTATTACACTCGTCAATTCATGAAGTTAAAAAAACCAATAATTGCTTGATATTCTTTTGAGTTGGGCTTGCATTTCAGGAAAACATCGTTTGATTATGGCTTTAGTTTCTATTCCAAAGCTGATTTCAATAATATGATTAAGCTAACGTCTAACATTAGTGCGTTTAGGAAATGATTATTAAATAAAACTAAGTTTACACAATTTTTAAAAACTCCTGTTTACCTGTTTTTGTCATATAGGGATAAAATAATTGCAAAAGTAATTTCGCGTATTTTTTTGGGTTAGTTGAATCATCATAAATTTGAGAAGAAGAAATCCAATAATCACTAAAAATTCTAATCTGAATAATTAATGCGTCGTATTCATTTGAATAACTTTCTTTTCTAATAATTTTTCTTTGAATAAGACTTTTAATTAAATTCATATACATCGTTGCTCGTTCTTTTTCCATTTCAATTATTCTTTTTCGAAATGTTTTGTTTTCTTGTGCAATGAAATTAAAATCAATCATCATAAATCTATAATCTAAAAGAATTTCAAACCCTTTTTCAATTCCTTTAATCAGCCTAGTTAATTCATTACTGTTTTCTTCAATCTCCTTGTTTAATTCATATACTTTTTCAATTAATTGTTCGTGCAATGAATTAATAATTTCGTATTTATCTTTAAAATGATAGAGTAAATTACTATGACTTATTCTCATTTCTCTAGAGATTTCTCTTATTGAAATCAACGCAACTCCCTTAGAATTAAACATTCTTTTTGAAGTGTTCAATATATCAATTTTAATTTTTTTCATATAAAATAGACCATGTGGTCAAATTAATTAGTACATTTGGACTAAATTAGTATTTTTTTTAAAATTATTATATATGAGACGAAAACAAATAAAGCAATTTACAAACATGAGTTGGTTTCCTCAAAACTTAAAAAAGTTGATGGCTGAATTTTTAAGTTGGTTTGTATTAAAAGTAAATGCATCAAAACCTTTTATACCTGTTATAAATAAAACACTTGAACAAACAGGGATGAAAAAAATAATTTATATAGATTTACAAATAGGTGCGGGATTAGATACTGTGCAACCTTTTATAGATAAAACAATTGAAATTAAATGTTTAGACATAAAAGATTTTAACACCTCAGATAAAGGGTTATACCTTTTTGTCAATTCATTTCATCAATTGTCAGTAGAAGATGCTAAATCTATTTTAAAAAATATTTCTGAATCAAAAAATCCAATTGTTGTTGTAGAAGGAAACAATGATAGTTTATGGCAAATTGTTGGAATGACATTTTTTGTGCCTATGACAATTTTATTTGCTTCACTTTTTGTTAAACCATTTAGATTTCAACGTATAATCTTTACCTATTTAATCCCAATACTTCCAATTGTTACAATGATTGATGGATGTATTGCGCTTTTAAAACTTTACAACCCATCAGATTTAAAAGAGCTAACTTCTCAATTAAACAATTATACTTGGGAAATGGGTAAAAATGATAATGGTAGGGGAGGTAAAATTATTTATCTAACAGGAATAAATAATGAATAATTTAATTGGTGAACATCTTGTTTAATGAAAACATGTATTTATCCAATATAATATATACTGTAATTCTCTCTCTTTTTAACTAACAAATTGATGTAAATAAGTATTTATTGAGAATACACATTTTTTTGTGCTTTATCGTTAGTTTTATTGAAAACTACTAACCATGGCAAAAAAGAAAATAAAAACCTTCGTTCTCGATACTTCGGTGTTGTTGCACGATCATCAATCCATTACCAACTTTGAAAACCACAACGTGGCAGTTCCGATAACGGTATTGGAAGAATTGGATAAATTCAAATTGGGAAACGATACAAAGAATTTTTCGGCTCGTGAGGTGATTCGATTCATCGATAAATTGTCGTCAAACGGTAGTTTACAAAATTGGATTCCAATGGGCGAACATTTGGGAAGTTTTCGTATCATTTTGGACAATCATCCCAAAGAAAACAATGCAGAATACATTTACTCGTCCATAAAAAACGATCACAAAATCATCAATGCTGCGCTTTGTTTGAAAGAGGCTGAGCCTAAATCGGAAGTGATTTTAGTGACCAAAGACATCAACTTGCGCATCAAAGCAAAGGCTCTTGGAATTGTTTCAGAAGATTATGAAACAGGAAAAGTGGCAAGCGATACCGATGAACCGTGTGCAAACACTATTGAACAGGTAGATTCTGAATTGATACGCCAAATTTTCACAAAAGGTAAAATTGATGAAGATGGAATTTTGGGCGATAAAAAAATCAATAATGGGTATTACATTCTCAAAAATGGAAAAACCTCATCTTTAGTAGTTTATAACCAATGGGAAAACCAAATTGAACGCATTGAAAAAGAATTCGTCTATGGTGTAAAACCTAAAAATGCCGAACAAGCTTTTGCGCTCAATGCGTTGATGAACGATCGTATAAAATTGGTGGCACTGCAAGGTGTAGCTGGAACTGGTAAAACATTATTGGCATTGGCTTCTGCCTTGGAACAAAATAAAAAATACCAGCAAATTATTTTAGCGCGACCAATTGTGCCTTTGTCGAATAAAGATATTGGCTTTTTACCCGGCGATGCAGGCGATAAAGTAGGACCGTACATGGAGCCTTTATGGGACAACTTGAAATTCATCAAAGCACAATTTGGTGAAAACGAAAAGAAACACAAGGCCATTGTGGAAATGCAAGAACAAGAAAAAATCGTTATCACTCCCCTTGCGTTTATTCGTGGGCGTAGTTTTTCTAACATCATGTTTATCATAGATGAAGCACAAAACTTGACGCCACACGAGGTAAAAACCATCATAACAAGAGCTGGTGAGAACACCAAAATAGTTTTTACTGGTGATGTGCACCAAATTGACACCCCTTATTTGGATGAAAACAGCAACGGCTTGGCATATCTTATTGACCGTTTGAAAGGACAAGAATTATTTGCTCATATCAAATTAGAGAAAGGAGAACGCTCAGAATTAGCTAACTTAGCAAACGAATTACTTTAAAATAGCAATAAAATGGCATATACAATTAAAAAAGACGCCTTAAAATTTTTAGAAAATTACTTGAACAATGCAAGTCCAACAGGATTTGAATCGGAAGGACAAAAATTGTGGTTAGATTATTTAAAACCATACATTGATTCGTATTTTACGGATAATTATGGAACAGTTGTGGGAGTTATCAACCCAGAAGCAGAATACAAAGTAGTGATAGAGGCGCATGCCGATGAAATATCATGGTTTGTGCACTATATCACCAAAGAAGGTTTTATTTACTTGGTGCGCAACGGTGGTTCTGATCACATGATTGCACCTTCAAAAAGGGTGAATATTCATACCGAAAAAGGAATTGTAAAAGGAATTTTTGGTTGGCCAGCCATTCATACACGCCACGCAAAAGACGAAGCCCCGAGTATGAAAAACATATTTTTAGATGTTGCTTGCTCTAGCAAAGAAGAGGTAGAAGCCTTGGGTATCCACGTTGGTTGTGTGGTAACTTTTGAAGACGAATTTATGGTGATGAACAAAAACCGTTTTGTGGGCCGTGCACTCGACAACCGCATTGGTGGTTTTATGATTGCTGAAGTGGCGCGCCATTTAAAAGAATCTAAAACAAAATTGCCCTTTGGTTTGTATATCGTTAATTCGGTGCAAGAAGAAATTGGTTTGCGGGGTGCCGAGATGATTTCTCGCAGAATTAAGCCAGATGTTGCGATTTGTACAGATGTTTGCCACGACACCAACACACCAATGATTGACAAAATTGAACAAGGAGACCATAAATCGGGTGATGGTCCGGTGTTGACCTATGGTCCGGCGGTACAAAACAACTTGTTGAAACAAATTATTGCAACCGCCGAGAAAAACAAAATTCCGTTCCAACGTGCTGCTGTATCACGTTCAACTGGTACAGACACCGACGCATTTGCTTATTCGCAAGACGGAGTAACTTCGGCATTGATTTCATTGCCTTTACGTTACATGCACACAACCGTAGAAACATGTCGCAAAGAAGACGTGGAAAACTGCATCCGATTGATTTTTGAAACCCTAAAAACCATCGAAAACGGTCAAGATTTTAGGTATATAAAATAAAAAATTGTTGAGGGGGAAGGTGTGTTTTACATCTTCCCTGCTACAACAAATGGTTTTTTAGCCACAAATTTCTTTCCTCCTTCGGTTGCAAAAGCATTAACAACCAACACATAGGTGCCTATCAATGCTTTTTGACCATCATCGCGAACACCATCCCAAACAATCGTTCCTTCCATTCCCAACAATTCGTTTTGAGCAATGGTTCTTACTTTTCTTCCTGCACCATCGTACACATAAAACGAAGCCACCATACCAGGTGAAGTCATGGTATAGTTAATCAACAACACATCTTCAAACCCATCGTTATCGGGTGAAATGGTTTCACTGGATAAACTCACTTCCCCATCGTGAATGGCAGGATAGTATTGTGAATTTTTTCCGCCTGGCGTTCCAAAACCAATCGATTCGGCAGCAGTATGCCAATTGCTTGCATCTTGCGTTGGTCGGTTGGGGTCTAATCGTTCCAAGGTTTTTCCTTTGTTATCATCTATGAGTTTAAAATGCCATTTACTGGAATACACCAATTGATCGAGCACAACGGCTATAGTATCCATAAACACAAATTTATCGTAGGTCAATACCACACTTCCTGTATCGTTGGAAAGTGTAGGCAAAGTCAATGCATAAAATTTATTGGGTATTGTTGCAGGATAATTGCTCATCACAAAATTACTATCAGCAGTGACTACCAGATAATCTTTTGGATGAAGTAAACGGCTGTTAGTAATTGTTTTATAATCTGTTACAACGCCATTGTAAATTCGTGCTATCTTCCAATTTTTTATATCCAGCAATTTATCGGATTTATTATACAACTCCACAAAATCGCTACCACCAGTAATGGGGTTTACCAAAATTTCATTGATGACCACATCGCCACTATCGGGTTGCGATGGTAAAACAAAAGTTGCGCTCACATTCCCCGTATTTCCCCAACAATCAACAACTGATGGAATGCTCAAGGTGTAAAACTGGCCTTCTGCAAAATTTTCTACAAAATCCATCGAAAATGAAGCAACGTGGATACTTGCAATGGTTCGGTTGTTTTCAGTTAGCGTTGGATTGACCGTAATTGCTGCATTTTTAAGTGAAGTTGAATCTACCATCTGATTGAACACTACCTCTATTTGGTTGGTTGACAGAATATTGATTCCTGCAATTTGTGCTGCTTGCGAGTCGGGTGTTACATCGTGCACCGAATTTTGTGCGCCTGGTGTTCCTCCAGCTACAGCTGTTGAAGCTTTCCAATTACTTGCTTGTGAACATGGTTCATTGGGGTTAATGCGCTCAATGGTCCAACCACCATCTTTTTTTGCTGTATTTTGGTAACACGCATCAGTGTAGCTGATTTTATCCAATTGCACACCTGTATTGTCTTGAATTACAATGTCATCCGCTGCGTTGTTTAAACTTGGAAAACTGGTTACACCTACCGCATTGGTAAATTCGGCAACATTGGCAGTTGGACACAAAACTAGGTATTGATTGGGCAACAACCATCCAGAAGCAATGGTTCCAAAGGTTGCATTATCGCCTAATTTCCATCCACTTACATTGAACACTTTGTTGCTTTTGTTGTAAATTTCTACAAATTCTACTTCAGGCAAACCAACTACTGGCGAAGGGTCGGCCATGAACTCATTAATCAACACATCACCTGCCAAAGGAGTTTCTGCCACCAAATAAGTAAAATTCAACGATTGATTAGAGGCAATGTTTCCACTCAAGTCTTCAATAGCATTGCTCGACAAAGTGTAAGTATTTCCATTCACCAAAGGTGTAGTTAGTTGCAAATGCACCAATGCTGGGTTAGTTCCGTCTAAAGTTGCCGAACTCACACTGTTGAATGGTATGAGGTCGTAATTATTAATCGTTTGAGCGGATGTTGCTGTTACAGCTTCGGAAAACAATACATCCAATTGGTTGTTGCTAATAACTTGTACCGATGTCATAACTGGCGGTGTTGTATCAAACACTTGATCTCCCGCATATACATCGTCTAAATAAAATTTGGTGATATTTCCAGAAGTATAAACATTCAAGTAACCAAAATATGCTCCTGTTGGTACCGTTGTTTCAACTCCTGTTGCAATAGCTGAATAATTAACTCCGCCTGCAAAATCAATGTTTAGTGACCAATTTCCGGTATTATCGCGAATGATTTTTACACCTATGGCAAAGGCATTTGCAATACTTCCATCAGCAGATGCACAAATGGTAGTTGTTACTCCTCCGTTTCGTTGCATTAAACGCACAGCATCCGTTGAACCTGCCTCGCCCATTTGAAGGTAAACTCCATCTGGATCGGTGGATAAATCTGTGGCTGAGGCGATTAAATAAATTCTTCCATAATTGTTTGCCGAACCAGCAAAATTTTGACGCACCCAAAAACGCCATTCTTTTCCGTTGAAATCGGTTAAATTATGCGGTAAATATAAATACGATGTGCCTGCAACTGCTGCATTTAATTGCAATTGTTGACTAGTATTCACTTGATAATCTGCAACTGTTCCTAACCATGTTGGGTTATTGGAAAAATCGCCGTCATTAAAATCATCAGTTATTTGAGACAATGCAACAGTTGGAACTTGGAATAGCAAGAACATAACTGTTTGCAAAAAAGTTGTTTTCGGATTTAGATATTTAACAAATTTCATTGGTAGAAATAGTATTTATTACTTGCTAAAGTAGTAATTTCGCTCGAATAAATAAAACAAAATCGTAGGTTATGAAAATTGCAGTTGTTGGAGCAACCGGAATGGTTGGTCAAGTTATGCTACAAGTGTTGAGAGAAGAAAATTTTCCTGTTAGCGAATTAATTCCTGTTGCTTCTGAAAAATCGGTTGGAAAAACAGTAGAATATGCTGGAAAAGAGTATGCGGTAGTTGATTTGCAAACTGCTGTTGACATGAAACCGGCAATTGCTTTATTTTCGGCTGGTGGCGAAACCTCATTGGAATGGGCGCCTAAATTTGCAGCTGTTGGCACAACGGTTATCGACAATTCATCGGCATGGAGAATGGATGCAACAAAAAAATTGATTGTTCCAGAAATCAACGGAGATCAACTTACAAAAGACGATAAAATTATTGCCAATCCTAACTGTAGCACTGTTCAATTAGTGATGGCTTTGGCTCCATTGCACCGTGTTTATACCGTAAAACGTGTTATTGTTTCTACCTATCAATCCATTACTGGAACAGGTGTGAAAGCGGTTGAACAAATGGAAAATGAGCGCAATGGTGTAGCCGCTTCTATGGTTTATCCTTATCCTATCGACAAAAACTGTTTGCCACATTGCGATAGCTTTTTGGACAATGGGTATACCAAAGAAGAAATGAAGCTAACCAACGAAACAAAAAAGATTTTAGATCCTGCAATTAATGTTACAGCTACTGCTGTGCGTGTTCCTGTGGTTGGTGGTCACTCAGAAGCTGTTAACGTAGAATTTAGTCGCGATTTTGATTTAGGCGATGTGCGCACTATTTTACACAAAACTGCCGGCGTAGTGGTTAAAGATAGCCCTATTACCAATATTTATCCAATGCCTCGTTATGCAGAAGGTAAAAACGATGTATTTGTTGGGCGTATCCGCAGAGACGAATCGCAACCAAACACGCTCAACATGTGGATTGTTGCCGATAACTTGCGCAAAGGTGCTGCAACCAATGCGGTGCAAATTGCAAAATTGTTGGTAAAAAACGGATTGGTTTAATCTAAATTTACTTCCTCCCCAATATCGTGTGGTTCAATGTGAATCAACACATCTTTGACGAACGGTAAGTTGCTTTGCAAGGCATCTTTAAGTCGATGGGAAATATCGTGTCCTTTTTTTACGGTTGCATTTCCATCCACGGTTGCATGTAAATCAATGTAATAGTAAACTCCCGACTTGCGAACATAGCATTTTTCGGTATCAATTACGCCATCTACGGTTGTGGCAACTGCACGCACTTGTTTAATGATGTCTTCATAGGTGTTTTCGTCCATAATTTCACTCAAAGCAGGACGAAAAATGCGGTAGCTGTTGTAAAGTATAAAAACAGAAGCCAGCAGGGCAGCCCAATCATCGGCGGCTTCGTAGCCTTTTCCAAAAAACAAGGCGATGGAAATTCCAATAAACGCTGCAATTGATGTAATAGCATCACTTCTATGGTGCCAAGCATCTGCTTTTAATACGGTGCTGTTGATTTGTTTGCTTTTATGGAGTACAATGTGATACGATGCTTCTTTCCATACAATTATTGCTCCCAACACGTATAAGGTCCATGATTTTGGCAAAGCATGTGGTGTAAAAATATTTTTACAACTTTCGTAGGCAATTACCACAGCAGAAGTAATTAAAAATCCAACGATAACAAAGGTAAGGAGCGGTTCAATTTTGCCGTGACCATAGGGATGGTTTTCATCGGCTGGGCGACTGGAATAACGAATGCCCAACAACACTAAAATAGACGAAAACACATCAGTTGTTGATTCAATGGCATCGGCAATAAGGGCGTAGGAATTTCCGAAAAAACCCGCAACACCCTTTATTAATGCCAAACAAAAATTACTAAAGATGCTGAAATAGGCCGTTTTTACAGCTATTTCGTTGTTTTTCATTGATTATTATTTAGAAGAACAAACAAATGCTGTTTTAGGTACAGCTGTTTTTGCAATTGCAGCATATCCGCCAACCACATTGATTAAGTTGCGATAATTGCTTTTTTGCATCAACAATGAAATGGCAATAACACTACGGTAACCACCAGCACAGTGCACATACAACGGTTTTTCTTTGTCGAGTTTGTTCAAATCATCGCTCATAAAATCCAACGGATAGAACACACAGTTTTCAACATGTTCTGCGTTGTATTCACCCGGCTTGCGTACATCAACAATCGACTGTGCATCAACCGATTCTAATGCAGTTGCCTCTACATTTTGGATGGTATTCAATTCACCGTCCCAAGCAGCAACACCGCCTTTTAAATAACCCAAAGCATTGTCGTATCCAACACGTGCCAAACGTGTAGCCACTTCTGTTTCTTTACCTTCTGGACAAACCACTACAATTGGTTGTTTGATATCCTGAATCAAGGTTCCAACCCACACAGCAAATTGACCGTCAATGCCAATAAACAATGAATTTGGAATAAATCCTTGCACAAAATCATTTTGATTGCGCACATCCAAAATCAAAGCACCTTCGGCAATTTTTTGTTTAAATTCTGCCAACGATAAAGGTTGTGAACCACGTGCAATTACCTCATCAACCGATTCATAACCTGTTTTGTTGAGCAATGCATTTTTAGGAAAATATTGAGGTGGAGGTAAGATACCTTCTGTTACTTCTTTGATAAATTCATCACGCGTCATGTCGGCACGTAAGGCATAATTGGTGCGTTTTTGATTGCCCAATAAATCTTGTGTTTCTTTGCTCATGTTTTTTCCACAGGCAGAACCAGCTCCGTGTCCTGGATAAACCATCACGTCATCTGGCAAAGGCATGATTCGATTGCGCAAAGAGTCAAACGACATTCCAGCCAAATCCTCCATTGTTATATCGCTTTTGATGGCTAAATCTGGTCGACCCACATCACCTAAAAACAAGGTGTCGCCCGAAAACAAGGCAATTTCTTTACCGTTTTCATCCAATAGCAAATAGCAGGATGATTCTAATGTATGACCAGGTGTGTGCAACAAACGAATGGTTAAATCGCCAATTTTAAATTCTTGATTATCGGTAGCTACCAAGCAATCAAAATTGGTTTTGGCTGTTGGCCCGTAAACAATTGTTGCTCCTGTTTTGCGAGCCAAATCCACGTGTCCCGAAACAAAATCGGCATGAAAATGTGTTTCAAAAATATATTTGATGGTAGCATTGTTTGCTTTTGCCAATTCAATGTATTGGTCCACCTCACGAATAGGGTCAATAACGGCTGCTTCGCCTTTATGAGAAATGAAATAAGCTCCTTGAGCCAAACATTTGGTATATAATTGTTCGATAATCATGTTTGAATTTTTTTATCGTTGAAATTACTAATTTTTTATTGATTTCCAGCAATTGCTTGATTGATTTGTTCAATGTAATTAAGAATTTTTTCACTTCCAAAACCTGTCTCACTTGAAGAAGTAAACACAGGTGGGATTTCTGCCCAGTATTTTTGCAATTCCTTTTTATATTTTGCCATGTTCTTTTGCAAAGCAGAAGACGAAAGTTTGTCGATTTTTGTAAAAACGATGGAAAACGGTATTTCTTTTTCACCACACCAATTCATGAATTCCAAATCAATTTGTTGAGGGTCTAAGCGTGAATCCACTAATACAAACACATTGACCAATTGCTGGCGGTTGAGCAAGTATTCGGCAATGAATTTCTCAAATTTTTCGCGTTGCGATTTTGCTACTTTGGCATAACCATAACCGGGCAAATCCACAATGTACCAATTTTCGTTGATTAAAAAATGATTGATTAACTGCGTTTTCCCTGGTTTTCCTGATGTTTTTGCCAAGTTTTTTTGGCTGGTTAACATGTTGATTAACGACGATTTTCCAACATTGGAGCGGCCAATGAATGCATATTCGGGCAAATCTCCTGTTGGACATTTCTTATAATCGGTGTTTGAAACTGCAAAAACAGCTGATTTTATTTTCATACTACAAAAGTACAAAAAAATAAATCTTACTTTTGGGCGATATTTAAACTTTCATGAAACGCATTTTTGACATTTTTTGCTCGCTGATTATTCTTTCGTTGTTTTTACCCTTCGGATTGATTTTGTCGCTTTTAATTGTTTTAGAAAGCAAAGGAGGCGTTTTTTACCGTCAGGAACGTATTGGAAGATTTGGTCAACCGTTTTTGTTGTTTAAATTTCGCTCTATGCGCAAAGATGCAGATAAACAAGGAAAATTAACCGTAGGAATGCGCGATGCTCGAATCACCAGAACGGGCTATTTCATTCGTAAATATAAGTTGGATGAATTTCCACAGTTCATCAATGTAATTAAAGGCGATATGAGTATTGTGGGTCCGCGTCCAGAAGTAAAAGAATACGTTGATTTATACACACCCGAGCAACGAGAAATTTTGAATGTGCGACCAGGAATTACAGACATTGCCTCTTTGCATTATTTTGAAGAAAATGAATTATTGGGAAAATCCGACAATCCTCATAAAACATACGTTGAAGAAATTATGCCTGCAAAAATTGCATTGAACAAGCAATACTTGGCCAACCCAACCTTGCTCAACGATTTAAAAATTATGTGGAAAACCTTTGTGCGTATTCTTTCCTAAAAAGCCAAAATTGCGATCGCAAAACCTGCGATGATGCTCACCAATTTGAGGGTGTTCACTTTGTGATTCTCACTTGTTTCAAAAATAATGGTGGTAGAAATGTGCAAAAACATTCCCACTACAATGGCAAGAATAATATCAAAGTTCAATGCTTCTACCAATGATTGAGAGAACAACCCAGCTACTAACCCAAGTGGCGTTGTTAGTGCAAAACCTATCATCAACAACCAAACAATTGATTTTTTAATGTGTGAGGACACCAACAAAGTCATCAAGGCAATAGAAACAGGAACTTGGTGAAACAAAATTCCCATCAGTAACGAATTTCCAACATGATGATGGTGTTCGTGTGCATGTAGGTGTGCATGTGCAAGTTCGTCGTGAATAAAAGGTGCGGCCAACGGAATCCCTTCAATAAAAGAGTGAATTCCCAATGCGATAAAAATTGCCCAAGGAATTTTACCATGGTGGTGACTGTGTACGTGCCCGTGTTCAATTCCACCTGAAAAATATTCTAAAAACAATTGCACTAAAAATCCAAGTAGAATGTACAATCCAATGTTTGACACCGCTTCTTCTTTGTATAAATCGGGTAAAAAATGGATAAATGCCATGGACAACAAAAAGCCACCGCTAAAGGCCAACAACATTTTTATAATGGTTTGCTTATTGGCGTGTTCTAAAATAGTGACCAATACAGCACCAGAAATTGCAGCAGCAAAAAGAGCAATAAATGTTAAGCTTAATTCCATTAGCGTTTTTGTACAATTAAAATCAAACGGTTTGATGTAGGTGCATCAAATTTTTCTAAATCAAAATTACCAAAAGTGTGTAACAAATCAAAACCTGCTAGGTCAAATAATTTTTTGAAATCTTCAAGTTGCAACGCTTGCACACGTTCCATGTAACGATGGTTTTTGCCCTTATCTTCAAATTCTATGTATTTGTAGATGTGTTGATTATCTGCTTTTTTAGTAATTTGAAATGCGATGGTGTCAATTTCTTTTGTTTCAAAGGGTACTAGATGCGCCAATTCCTTCGTTGCATTCATAAAGTCAATCACCAAAATTCCTTTTTCGTGGAGCATTTGATGAATGGATTGAAGCATTTTTAGGTTGTCATCTTCCGTGTCGAAATAGCCAAAACTGGTGAAAAGATTAAACACTGCGTCGAATTTTTTATTCGCAATCACTTCGCGCATATCGTGTGTAGCAAAATGAAGGTTTTCTTTTTCAAACTGTTTTGCAGCAGTTATGCTTTGTTCTGAAAGATCTACCCCTAATACATTGAAACCATGAGCAGCAAGCGTAATGGAGTGACGGCCTTTGCCACAAGCCAAATCCAACACCGAACTATTTTGAGGTAATTGTAAAAAAGAAATGAGGTTTTCTACAAAACGTTTTGCTTCTTGATCGTCGCGATTTTTGTATAAAATGTGATAATACGCTGTATCAAACCACGATTCAAACCATTGAACATCTTCCATGGTGCAAAGATAGGCATTTCTCCGATTCTTAAATAAAAACCAACTTTTTATCGCAAATGGTGGAATAAAAATCAATAAAACTTGAAAATATTAATTGAAAATTTGCGAAACAAAATAAAAGCACTATTTTTGCACCCACGAACAGAAAAAGATCTGTTTTTAGATTCCGTAGCTCAGCTGGTAGAGCAATACACTTTTAATGTATGGGCCCTGGGTTCGAATCCCAGCGGGATCACTAGAAAGCCACCTTCAAGGTGGCTTTTTTCATTATCCACCATCAAATTCCTTTATTTTACTGATAATTTGACTTTTGTATTTCTTGACCAAAAACAAAGAAATTCAATCAAATACAAAAAAACAGCCAGCTATTCAGCCAGCAGAATATTAACCTTATTTTGCTGGCTGATTCACATTTGATTTATTGCTTCTCCCTTGATAGGACTGAGAAATAGTAACCAAATTATCAGTAAGATTATGGCAAGTACAAACCAAAAAATCAGCTTTTTGTTCTACCCGAACAAGCAAAGAACCAGAAATGGAGAAGCACAGATTTATGTTCGTCTTTACATCGAAAGTAAACGAGCAGAATTTTCAACCAACTTTTATGTTTCGCTAAGCGATTGGGATGCGAAAAAATCCAAAGTCAAAAACACACATAAAAGTGCTTTGTTAATCAATAACAAACTGGAAAAAATTCGTTCTGAAATCAACCATCTGTTTGTATTGGAAGTAACCCAAAAAGGAAGCACAACCAGTAAAGAAATTCGGGATAAATACCTGGGGAGAGACGTTGAAGAACCACCCAAACACAAAACCATCCTCGAAGCTTTCGACTACCACAACCTAAAACTATCCGAACAAGTCAAAATTGGCAAAGTCGTTTCAAAAACGCATGCACGTTACATCATTACCAAAAACAAAGTAGAAGCATTCATGCAGCACCAGTACAAAAAAGCCAATATGCCCCTGCCCGAAATGCGTTTGCGGTTTGTAACAGAGTTTGAACATTACCTGCTGACCAGTGACAAACTCCAATCCAACACCGCACACAAATACATCAAGAACCTCAAAAAGATTATGAACATGGCAGTTGGTTTGGACTGGATTCCTTCAAACCCTTTCAACCAATTCAAATGTTCCTACTCCAATCCGGAAAGAGAAATTTTAAACCAGGACGAAATCAATCTGATCATCAACAAAAAATTACACGCTCCACGTCTGGAAGAAGTCCGCGATGTATTCATCTTTTGTTGCTACACAGGCTTTGCCTATTCCGATGTGTACGAGTTCAGACAAAACGCAGTAATGAAAGGCTTAGATGGTAATTTATGGTTATCTACATTACGTCAAAAAACAGGAACGAAAGAAAGTGTTCCTTTACTTCCCGTAGCCTTGCAGATTATTGAAAAATACCGAAACAATGAGTATTGCACCAAATACGATAAATTACTACCAGTAAACAGTAATCAGCGTTACAATGCCTATTTGAAAGAAATAGCCGACATCTGCGGAATCAATAAAAAACTGACTTCCCACATTGCACGTCATACTTTTGCAACAACCATCACATTGGCAAACGGAGTTCCCATTGAAACAGTCAGTGCAATGCTTGGACACAACAGTATCCGCACCACGCAGATTTATGCAAAAGTCGTAGAACAGAAAGTAAGCGATGATATGCAGCTACTCAGACAAAAGTTATTCGCACAATCAAACCAATCATTAACCACTAAAATCAGCTAACCATGAAAAAGACAAGAAAACTGAAAATACAACCCAAACTGGTAAGTCGGGTTTGTTATCACGTTGTAGTTCCTGAAATCCTTTTAAAAGGAAAATGGCTCGAAGAAGCAGGATTCAAACCCGGTCAGAATGTTCAGATTGAACAGTGGAAAAATAAATTGGTTATCACTTTGACAGATTGAAATTCATATTCCGACCATCAAACGCCTGGCATAACTGCTAGGCGTTTTTTGTTTATAGCGAACAAGTTAGACTTTACTGCCGTAAAAGCCAAGAATTCAAAAACCTAAATAATATGAGAAATTATTACAGTAAACTAATGGATCAGCTGGAAAAAGAAACGACTAAGATTAGTAATTCTGTCAGCATCAATTTCGAAGAATCGGAAAAATGCAAATCCGTGGTATTAAATTACTACAACCAATTACAAGGCTTTGCATCCAAGTATGAATTCCAATCCACAGAAGAGGAAATTGATTATTTCAAAAATTGTAAACCGCTAATCGTATCAAAATTGATTTTCTATTGCAAGGTTTCTAAAATCCTGACACGTATTCCCATTGGAAATACCAAGGCAATGAAAAAATATGTCAACAGAGAAATTAAAAAGATAGAACGTTTCTCTGCTTCAAACATTGATTTTATAAGTTATCTCAGAAGTGGCGATGTGTTTTGCGACAACACTTATTTTCTTCGTGAGAACCTGACTCCAGACATCATTCCCATTTCACGTCTTTTGGATACGGATAAAAATCATACAACAAACGGAAGTTACCTTGTTGCACGAATGTTGGCAAACATCAAATTACAGGATTTTTTAGAAAAAAAGCGGATGAAAATTCATTTTATCGAAAAAAGAAGCAAAAAAGCAAAAGTTCCGAGTTCGGAATTTTCGTGGACAGCTTCAAAAGTCGCATTAATAGAGCTTATCTACGCACTTTTTTCCCAAGGTGTAATCAATAAAGGGGATGTCGAAATCAAAAAAATAGTAGAAGAATTCGAGATTTTCTTCAATGTGAAACTTACCGATCCATACCGTAGTTTTACCGAAATAAAACAACGAAAAAGAATCCCGACTCCATTCATAGATAGTCTGAAAAACAGCCTGATACAATTCATTGAAGATCACGAAAAATAGTTGATAAAAACTAACTGCTCTACGCTCTATTAACTTACTCATCTTGTTCAAAATAAAAACTTCCCAAGTTCACTCAACTTGTGAACTAAATTCATTCAAATAAATCAGCTTTGCCACAATAATCCATAAAACGAATAAAATGGCAATAGAAATCATTACCCCGGAAGATTTGGAACGATTTGGGGAAAAGCTGACAGAAAACATCAAGGCGATTATTCAGGACAGTAATCAACCGATCAAACAGGAAGAAACAACCTGGATTAAATCACATCATGTACAGCGAATGCTCGGGATTTCTCCCGGAACGCTTCAAACCCTGAGAATTAACGGCACAATTCCTTACACAAAAGTCGGAGGAGTTATTTTCTACGACAAAGGGGAAATTACAAAAGTATTGGAGTCTAATAAGCGCAATTCTTTGTAACATGAAAGCCAATAGAACACCCGTCAACTACATTCAGCATTTGGCGGGTTTTTATGAATTAATTGCCAGAGATGACAGGCTGACAACTGCACACGTCAGTCTGTACATGGCATTGTTCCAGTTCTGGAATCTGAATCGCTTTCAAAACCCCATTTCAATTAGCAGAAACGAAATGATGGAGATTTCAAAAATTGGTTCAACCAACACGTACACCAAATGCCTAAAGGAATTGGACGCCTACGGTTACATTCAATATTTACCTTCATTTAATCCGCTAAAAGGGAGTACCGTTAACCTGTTCAATTTCGATAAGGGTACTGATAATAGTTGTGATAAAGGTAGTAGTAAAGCTACCGATAAAGGTTGTGAAAGGGCTGTGCGACCTTCTATAAACAGTATAAACAAAAGAAAACATATAAACATTAAAACAAGAGAGAAGGAAAATTCGCAAAACGAATTTCCTCACACTCCCCAAAAACAAAAAAATGTAAAAGATCGATTTGTCATACCTGATAGTGAAGAAATCAAAAACTACTTTCTTGAAAAAGAAAATACAATAATCGAAGCAGAGAAATTCTACAATTATTTTGAATCAAACGGTTGGTTAGTTGGTGGAAAAACAAAAATGAAAGACTGGAAAGCAGCTGCACGAAACTGGATGCTCAACGCAAAGCGTTTTGAGAAACCAGAACCAACAGCAACGTCAAACCTCCACGTCAACGAAAACAAACGTTATGACATCCCATTGTAACTCGTTTCCCTCCTTGAGGAGGGATTAAGGGAGGTGATACTATAAAAACTCAAAAAATGGAACAACAACATTTTGAAATCAAAGAAAATCAAATCATTTACGATTTTATGCTCACAATGAAATACCTTTCCGATTTCGGACAAAAAAGATTTGGTAGCAACTTTCGGATTTTAAGAGTAAACACAACCATACTCAAAAAACTCATGGCTTACGCCATTCGGGACGAAGAATATTGTAACAAATTCGATATTGATCCCGACAAAGGAATTTTACTGGTTGGAACCATCGGTTGCGGAAAAACATCATTGATGCAGTTGTTCAACATCCTCACACACAACCACAGAAAATATACTGTAAAACCAACTAGATCCATTGCAGGAGAATTTTTGCAAAACGGTTATGACACAATCCATAAATACGGAAACAGCGATACAATCTACTGTTTTGACGATTTAGGGATAGAACAGAATATGAAACACTTTGGTAATGAATCAAACGTTATGGCGGAAATTCTGTTAAGCCGTTATGACTTGCTACGTTACAGGGGAATCATTACCCATGCCACAACCAACCTCAATGCAAATGAATTGGAGAAGCTATATGGTAATCGAGTTCGTTCACGACTTCGTGAAATGTTTAACCTCATCACATTTCCTGAAAATGCAGAAGACTTGAGGAAGTGAGTTGTATTTCCTAAAAAAGTTACTCCAAATACCAAAAGTAAATTTTCACTACTGCCAAAAGCATTGTCAACGATTTTGAATAACAAATTGTTCTCCTGTTTAATCGCTTCAAGTGTGTTCTCAACGTCAGGTTTTGGCGTTCGATGTGATTTGTACACCTTCTGTGTTTTTTGTGAATACTATCAGGAATAAGCTGCTTATACAAATCCAATCCATCTGTATAAATGATTTTTGCTTCGGACAATATTAGGGTTTCTGTTACTCTTCGGAGTGTCTGTTTGCAACGGGTTCCAACAGAAATATCCATAACAAATCCCGTTTTTGGTTCATAAGAATAGGCAACGCAAATACGGTTGTCTTTATCTCGGAGATACGTAAACAATTCATCCACCTCATAGATTTTTCATTTCAGTATTGGATACGGACGTTCTAGGTTGCTCGCTATTTTCTTGATACGTCTGATTACTGTTGAAGGAGAAATATTCAAAATCCGTCCAATACTCCGAATACCGCAACTTTCTTTGGTAAGTGTAATTATCTGCTTGTCTTCTGTAATGGGAGATTGATAAACATAACATTCCTGAAAATAACGAAGACAATCTTTACAATAATACTTTCTGCAACCAGTTGATTGAAAACCATTTTTAACAACGTTTTCACTTTTACAATACCTACATTTCATAAATCCGATAGTTGATAACACATCATACGAGATTACTCAATTTAAAACTATATAAACTATCAAAAAACAAACGGGTAGACTATCCGTCCACCCATTTCAACTCATTAAAAATAAAAATAATTCTGTTTTTCAACATGTTATAATTTAAGATTGAAATATCCGATAATTGATAACATTACCAAATTATCAGTGTCGAAATTATATGCTCCAGTTTCTGAAACTCTTGAAGCGGCTGATCCGAACATATAAATTCCATTGGAGTTATGAATTACAACTGGATAATGTTCCTCAATAAACGGAAGGTTAAAGGTAGCGTCAACGGAACCATCAGCATTTAATACAACTGGTACTGATGAACCAACATACGTTCCTGCACCTAATACTATTTTTCCATTTGGTAATGCTTGAACGTAATTATCTGTTCCATTAACACCAGTGAAGTTTGGGTTTAATGAACCGTGTGTTTGAGCGGATGAAATTCCTGAAAGTAGCAGTGTAGCTAAAAAAGTAAACGTTTTTTTTATTAGTTAAACTTTTCTTCAAACCTATTGGATTTGATTCGAGCGGTAAAGTATTTTTTCAGCAACAGCCAATTGGGTTGAGGAATGGATAAAAAGGGTTGTCAAAGACAACCCTTCATCAAACTATATCTATCTTTAATTTACTTATTTTATTATAGTTTGACCAATTTTTCAATAAAGAATAAACCTGATTCACTTTTTCCTTTAATGTAATACACTCCTGAAGGAAAAGCAGAAAGATCAACGACTAACTGATTGGTTTGTAACAACGAATTACCAGCTACGTCAACAAGTTCAATTAGAAACTTATCATCTGATCCTAATTCAATTGTAACAACTGATTCCACAGGATTTGGTATTAAGGTAATCTTGATATTTTCGGATTCGTTTACTCCAAGACCACAAGCATCGATAATCTCAAAAATTGAATTACAACCATCATCGTTCAAATCAATTAAACTCGTTGGATTGGATGTTGCCAAATAATTACACAACCAAGTTACGTTACATGTAGCCAATTGACTGTTTTGTTGAATTTCAATAGAAGTTATAGTGTTAACATCCAGTGAATTAAATGCGGACACATCCGTCAGCTGTGGGTTGTTTGATATAGTAATTGGACAATTTGCTGCTAATGTTGTCAAATTTGAAAGTCCGTTCAAACTGGTCAATGCAGCATTGTTTTTAATACCAATTTCCCGCAACATTCCACTAGTGGTTGTATGTGTAACTCCATTTAATCCTGCCAACGAAGTTAACGTTGAATTATTTATAATTCTTACAACTGATGCCCCTGTTATTCCATCTAAGCCGGTAAGGCTCACCAAAGCAGGATTATTAACAACATAAACAAAACTATTTGTTCCTAAATCTCCGGACACACCTGCTAAACCATTTATACTTGTCAATGCGTTATTCCCATCGATATTTATTGATTTTGGCAGATTGAAATTAACCGCTGCCAATTCATTCAAATGCTGAATCAAAGGATTACCCGTGATGTCAATCATTCCTTCCGCTTGTGTAAACTCAATGATGTTGTTTAATCCTGCTAAATCCAATAAATCTGTATTCGATAAAACAAGCAAGGCATTCCCGATTCGTGACAAATTAGCAAAAGCACTCAAATGTTCAAAACCGGTAGATTCCAATTGTAAGTAGCCTGTGAAATCCAATTGTTGGAACGCACTGGTATTATCATCGATCAACGGTAAATTCGCAAGTGATAAACCAGCCGTAATGGTATCCAAGGTATTAAAATCAAACATAAAGGTGATTCCCGGATTATTTGAAACGATAAATTCACCTACGTTTTCATCCGTACCGATTTTATCCAAACTCACAAATCCATGCACGAAATTCAAATTAATGTTGTCTTGAATAATCAGGTCACCTGGAATGTGAGTTAATGCAGAAAACCCAGAAATTCCTGTAGATGTATTGTTGATGAACGAAATAGTTCCTCCCACACTAGTAACACCATTCAACCCATTGATATTTAAAACGTCCAAATGCTGAATTAACACATTACCATCAATCGTTGTTAAATTGTTCAATGGTGATAGATCTGTAATGGATGTTCCTGCGCCATCATCAATGGTTAAGTTTCCAGTAATGTGCGTGCAACTCCATAAATCATTTACCTCTTGTTGAGTCGTGAGCGTCACGTTACCTGTAGGACAACTAATCGGAACAGCCTGTTGATAGCGCAATGCCATAATTTCTGCCTGAGACAAGGCACGATTAAACACAAATAATTCATCTAAATCAAAATCAGTACAGCTTTTGATCGCTTGAACAACGCCATTTCCATCCGTTCCACCACCAAGCGTCATTTTATTGGTAAAGGTGTGAATTCCACCTGCAGTTACAACTAAAGATTTACGCAATTCTCCGTTTACATAGTAAAACAATTCATCGGTTAAGGTGTCGAAAACAAATGCATGATGCTGCCATTCGCCATAAGCAATATAGGATAATCCATTTCCTGCTTCCGGAACAGAAAAATTCGCCCAAGAAGGTGTGGATCCAACTGCCATTCCAAAATTATCACGAATAGCTCCTGATGAATAAAACGCACGGTCGTATGCTGATCCACCCAGTTCCATACTCGTTTCATAGCTCTGAACTGGAGCGTAATTTCGTTTTTGCCAATATGCAATGGTAAATGAACCATCTAATTCGGGAACAATTGAATTCGATGACAAGATTTGTCCGGAAGTATAATGCAATCCTTCAGCATTGTAGCCAGTTGCTAAGGCTGGCACTGGTGTTGCTCCATCCTGAGCAAACTGATGGTTATTCGATATGTCAAAATTATTTGTTCCTGTGTTAAACGGGAAATAACCAACCAATTCCACTTGATTCAATGGCGAATCCTGCATATACATCGCGTGAATTTGTGCTTCGGTAAGCGCCACATCGTATAAATCCAAATCATCAATCACATAGCCGTAACCATTCGTGTTCACACTTCCATTTTGATTAATCATCAAAGTCGAACCCAATGTGTTAATTGGATTCATGGCTGGAGATGTAGCTCCAATTCCTACTAAGTTTCCATTTCTGTAAATTCCAACCTGATTTCCGTCAAACGTAATAACGTAATGGTACCAATTCTGTGAATCAAACCTGAAAATATCCGAATTGGGAGGTGTTAAATCTGCATTGTTTCCCATAAAATAAACACTCTCCTGCGCTTGCACTGCAAAAAAAGCGGATCCAGGTGTTGTAAATGTTCCTTGCTGGAACAAATTCACCGTATTCCCGTTCTCCGTGCTATGACCGATGTAATGTACCCACAAAGAAATCGATCTGGCATTTCCTCCGGCAGGTAACTGAGCTCCTGAAAAATTGGCAACAATTGGATTGTTTGCTGTTGTGTTGTATAAATTGCACGCCCCATTCGGGTTACCAAAGCGATCGAACGTGTATGTAGGATTTATACCTGAGGGAGTAAAACTAACACCTGCTCCAGCGGCAGCATCCATATTTCCATTAAAATCAAAGGAAATCGTCGGAGTCTGAGCAAACCCCACAAAACTTCCCATGCATGCTAAAAACACTAATTTTTTCATAATTGTATGCGATTCGTTATAAGATTGATTACCAGTTTACAGCCTGTACTTTTTCTGAAACAGTGCCATTTGCAGCTTTTCCACCAGAACTATAATGCGTTCCTCCATTTACATTTGTTGCAAATACAGCATCTTTTGCTGAAGGGTCTTTAATAATGGTAATCGTTCCACCAGCACTACCATTTTGGTCTCCAAAACCTTGCTTTGCACCATTGTAACCGTTTGCATTCACGATGCATGTTTTATTGGTTGTCATACGCACGGTATGTATGTGTTTATTGTTATTGTAAACGCGGTATTCGTATAAATTTTCACCCGTAACAGCATGTTTTACTGCTTTAACTTCAATGCGTACATTCCCGGCTTGTCGCTTTGGATTTGCGGTTGAATTTCCATTGTAACCGTTAAACGAGAAGGTAAATCCTTCTGCATAATTCAAAGCATGGCTAACCGAAGCAGCAGCAACATTGGGATGGTATTTTGATTTAACAGTTACTGTTACTTTATCGCTTGGATCTAATTTTTCGTGGTCGATTGAAAGTGAAACAGCAGCTCCACCTTTATTTTCTCCACCAGTTACGGTTATAATGTAGTCATCCCAAAAACCATCGTTTGAAGAAATAACTGTTCCATTTGCCAAGGTAGTTTTGATGGTAAAAAACACGGGTTGATTCAACACATATTTGTTATTTGCATCCCATTCAACAGCGATGCTCTTCACCTCTTTTCCTTTCAAACCGTATTTGTCGTATTTTTCCTTTGCCGCCTTGTCAGCTGCATCTTTAACTCCAGAACGCATGTTTAAATAATAGGGCGACATCATCCCGTTTACTTTAGCCAGCAATGCCTCCGATTCGATTGCATTTTCGACAAATTTTCGATTGCTTTTATCTGCAATCACGTATTCAATGCGTTCAATCGTAAACGAAGTAGAATTTCTGGAGAATGAACTGAATACAACAATGAAATTATCGAAAACAACTAATTTTCTTGTATATGATTTGGCCAGATAAGTACCATCTTCATATTTCTCACTTAAAAATGAGGTTCCCATGAAGTAGGAAGAACTTGCATGGTTTGCACTAAATGTTTCCTTTAACGAAGGGTTGAAGCAAATTTCAAATTTGTTACCATTTTTGTAGTCTTCTTCGGCAGCATGTTCACATCCAATGGTTGCTCTCAAGTCTTCGTAATAAAAATAGCCCTTTCCATAATTTTTTCCAGAAGTAGCTTTATGAAACTCATACACCTTTAAATCGGAGCTATTTTTTAATAATTCCGCTAATGTTTCCTGCTGATTTTTAGTTGGTGCTTTCCAAAATTCTTCTTCAGATAATCCACCTTGATTAGTCTCTTTACTTTCTTTACTTTCTTTTGTTTCTTTTGACTCCTTTGTCTTTTGTACTTTATTCGAAATCAAGGTGCCTAATTGCGCGTAGGATGTATTAGTTCCTACTACCAAAAGGGAACCAATAATGATTAAAAAATGTTTCATTGATTGTATATTTATTAATTTTATACCAAAAATCAGTGTTTATTGTATGTTCGAAGTCGTAGAATGTGATGAAACCCCTTTTTCAGTTTGTGAAACTAAACATGTCATTTTTCAGGTTCCATGAGATTGATCCAAAAACCAAATTCTCTTTAACAAACCACTTCAGTCTGTAAAACCCAATTTTCAGTTTGCAAGATTGTCCTATTAAAAACGATAATACCTTAATTTTACATCATGAAGAAGCTGTTCAATTACACCTCTTTTTTAATCGTTTTTTTTAGCTGTTCCGTAACTTATGGACAGGAGATTTTTCATGAGAACGTAAACCAAGAGAATGGATTGATTTCTGACGAAGTTTACGATATTTACAAGGATTCCAAAGGATATATCTGGTGTACAACCAACGAAGGGATTGTTAAATATAACGGGAGTGAATTTTATACGTTCAATAGTCATTCCAATCTTTCTTTAGCTGGGTCAAATATCAAAGAGGATAAATATGGTCGAATTTGGTACCAAACGTTTGACGGTTATTTTCTTTACATCGAAAAAAACACGTTACACGAATTGCCTTTCGTTCAAACTTCTGGATTTAAACCCTATGTTATTAAAGACAACTATCTCTATTTTGTTTCTGATAAAGGAATTTCCAAAACGAATTTATCGAACTTGAAAACAACGTTGTTTATTCCTGGAAAAGGATTTGAATATTGCCATCTGTTAAAAAATCAACTTTACTTTGGTGCCAATGTTATTTATCGATTCGATTTGAAAAAGCAACAAAAAGAAGTGTTTAAATCGATTCAACAGCCATTTAAATCCCTAACAACGTTTGTGGTGAACGATCATTTGATCCTTACCGATAGAATAGCTCCTGAGACACCTTTGTATTTAATCCATCCCTCTGAAAAGACACACTATTTTGAGCTTCATCTCAATCAAACGATTCAAAATATTGGGTTTAAAAATGGCAGTTACTGGATGTTTACTCCAAATGGAATCTACAGCTTTACCACCCATTTTTTGCCATCTTCTTTGCCAAGAATATTGAAAGACAAAAATGTTTCCAGTATTACGGAAGATTTGGATGGGAATTATTGGATCGGCTCTCCAAACAATGGTATTTACGTAATAAAAGATTTAACAAGTAAAGAATACTCGCTGAAATTAGATGAGTTTTCAGCAATCTCTCATAAAAAAGGTATTATTTACACAGGAACGAAATCTGGAAAAATACTTGCACATTCAGCACAGCTTTCTCCAACTTTATTTTACGATACCAAAGACAATAATCCCATCCATTTTATGGATTTCAATAGTTATACTAATTGGAACTTTTTTACAGGAAACGGATTCACGGTTTATAATACTGATTCGAAAAAAGTAATTCACAATTCAATAGCGGTTAAACAGATTTGTAAAATAAACGAATCAACTATTGCACTTGCTGCAACTGGTTTATGGACTCTTACAGACATAAAAAACTTGAGCCAAGGAACAATAATAGAAGCAAACGCTATACTTGGTATTCGCGCAAAATCTTGTGTTTATGATCCCATTACACATACACACTACATTGCTTCCAACAAAGGCCTATTGCGAAGAATTGGCAACAGAAAAGAGTACATTCTTCACAAGAACAAGCCAATTTTATGTAAATCCTTGGTTTATAACAAGGGTAAAATTTACGGACTAACTAACAATGGTATTTTATTTCAATTAATAAACGGAACTTACAAGGAGATTCATAGTCGTCTACGATTTTCAAAAATGAAGTTTTTTCAAAACCAGCTTTATCTTAGTAGTACCCATGAGATATACCGTCTTGAATCCGATCAACTTATCAAATTACGAGCATTAAATAAAAAGATTCGTATTATCGATTTTGAGATTAGTTCAACTAACCTGTATATCCTCAGTGCTCAAAAATTGATTCAATTGTCTCTTCATGCTTTAGAAACAACCAACGAAAAGCCAAAAATCTATATTCGTTCTGTTTTATTCAATGAAAAAGAGGTCGATCCAAACAATTGGAATAAAATACCCTACGAGCGCAATTCAATTACTGTGATTCCGGAAATTGTCAATTTTGATTACCACAACGACTATTATTATCATTATTCAATCAATGGTAAACCCTATCCAATTTCAGCAAATAATGCCACCCTTACTTTGGCCGAATTGAGTCCTGGAACCTATACGATTTTTCTTATTGGTTATTCCAAAACATCGCATCAAGTTGTTGTAAAACAAGCGTTACAACCGATAACTATATTGCCTCCATTTTGGAAAAGTTGGTGGTTTATGCTCCTAATCAGTTTGTTTATTGCATTCGGGTTGTATGTCGCCTATCGCTTTCGACTTAAAATCATTGAACAGAAAAACACGGTTCGTATGAATCAACTTGAATTGGAAAATAATTTGAAAGAATCTAGACTTCAGTTGATTAAGTCGCAAATGAATCCGCATTTCTTTTTCAATTCATTGAACAATATTCAATCGTATATTTTTACCAACGAAACAAAAGAAGCTTCACTTTATCTAACGAAACTTTCGCGATTAACACGTAAAATTTTAGAATTTTCTGATGCGAACTCCATCTCCATAAAAGATGAAATGGAAGCCTTGCAATTGTATTTAGAAATACAGAAAATGCGTTTCTCTGATTTGGATTTCGAAATTTCCTTTGAAGGCAAAGAAAATCCAGACAATGTTCAATTGCCTACAATGCTTTTTCAGCCTTATGTAGAAAATTCGATTTTACATGGATTAAGTCATAGCAACATCCAAAAAAGATTAATGATTCATTTTCAGCTGATTTCCGCTCAAAAATTGGTTGTTAAGATCGAAGACAATGGAATTGGGCGGGAAAAATCACAAGAAATCAATCTTAAAAACAGTGCAAAAGCAGCCTCTTTTGCTACCAAGGCCAACTTAGAGCGCATTCAATTACTGAACAAAGATCATTACAACATCCAAATCACTTATTCTGATCTAAATCCTGACAATTTTGAAAACCGGGGAACGGTCGTCACCATTACCATTCAATTGAAATGAAAAAAATAAAAACCATAATCATAGAAGACGAAACGCGCGCTCAAATTTTTTTAAAAGGCATCATTGAATTGAATGAGCCGGAAATTGAAATCGTGGCCATTTGTGACGATTTGCCTTCAGGAGTTTTGGCAATACGTAAGCACAATCCGGAACTAGTGTTTTTAGATATTGAAATGCCTAAATACAATGGGCTGGAAATCGGTAATTTTTTTAATGCAGAAGAAATGAATTTCTCTATTATATTCACAACTGCATACAATCAATACGCCATTCAAGCATTTAAAACAGTTGCTGTTGATTACCTGTTGAAGCCAATAGATGCGATGGAGTTAAATCAGGCCATTGTTAATTTCAAAAACAAAAAAGCCTCCGCTTTAACTCAATTAACCGCAATAAACAACGAATTAAAGAATGATGCGAAGATTGCAATTCCCGATGGCAATAATCTGGTCATTCTAAAACCTAGTGATATCTTGTATTTGAAGGCCGAAAGTAGCTATACAACAGTTCATTTACTTTCTGGTAAAAAATACGTTACAAGTCGGTTTTTAAAAAATTACGAAGAAAGTCTTAACGATTATCCTCAGTTTTTTCGTTGCCATAAATCGTTTATTGTAAATACCGATTATATCGTGAGTTATAGTAAATCGGATGGAGGATATTTGACCTTGACAACAGGAATTGAAGTCCCCATTTCACCCGATAAAACCGAAGCCGTTTTAAGTTATTTTACGCGAGTGAATCGGTAATTTATCAATAAAAAACCGCAACAGCCTTTCCAACTGTTGCGGTTCACTTTAATTTTCTATGAAAAAATTACTCGATCACCAATTTTTGCGTGCTGGTTTCACCGTTTTTACCTGTTACGTGAACAAAGTAAATTCCTGAATGCAAAGTGTTTGTTGCAATGCTTTGCGTTTGCGTTGTGGTATTTTCTGTTGTTACGATTCTACCAGTTTGATCTATCAATTGAATTGTAGCTTCCGATGGTAAATTCGTTAGTGTGAATGATGTTGTTGCTGGGTTAGGGAAGAGGTTGAAATTAGCAGTTGTTCCTTCTGTCAATCCAGCTGTAGATGCTTGATCTAAAATCATCAATTCATCACCATGAGTTCCATCATTTGCAAACAAATACATGCGACTATTGAATGAAGCCATGTATAATTCAGGTTCAGCATTTACATTGAAGCCATCAGCAATTCCTGGATTCAAGTCCATCACTAAGGTCGTCCCGGCTTCTGTGCCATCCGTTAACCAAAGTTCTGTTCCGTGAACGGCATCATAGGCTGTGAAATAAATTTTCCCGTTGAATTCATACAAAGACCATGGATAACTGCTTCCAGAACCAACTACAATATCCTTTAAAACACCTGTTCCCGCAAGTGTTGTACCATCCGAAACGAATACCTCGTAACCGGATGTAGCAGTTTGCGCTCTAAAAATCAACTTATTATTAATCCAATGAAAATAATTCGGGTTTGAGCTATTTGTTCCAGACGCAATGTCAAAAACGTTTGTACCAACTTCTGTTCCATCTGAAGACCACAATTCTGTTCCATATTGAGGTGAGGTTGCAGAGAAATACAACGTGTTATTAGCTACATACATGTTATTGATTTGTGCATCTCCGGCACTCGGATAAATTTCTTTTACCAAGGAGAAGTTTTCGGCAGCATCCATTTTGAATAATTGTCTGCCATACGTTGGATCAGAATAAGTTAGGTACATGCTGTTTCCATAAACTACCATGGATCTAGGATCAGAACCAAAGACTCCAGGCACTAAATTTTGAACCAATGTTGTTCCAGCAGTTGTACCATCAGAAGACCACAATTCGCGTCCGTTTACCCCGTCATCGACAGAAAAATATAGTTTGTTGTTAAATGTGGTGATGTCACCGATGTAATTGTTTGGAGTTCCAAAAGTAAATTCTTTAACCAAAGTGGTTCCTGCTGTAGTACCATGGTAAAGGGCTGCTTTTTTGCGACAAGTTAAAAATAGAGTTTTAACTTTAAAAAGAGGTTATTTATTTTAAACTAAAAACTGGTATTTATACCTAATTAACAAACAGGTATTTACACCTAATTTCAGAAAAAGGTAAAATGGTCTTCCTCCTTGTCCTTACAGCTTCAAAAAACATAAAAACAAGGGTAATACAAGCAACGTCCTAACGTCCTTGCCCTTGTTTTTACTGTTCCTTAGCCGTTGCCTCAGAATTCGTCAAAGCGGCTGTTCACTTGTTTTTCTTGCCTGTTCGTTCTGCGTCGTCAGTCGCGGCTACTCTGCCACCCCAACCCCCTGATAAGGTTATTTTCGCTAGCTCGTTCCTCATGGCTCAAATGATGTGTAAAATGGGGTGTCACCGCCGCTTATTGTTTGGCTCGCCTGCTAAATCGCTCGGGCTGCGGGTTTGTCACAAATTTTGTACCTGCGTACGTCAGTCGCTTTCTTCATTACAGCACCCGGAGCCTGAAAATGCTTTTTCCGTCAGCTTCCATTCAGTTCAGCCACTTCCGAACTCCCACAACAAGAGCATCCATTCTCGGGCATTGAGCCTGTCGAAATGCACGCACTTGTTTTCCCATTTGCTTCACGCCGTCTCAGTCATTCCGCTAGGCTACATTTCCTCAACCGCATCAGCAACCCACACTTGCCGTTGGTATCACTCCACACAATCCCTTTCACAAGCACCGTTCAACCAACCGCAAGTTTTTCCTGCCCAATTCCAACGCTAACAAAAACATGCGCCAAACCCTTGTGCATACTGCATAGGTCGCCAGCTGTTCAGTTCCTGCCCATTTCTGTCTTTCACCCTCGCTCAACTCGCAGTCGGCTCGCGACGTTCCAGTCGTTCCTCCTTTCACTTGCTACCCACACTCCAGTCAGCTGATTAAATTTATTGTAACTACTAAAGATTACATTGATGAGGTTAGATTTGGTTGTTGGATAGTGATTTTAGAGTGGCTTCCTTTCGTTTTCCAACGCTCGGCTGAAGGCTCTTTTACCTTTATTGAGAATAACAATCAAGTATTTAAGGAATTTGTATAGTTTTACAGTATTAAACCATTGTAATTCATAATATGTGTGATAATTCAAATATTGAGATAGGAATAGTAAAAGACATTCTTCTTATAATTGGATCGATTACATCAATAATGTTTGCCTTTCTTGGTTATAATAAATGGAAAAAAGAATTAAAAGGGAGGGTCAAATTTGAATTAACAAGAACTGTACTTAAAGAACTCTATTCATTCAGAGATGGCTTTAAGTATTTGAGAAGTCCTCTGATGTTAGCACATGAATTTCCCCCAAATCATGACCCACGAAATCATAATGAATCAGAAACAAATCATTATGTGTTTTCAAATAGATTTAAAGATTTTGGTCATTCATACAATGCCATCTCTAGTATTCTTCCAGAAATTGAGCTTGAATTTGAACCTGAATTATTTGAATTAATTAGGGAGCTTCTTTTTCAGGTTGTTCAATACAAAATTCGATTAGATGAGTTCATCCAACTTTCAGAAAAGACAAATAATGATGAATATCTTCTGGAACTTAAGAGAATTGTTTATGATATAGGAGAAGATAATCCAACCACGAAAAAATTCATGAATACGATAGATAAGATCGAAAGTAAATTAAAAGATAAGAAGAGAAAATACTAAGTAACTATAATAATAGTTTAAAAACAAAAAACACAGCAAAGATAGGTCTTGTCTTTCCTTTCTTCAAGGTCAAGCCCTCCGGGTTTTGCTAAAAAAATCTCCACCTCAGTTTTTACTTTGAAAACTAATTTTCTTACCTCATCTGCTCTACATTCATCATTCTAAATTCTGCATTAGATGAGGTAGTATTTTTTATAGCAAAAACCTTGCATCCAGTTCATCCAATCCCTGAAAAAGTGGGCTTTCTTTTTTCTTTTTTTTCGGCTTTTCAGTCGTTTTTTTTTCTCTCTTTCTTTTGGAATAATTATGCGGAGCGAAGCGACAGGAACATAATTTTAAACCGATAATTATGTTTCAATTAAAAACCTATCGCCCAGGAATGAAAAAAGAAAAACATTCCTTTTTTATCCTAAACCGTGGATTGAATACAGGTAAGCCAATGAACGAACCTTGCCCGAATTGTTTTGTTTGTATCTGCAAGAATAGGGAGGATAAAGAAAGTCTGTACTGGTTATTGTTTGCGTTGTGGCAAAGTAAAGAAATCAAACGGGAGTTAATCGGCTCGGTTATTTTGTATATCCGCAAATGGGAGTTAGAAAAACTAATCCGTCAAAAAGCACAGGAGCATATTCTGTTAGTGGTTCAGAAATCCATTCCGGTACTGCGTGAGTTTCAGCGAAAAGAACAGTCATTTTTCAAAATGTCCACACAGGTTCGGGAGTTGAAAACTGCTTATTTGTGTAGCCTGGTAAGGTAAAAAACAGAAAAGCCGCCCGAATCTGGACGGCTTAACCTTTTGATGATTGAACCTATTGGCGTTTGAACTTATCCCAACACCATTTCAAGAACTTCGATACAATAAAACTCACAATTGCACCTACAGAAGCCAGAATAATTGTTTTTGCATAATCCTGAACATCTATCGTAGCAAATAACGTTAATAATGTTCCTCCGATTGTTCCTTTAATAGTTGTGTGATCTGTCTGCACGTTAGAGATTGCTGCTTTCCACCGCACAGCTTTTTAAATGCAGCGTGACGGCAAACGCTTCCGTATCTTCAGTAGATTCATCGTTTACTTCAACATCCATACGTTTCACGTTTACAGTACTTGATAAATCAGAACCAGCTTTAAAACGTGGTTTGCGTTTGATTGAAGCTTTCACAATCAAATCACTGCATTGGTTTTTTTCCTTTTCCATTCTTTTGTGTGTTATGTCGGAGTGCTTTCTATTTTTCACACTCCGACTGATTAAACAATAATTTACTTTTCTTCCTCTTCACAGTCTGAACCATCACTGATGGCCGCCTGACTAACTGCCGTTGCAACAGCTCCTGCAGTAGCTAAGTAACTTGCGATTGTCACTGCAACCGCAGGTAAGGCAATCGGAGCAGCTAGAACCGTTGTTCCTACTGCTGCAATGATTAGCCCTGCTAAACGCAGTTTTTTGAAGAAGGGCGGGGTTTCTTTTCCGCATCGCTTGAAGTAAGACTTCAATTTGTCCGTGGATTTTTTCTTTTCCATTACTTTAGAATTACTGGATTTCTACAATACTGAGCACGTTAAATGCTCCGTTTTTCAGCGTGTACTGAACTCCGTTGACCTCCTGAAAGAATTCCAACATGAGTAAGTACAAATCTGTTCCTGCTCCTGATGGTACAGCTGTAGGTGTGAGCGTAACAGTCGTTGCCGTTCCATCAATCGGAAGGTTCTGACTATTCGTTTCCTCAACAGAAGACACAGCTCCCGAAAAATCAACCTTTGCCCAAGCACCTCTCAACGTTACGTGTGTTGCTCCTGATGGAACATTCAAATCGTTGATTGGAACGAATCCTGTCAGGTCAATTACTCCAGTACCTGTATTCACAGAATAGCTTTTAAAAAGCACTGATCCCAAAACAGCACGGTTGTTAAAATTGAACCCTTTCAGCAACGCTTTTGCAGCAGGAGTAGCAATTCCGACACCAACAGTACGTTCACCTCTGGCACTGGTCGGATCCATGTTCTTAATCTGTGTCATTACCTTGGTCAGTCGTGCCGTAACACGACCATCCGAAGCATTTTGCATCATCGTACGAACAGAATCACGGAGCAATTTCCCCGAACTGGCAGAAGAGCCGAACTCCACACCGTTTTCACGAGTCCTTACAAACGCAGGATCGTTTTTGATGCGTTCACCCTCAACACCGCCTTTCTCACGAGCTAGAAAACCATCTTTGGACTTGTAGAATGATAAATCACCGACTTTCCCCGTCAGCTTGATTATCCCTTTTTGTCTTGCCATGTTTCAAGATTTATCTGATTATGAAGCGAGTTACCAGGTCCGCTATTTTACCTGTCATGTGCACATTGACAGCACAAACATCAGATAAAACCAAACACACTCAAAGTCAGTGCTTCCGAGCAATAAACTTTGTGCTGTTTTAGAGCGTTTTTGCAGGAGAAAGAACCCTTTTAAGCGTGTAATTTTGTAAACACAAAGGGAATACCATACTTATAGATGAAGCATAGCATAAGTATGGATAAAGTATAAAAACCGACTAAAAAATGAAACGCCTTGTCATCCATACAAAAGATGTAATGATCGTCACCGGAAAGAGTGAACGCTATTCCCGTTACCTCATCAAGAAAATAAAGGAAGAAATCGGGAAGCAGGAACACCAGTATTTGACCATACGTGAGTTCTCTGAATACTTGGGACTGAATCCCGATGAGGTGGAAGAAATTTTGTTTTGAGGTGCTTACAATAGCTTATTTTTCAACCTCTTAAAATCATTAATTTTACAGTTGTTTAGTTGTGTATATTGCTGATTTAGGCTATATTTGTAGTATAGAACGGTCTTTCAAATAGAAGCAATTTAATTCAAAAAAACAGCTAGCATATCAGCCAGCAAGAATTTGAAAATGTCTAAAAGCCTGTATTGTCAGGTGGTTTTAAAATATTAGTCAATCCCAGCGGGATCACAAAAAGCCTCTCAATCGAGAGGCTTTTTTCATTAAACCCCTCTAAATTTCAGGATTTTATCAAATCATCATTAAGCGTTAAATACAAACAAATACATCTAAAAACAAACTTTCAGTAACCTATACAGTAACCTGAAAGTTATGCTTAGATTTGGTTACTGAAATCGTAAAACCCTTATTTATAAAGGTTTTACGAACTATGTTGCACAGGAATTATTTAATAATTTCAGTAACCTGAATGAACGGTTTTGAAAGTGTAACATTTAAAAACCGAATATGATGAATGCAAATCAGAAATTCAAAATCCTTTTTTGGTTGTATAACCAAAAAGCTAAAGGCGGAAAATCGCCTTTGTATGTCCGCATTTATGTTGACCAGAAAAAGACAGAAATCGCAACAAAGCATTTCATTCCGAAAGCCTGTTGGGATAGCAAAACAGGAAAATGTAAATCGGCTTATAAACACGCCCAGTTACTCAATGCCTACATTGAAAAAACTCGTAACGATTTAAACCAAATTTTTCTCGGCTTTTCGTCAATGGGGAAATCTGTTGAACCGAAAGACATTAAAAACAAATTCTTAGGAGTAGAAAACGAACAACCCAAACAAAAAACTATCCTCGAAGCTTTCGACTACCACAATTTAAAACTATCCGAACAGGTCAAAATCGGCAAAGTAGTTGCAAAAACGTACACACGCTACATCATTACCAAAAACAAAGTTTTGGCATTTATGCAACACCAATATAAAACGGACAATATGCCCCTACCCGAAATGCGTTTGCGGTTTGTTACGGAATTTGAACATTACCTTTTGACCGTTGACAAACTCCAATCCAACACCGCACATAAATACATCAAAAATCTCAAAAAGATTATGAATATGGCAGTAGGTTTAGACTGGATTCCTTCAAACCCATTCAACCAGTTCAAATGTTCTTACAGTAGCCCCGAAAGAGAAATTTTAAACCAGGACGAAATAAATACCCTACTGAATAAAAAGCTACACGCCCCACGCTTGGAAGAGGTTAGAGATGTATTTATTTTCTGCTGTTATACAGGCTTTGCCTATTCCGATGTATATCAATTTCCTCACAATGCCGTGATGAAAGGTTTGGACGGCAATTTGTGGTTGTCAACACTTCGCCAAAAAACAGGAACAAAAGAAAGTGTTCCTTTACTTCCTGTTGCGTTGGAAATCATTGAAAAATACCGTAATCACGAGTATTGCACCAAATACGACAAATTATTGCCTGTCAATAGCAATCAGCGTTATAATTCCTATTTGAAAGAAATTGCCGACATCTGCGGAATTAACAAAAATCTGACTTCCCATATTGCACGGCACACATTCGCAACGACTATCACACTCGCAAATGGTGTTCCGATTGAAACAGTCAGTGCCATGCTCGGACACAATTCAATTCGTACCACGCAGATTTATGCAAAAGTAGTGGAGCAGAAAGTTAGTGACGATATGCAAAAACTCAAAGAAAAGCTATTTGCACAGCCTTTATCAAAACTTGGATAAGCAAAAAACCATTCAACGCCTGGCATAATTACTAGGCGTTTTCTTTTCTCAAGAACAAGAATCATTCATTTTTCGTACTCCATAACAATCCCAAATCTTAAAATTTATGGAACAATATTTCAAAATCTTAAAAGACAGATTGGACAAGAAAACTGAAAAAGTAAGTAAATCCAATCTAAGTGAGTTTGAAAAAAACGAACAATGTAAAATGATACTGCTCGAACATTACAGAGAACTTCAAAGCTTTGAAGAAACGTACCGTTTCAAAAACGAACAGGAAGAAATACGCTATTTCAAGCACTTTAAACCACAAATTTTGTCGGAAATTCTATATTGTAACAAGGTAAGGAAAATCATACATTTTTCACAAATACAATGCCTTGAAATTAGCGAAAAGCATCTAAATTATGAACTGAAAAAAATAACGGACTTTTATGAAAGTCATATTGATTTTATCAGCTACATGAACAGTGAGCAAATCTTTTCCGATGAAACGTTGTTTTTAAGAAAAAATGCAAATGTGTCTGCTGTTCCCTCGTATTTGCTATTACGAGAAGATGCTGACCAAATTACCAACGGTGGGCATTTGGTGGTAAAATTATTGCTGAACACAAAGCTATACAAATTCATACAAAATAAATTAAACGGAGAACCAGTGAGCAAAAACGGCAAAACTATAAAGTCGGACTTTTTATGGACAGCTCCGAAATCCGCATTAATAGAGGTAATTTATGCACTTCATTATAAAGGTGTGATTAACAATGGGAGTGCAGAAATCAAACAATTAGTACACGGATTTGAGTTGTTTTTCAATGTAGAATTAGGCGACCCTTACCGCCATTTCACTAACATTAAACAGCGTAAAAAAACAACTACTACTTTCCTTGAATCTCTGCAAAATAGCTTGATTCAACACATGAACGAACAAGATTCTATTCCTTAGCAAAAGTGAAATTTTTTAGGAATAAATACCTGTCTTTAGAAAACAACAGCAAAGGTGGCTCATTTTTGAGCCACCTTTATAGTTTTTGCATCAAATTTAATGAATTTCAATTTTTAAACATTGATAATCTGATAGTTAAAAAATTTTAGCATAAAAAAACTATCATCTTGATAACACCTTGACAAATAAACTCATTCAAACATCGGAATTTTGTCGCAGAAACAATTAAATGTATAGTTATGGCAACAGAAATTATTACCCTAGATGATTTGGAACAATTCAAATCTTCTTTACTGGCAGACATCAAAGAAGTTTTATCGGCAAACCAAACTGTTCCTTCCGAAAAAAAGGAAGAAACAACTTGGCTCAAATCACATCAAGTACAGCGTATGCTTGGAATTTCTCCCGGCACATTACAAAATCTCCGAATTAACGGAACACTGCCGTATTCCAAAATTGGAGGTGTGATTTTCTACGACCGCAGGGAAATTATGCAAGTTATGGAAAGCAACAAACGTAATTCGTTGTAGTATGAGAACCCACGAAATTCCTGTCAACTACATTCAGCACTTGACAGGCTTTTTTGAAAAATCAGCTGAAGATGAACGTTTAACTGCTTATCATCAAGTATTGTATTTGGCACTTTTTATTACATGGAACAGTAGCAAGTTCAAAAATCCCATTTCGATTGCCCGAGATGAAGTAATGAAACTCAGTAAGATTGGCTCAAAGAATACCTACATCAAGTGTTTAAAGGAATTAACGCTTTGGGGGTATATTGAGTATCGCCCGACAAAAAATCATTTTGTAGGTTCAAAAGTGATGATGTACAGATTTGATACATCGTGTGGGTTTGATAAGCTATCATTTCCCAAAAATGGGACATTACCGTGTCCCACTACTATTCCCACTTTTGGGACACCCCGTGTCCCATATTCGGGAACGCAAGTGGGACATTACTTAAACAATAGAAACAATAAACATACAAACAATAGTGAGGTGGAAAATTCGCCAAACGAATTTTCACCCACACAAAAAAATAAAAAGCTAAATCATCAAAAATTTTCAATTCCGAATTTACAGGAAATTAAAAATTACTTTCTCGAGAAAGAAAACACCATTACCGAGGCTGAAAAATTTTACAATTACTTCCAGTCAAACGGTTGGTTGGTCGGTGGAAAAACAAAAATGAAAGATTGGAAAGCAGCTGCCCGAAACTGGATGCTCAACGCTAAGCGTTTCGCAAAACCCGAAACCACCTCAAACCTCCACGTCATTGAAAACAAACGCTATGATATACCACTGTAATCCTGCTTCCTCCCTTGGGGGAGGATTGAGGAGGGGGACATTCCTAAACATCAGCACTTACACGATTAAAACAAAAAGATTATGAAACAACAAAAACATTACATCATCAAAGACAACCAAATCATCTATGATTTCATGCTAACGATGAAATGCCTATCTGATTGCGGACGGCAGAAATTTGGCGACCACTTTCGTATTATGCGAATAAGCAAACTTATTTTAGTAAAGTTGATGAGCTACGCCATTCGTGACGAAGAAAATTGCAAAAAGTACGACATCGACCCCGACAAGGGAATTTTACTGGTCGGTACAATCGGTTGTGGAAAAACCTCGCTCATGCAGTTATTCAATCTGCTTACGTATGACCACAGAAAATACATTGTAAAGCCGACCCGAGCAATTGCAGGGGAATATTTACAAAACGGCTATGAAACAATCCTCAAATACGGAAACACAGAAAAAATCTATTGCTTTGATGATTTGGGGATAGAACAGAACATGAAACATTTTGGTAACGAATCTAACGTTATGGCAGAAATACTTTTAAGCCGTTACGACCTGCTTAGAAATAGAAGAATCATCACCCACGCCACAACCAATCTCAATGCAAATGAATTAGAGAAACTCTACGGCAACAGAATAAGGTCAAGATTACGTGAAATGTTCAACCTCATCACGTTTCCCGAAAATGCAGAAGATTTAAGGAGGTAAACAAATCTTTCTCTTTCAATGATTTGCTATCAACTTCCCTATAATCTCATCAAGTGTATTCTGAAATTGCTCCACATTAGCCAATCCGTCTTGATGTAAAGCCTCTAAATTTTTAGCATCTGCATTGTCTAATGCATGATCAGCTGTATAAAGCTGAGGTTGAATACGGTAATAATCTGCTTCGTCTTTTGCATCAAGTGTGCTGTACATCTGCTTTAGCTCGTAATCTACCGTTTCCGAGTTTCCGCTCATCATAATATCAATAAGTGGTTTTATCCACTTTGTTTTATTGGCATTTTTAAAATCATTATAGTGGTAGGATGTCTTATTTATCCCTGTTCCTATAGAAATCAGGAGCATATCTTTAGCACTTGGATTGTTAGGTTTTTGGGCGTCACTTAGCACATCGGAAAAGCGAAGTGTTCTTGCTTCCGCATAAGCACAAAGAGCAGGATTATTAGCAAACACACCGCCATCAATAAATGTACGTAAGGCACCATAAAGGGATTTTACTTGAACAGGTTCAAAATAGGTGGGTGCTGAGCTGGTCGCTCGTGCTACGTCTCTGATATAATAGTTTTTGGTATCTGAATGAGCATCTATGCTTGTGAAAAAAGAGGCTTTTCGGTTTTCCATATCATAAGCAGTAATTAAAGAAGGTTTTAATAATGCTTTGAGTTGGGTATCTCCAAAATAATTATTTAACGTATTTTCTAAGCTCGTAGCATCATATTTCTCATCAAGTAAGCCTCCGAGACTCATAAATTTCT
>JAWKMK010000019.1:0-53292 GCA_041392275.1 Crocinitomicaceae bacterium | reverse complement strand
GACCTGAGAATAACATCTTCTGTAATTAAAGTTGAAGAACTAAGAAATGTTGCCTTTCCACTTCAAGGAGAAATGCCTGATGGCAAACCTTTTAATTTTGAGGTTAAAAACATGTTTTTGTTTGAAGTGCAATCAGTTGATTCACCAACAACATATATTGGATGTTCTGAAAGTATATTAAGTGATTTTTCGCAATCAACAGATGGTGAAACTATATTTTTATCAATTTATTTAAAAGATTATGAAGCATATGCTAATCCTATTCCGGGTATTTACATTGCTTCTAAGGAATTTCCAAAAGAATTAATTTTTTAATCATGCTGTCTATTCACAATATTTGTCTTTCGTTTGATAGTGAGCTATTAAAAAATATTTCATTTGATGTGCATGAAGGAGAAATAATTGGAATTGCAGGAAAAAGTGGAGCAGGAAAAACAAGTTTATTGAAGGTAATTGCAGGCTTAGCTGATGCCGACAAGGGTGAGATTATGTTAGATAACAAATTAATGGTCGGCCCTTCACAGAAATTAATTCCAGGTCACTCAGAAATTCAATTAGTGAATCAAGACTTTAATTTAGATTATTACCAAACAGTTGAAGAAAATTTACGAAACAAAATACTTCATTTACCAAGAGATGTTCAAAACCAATTCATTGATGAGCTTTTAGACTTGATTGAACTTTCTGATTTAAAACATCATCAAACGCAAACATTATCTGGAGGAGAGCAGCAACGACTGGCAATTGCAAGAGCACTATCACTAGAATCAAAAGTTTTGCTACTTGACGAACCATTTGTACACTTGGACACAACACTCAGAATTAAGCTTATTAGTTATTTAGAACAACTTATAAAAATTCGTAAAATGTGTGTGGTAATTGTTACTCATAACAGTGAAGAATTGCTCAATTTGGCTGATAAAATTATTTATTTGAATGAAGGAAAAATTAAGCGCGTTGCTTCTCCACATGATTTCTACTACAATTACAAGTCGGTTAAAGAAGGTAAAATGTTTGGCATATTAAATCAAGCAACAGTTTTAAATAAATCTATTCACTTTAGACCAGATGAATATGAAATTTGTTCTGATAATCCTGAAATTACTTTAAAATTTGAACGTTCTATGTTTATGGGTGGTTATTATTTGAATGAATTTAGCATGCCAAATAGCAAAAAAATTATTTTATTTAACCAAAATAAAATGACTAATGTCGAAGGAATTACAATTAGAAAAAAAGAAAGAAATAAGTTGGTCTGAAGCCTGGGGCTTAACCAAAACAATTTTTAAGGAATACTTTTCTGAGTCATCATTTCGTCATGCTGCTGCTTTGGCATATTATGCTATTTTCTCATTAGTTCCATTACTTTACTTAGCTGTTTATTTTTTTGGCCGATTCTTAGGTAACGATACTGTATATCAGCTAACAAACGATTTTTTTCAAAATCAAGTTGGCATGAAAGATTCTTCAGGAATTATGGAAGTCATAAGCATGTATGATGTAGAGAAAAGACAACCTTTGATGGAGTTTATTGGTATTGTTGTTTTACTTTTTGTTAGCACAGCATTCATAACTACATTAAGAAAGAGTATCAATGAATTTATGGGGATAAGAAAAGTAAAAGTTGCTGCAAAACATTTAATTTTTAAATCCATTATTGCTCGATTATTATCGATTGCATTTATTGGTTTTTTTGGAACAATTATCATTGTGATTTATTTTAGTCAAACGGTTTTAATATCAATCGGTAAAGATTTCATTGAAAACCCAACATTACAATTCTTGATTCAAAATGGTTTAACGCACGTTGCAAGTATATTTTCTAATTTTTTAATTTTCACCCTCTTGTTTAAATATGTACATGATGGCATAGTAAAATGGAAACCTGCAATGTATGGTGCAATTCTAACTGCTTTGTTAGTTTACTTTGGACAAATAATTATTAAATTTTACTTAACACACTATTTTATGGGTGCAAATGGTGGAGTTATAGGTTCAATCTTAGTTATTCTCGCCTGGATATTTTATACAGGTCAAATCATTTTCTTAGGTGCTAAGTTTGTAAAAATATATTCTAAAATGATTGGTGAACCTATAAAATCAAGCTATTTAAAATTCAAGAAGAAAAGCAATTTAGCTTAAATAAGCTATTATTTTTTGTGACGCCCCTTTGTTACTTTCAATAAATTGACTGCTTTTACTTTGAATTTCATCAATTTTCATCTTAATTGATTCTATTGTTTGTGATAGTTCATCTGATTCTTTCACAGAAAACCCAATACCGTTATCAATAAATGCCTGAGCTTCTGGAAACCTGTTGTAAACAGGACCAAAAATTACAGGCAATCCGAACACAGCTGGTTCTAGAATATTATGTAAACTTTTTGAAAAACCACCTCCTACATAAGCTATAGTTCCAAAAGAATAAGCAGATGCTAAAAGACCAATGGTGTCAACAATTAATACATTTGAAATTGTGCTAGAATGATCCTTTAAATCGCTATATCGCAATATTACGATATCAAGAAAACTAGTTAATGATTTAATTGATACCTCATCTACATTATGCGGAACTATAATATACTTTTCAAACATACTACTCCCAATTATAGGCTTTATTAACTCCACATCTTTCTGCCATGTACTACCTGCAATAAAAACTGATTTACTTTCACCTACAAAATCACTTATTATCTCATCCAGAACAAGATTGTTTTTATTCTCAATAACCCGATCAAACCTCGTATCTCCAGTTATTATTGCTTTGTTGATGTTTATTGACCTTAGCAAATCAAATGTTTGTTGGTCTTGCACAAAAAAGTAATCAAATTGATGTAGTATTTCTCTAAAAAAGCTTCCATACCATTTAAAAAAATGGTGTTTTGGTCGCAATAAAGTACTTAAAGAATATAATTGACACTTCTGCTTTTTAATTTCAAAAATATAATTTGCCCAAAATTCATATTTCACAAAAAAAACAGTTTTTGGTTGAAAGTGCTTTACAAACTTTTGTGCATTTGCTTTTGTATCAATCGGCAGATAACAAGCATAATCTACCGGATTTTTTCTTTTATTGTAATGTTTATATCCTGAAGGCGAAAAGAACGTAACTAAGATAAAAATTTCAGGGTCATTTTTTCTAATTAGGTTCATTACCGGCAATCCTTGGTCAAACTCTCCTAATGATGCACAATGGAACCAATAAACTTTTTTATTAGAAATATCTGGAAGTTGATTCCAAAAATTATTTCTACCATCTACCCATTCCTTTGCTTTTGGAAGAAAAATAGATGCTACTCTAACACCTAAAGCATACAATACAACTCCTAATGTGTAGATAAATCTCATCAATCAAAGTAAAAAGATTTTGGGGCTCGTTTATATACTGGAATTAACCAACCAACTTTGAATCCGTACAATAAATCCAATCTCGTTTTTGTTGAAACAGGTTCATTTGGTTGATCCCAAAATAGTGTTCTTCTATTTTTTGTAAAGCCTTCTTGAATATAAAAGCCAGCATAAAAGTTTAAGAAGTTATTACCGGACATAAACAAATAACCAACAAACTGACTTAAATTTACACCAGTTGTTAACCGATCATACCCTTTACGGTAATCTTTCTCCAACAAAGGTATCACGTTATTATTAGTTTCGATTCGAATTTTATGACTTAAATAACCAACTCCTATTTTTAAAAATAAACCAGAGTTTTTGTTATGTCCCGCTTTATTTATAACCTTACCCCCTTCAACATTTACATGAAACCCTCTTGAGAATGTTAACACAGATCCAATATCTCCATTTTGGTCGGTTATATTGCCATAGCTATCAACAAAATTGTGAAACAAATCGTAATCAGAAATTTTTATTTTGTTCCCAAAAAGAAAATCACCCTCAACACCAAGATACCAATTTTTATTGAATTTATAACCTATTGTTCCACCTACTTGGTTAAAATATCCATAGCGAGCTTTTAAATCTCCACCACTCCAAGTTCCACCATATTGAACACCTAAAAGAGGTGTTGGAATTATTGAATCCATCATATTCCGTTGTGATAATGCAACGGCAGGGATTAACATAATCAATAGAAAAAGTAATTTTGTTCTCATTCAAAATATTTCAACGCTCAAAAATACAATCTATTGCCGTATTCAAGTAGAATATATTTACTAATTTTTCATAAAGCCATAAAACACATCCAATTTTCAAAAGTAAAATTGCATCCTTGATTAACTTAAACTTTTTTAGTAATCGTTTTAATAAAAGATAATAAATCTATAAATTTGCATTCTAAAAAATACGCAAATATCCAATGAGTGATGCAATAAAACACGAGTGTGGAATCGCACTATTGAGGCTAAAAAAACCTCTTGAGTTCTATTTAGAAAAATATGGCACAGCATTTTATGGTTTAAACAAAATGAATCTTCTAATGAAGAAACAAATAAATCGTGGACAAGATGGTGCTGGATTAGCAAATATAAAATTAGACATGAAGCCGGGTGAACGTTATATCTCTCGGCTTCGTTCTGTAGATAGCAAGCCTGTTGAAGATATTTTTAAACATGTCAATAAACGATTTAAGGAAATCAGTAACGAAAATCCTAATCATGTAAAAGATATTTCCTATTTAAAAAGCAATGCTGGATTTACAGGGGAGGTATTCTTAGGGCATTTAAGATATGGAACATCTGGGAAAAATTCTATTGAAAGTTGCCACCCTTTTTTACGTCAAAATAACTGGATAACTAGAAATTTAGTTTTAGCAGGAAATTTCAATTTAACAAATGTGGATGAATTGTTTGATGTGTTAACGTCAATTGGGCAACATCCAAAAGAAAAATCAGATACTGTAACAGTTCTTGAGAAAATTGGTCATTTTTTAGATGAAGAAAACGACGAACTGTATTATGATTTAAAGGCTAAAGGATACGTTAATCCTGAAATTACCGAAAAAATCATCGAAAACTTAAATATTGAAAGAATTTTAAAACGTTCATCTGCTGATTGGGACGGTGGTTATGCTATGGTAGGTCTTTTGGGACATGGAGATGCTTTTGTATTAAGAGATCCTGCAGGAATTAGACCGACATTCTGGTATGAAGATGATGAAATTTGTGTTGTAGCATCTGAGAGACCTGTCATTCAAACTACGTTTAAATTAAAAAGCGAACAAATTAAGGAGCACCCCAGGTCATGCCTTAATTATTAAAAATCTGGGAAAGTAAGTGAAGTATTGATTAATGAACCAAAAGTAGCTAAAAAATGTTCGTTCGAACGAATTTACTTTGCTAGAAATAATGATGCTGATATTTATAAAGAACGTCAATGTTGTAATTTAATTGATCTACAAGTCCTAAAAACAATTGATTATGATTTAGATAACACCGTCTTTTCATTTATTCCAAACACTGCAGAAACTTCGTTTTATGGTATGATTAAAGGGCTTGAGGATTTCTTAAACATCAAAAAGTTAGAAAGAATCACTGCTCTTGGAAATGATATATCAAAAGAAAAACTAGAAGAAATTCTTTTTCAACGTGCTAGAATTGAGAAAATTATCAACAAAGATGCTAAAGTAAGAACTTTTATTTCTGAAAGCGAATCCAGAGACGACCTTGTTTCTTCATCATATGACATTACTTATGGAAGTGTTAAAAGAGGACAAGATAATTTGGTGGTGATTGACGATAGTATTGTTAGAGGGACAACTTTAAAACAATCTGTTTTAAGAATATTAGATAGGCTTGATCCTAAAAAAATTGTGGTTGTTTCATCTGCCCCACAAGTTAGATATCCTGACTGTTATGGAATAGACATGACCAAAATGAGTGAGTTTGTTGCTTTTGTTGCTGCAATAGAATTATTAAAAGAATCTGGTCGTCAACATGTTATAGATGACGTATATCGTAAGTGTAAAGAACAAGAACATCTACCAAAAGAGCAAATAAAAAATTATGTAAAAGAAATTTATGCTCCTTTTACAGATGATGAAATCACACAAAAAATTGTAAAAATTCTAACTCCAAATGATTTGAAAGCAGATTTTGATATTGTTTATCAATCTGTAGAAAATTTGAATAAAGCGTGTCCAAATGATTTAGGTGATTGGTATTTTACTGGAAATTATCCTACTCCAGGTGGAAATAAAGTAGTGAATAAAGCTTTTATTAATTGGGTAGAGGGTATTAATGAGAGACCTTATTTATAGAATTTTCTGATGTTTTCGCAATATCGAAATATTTCGATATTGCGAAAACTCTCATTTTTTCTTTGAAATTGTAAATTTTATTATTAGATTTATAGTAATATTTTATTAACCTTTTACAATCCAACATATGGGAGCAACTAAACATGAAGTTCACTCTACGGAAATTAATGAACTAGCTAGTCTTTTCAAAGCATTATCCAATCCTGCTAGAGTTAAAGCATTACTAATGCTTGCTGAAAGCGAGCAAAAAACAGTAACAACAGAAGATTTTCAAAATGAAATAGAATTATCACAATCTTCAATTTCTCGTCATTTAAATATCTTATCCGATTCTGGTTTAATTGCTACTAAAATTATTACAAGAAATAAAAAAAGTTGTTTAGCATATCAATTAAACTATGAAGGTATTCAAATTCTACAGCAAGTTATTTCTAAAATTACTCTAATGAGTGGAAACAGGAATACAAATAACTTTTATTCAAAATATAAAAATATCCTCAATACTACTTTATTATTTAAAACCTAATTATTTTAATTGAAAGATATCTTCCACTCCAATTAGTCTTTCAGCTGTAAATCCTTCAGCAAAAGGCACTCCAATTGGACGTCCAAACTCAGACATTCTACCTTTTATAAAGTCAAAAAACTCTTTTCCTGAAATAGGTGTTGAGGGTTCTTCTGAATTAGGGTTATAAAATTGTGTGCTATAAGTTTTAAGAATATCAATTTTTTGATCAACAAAAGGGGTAACATCTACAACAAAATCAGGTTTAATATACCGATCTTGAATATAGTGGTATACAGCATTTGGTCTATGAGCTTTTTGAATTTGACCATCATATTGAGTTTCTATTTTTACCAATCCAGAATAAAAACATGCTTCTGATACTAATTTTGAAGCTCTACCGTGATCAGGATGTCTATCAGTTATTGAGTTAGCAAAGACAACTTCTGGCTGGCACTTTCTAATCTCTCTAATTATTGAAAGTCTAGCTTCTAAATTGTTTTCAAAAACCCCATCACCTAAGTCTAAATTATTACGATAATGCAACCCCATTAATTTAGTTGCTTGTCGAGACTCCTCCTCTCTTGTTTTGACTGTTCCTCGTGTACCAAGTTCACCCCTTGTTAAATCTACAATACCAACTGTTTTACCAGCTGCAATATGTTTTAAAATAGTACCAGACATTGAAATTTCAATATCATCAGGATGAGCTGCAAATGCCAAAATATCTACTTTCATACAAAATCAAAAAAAGTTGACACAATATAAAATAAAAAAAGAGATTATCAAAATGACAATCTCTTTTTTGTACCCGAGGCCGGAATCGAACCGGCACTCCCGAAAGAACAGGATTTTGAATCCAGCGCGTCTACCAGTTCCGCCACTCGGGCTTTTCAAAATCTGGGTGCAAATGTAAGTAAAAAATCATATATATTTATACTATTTGATAAAAAATTTGATTTTTTTAGAAATTTACTGATATCGACATATTTCGATATTGACATAAAAACAACATATTTCAATCAACCCCTATCTTCTTCAAAAGGTATCATCATCTGTCTATCAACCTCATACACCTCTCCTACACTTTCACTAGCCTTCACACTCACACCAATCAACCTAATTTTTTGCTTTAATTCAATTTGGTTTAACATCTCCTTTGAACTCTCAACTAACACCGAAAATTCTTCAATATCGTTTGGTAAAGTTTTACTTCTTGTAAGAATAGAAAAATCTTCCAACTTCAATTTCAAGCTAATCGTTCGTCCTTTAAATTTACTTTTTGCTATTCGATTAGCTAATTCTTCACATATTGCTATCAATTCATTTTCAACCTGCAACAAACTAGACACATCCTCGGTAAATGTCCACTCGACACCCAAAGATTTTCTTTGTCTATTTGAAACTACTGCGCGATTATCTATTGCTCTTGCGTTTAAGAAATAAGTTTTACCCGATTTCCCAAAATTAGTAATCAAGAATTCTTCAGATCGTTCTTTTAAATCTTTACCTGTAAAGATGTTCATTTGATGCATCTTGATTGCCGTTTTTTCTCCAATTCCAAAAAATTTCTCGATAGGTAGCGATTCAACAAATTTTTCTGCTTTTTTAGGGCCAATAATAAAAAGTCCGTTGGGCTTATTGTAATCCGAAGCAATTTTTGCTAAAAATTTATTGATAGAAACACCTGCAGATGCTGTCAATTGAGTAGTTTGAAATATTCTATCTTTAATTTCCTTTGCAACATCAATTGCAAAAGGAATGTTTTTAAAATTAGTGGTAACATCCAAATATGCCTCATCTAGTGATAAAGGCTCGACTAAATCTGTGTATTCCAAAAAAATTTGACGAATTTGGTTGGATACCGATTTATAAACATCGTAACGTGGTGGAACAAATATCAGTTCTGGACATTTTTTGATGGCAATTTGAGAGGGCATTGCCGAGCGAATTCCATACTTTCGTGCTTCGTAACTAGCGGTTGAAATAACTCCTCGTTTTCCACTTGAACCAACTGCAATGGGTTTTCCTTGTAATGATTTATCGTCACGTTGCTCTACCGATGCAAAAAACGCATCCATGTCAATATGTATAATTTTACGCATAACAACACTCCTCAAAAGTGTGATAAATCAGTAGTTTATATTTATGGTGTAGATAAAGATACCGGTATAATTCTCCCATTCATCCATTGGTGAGCAGTCAAAGCAAAATTACCAACATACTCCGCCATTTTATCTGGTGAAACAAGAGCTTCATAACCTGGAAAAGCTTCTTGCAACATTTCAGTTTGCACAGCTCCCAAACACAAACAATTCATTTTTATTGCAGAATTTTTAAATTCCTCTGCAAACAATTCAGTAAAACAAACCAATGCAGCTTTAGAGGTTGAATATGCGGCCAATCCTGCAAATTTTACAGTTCCTTGAAAACCTCCCATTGAGCTAATATTCACCACATGTGCTCCATGTTCTAACTTTGGAAGCAAATGCTGAATAGTCTCCATCACACCAATAACATTTACTTGATAGGACAATTCAAAATCTCTTCTAGAAAGTTGTTCAAACGGACGATTAACCAAATATCCAGCATTATTGATGAGCACATCAATTTTATCAACCTGTGAGAAAATATAATCCAATTGTGACGTTAAATCGTTGGCGTTTAAGTCGAAAAACTTACATTCTACATTCGAATAACTAGCAAATTGTTTTCGCATCAGCTCTTCGTTTCGTGATAACGCATAAATTTTATACGTTTCGTTTTTTGCTAGATAATCTATAAGTGACTTACCTATGCCTCGCGAAGAATCAATATTTACAATTGTTTTAGCTGATCGTAGGAAACTGTCAACGTTGGTGTAGTTGGAATTGCCTGACATGTAAGCACATAACCTTGCTAACTCCTCTTCAGTTAATGTATAATTGAGTTTCATTATTGCATTTCCTTCTAATACTTTTGCTCTACACGTACAACAAACCCCACCTTTGCAAGAATAAGGAGCATCTGCATCTGCATCTAGTGCTGCATCTAAAACAGACATTTTACTACCGTCCATTTCAAACTCATATACATCATCGTCAATTATTGCTTTTACTTGGGCAATGCCTTGATAACCGACAACTTCTTTAGTTGCTTTTTTATCTGACTCTGTGCTAACAACATACAATTCAAAATGAATTTTAGATTCTGGAACCCCAAACAAAACCAATGCTTCTTTAACATTGTTAATCATTTCTTCGGGACCACAAATGTAAAATCCATCAGATTTCAATACATCTAAATCTTCTTTAATGAAATTGACAAATGCATCTTTTGTGATACGACCATAATCAAATCCCTCTTTTTTCTCTTGTGTTAAGAAATAGCGTTTTTGAGTTTTTTGAAAACGATCCAATCGATCTCTAAAAATAATGTCATTTTCCGTTTTGTTGGCAAATAATAATTTCATTGAACATCCTTCAGAATCTTCAATTTCATAAGCCATACTGATAATTGGCGTAATTCCAGAACCAGCTGCAATACCAACAATATTTTTAACTTCCTTCATCATGAAACGCCCTTCTGGTTTTGAAACCAATAAAGTTTGTCCTTCTGAAAGTTCTTTATTAATTAATGGAGAAACTTTCCCACCTTCCACTTCTTTAACTGCAATAGCTAAATCTTCTCCTTTTTTACTGCAAATTGAATAAGAACGTCTTTCTTCCTTACCATCAATTGTTATGTCAAGTGTAACATATTGACCAGGAACAAACGAATATTCATTTTTTAAATCGTCTGGAATTGAAAAAACCACCTCAACAGAATCGGGTGTTAATCTATTTATTTTTTTTACGGTTAAATGATGAAACCCTTTAGGCGTTTTATCAACCGTATCTTTCTTCATTAAATTTCCAAAAAATCCCATTTTATAGCTATTGTTTTAGGGGGCAAATATAGTCATTTTATGCAAATTATTCAATAATATAAAAACTAACTATATTGACTATTTGTGTTAAAAACCTAATGAAGTTTGTATATTTAAACATTAAAAACAATTATTTTTATAGTTTTGTTGTAATTAGGATAAAAAGGTAAAATTTATGAACATTGAAGAACTAGAACGTCAATTTCAAGAAAAAATTGATAATGAAATTAAAATTGAGCCTAAAGACTGGATGCCAGATGCCTACAGAAATTTATTGATTCGTCAAATTTCTCAGCATGCACATTCTGAAACAGTAGGGATGTTGCCAGAAGGTAACTGGATTACTCGAGCTCCAAGCTTAAGAAGAAAACAAATTTTATTGGCTAAAGTGCAAGATGAGGCTGGTCATGGTTTGTATTTATACAGTGCTTGCGAAACTTTAGGTGTTGACAGAGAGGATACAATTGATGACATGCACTCTGGAAAAGCAAAATATTCTTCTATTTTCAACTACCCTGCATTAACATGGGCTGATATGGGAGCAATAGGTTGGTTGGTTGATGGCGCTGCTATTATGAACCAAATTCCACTTTCTAGATGTTCATACGGACCTTATGCTCGTGCAATGGTGAGAGTTTGTAAAGAAGAATCTTTTCACCAACGTCAAGGATATGAAATTATGACGCATTTGGCAAATGGAACACCTGCTCAAAAAGCAATGGCTCAAGATGCTTTGAACCGTTTTTGGTGGCCTGCAATGATGATGTTTGGACCAAGTGATAATGATTCTAAACACTCACAACAATCTATGAAATGGAAAATTAAACGTTTTTCTAACGATGAATTACGTCAACAATTTGTAGATGCAACAGCTCCTCAAGCAGCGTTAATTGGTTTAACGGTTCCAGACCCAGATTTAAAATTCAACGAGGCTACAGGTCATTATGAATTTGGACAAATGAACTGGGACGAATTCTGGCAAGTTGTAAACGGAAATGGTCCGTGCAACAAAGAGCGTTTGGATGCAAGAAGAAAAGCAAAAGAAAACGGTATGTGGGTGCGTGAAGCCGCTGCTGCTTATGCTAAAAAACAAGAGGAAAAAGCTGTTGTTGCCTAATCCTAAGTAGAAAATTGAATTTATTTAATCGATAAAAAAATATTTATATGTCTGAAAATGCAAATTGGCCTTTATGGGAGGTTTTTATTAGTAGTAAAGCAGGAATGAGTCATAAACATGCAGGAAGTCTTAGAGCTGCCGATGCAAAAATGGCTATTGAAAATGCACGTGATGTATATACACGTCGTTCGGAAGGAACAAGTATTTGGGTTGCTAAATCAAACGATGTTTTTGCTTCTGACCCAAATGATGCAGATGCATTCTTTGATCCTGCAAATACAAAACCATACCGTCACCCTACGTTTTATGTTATCCCCGACGGAGTTAAAAACATGTAAAATAAGGCTAAAATGAATCAAAATTTATACAATTATTTAGTCCGTTTGGGCGATGATAGCCTTATTCTTGGACATCGTCTTTCTGAATGGTGTGGACACGGTCCAATCTTGGAAGAAGATATTGCATTGACTAATTTTGCATTGGATTTAATTGGTCAGGCGCAATCTATTTTAGAATACGCAGGAAAAGTTGAAGGAAACGGAAAAAGTGCTGATGATTTGGCTTATTTGCGTTACGAACATGAGTTTAGAAATGCTTTATTGGTTGAACAACCCAATGGTGATTTTGGAGTAACAATGATGCGTCAATTTTTATTTGATGCATTCAGAAAACCTTTGTTTGAAGCTTTAACAAAAAGTAAAGACGAACAAATTGCAGCCATTGCTGAAAAATCATTAAAAGAAACACGTTACCATTTAAAACATTCTTCTGAATGGGTTATCCGTTTGGGTGATGGTACTGAAGAATCTCACTCTCGTGTGCAAGATGCGTTGGATCAATTATGGCGCTATACCGATGAATTGTTCTACGAAGACAATGTTGATGCAGAATTACAAGCAGCTGGTATTATACCTAAAATGGCTGACATTAAAGCTGAATGGTCAAAAACTGTAACTGCTGTATTGGAAGAAGCAACTTTAACAATTCCAGATAATGGCTGGTCGTATGGTAAAGGTAGAACTGGATTACATTCAGAAAACTTAGGATACATCTTGGCTGATATGCAATATTTACAACGCGCATATCCTGGAGCAACTTGGTAATAAAAAACAAAAGGTTTTAACATGTACTCAGAAGAGGAGATTTGGGATTTTATGGAGGAGGTTTTTGACCCCGAAGTACCTGTTTTAACATTGGTTGACCTTGGTGTTGTAAGAAAAGTTAATGTTGATGGTGAGAAAGTAAAAATCACCATCACTCCAACTTATTCTGGCTGCCCTGCTATGAGAGTAATGGAGCAAGACATCATTGCTTTGTTGCATTCAAAAGGAATTGAAAATTGTGAGGTTGAAACGGTGCTAGCGCCTGCTTGGACAACCGATTGGATATCCGAAAATGGTCGAATTAAACTTAAAGAATACGGCATTGCACCCCCAGCTGATGAGTTAGACAAGAGTGTATTATTTGGAAAACAACCAACAGTAGAATGTCCGCGTTGCAATTCAACAAACACCCACATGATTTCTCAATTCGGAAGCACCTCTTGCAAAGCACAATTTCGATGCAAGGATTGTTTAGAGCCTTTTGAATACTTCAAGTGTTTGAAATAAAATTCATTATCCAATATTTTATTAAAAGAGTGGTTGGCTTCCTTCCACTCTTTTGTGTTTTTTTGTGAATTAATTAACGAAATAAATTAGCAAAAATCCATCTTTATTTCTAATTTTAAAATGTAATAATTTTAATACAGAAATCATGTTAGAACTCACTAAAAAAGTTTTGAAAAAAGTGAGCTTTGATGCAAAACTCTTTCAAAAGGAACTATACAAAGCCTTAAAGTGGATGAAAGATACTGAAGAAATTAAGTCTTTTCAGAAATGGTGCATCGTTGAATTTGGCACCATCTACCCTTCCATCCTTAAAGAAGCATTTGGAAAAAATGCATTAGTAAAAATAAAGTAGTATTAATTTCATAAAAATTAAGAGCATTTTAATCAGAAATCTTTCTCGATTATTATGCTCTTTTTCTTTTTATCCTTACTTTCGCAGTAGATTAAAGAATAGATATGTTAGAAATTACACGTATTCGCACCGAGAAAGATGCAATTATTGAAGGTCTGAAGAAAAGACATTTTGATGCCAAACCAATTGTTGATGAAATTTTAGCTAAAGATGAACAATGGCGTTCGTTAAAAGCTTCGATGGATCAAATTCTTTCCGAAATGAATGCTTATGCAAAAAACATAGGTCTATTAATGAAGGAAGGAAAAAAAGAGGAAGCAGAAAATGCAAAAGCTGAAGTTAGCAAACTCAAAGAACATGAAGCTGAACTAAAAGTAAAAGTTGATGCTTTGGATGCTGAAATTCAACAATTGATGTACTTACTTCCAAATGTTCCCAACGAACAAGTTAAGGCAGGTAAGAACGAATTGGATAATGAAACCGTTTACGAGTGGGGACAGGCACCAACTTATAATTTTGAGGCACAAGCACACTGGGATTTAGCTAAAAAATACGACCTCATCGATTTTGAATTGGGAGTAAAAGTTACAGGCGCTGGTTTTCCATTCTACAAAGGTAAAGGTGCAAAATTACAACGCGCATTGATTACTTTTTTCTTAACTGAAGCCGAAAAAGCGGGTTATACAGAATATATTTCTCCACACGTTGTAAATGAAGCTTCTGGTATTGGAACTGGTCAGCTTCCTGACAAAGAAGGTCAAATGTATCAAATTCCAATTGATGGTCTATACATGATTCCAACAGCCGAAGTACCATTAACCAATATTTATCGCGATGTGATCCTTCCGTCAGAAGATTTTTCTATAAAAATGACTGGATATACACCTTGTTTTAGACGTGAAGCTGGTTCTTACGGTAAAGATGTACGTGGACTTAATCGTTTGCATCAATTTGATAAAGTGGAAATTGTGCGCATTGAACACCCATCCAACACAGCAAAAGCATTGGAAGAAATGTTGGCGCATGTGAAAAATTTATTAGAAAAATTAGGGTTACAATACCGTATTTTAAGATTGTGTGGTGGTGACACTGGTTTTGCTTCGGCAATGACGTATGATTTTGAAGTGTACTCAGCTGCTCAACAAAAATGGTTAGAAGTCTCGTCTGTTTCCAGATTTGATACATTCCAAGCAAACCGTTTGAAATTACGTTTTAAAACGGCTGATAAGAAAACACAATTAGCACATACACTCAATGGATCTGCATTGGCTTTACCTCGAATTTTAGCATCTATTTTGGAAAATCACCAAACGGCAGATGGAATTGTAATACCAGAAGTTTTACGTCCATTTACAGGGTTCGATAAAATAGATTAAAAACACATAAAATTGAAATAAATTAAGACTGATTGGCAATGCTGGTCAGTCTTTTTTAATTATACGTATAGGTAAACATTTCTTCGTATATCGTTAACAACTTATTTCCTACACGAATTTCTTTTGTAACTTTTATTGGGAGAGAACCTTTCAAAGTTATGCTGTAATGCGTTTTATTCACCAATGCTTTAATGCTATAAACTTTATCCGTAAAACCTATACAAATTCCTTTATCGTTGTATTCAAACTCTCTATTTACAGTAAAGGGTTGATCGTCCCAAACAATTTTTTTCAATAGATTGTGCTTATAAGTGAATTTGCGAACATTGGTTTCGTTCACTAAATCTTTTACACTGTATATTTTATGAGGTTTGCGCAAGGTTCCCAAAACAATAACGTCTTGTTTTTGAGGATTACACATGGTATCAATTACCAATGGTTTCCAGAATTTTGAAGTAGGAATAAGATATAAATTATTGCCTTTCAAATCATTGTGGAATTTAATATAATTCTGTTGCTTATTCGCCAGCTGATAATTGGCATAAGTTGATTCATCCATTGGTGTGGAATTGTTGATTTGATATTTTGCATACCCTTTATTGGGATCATATTCCGAAAAATGGATAATATTTTTTTCAATGGATTTAATATCGTAAAACCTTTCAACTTTAATTTTTGAGTTGTGTCCGTTTTCATCAAAAAAGTAGGTAATTATTTTATCTGTTTCAACTTCAGATACTTCACCATCATTTTCATTGTGCTTATACAATTGTTTTCTTTTTATGGTGGCTATTTTATTCTTTTTTACAATTGAATCATTGAACAGAACAGGAAAAGCTAGCATATTTTCTAATTCTGATTGAAAAATAGCCAGATTTAACAAATTGTTATTTACCTTATCCTTTTTGAATAATTTAATTGTGTCATTTTCAGAAGAACATGAAAAAGCAACAATAAGCAAAATAAATATCCATCCTTTACTTTTCATCTTCTTGTTTTTTATCTATGCTAGCACCACAATGGTTGCAATAGTTGGCTTGTTTTGGATTAACATTAGAACAACTGGGGCAACTTACAATTTCATTATTAGCCTTTTCTTGATTTTTATACATTTCCATCGATACAATACCTGTTGGAACTGCAATAATAGCATAACCTAATAACATCATTATAGATGCTAGAAATTTACCAAAATCTGTTACTGGTGCAATATCACCAAAACCAACTGTTGTTATTGTTACAATGGCCCAATAAATACTTTCTGGAACGGAGTTAAATCCGTTTTCTCCACCACCTTCAACAATAAACATTAATCCACCCATAATAATTGCGATCAAAATCACAAAAAACATAAACACAGCAATTTTATACAAGCTCGCCACCAATGAATGGTATAATGAATATGCTTCTTTAGTAAACTGGCTTAATCTAAAGATTTTAAAAACACGAATCAATCGCAATATTCGAATAATACGAAAATAGTGAGCCGTATTATTAAACGCCAAAAAGAAGATAGGTAAAACCGATAGTAAATCTATTATTCCCCAAGCACTTAGTATGTATTTTAAAGGTTTGGGAGAAACATAAACGCGCAATAAATATTCAATAAAAAAGATGCTAGACAACACCCATTCTGCAACGTAGAAAATCAAACGAGTTGTTGGTGACAAGGAGGGTAAGATTTTCAATCATTAAAATGAATAATGAAAAAACAATTAACCCCATGAGGTATAAGTCGAACTTTTTACCTGCAGTTGTTTTTGCTTCAAACATGATGATGTATAACCGTTGTTTGAAAAGGCTTTTATCTTTTGATGTGTATTTTTTTGAAAATGCCATGGTTTGCTAAAAACTTACTAAAAGTAATAAATAAATTTTAAACGTTGAATTTATTTATGTTATCGAGATATCGAACTATTTCGATATCGTAATATTGCGATATGACGATATTGATTCAAAAAGTATAAAAAACAAAAGCCAACCACTTTAATGATTGACTTTATGTGACCCCGGAGGGATTCTAACCCCCAACCGCTGGAGCCGAAATCCAGTGCTCTATACAGTTGAGCTACGGAGCCTAATTAAATTGTAATTAATCGACTTTTAATTCACCAATTTTTGTCAGTTTTGCTTTTACAACGTCGCCAATATTTACATCTATTTTGGTTCCCAAAGGCAAGAATAAATCAATGCGCGAACCAAATTTTATAAATCCAAACTCTTCTCCTGTTTTTACTTGCTGATTTTTGCGTAGTAACAAATTCTTCGGGCAACTGCTCCAGCAATTTGTCTAAACAATACTCTTGTCCACTTTCGTGTTGAACAACAAATGTACTGCGTTCATTGTCGGTGCTACTTTTGGATGCCATGCTACTAAAAACAAACCTTTGTGGTATTTTACATATTTAACAATTCCAGAAATTGGATTGTAATTGGCATGTACATTTAAAAGGCGACATGAAAATTGAAATTTGAATACGTTTATCGTTAAAATATTCTGTTTCTTCAACTTCTTCAATAACTACAACTTTCCCATCGGCAGGACATAATATATCGTTGCTATAATAAATTGCTTTACGGTTGGAACTCTAAAAAATTGAATTATTAAATACAACAGTGTTAAAATTCCAAGAGTTAATAGTATGTATAACCACGTCCACCCTAAAATTGATACAATTTATAATTTCCAAATTGAAGCAATGCCGTGATTACTAATCCTGACAAAATGATTGTGTAGCCTTCTCTATGTATGGTCATAATTTATTAGTTAAAGTATATTTGCACCAAAATAAAAAATGGAACGGTAAATAAAAATGCATCAAATCGATCCAAAATACCACCGTGTCCAGGTATGATGTTGCCTGTATCTTTTATATTTAAACTTCTTTTGAAAAGCGATTCAAATAAATCACCAAATATTGCAGTTGTTGAAATTAAAACCGCACTTACCATCCAAAACAACTGATTTTCTTTATCAAACAACTCTGTAAGAGTAAACGCCATTAAAAGGGTTAGTAAACTCCTCCTATAGTTCCTTCCCAAGTTTTTTAGGTGAAATGCGCTCAAATAATTTATGTTTACCAAAAATTTACCTGATAAAAATGCAAAGGTATCGTTGGTCCAAATCAATACAAACATCCCAACCAATTTTGGAAATGCATGTGTATCTTGAATATGGATATCAATTGCTAATAAAAATGGAATGCACAAATAAATAAATCCAAAAATGATACACCAATGTTTAACAATGGATGTTCTTTTTTTGCGCCACAATTCTGTTAAAAACCAAAGAAAAAATAAAGGAAACAGAGCTATTAAAGCATTAAATTCAAATAACTGATTCGGAACAATTACTAACAATAGTAGTGAAACAATAATGGCAGTAAAAAAAGTGTTCAACGTTTTGTTTATTGAGATATAAGCAGAATTTTTAAACAAATTTGCATATTCATCCAATCCCAAAATAAAAAATGCACACAATGTAAGAATAGCATAGTTGTAATTTGCTAAAAACAAAGGCACAAGTATTAGCTAATGAAAATAGATCCAGAAATTGTTCTGACTAGAATATTATTCATAGATTAAAATTTGGGGTAAAGATAGTGGGTAAATATGAATTTGAGATGATTTATCTAAATATTTGCATATCGCAATATTACGATATGGTAAAATAAAGAACTAAAGTTTCACAAACCAACCCTTTAAATAATCACCAAATCCTAAAACCCTAAAAACAGGATTTAACGTTCTCTTAATAAATCGGCGATATCTTTTTCCAATTAAATCTTTATCTTCTTCGTTGAACTCCGATTTTTCGGTCAAAGGCACTTGAGTTTTAGCTCGTGAAACAAATATATTCGAAATACTCACCCATGAGCTTCCGTTTCTAATACTTTAAACCATTTTGTCTAAAAAGTCGCTTAAAAGGTTTTCTGGAATAATAAACCAAACGAAGTGGATACGATATTAAACTGTATTTTTCTTTTAACCGATAACGCAAATATGAATTGAAATTGGGAGTTGTTGCATATAATAAACCTTTTCTTCGAATAATACGCTTTATTTTTTAATCTCTTCATTTGGTTCGGTTAGATGTTCCAAAATACTTCTTGCACAAACAACATCAAAATAATTGTCTTCAAAATTATCTAATTTCAAAGAGCCTTTAAACATATTTAACCCCTTTGCTACACATTCATTGTAAGACTCTTCAGTGTCTGATGTACCATAAACATACCACCCACGCTCTTTTGCCATTTGCAAAAATTCACCATATATAATCTAAATCCAACAAGCGATTGTTTTTTCTATAACCTTCAAATCGATCTAAAATGTGATGGTAGCGTTTAATAGCATCCTTGGGTAATTCTATCCTTGCGTTTCAACTTTTTTGTTCGTTTTCCAACTCTTCGTGACTAGGCTTTTGTGTTGAAAACACCAAACTGCAATTTAAACATTGACATAAATGAGCATCCTTATACCTGTCCAAAGGTATGAGCTCATTGTGTCCACACACAATGCAATGTAGAATCTCACTATTATTCATCGAATACAATTGATGTTAATCTACCTGATTTGTTTCAAATCTAATTTGTTTTTTTCGTAAAATAATACCATATCGCAATATCGAACTATTTCGATATCACGATTCAATTCGATTTATTTTATCTTTGCTTTCAACTTAAAACAAACAAATTGAGAACGTTAATCATTTTTACACTTATTTCATCCATTGGGTTTTCAAACAGAAAAGCATTACCCTCCCATTCCATTTGATTCAACTTTGTATCAAAATAAACAACAATTATTGCAGCAATCAACACAGCCAAACGCGAATGCAAAAATATAATTTTAATTGTAGCTGATGATTTAGGAAATACGACTTATCATGTTACGGCAATCTCTTTATAAAAACTCCACATATCGACCAACTAGCAAAAGATGGAGTTTTATACGATCAAAGTTATGCCACTGCTGCTGTTTGTAGCCCGTCAAGAGCTGGATTTATGACAGGACGCTATCAGCAACGTTTTGGTTATCATGTGCAACCTCATCAACGTTATCCTAAAAATAAATTTGAACTATGGGCATTTCAACACCTAATTAACACCAACGATTTACACCCTGAAGATTTTGCTAAATATCCTTCAAAAGAAAACATTGCAAAGGCAGGTTTACCACAATCTGAACTAACAATTTCTGAATTATTAAAAGCAAATGGCTACAAAACTGCTTGGATAGGAAAATGGCATCTTGGTTATACAGAACCATTGTTACCCAAAAATTTTGGTTTCGACTACCGCTATGGTTGCTTAGAAGCTTACACACTTTTTGCAAATCCGAAAGATAAAACTATTGTCAATGCAAAAATCAAAGAATTTACAGATAAAGTAATTTGGAAAGGTGGGAGAAAAGATGCGTGCGCCATTCGCGAAAATGAGGTGATCATTGATGAAAAAGAATACATCACCTATGCTTTTTTTAATCGAGCAAAGCAATTTATTGGCAAAAACATTTCAAATCCATTTTTTGTTTACTTGCCCATCACTGCTCCCCACACACCTTATCAAGCACCAAAAGAAATCTATGACCAGTTAACACATATTAGCGACCACAACAAACGGGTGTATTACTCAATGATTTTAGCACTCGACAATGCTATTGGTGAGTTAGTTTCTTACTTAAAATCAAATAATCTGTATGACAATACACTTATTATTTTCACCAGTGATAACGGAGCTGCTTTATACACAAATACAATTGATAACAAACCACTTAACGGAGGGAAATTTACGTTTTTTGAGGGTGGAATAAATGTGCCTTTAATCATCAAAAACGACATATCGACATATTTCGATATCACGAAAATAAACGCTCCCGTCAGCCTCCTGGATTTATTCCCAACCATTGCCGACGCTGCCAACATTCCTCTTCCCTCCGACCGAACATACGACGGAATTTCATTACTCCAATACAACACCAACGAGAAAATTCTTGAAAAAAGAAATACACTTTATTGGTATTCGGATTACAATGCTGCTATCCGTCAGGGAAATGAGAAACTAATACTCAATTCTTTAGACAATACCGTCGATTTTTACAATTTAGCAACCGATCCTTATGAATTAAACAACATCAGCACTCCAAATGCAACCTCGCTAAAACTCAACCTATTGCAATGGATGAAAAAAATGCCCCCTATGTATTGGCCACGCATTATGAATTACGAATTAATAATCAATGGGAAAAAATACAGATGGGCTGTTTAATCTTTTTGCTTCTGTTCACGTGCTCGCTAAGTTCTGCACAAAACAGCAATCCATTAAAGTTTGTAAAAGGCGGAACTATACAAATTGGGTCGAATGAATATGCGGATATTCAACCAGAATTTAAAGCACGTATTCAATCGTTTTGGATGCAAGAACACGAAGTCACCAATCAAGAGTTTGCAAACTTTGTGGAGCAAACCAATTATGTAACATTAGCTGAAAAAAATGGAGGTTCTTATGTATTTGATTCAAAAAGAAAAACAGACTCGCTTACACTTGAAAATGCTCCGTGGTGGTATTTTTCCAAAACTGCAAATTGGAAAAATCCGTATGGAAAAGATACTGTTATTGGAAATTTTATGGAGCTTCCCGTGGTGCACATTAGTCATCAGGACGCAAGTTGTTACTGCAATTGGTTAGGAATGCGCCTACCTACCGAAATAGAACGTGAATATGTTGGAAGAAAAAATGGAACTAGCCAAAATAGAAATACATGGCAAGGCGATTTTCCAAGTAGCAATTTGTTAGAGGATGGATTTGAACTGCTTGCCCCTGTTAAAAGTTATGATAAAGGACAATTGGGACTTTACGACATACAAGGTAATGTATGGGAATGGTGCATGGATCCTTATCACCAAAATGCTTATCAATATGTCAGAAATTGGAAAGTAAATAGCACACAACCTCTAGTTCCCAACTATTTTGATGAATTTTCACCAACTGAACCAACCTACGTGATCGTGGCGGTTCATTTTTATGCTCTAACAATTATTGCGAAGGATTTAAAGCTTCAAAACGTATGCGATCTTCTTCACCGACAAACCTTTCAACACATAGGTTTTAGGTGTGTAAAATAAAAAAGCCCGCCAGAATAGCGAGCTTTTCAAATATGCTTTTAATTTATGCTTCTACTACAACAAATGTGTAGCTTTCCATAATTTGATTTGCTAACAATTTTTTGCAAGCCTCTTCTACTTTGCTTTCAGCTTCACTTTTTGATGCCGCTTCAACAAACAAACGAATGTGGCGACCAATTCGAACTCCTTCAATTTCAGGCAATCCAATGCTTTTCATACTGTTTGAAACAGCTTTTCCTTGTGGGTCTAACAATGCATCTAATGGCATTACATCTATTTCTGCTTTAAATCTCATGTTGTGAGTTTTTGTCGTTTATTTTCTATTATCGATAAAATCAAGTACAAAGTTATAATAATTAAAATAGACCACGCTAATAAAAGTGGAATTAATACTAAACATGTTAGTAAAAAAACAAATTTTACCTCATTACCCTTCCATTTAAAATGTTTGAATTTTAAAGAAAAGAGTGGTAATTCTGCCACTAACAAAAGCGACATAACAACAGTAATAACAACCAAAACCCAAGGTGTAGTTAAAAAATCTAAAACTGCATTCGGTGATTGTTCATAATTTGAAGCCAATAACAACGGAAATGCTGTAAAAAATATCGTGTTGGCTGGTGTTGGCAAACCTATAAAACTTTCAGATTGACGGGTATCAATATTGAATTTTGCTAATCGAAACATGGAAAAAAATGGAATTATTAATCCAGCTAAGCAAATCCAATTAATCATTTCCCACTGACCAAAACTGAGTAAATGCAAAAACTGCCCAATTTTCATTCCTACAAACTCATTAAACGTAAGCCCTGGAATGTAACGCAAATCAGTTGTTTGAATTACCAACACCAAACAAACTAAAATACCTGGCGCAACACCAAAAGTAACCATATCGGCCAACGAATCCAATTGCTTGCCTAATTCACTTTTTTGATTCAATAAGCGTGCTAAAAATCCATCAAAAAAATCAAGAATTGCAGCAAAATAAATAAGAAAACAAGCCAATTCCAACTGTCCAGAAAAGGCTAGAATTATTGAGCAAACACCACTCAATAAATTCCCTGCGGTAAATAAATTGGGTATATTAAACATTCTGGGCACTAAAATACACATTTAGATGTCCTAAATTAAGTATTTTCGTTTATTTTTGTTTTTTAATAGAGGATATTTTTAACCGCTATACAATTTTTAAGACACAAATCAGTTATTGTTTGTGAAATTAACACTTATGACAAAATACATTTTTGCGCTTGCAATTGCTCTTTTTACCTCTTCTGTTTATGCACAAACAGTTGCACCCAAATATTCCAATGAATTTTTACAAATTGGTATTGGCGCCGATGCACTTGGTTTTGGAAATGCCGTTGTTGCCAATACAGGAAGCGCTATGTCGGGATATTGGAATCCTGCCGGACTTACGCAATCTGATAAATGGATGGACATTGGCTTAATGCACAGTGAATATTTTGCTGGAATTGCTAAATACGATTACCTTGGTTTGTCTCACAAAATTGATGAAAAAAGCGCCTTTGGTTTCACTGCTATTCGCTTTGGAGTAGATGATATTCCAAACACTACGCAATTAATCGACAACCAAGGAAATATTGACTACGATAGAATTACCACTTTTACGGCAGCCGACTATGGTTTTTTATTCTCCTATGCGCGTAAATTACCTATCAAAGGATTGAGTTTTGGTGGAAATTTTAAAGTAATTTACCGCCAAGTTGGAAAATTTGCAAAAAGTTGGGGATTTGGTTTAGATGCCGGTTTGCAATACCAACTCAACGATCATTGGAAGTTTGGAGCAGTTGTTAGAGATGTTACTTCAACTTTCAACGCTTGGATTTTTACTCTTGACGACCAAACAAAGGAAGTGTTTACACAAACAGGAAATGAAATCCCTAAAAATGGGCTGGAATTAACATTACCTCGCATTATCTTAGGAGCATACACCAAATATCCTATTGGAAAAAAAGGAATTTATTTTGCAAGTGAACTGGATTTGGATTTCACAACTGATGGAAAACGTAATACCCTTATCCGCTCTAAAGTGTTTTCTATCGACCCTAAATTTGGAATTGAATTTGGCTTCAAACACTTCGTATCCATTCGAGCGGGGATTACCAACATGCAATTTACTAAAGATTTTAACGACAAAAAGAAATTTAATATTCAACCCAACATCGGAATTGGACTTGGATTTAAAAGTGTGCGCCTAGATTATGCATTTACCGATATTGGTGATGCATCCGTTGCACTCTATTCTCACGTCATATCTTTACGTGTAGGTTTAAACAAACCAAAAAATGCTGTAAAAAAACCAAAGGAGTCGGAGAAACCAAAAACATCTGAATAGAAATTAGATAAAATGAAATTAACTCGCCACATATTATTGATTGTTTGCTACTTATTTTTGCTAGGTAATTGGGCAAATGCGCAAACTTATGGAAATGAATGGATAGATTATAACCAAACTTATTATAGTTTTAAAATCTATCAAACAGGCTTAAAAAGAATCAATTACGACGACCTATACACAGCTGGCGTACCGCTAGGCACATTTACACACGAAAACATTCAATTGTTTGGAAGAGAAAAACAAGTGCCTATTTGGGTTGAAACCAATGGTGATGGGACTTTTGATTCTGGCGATTACATTTTATTTTATGCTGAAAAAAACGATGGTTGGTTGGATACTACATTGTATCTAGACCCTACAAAATCAGCAAACCCAACCATCAGTTTATTTAACGATACGATTAACTATTTTTTTACGTGGAACAACCAAACAAACAATCTCCGTTTTACAGTTGAAGACGGCAGTGATTATACCAATTACACACCCATTGATTTTGTTTGGAATAAATTTGAACAAGGATATGCTAATGCCTACCTTGAAGGTGAAACTTTGCAATCGTTAATTTCAAGCTCCTTTTATGTTTCAGGAGAAGGTTACGGACTAGGTTCTGTAAACGGTGTAAATGGTTATAATTTGCCTTTAGTTGCATCAACGCCTTTTCCATATACAAATACAGGTGCTCCACAGGCACTCTTCAAAGGAAAAGTTTCAACAACTGCCAGTGCAGCCATACAAAATGCTGGCGACAATAACCACCACACTCAATTCTCAATTAACGGACAAGTGGTTTTTGACCAAATGGGATATGGACACTTTCAATTCAATGCCAATGTGCCGTTTTCTACCTCCTTGCTAGGAACACCAACAACACCACTTCAATGGTCAATTGTAGGAGATTTGCCTGTTGCAACAATGTATGAATCCCTAACTTATTGGTCGATTGAATATCCAAGAATTCCAAATTTTCAAGGTCTTACTAAGTTTAAAGTAAACGTTCCAAATAGCAATTTCTCTAAAACACGCGTTGATTGCAGTAACTTTTCCATCACCAATCCTGTTGTTTTTAGTTTTGGTAGCACACCAAGTAAAATCACCCCTATAACTGATGGTGCCAATCAAGTATTAGTATTACCTATAAATACCCAAGATTCTGTATCAACCATAATTGCCGAAAGTCTGAATTCAGCACAAACAATTACTGCGTTCAATTTAGTGAATGGAACAGGTAAATTTACCGATTTCGCAAGTCTTAATCACGAAAAAGCATACATCATTGTTTATCCTCCGAAATTAACTGCTGGAGCAAACGATTATAAATTGTACCGCCAAAGTATTGCTGGAGGTGCGCACAATGTAATTATGGCAAACGTGGAAGAATTATATTTGCAATATGGTGGCGGAATTGGAAAACACATTAATGCAATCCGACGATTTGCACATCAAACCTACAACCTTTCTACAGAAAAACCTATTGCATTGTTCTTACTAGGAAAAGCATTGTATCCCGGATATTCAAGATTTAATCCTACCAATTATAGTAATAACTTAGTACCTACGTTTGGAACTCCTCCATCGGATATCTTGATTACATCTAACCTTCTGGGAACAACCAAATGGGCTCCTTTAATTCCAACTGGTCGACTTTCGGTAGATTCTGATGCTGGAGTTGCTAATTATTTGGAAAAAATTACAGATTACGAAACACACCAAAATCAAAGTGATGTGTATGACTCGCCTAATAAAGATTGGCAAAAACATGCAATTCATTTAATTGGTGGTAGTGATTTATCACAACAAGCATCTTTCTTTTCACAAATGGAAAGTATGCGTGCAACACTGGAGTCGGATAAATTTGGTGGGAAAGTGCATACGTTGAAGCGTCAATCCGATGATCCTGTACCTCCAACAAGCATTCAACAAATCATGAACCGCATAGCACAGGGTGTTTCACTTATGACGTATTATGGACATTATGGAATAAACAGCGGTGGCTTTGAAATCAACATTGACGAAGTTCAGAATTGGAACAATACTGGAAAATATCCTTTTATGTTGGTCAATTCGTGCTACAATGGTGATATTTTTCAACCTGGATTGACTCTCTTCAGAGATGTAAATGCCCAAAAATTTAGGTGCAATTGATATGTTTCATCCGTAAGCACTGGTTTTCACCCAATGGTGGGTATTTATAGTAATCAACTTTACAATCAATTTTGTAACTTTTCTTATGGAAAAAGCATTAGTTACAACATGAAAAATGCAATTCAAAGCATTGAAACACCCAACAATATTTATATGGAGGTAACGTGTACGCAAATGCTTTTGAATGGCGACCCTGCATTAAAAATCAATTACCATAATAAACCAGAAATTGAATTAACTGAAGAAAATGTTTTTTTCAAGCCTGATTTCATAGACTTGAATACCGATAGTATTGAAATGAACATCGTCTTGAAAAATTTAGGGCAATCCATTATCGATACATTTAATATCGAGATTCGAAGAGATTTTCCGGGCACAACCACCGATTCTTTATACAATATCAAACGCGCACGACTTGATTATGTTGATACAATTAAATTCAAATTCCCACTTCAACCTTCCATTTCAGCTGGATTGAATTCGTTTGATATTAAGGTGGATATTCCGAGTTTTATTCCCGAACAATACGATGAATTTAACAACAATCAAATCATTAAAACTTATTTCTTGCGCTTGGATGGTATCTTGCCTGTGGTGCCTTATGAATTTGCAGTTGTTCCCAACGATACAATGACGCTCAAAGCATCAACTATTGACCCAATTGCACCGTTCAATACCTATCTTTTTCAAATAGATACAACCGATTTGTTCAATAGTCCATTTTTAAAAAATGCTGTTGTAACTGGAACTGGTGGCGTAAAAGAAGTAAAACCTAATCAATGGGATAGTCCGTTACAATTTACAGATAGTACTGTTTATTTTTGGCGTGTAGCTGTAGATGAACCTAATCCCAATTGGTCTGAAAGCTCTTTCCAATACATTAAGGGAAAATCGGGCTGGGGACAAGATCATTTCTTCCAATTCAAGAAAAACACATTCAACAATGTATTGTATGACCGCAATCAACGTTTGAGAAAATGGGTACCCGATTCTATTCAACTGACTTGTGATGTATTTAACGACATTCGCTATGAGAATGCATTTTATCTCAATGGAACTTTACAAGATTATTCGGTTTGTTCGTGGACACCGCCAATTCACGTTGCTGTAATCGATCCAGTAACCTTAGAATCATGGGGAACCAACTACAATGGTGCTAACCCAACACACGATTTTGGTAGCGATAACTGTAGAACCAGAGTTGAAAAATTCTTTATATTCTACCAAAATAATTTAACCAGTTTACAAAACTTTCAAAATATGGTACTCAATGGCGTACCAGATGGGCATTACCTACTAATTTACACACCGATAGATACACGATATGATTGGTGGAACAGTATCGATTCGGTTAATATGTATAACACCTTTGCTACCCTAGGTGCTGATAGCATCTATGCTGGGCGTGCCAATGGACCGTTTGCATTTTTTACACGAAAAGGATATCCTGGAACTGTAGTTGAGAATGTTATTGACCCTACCAATGGAAATGGTGCTGCAAGTGGCTATACTTATGTTGGAATTACAGCATATATGCCAACATCTACCGAACAAGGAAATGAAGTTTCAACACTTATTGGCCCTGCAATGAAATGGGGCAATGTGTATTGGAAGCAAGATAGCATAGACCCTGTAAACAATGCAGATACAACACGTTTAATCATCCAACCCTATCAAATGGATATGACACCAGGGACTCCAATCAATATGCTATTCACCTCCAATGATTCGCTGTTGAATTTGGAAAATGTGGTTAGTTCAACACAATATCCATACATTCGTCTACAAGCTTCGTATAAAGACACTACCAATTTCACTCCTGCTCAGGTAGATAGATGGCATGTTCTTTATGACTTAGCTCCAGAGGCTGCAATTGATGGCACGAATGGCTATTATTTAAGTCATTTGAACGATAGTGTTTATCAAGGTCAAACCATTGAATTTGCTTGCGATATTCGTAATATTTTCACTGTTGATATGGATTCATTACTCATCAAATACTGGGTTGAAGATAAAAATCATAACAAACAGTTTATTCAGTATCCGCGTCAAGATTCATTAAGAGTAGGAGAAATGATTAGAGATACCATTTCGTTTTCAACCGAAAATATGGCTGGATACAATTCACTTTGGGTAGAGGTTAATCCATATATAAACGGAAGTTTGTATGTAACCGATCAACCAGAACAACACCACTTTAATAACATTTTGCAAATTCCTTTTTATGTGAATGCGGATGATGTTAACCCGTTGTTAGACGTTACATTTGATGGTAGACACATTCTCAATGGCGATATTGTAAATCCAAACGCTGAAATTTTAATTACGCTAAAAGACGATAACCCTTATATGTTGATGAATGAACCAGCAGACACATCTTTATTTGGGATTTACATCAAAGATCCAAATGGCAACTTAAAACGTATTCCTTTTGTGGATGGGCAAGGCAATACCGTTATGCAATGGATACCAGCGGAAAGTAATTACAAGAAATTTAAAATCATCTATCCTGCTGCGTTTACCATGGATGGAACTTATCAATTATTGGTTCAAGGTGCCGATAAAAGCGGAAATTTATCGGGAGATTATCAATACAAGGTCAATTTTGAAGTAATTCGAGCTTCATCCATTACCAATATGATGAACTATCCCAATCCATTCTCAACCAGTACTCGTTTTGTGTTTACTTTAACTGGTTCGCAAGTGCCGGATGATATCATCATACAAATTATGACCGTTTCTGGTAAAGTGGTGCGTGAAATTACAGAAGACGAATTGGGTAGAATTTACATTGGTAAAAACGTTACAGAATATGCTTGGGATGGTAGGGATGAATTTGGTGATCAATTGGCAAATGGCGTATATCTCTACACTGTAAAAGCAAAAATTAATGGAGAGAATATTGAACACCGCGAGTCGGGTGCCGATAAATACTTTAAGAAAAGTTTTGGTAAAATGTATTTGATGCGATAGTACCAATTAAACATAAAAAAAGGCTCCAATTGGAGCCTTTTTATTTATAACAAAATACTAATCAAGTTGCATTTCTGGAACAAAATCAGGAACAACTAAATCGCCCTCTGTTTTTGCAACAATTTCTTCTACCGAAACACCTGGTGCTCTTTCAATTAAATGGAATTTACCATCTTTTACTTCTAAAATTGCCAAGTCGGTTACAATCTTCTTCACACATCCAACTCCTGTTAAAGGCAAAGTACATTCTTTTAATATTTTTGATTCACCTGCCTTGTTGGTGTGCATCATTGCTACAATAATGTTTTCAGCAGAAGCAACCAAATCCATCGCTCCACCCATACCTTTTACCATTTTTCCAGGAATTTTCCAACTTGCTATATCGCCATTTTGCGATACCTCCATTGCACCTAAAACTGTAAGTTGTACGTGCTGACCGCGAATCATTGCAAACGATGTTGCAGAATCAAAAAATACAGCACCTTTTTTTACGGTAATTGTTTGTTTTCCTGCATTAATTAAATCTGCATTTTCTTCTCCTTCAAACGGAAAAGGACCCATTCCTAAAATTCCATTTTCAGATTGAAATTCAACTTCAATTCCTTCTGGAATGTAGTTGGCAACCAATGTTGGGATACCAATACCTAAATTAACATACCAACCATCTCTTAATTCTTGTGCAATGCGTTTTGCAATTCCATTTTTATCTAGTGCCATGACTTAAAATCTTTAAAAATTAATCTCTTTTTCTTGTAGTGCGTTGCTCAATGCGTTTTTCAAACTTTTCTCCCTGGAAAATACGTTGAACAAAAATTCCAGGTGTATGAATGAAGTTAGGATCTAATTCACCAGCAGGTACCAATTCTTCCACTTCGGCAATTGTAATTTTCCCAGCCATTGCCATCATCGGGTTGAAATTTCGTGCTGTTTCTTTATAAATCAAATTCCCTTCCGTATCACCTTTCCATGCTTTTACGATTGCAAAATCAGCTGTTAATGCTTCTTCTAGAATGTGTGGTTTACCATTGTAAACACGTACTTCTTTTCCTTCTGCCACCTCAGTTCCATAACCGGTTGGTGTATAAAATGCTGGAATACCGGCACCTCCTGCTCTGCATCGTTCAGCTAATGAACCTTGTGGAATTAAATCAACTTCCAATTCTCCCGACAACATCTGACGTTCAAACTCTGCATTCTCACCTACGTAGGAAGCAACCATTTTTTTGATTTGTTTTCCTTGCAATAAAAGCCCTAATCCAAAATCGTCAACACCTGCATTGTTACACCGGGACATGTTGCAGGTGTACAAATTGATAATAGCGTATTTTTGTTCTTTTTTAACCAATTCCTTGCAAATATTTTCAGGAATTCCACATAAACCAAAGCCACCTACCATCAAGGTCATCCCATCTTCAATGCCTTTTAATGCTTCTTCAACGTTTTTACAACTTTATTCATATCGTTAATTATTCAATGTTATCTAAATATATCAATTTCTTCTCCTTGTGGTGCAGTATTTAAAGTGTCTGCACATGAAAATTGCGTTGGATCGTAACTACTAGGTACAGGGAAATCTGCTGTAGTTAAATTTATTTCTTTATCTTATATACTTTTTGCATGTAATATCCAAATATTGGCAATGCAGAACGTCCACCTTGTCCCCACTCCATCGATTGAAAACGTACTTGCTTGTCTTCAGCTCCTACCCAAACCTGGTTAACACTTCGGGGTTAACCCATGTACCAACCATCGGCATTTCCTTGTGTTGTACCTGTTTTACCAGCCATTGGTGCTGTCAATCCTCCCCTAAAGGTCGCCATGTTCCACGTAATGAACCTGCAGTACTGCCATTTACAACTCCTTTCATCATTTTCTATAAGGTTTCTGTATGCAACATTTTCGTTCATTACTTTTGGAGTAACCTTCTACTGTAAATCACGTTTCCATTTCTATCTTCAATTCTGTAAGCATCGGAAATAGGTCGGTTGTATATTCCATTATTTGCCCACATACTTGAGCAGCCGTCATTTCAATTAATGATAAATCCATAACCCCAAAACATGGAAGGTAATTTCATCTTCAGGGCGCAAATGAATATCTAACTCTTCTAATAATTTAGAAATTGTTTTTGGTCCGCATAGCCCCCCATCAACGACATTACTGCCACTGTTCCAGGGTTGTTTGAATTTTGCAAGGCCCATGCAACTGTTTTTCCAATTGAACATCTCCACTTGGACACCATCTACCATCTATTCGTCCGTTGGCATCTTGCAAATCAACACAATAAGGCATGTCTTCAAAAATTGTACACGGTTTTACTACACCCATTGCCAATGCAGTTCCATAAACAAACGGTTTGATTGTTGAACCTACTTGACGTTTTCCTTGCTTCACATGGTCGTATGCAAAATTGGAAATATCAGCTCCACCTACCCAAGCTTTGATAAAACCAGATTGTGGCTCAATGGAAACCAACCCTGCATGCAAAAATCCTTTGTAATAGCGAATGGAATCATTTGGAGTCATTACAGTGTCAATATCTCCTTTCCATGAAAAAACAGACATTGGTGTTTTTTTGTTGAACGAAGCTAATATTTCTTTTTCAGATAATCCTTGTTCTTTCATAGAGATATAACGTTCACTACCTTGGTGTGCACGATTCATTATACTTTCAATCTGCTCGTCAGAAATTGGAACACCAACAATTAGGAATCTGCAAATGGAAAACGTTTTCTATGCGCTTGTTATTTTTATCAAATTCTGGTTGCAAATCTTTTTTAAGTGGTAAACTAACGCTTCCTCTGCATATTTTTGCATGTTGTAATTGATGGTAGTGATATAAACCATCTTTATAAATGTTGTAGGATGTGCCGTCTTCTTCTTTTGTATTTCAACCATCGCCATTTTCGTCTTTAGACTCAAACAATTCTGTAAGTTCTTTTTCAAGGATTCACGGTAATATGGTGCAATTCCTTCTTTATGATCAACTACTTGATAGTCAACAATAATTGGTTCGTTTTTCAACTTATCGTATTCAGCACGAGTTAATTTTTCTGAAATAGCATCATTTCCACTTTCACTGTTTTTTAGCCATTGCATCAACACCTGATTTCTACGTTGGTGAATCAACAAACTATCTTTCTGACGCTCTTCTTTTATTTGAGCTTTTGTTACTTGTTCTGGTGATATTTCTAAATTAGCTGCTACTCGCCCTCTGTAATCTCTCACTTGATAGGTACGAGGATTATATAATGAAGGATTCTTCACCATCCCAACCAAACAAGCTGCTTCACTTTTTGACAGTTCACTTGGTTTTTTATTAAAATAAACCTTAGCTGCATTTTCAATTCCAACAGCATTGTATAAGAAATCAAATTGATTCAAATACATGGTGATAATTTCTTCTTTTGTAAAACGTTTTTCTAAACGAACTGCAATAATATTCTCTTGTGCCTTTTCGTTAATACGACTCAATTTGCCTGCAACTGGAAGAATATTTCCTGAAATTCTTGCTTCTCTTTCTTTCTCCCTTTTTTGAAGCGTAAACAATAATTTTGCTAACTGCTGTGTGATAGTAGATGCACCACCTTTACTTCCTAAATTTAAAATTGCTCTAGACAAACCTTTAAAATCCACCCCAGAGTGATTCATAAAGCGCTCATCTTCTGTAGATATCAACGCATTAATAACATTTGGAGAAATGTCTTTATAGGCGACATTTGTTCTATTTACTTGCCAATACCTTCCTAATTCTGTTTGTGCATCATCAGCATAAATGATGGAAGCCAACATCTCTGGCGGATTGTCCAACATTTCAATAGATGGTAAATCATCTTCTGATTGAATTAACAACAGAAATGCAATGATGATTATTGGCGTCATAGCTCCTAGCCATAATAACCAATAAAGACGCTTAGTGGTTTTCTCACTAAAATTTTCTGTATCTTTTTTTGCAGACATTGCGAAATTAATTTTGATGTAAATTTAATTAAAAAAACATTGCTTACCAGTAGATGGCAATTTTTCCGATAGATTTACCCGATTCTAATAAATCATGAGCTTCTGATAGCGCTGTATGTTGGTAATCACCACCATTTTCTGTTTTTATTTTCCCTAATTTATAAAGCTCTACCACCGCATTTAAACAATGTTTTAACACTTCTGGCTTGTTATCGGCAATCTTTAACATATTAACCCCAATGATGCTTTTTGACTGCATCATTTGAAAAGCTGGAATTAGAACACCCATTTTGCGTAAAAAATTGAGTTGCGATAATATCCCCATTTTACCTTCGGAAAGTTGCGAGCCTCCAAATAAAAATAATCGTGAACCAAAACCAAGAACTTGTTTGTCTTTTTTGAAGGTTGAGCCACCTATGGGGTTAAACGAGGCATCTAATCGAAATAGTTCGATATGTCGATTTATGAATTCCACATAATCTTCTTTCTTATAGTTCACTGTAAAATCGGCCCCCAATTCCTTGCATTTTGCTTCTTTTTCAGCCGAACTTACTTTAGCCACAACAACCGCTCCTGATAATTTTGCTAATTGTATCAACAACGTTCCAACACCTCCAGCTGCTGCATGAATCAATACTTTTTCTCCTATGCGTAGGGGTGAAATATAATTTGCCATGTAATAAGCAGTAACTCCTTGCGTTGCCAAGGCTAAAGCGTTATTGGTTGGCATGTCTCCTATTTCAGAAATAGCATCTATGGTGGTGATGGCATGTTGTGCATAGCCACCAAAACGTGTAAACCCTACTACTCTTTTTCCTATTAAAGATTGCTGTTCAGACGCTCCTACTTCAATTACTTCGCCTACAACTTCATAGCCCAATACACAAGGCATTGGCGGTGCTTCGCGGTATAAACCATTGCGTGCCATCACATCAGCATAATTTAATCCAAAAGCCTCCACTTTAATCAGCACTTCGTGTGATTGCAAAGAAGGTAATTGTACTGAATTCATTTGAAATGCGGTTGTGGCATCTCCTTTTTTTACTAATTGATATGCTTGTGTAATCATTCTTTTGATTTCCCTTCAATTATTACAACAATTTCACCTTTCGGTTCATGTTTTTCATAATGTTGTTTTACTTCTTCGGCGGTTCCACGTTGGTATTCTTCGTATATTTTAGTCAATTCACGAACAACACACACTTGGCGTTCTTTGCCCATAAATTCTTCAATTTGTCCCAATAATTTAACTAAACGGTGGGGCGATTCATACAAAACAATTGTTCTGGATTCTTCGGCCAAAATTTGTAAGCGTGTTTGGCGTCCTTTTTTGTGTGGTAGAAAACCTTCAAATACAAATTTATCACACGGAAATCCACTTGCTACTAGTGCTGGAACGAATGCTGTTGGTCCGGGCAAACATTCAATATTAATTTCGTTTTTTACACACTCACGTACCAATAAAAATCCTGGATCTGAAATTCCGGGTGTACCTGCATCAGATACCAACACCACTAATTCAGAAGTTTGAATACGTTGCACAACATTGTTTAATGCATTGTGTTCATTATGCGCATGAAAAGGAAAAACGTTTTTAGATATGTTTAAATGCGCTAACAACTTCTTGGTTACGCGCGTATCTTCTGCCAAGATGAAATCAGCTTCTTGCAAATAGCGGATGGCTCTTAATGTAATATCTTCTAAATTTCCAATTGGTGTAGGAACCAAACACAATTTTGACATGTTCTAATATTTTTAGCTAAGTTACCAAAAAATAAAAATCCCTTCCAAAAATTGAAAGGGATTCTTTATTGATTCTAGTTTAATTTATGCATTCAATGCTTCTGCACCACCAACGATTTCTAAGATTTCGTTTGTAATTGCAGCTTGACGTGCTTTGTTGTATGAAATGGTCAATGATTTTTGTAATTCATTTGCATTATCCGTTGCTTTGTGCATTGCCGTCATACGTGCACCATGTTCAGCAGCATTTGAATCCAACAAAGCTTTGAACAATTGAATTTTTAATGATTTTGGAATTAAATCTTCAACAATTTCTTGCTTTGAAGGTTCAAAAATATATTCTGCATTTTTGTTACCACCTGTTTGTTCGTTTTTAACGATAGGTAAAATTTGTTCTGTAATTATGTCTTGCGTTGCTGCGTTTAAGAATTTATTGTAAACAACTACAACTTTATCAAATTCTTTGTTAACGAAACGTTTCATCAAGTCATTTGCAATAGTTGAAGCATTTTCAAATGTTAAATCAGAGAAAATATCTTCAACAGGTGCAATTACATCATTTACATAATAAAAATTACCTTTTTTGTAGGCATCTTTTGCTTTTTTACCCAAACAAAGAATACGTGGATTTGAATCAGCTAAATCAACATTTACCAATTGATTTACTCTTTTCAAAACGTTGTTATTAAAACCTCCACACAAACCTCTGTTGGATGTAATTGCAATAACCAATACATTTTTCACAGGGCGTTCAGCGGCATACGCATTGCTTGAAATATCCAAAGTTGCGCTCAAATTACCTAAAATCTCATGCATTTTTTCAGCATAAGGGCGCATTTGAGTAATTGCATCTTGCGCACGTTTCAATTTTGCTGCAGAAACCATTTTCATAGCAGAGGTAATCTGCATGGTTGATTTCACTGAAGTAATCCTGTTACGTATTTCCTTTAAACTTGCCATAATTTGAATTATGAATTTGAAGTAAACAATTTAAAATTATATAAAGAGAAGGGAATCTAATAAACTTATAAAATTCCCATTCTCTTAGTTTTGTACTTCAAATTATTAATATTTAGAAGCGATTTCTTTTGCAACTTTTGCTAACACATCAGTATCAGCGTCTTCGTATTTACCAGCTTTTAAGCGAGCCAATACATCTGCATGTTTTGCATCTAAGAAGTTCAAGTATTCTTTTTCGAATTCTTTTACTTTTTCTACTGGAACACTTTGAATCAATCCTTTTGTTCCAACGTAGATGATTGCAATTTGTTTTTCAACCGACATTGGGTCACCTTCACGTTGTTTCAAGATTTCAACGTTTCTTGCTCCTTTGTCCAATACTGCTTTAGTTGCAGCATCTAAGTCAGAACCAAATTTAGCAAACGCTTCCAATTCACGGTATTGTGCTTGGTCTAATTTCAAAGTACCAGCTACCTTTTTCATTGATTTAATTTGCGCGTTACCACCTACACGTGATACAGAGATACCAACGTTGATAGCTGGACGAATACCAGAGTTGAACAAGTCAGACTCCAAGAAAATTTGTCCATCTGTAATTGAAATTACGTTTGTTGGGATATATGCAGATACGTCACCAGCTTGTGTTTCAATGATAGGCAATGCTGTCAAAGAACCTCCACCTTTTACTTTACCTTTCAAAGATTCTGGTAAATCGTTCATTTTTGCTGCAATTTCATCATCGTTAATGATTTTCGCTGCACGCTCTAACAAACGAGAGTGTAAGTAGAATACGTCACCTGGGTAAGCCTCACGACCTGGAGGACGACGTAACAATAATGACACCTCACGGTAAGCTACCGCTTGTTTAGATAAATCATCATAAATGATTAATGCTGGGCGACCAGTATCACGGAAATACTCACCAATTGCAGCACCTGTCATAGGAGCATAGAACTGCATTGGAGCAGGGTCAGAAGCGTTAGCAGCAACGATAGTTGTATACGCCATTGCTCCAGCATCTTCTAATTTTTTAAGGATACCTGCAACAGTTGATCCTTTTTGACCAACAGCAACATAGATACAGTAAACAGGTTCTCCTCTATCGTAAAATTCTTTTTGGTTTATGATTGTATCGATACAAACAGTTGTTTTACCAGTTTGACGGTCACCAATCACCAACTCACGTTGTCCACGTCCAATTGGAATCATCGCATCTACTGCTTTAACTCCAGTTTGTAATGGCTCAGTAACCGGCTGACGGTAGATAACACCTGGAGCTTTACGCTCGATTGGCATTTCAAACAACTCACCAGCAATTGGTCCTTTACCATCAATTGGGTTACCTAAAGTGTCAACTACACGTCCAACAACACCTTCACCAACTTTCACTGATGCGATGCGACCTGTACGTTTTGCTGTATCACCTTCTTTAACCTCTGTAGAACGTCCTAATACAACGACACCTACGTTATCTTCTTCCAAGTTCAATGCGATACCATTGATACCACCATTGAACTCCACTAATTCACCGTATTGAACACCATTCAAACCGTAGATGCGTGCAATACCATCACCGATTTGAAGAACTGTTCCAACTTCTTGCAATTCTGATTCAGAGCGTAAGCCTGATAATTGCTCTCTTAAAATTGCAGATACTTCTGCTGGTTTAACTTCTGCCATAATTTCTAAAGTTTTACTTAGACTCCGTAAGACGGATTATCTTGATAAACGTTGTTTTAAATTATTTAATTGATTAGCAACAGATGCATCAATTTGCTTATCACCTGCTCTAACGATAAATCCACCAATTAATAAAGCATCAACTTTTTCAGTCAACTCAACATTATTTGTTGTAATTTGTTTAATTTTTTCCAATATCTTTTTCTTAGCGTCTTCATGCAAAGGTACAGCAGATGTAATTGTAACTGGTGTAATTCCTTTGTATAAATTCACTTGATCTTCGAAAGAATTTGCAATATCTGCAATCAATGCTTCTCTACCTTTTTTGGTAATCAACTCGATAAAAGCCGTACTCAACTTTTGAAATGAACCAAATAATTCATTAAAAATTGCTACTTTCTTATCAGAATTGATAATTGGCGATTGTAAAAGCAATTGAAAGTCACGAGAACTATTCGCAACAGATGCAAGATACTTCATATCATTCAAAACTGCATCAACTTGATTGCCTTCAACAGCCAATTCAAGCAAAGCTTTTGCATATCTCGATGCTGATTTTGTACCTTTCATCTTTTATTAATTCAAATTAATTTCTTCAACTAATTTATCAGCCAATGTTTTTTGTTTTTCATCGCTTGATAAATTTTCACGCACCACTTTTTCAGCAATTTCAATTGAGAATGCTGCCATTTGTGCTTTCAATTCTGCAACTGCTGCTGCTTTCTCAGCATTGATAGATGCACGAGCACCTTCCAATACTTTTTCAGCTTCTTCTTTAGCTTTTGATTTTGCATCATCAACCATTTTATCAGCTGTAGCTTTTGCTTCTTTAATCATTGTGTCGCGTTCTGCACGTGCTTCTTTCAACAAGGCCTCGTTTTGAGCTGCCAACTGTTGCATTTCTGCTTTTGTTTTTTCAGCTAATTCTAATGCTTCTGTTATCTTTTGCTCACGTGTGTTCACCATATTCAAAATAGGTTTCCACGCAAATTTTGTCAAAATAAACAACAATAGTACGAAAACAAGTCCCGTCCAAAATAACAATCCTAAATCCGGTGTAATTAATTCCATTTTATTTTTATTTGCTATTAACGTTTAAATAAATCGGTTTGCAACCAACCGTTGCAAACCGACTTGGCTTTCTTAAAGACCAAGGAAACCAACAACAACACCGAAAAGAGCTACCCCTTCAATCAATGCTGCCGCGATAATCATAGCCGTTTGAATTTTACCTGAAGCTTCTGGTTGACGAGCGATTGCGTCCATTGCTGAACCACCGATTCTACCAATACCTAATCCTGCTCCTAATACTGCAAGACCTGCTCCGATTGCTGCTACTGTTCCTGTCATTTTACTTTATTTTAAGTTAACAAATTACTATTTAATTAGTGGTGCGCTTCTTCTACTGCTGCCCCGATAAACAATGCTGAAAGCATCGCAAATAAGTAAGCTTGTAAAAACGCTACCAATATCTCCAATACCGAAATAAACAATGCCATAGGAACTGATAACGCTCCCCAAGCAATATTTTTATTGATAAAGATAATTCCGATGAATGCTAAGATAATTACGTGACCTGCTGTCATGTTAGCAAACAAACGAATCATCAAGGCAAATGGTTTTGTTAAAATACCTACCAACTCAATTGGCATCATGATAATTAACAAAGGTTTTGGCACTCCTGGTGTTGCAAAAATGTGTTGCCAGTAATTTTTATTACCCGACAATACTGTTGCTAACAATGTGCAAACAGCTAAAAAGAAAGTAATGGTAATATTACCTGTTAAATTTGCTGCCAACATTGGAACCAACCCCAACAAGTTTCCTGTCAATACGAAAAAGAATACCGTTAATAAATACGGCGTGTATTTTTGGTATTTATGCTCACCGATATTATCTTTCGCAATGTCATCACGCACAAAAATTACTAAAGGCTCAATAAATTTAGCAATCCCTTTTGGTGCAACTGCTCCATTTTTCTTATAGTGCTTAGCTGTTGAAAACGCAAACCAGCACACAATCAACGAAACCAAAAACAAGACAACTACGTTTTTTGTAATTGACAAACTTGTTGGTTTTGCATTGTGCGGATGTCCGTCTTGAAAATGCAATTCTCCGTTTTCTAATTTATATACTTTTTCATGATACAACGCATATCCTTCTGCAGCTCCAACACCTACTGTATAGTGAATAGAATCGTGTGTTGCATGATCAACAGCTATTTTCTCTTCACCGTGATACAATAACGACGAAGAAAAAACTTTTGTACCATTATCCAACAAAATCATTGGCAAATAAATTGAAACACCATCGTGTGCTCCACCCCACAAATGAATTTCGTGCGCATCTTTAATGTGATGCATAATGAATTCACTCACGTTAAACTCATGCACTAATTCTAACTCATCTTCTTTATGCGTTGTTTCAGCATAAGATACCGTACAACCTAGCAAAACTGCTACGGCTAATACTATTGATTTTATTGTATTTTGTCCAATCATCACACCAAAAACTTTGGATATACTTTAAAAATTTGGCGCAAAGGTAGCTAAACTTTCTTAAGAATTGGTATAAATAAGTAAGTTTTTTAATTATTTTTTTTGTTTGATTGGGTGACACTAAATCTAATCAACAAGATTGATTGAATTGCCATTAAAAGAATAAACACACTAATTAATTGAAGTCCAAATTGCTTTAAATAAGGTTTTGCAACATACCAAACTGCCGCAATTAAAAATAAATTGGTCAGCAATTGAAAGGTAGTAAGAATCATAAACCGTTGTACAAATACTTCTACCTTGCTTTTATCGCCCGAAACAACATAAATACTTCCTAAAAACAATGCTGGAATCACAACATTAATCAACCCAAACAATTTTATAGGCAAACTAAGTATTTTAAAATAATGCAAAGCACCAAAGAGCAACAAACAAATTAAAGTTGCTGCAACTATCAAAGAAATGTATTTACTTTTTGTCATTTTGTCGTTCACTAAATCTCATTGCTTCGCGAATAACCAAAGTTAAACCCGCTGCAACGCCAAATAAAACCAACCCGAGGGTCCACCATGGTGTTGAATTATTATACTTTTTATCCAAATAATCGCCTAAAAATGCAAAGCCACCAATGATAACACCCATTTGTATCCCAACAGTTGAGAATCGGGCAAAGGTATTAAAGTTTTTTTTGGATGCTGGCTCTTTGCTTTGTGACATGAGTGAAATTTTCTATAAAGATAGAAAAAAACACTAAATCCCCATAAAATCTTTCGGACATTGATACCTGCGCATTCTACTGCGTTTCATACGGTGTTTTTGTGACATAAAACGATCGTCCCAATCATAAATCAATGATAATTCATGCGAACCAAAAGAAGCTGACCGCAATTTGGAAATAGTAAAATCCACACTATACATCACTTTTATTGTTTGTTTTGATTTAGTTGGGAAATTAACACCAAAATTTAAGATAAACGAATCAAATTTATTGGCGCGACGGAACAAACCTTCGTTTCTAACCCAAACACCAACTACAATGGGGCGTTGAATTACAGAAAAACCAATGGTTGCAGTCTGAAACTTATTTTGGGTTTCATATATCACAGCAGGTGAGATAATTGTTTCATTAACCAAAATAGCTGTGTTAAAAGAACCAACTAATTTAATTGGCAATTTCCCTCCAAACATTAAACCTTCTTTAGGCTGTGTTAAATGCATTGCTGAAAATCCAAATGTAGCCATCATTTTACGATATCCACTGTATTTACGTGCTTCGTGGTTAAAACGCACGACTATTCCCGAACCAAAATCGGCATAGGTGGTACTTCTATAACTAGGTGGAATAAATGCTGTTGTACCCACCTCACCTTGAATTTCGTGGTAATTATCAGAAAAACGCAATTTTGACCAATCAATGAATTTATTGATAATTCCACCACTTACCCCCACTTGTAACATAAAGTTTTTTGTCTCTACAGGGCGATAAGCATAAGTTAAATAACCACCAGTAGTTCTCAACATTGCTTCGCCAGCAACATCGGTATAAACATTAGCTGCCATTGCTAGTTTAGGTATAATTTGTCCTTCAAACGAAGCTGCAAAAGTATTAAACCTACCTGGAACGGGTGCCCACAAATTACGTGCGTGCAATTTAACCGAATATCCGCTGTTTAACGACACCATACCGGGATTATAATAAACGGGATTATTATAAAACTGAGAAAAATTGGGGTCTTGAGCATTCAACTGAACAGCTGTAAAAATAATTGCAATATATAAGATAACGTTTTTCATTTTCTATCTGATTACTGTTACTGTTCCTGATTTTTTAATTTTCCCTTTAGGATATTCTTTTCCTTCCCAAATACTTTCATCTAAGAATGTAGCCGAAATTTTCCAAACATAAGCATCCTGCTGAACGGGTTCTCCACGGTAAGTTCCATCCCAACCTTCAACTGGTCTTCCTAATTCATCCAACTTGGTTGATTCCCATATCAGGTTGCCCCAATCATCGTAAATCTGAACATGGTATTCTTTCAAGCCAATTCCTTTGGGTAAGAAATGAGAAACTTCGTAATCACTGTGACTTGGCGATACTGCATTAGGAACAAACAAACCTTGCTGCAAAGGGTTTTTTACTAGTAATTCAACTGTACAACCATTATCATTAATTACCTTAAGCATTACAAAGAAATCACTGTGTCATAATAGTTATAGATTATGGGTTTATTTCTGTTGGATCATTCTCATTCCAAAATCCCATTGATGATGTATAATTGGTTGATTGATTGGTAAAATGCTGTTGCATTGCGTTGATATTCTCAATAGACGTTTCATAGGTAAATGCAGCCGTTGGTGATGTCTGAATATCAATAGGAGTTGTCATTACGAATGTATCAAGCACATCCTCAGGAGACCAATGCAATGATTGATACGATGCATAAGGAACCTACTTCACCTTAGCTATATTAACAGCAGTTCCATTAGCTGTATTGCCATCTCCAAAATTCCAAATCAACGAATCTGCAAACTGACTGGTTGATAAACGGTATATCGTTATTTTGACATCCTAGAACTGATGGAATTGTAAAATCTGCGACAGGTGTTTGATGGATAGTTATTACTTGTTGTGCAGTGTCTTTACATCCACGACTGATTGATAGCAATTAATTGTAGTAAATGTTCAGCCGGTTGAGGTAATCATAATTTGGATTGGTTAAATTGGAAATCCCACCATCACCAAAACTCCATTCATAACCTACGGCACCAGTTGATGCATTGGTAAATTGAGCTTGAATATTTGGTCCACGAAATTCACACCTGTTGGTTGGTAACTAAATGCTGCAGTCGGTATTGGGTTAACATTTCATATTGAGCTAGTATTATCAGAACAACCATTTATACCTTGAACTATTAATTGTACAGTGTAAGAGTATACCTAATTGTTGTGTAGGTATGTTTGTCGGTTGCTATTCTGTATTATTTCCATCACCGTCAATAAGAATAGGCTGCTCCACTTTGATTGTTAACCAGACGCAGTTAGTGGCACACATCCTGACGGCGGATTAATTGCTAAAATTAGCAGTTGGTGGTGCATCAATAACCTTGCAGTTTCTGTAGCAATGTGGTAGAAACCATCCAATGAAGTTCCAGTTAAAGTAACAGTATAGTTTCCTGTAGCTGCGTATGTGTGTGTAGGATTGGTTAAATTTGATGTTCCTCCATCTCCAAACGACCAAGCATAATTGGCTAACACATCCGATTGAGTTATAAACTGAATAGGTGAAAAATTACAAACAGAATCTGGTTGGTGAATAAATGCCACATTTGGTGCCGGATGAATAACAATCGGAACGGTTGTTGTGTCAAAGCTACAACCATTGGTTACCATCAGCGATACATTGTAGGTTCCAGCTTGCGTAAATGTGTGCGATGGACTGTAATCTGTTGATGTGTTTCCATCTCCAAATCCAATGATAGCTCGTACTTTCCTAATGTATATTCAACATAAAATCAACTTGATAAGTTCCATCCTTCAACAACCGATGTATTGAAAAATGAATTTACAGTATTAGGCAATACAGTTATGGTGTGTTGAGCTACTAGCAATACCACATTCATTTGTTACGATCAAAGTGATATTATAGGAAGTGGTGTCAGTTCTGTTGTATAAACTGGAATTTGAAACAAATCGTCTGAAGTATTAGAAGTCGTTCCATTTCCAAAATCCCAAGAATATGTATCTGGTAATCCATAACTTGTGTTTGCAAATTCTGGAGTCATGGCGAACAATATGAATTAAAGTTTGCAATTCCAAATACCGCAACAGGCTGTGGCATTACAATAACATTGTTTTGAGTTGCTAACTTAAATCCACAATAATTACTAACCGTTAATGAAATGGTGTAGGTTGTATCTGCTAAATTCCAGCAGGATATACAACCTTGGGTGGATTTGCAACAGTTGATGTAGTTCCATTTCCAAATCCATAAATAACACGTCTGGTCCTGTTGAATTGTTTGTAATGCAACGGTTAACAGTCACACAATGAATCTGGCGTTACAACAAAAGCTGCAACTGGCGGTACATACACCTCTAAGTTTTTAGAAATAGAATCTACACATCCAAAAGGACTCGTAATAACCAATTGAACTGTATAAATCCCTTAAAGTATAAGTATGTGTTGGATTAATGGCATTGGATGTAGCACCATCACCAAAATTCCAATTTGCCTGCGCTATTAACGTACTGTTGTTGATGAATGGAACACTTTGTGTTGAGACAAACAATAAGTCAACATCAAAATCTACAACTGGAAGAGGTTGAACATTGATGACTAAAGAATCATAGTTTACACATGTGTTGGCATCTGTGTAAGTAAACAATGGTGTGTGAACCAACAGTTGCTAATGTAGGGTTAAATTCACCTGTTGTGTTATTACAATTCCAGTCAACATATACTCCTCCTGTTGGCGTTGCATTTAATGTTGTGAAGATGATGAAACACAAATATCTACATCAGGACCGGCATTCACAATTGGCAATGGATACACTGTAAATACATCGTATCTCGTGTTAAGCAGTTGCCTTGACCGTTGGTGTAAACCAGTGCTAAGAAATTACCAACCATTGCAGTTGTAAAATTCCCCGCTGCATCAACACCAACACCCGACCACGTACCTGTAGCTAACGTTCAACAACACATGCGGATTGAATTAACCACATATAGCGATCTAATCCTGCATTGGCTTATTGCTGGTTTACAACGATGACACAATCTTATTATCGGATGCCTCGTCCTGTTGCTTATAATATTATGAGTGTATGTCAATGTGCAGCACCAACGAGCAGGTAACAAACCAGAAGGTGTTATATCTTGACGAATACTTATTCCATAATAGGCATTATTGAATTGGACTCCAATTGTTTACAGTTGTGTCAGCTCCTGCGTTAACAACTGGTAATGGATTTACTGTGCAACTACCGTTGCAGTGGATAGACACACTAAATAGTGGTTCCTGTTATTGAGTATGTGGTGGTAGCTGTTGGATTGGCTTGCGGATTTGCATAGTTATCACACGACAAAGCTGTGTTGGGTGTCTCAAATAAGTGCCTCCCACTCCTGCTCCACTTGCCAATAAAGCAACCATCATTTACACAAATGGTAGCATTGTTGGCGGTGATTGTTGGGTTGGGGTGAACAATAATGTCAACAGTTGGGCTTACTAAACATGTTCCTGTTCCATAGGTATAAGAAGTCAACGTGTGAGTGCCAACTCCTGTATTAATGGATTAAATTAGGTGTTGTAACTCCTGTTCCCGACCATGTACCTCCCAGTGACTTGGTGCATAAACGGTATTCAAATTCACGACTCCATCGTTCAAACACAAGGAATCAGTTGGATTGAATGTTGGGGTTACTGGCGGTTGAACCGTTACAATGACGGTATCTGTATTGCTACATCCCGTTGCTGGAATGGTGTAGGGATAAACCAAAGTGGCTACTTCTGGATAATTGGGTGAAAACTCTACACTTGTTACATTAGCACTTCGGAATTAGGTGCCTCCCGCTGGTGTTTCTCAACGTAATCGTATTGTTTGATGCAAACAGTTTGGTCCGGTTCCTGCATTGACAACTGGTAATGGATTTACCGTTACTACAGCCGTTACCGAGTGGATGAACATCCTAAAATGATGGTTCCTATTACAGTATAAGTAGTAGTAACTGTTGGATTGGCTTGCGGATTTGCACGGTTATCACACGACAAAGCTGTGTTGGGTGTCCATAAATAAAAGTGCCTCCCACTCCTGCTCCACTTGCCAATAATGCAGCCGTATCGTTGACACAAATAGTGGTATTATTGTTGACGGTGATTGTTGGGTTGGGGTGAACAATATCAACTGTTGGACTTACTAAACATTATATTCCATACGTATAGGTCAACGTGTAGTGCCAACATTTGCTGTTAATGGATTAAAGTTAGGAGAAGTTACTCACTCCAAACCATGTACCTCAGCATGACTTGGCATAAATTGTATTCAAGTCAACAATACATCGTTCCATTACACAGAATCTGTTGGGTTGAATGTCGGCGTTACTGGTGAACGGAGCGTTTACGATGCCATATCAGTATTGGTACAGTTTGTTACTGGATCTGTGTAAGAATGAAGAAACCAATGTAGCCACCTCTGCACCATTTGGTGTGAATGTTCCTCCTGCTGTTACGTTAACACTTCCCGACCATACGACCACACCTTTAGCGTTCCTGTTAAATTGAAAGGAATCGGTTGGTCACTAAAACAGACTTGGTCTGCTCCTGCATTTACAACTGGCAATGGATTTACTGTTACTGTTGCTATTGCTGTAGATGAACATCCCTGCACTGTTGTTCCTGTTACTATTGTTTCGTTTGTTGTTGCTGTTGGATTTGCTTGTGGGTTGTCGCAGTTGTCGCATGACAAAGCTGTGTTTGGTGTCCACAGATAGGTTCCTATTTAGCAGCGCCACTTACTATTAATCTGGTGTATCGTTGACACAAATCGATTTCCATTGGATGCTGTAATCGTTAGGTTTGGATTCACAATGATAGCAGCTGTAGGTGTTCACCAACCAGATTTCCAGTTCCATAAGTGTAAGTCAATGTATGCGTGCGCTTGTTGCTGTTAATGGTTAAAGTTAGGAGAAGTTACTCCCACTCCCGAATATGTACCTCCAGCATGACTTGGCGCATAAATTGTATTCAAATCAACATTACCATCGTTCAAACACACGTGAATCTGTTGGGTTAGATAGCGATGCTTCAGGCAGTTGAACCGTTACAATTGCCGTATATTGAGTACAGTTTGTTACTGGATCTGTGTAAGAATAAACCAATGTGGCCACCTCTGCACCATTTGGTGTGAATGTTCCCTCCTGCTTTATTTACGTTAACACTTCCGACCATAGACACCTGCTGGCGTTCCTGTTAAATTGAATGGAATCGGTTGGTCACCACAAAGTGGATATTTCTGCGTGACAACTGGTAATTGGGTTAACAGTAACTGTACTTGAAATAGAATCTATACATCAAATGAATTTGTAGCCACAACCGTATGGTGGTTGTAACGGAGGGCGAAAGCGTTGGATTATCACAAGGTAAACACGATAAATCAGCAGTAGTGTTCCACAAGTAATTCATTGGTGTTGTCGTTGCAGAAACTGTAATGGTTGTGTGTTATCCACAAACAAATGATTGGATTATTTACCGTTAAATGAGGTAGCGGATTAACCGTTACATTAACTGTATCTCAACTCAACAAAGTACTTGCTGTTGAAGCTATAAGAGCATGAGATGATTACCGGTGTATCACCTGTATTCGTTAGGTTTGCTGTAACTGTTGGTTGATTGGTTGACGTAGAATTTGTTGTTGGCAGCCATTGGTAGGAAACTCCTGTTACTGCTGTTGCTGCTAACTGGCGCTACCAGAACAATGGAAACATCTGGCCCAGCATCAGCAACTGGTGGGTCAAATACAGTTATTGTTTTTGTTGAATCCACACTTCCACAGATGTTAAGTAACTTCAACTGTTATTGAAAGTACCTGACACGAGTATAAGATATTGGTCCTGGATTTTCATCTGAAGAAGCTATGACGTTCCTGAATTAAATGTCCATGAATACGTATTTATGGGATCCGTAACAATCATTCAACGTTAAATTTGGCGTTACAGAGTTTCTATTAAATAGATCAATAGACGGTGGTCTCAGGATATCCAAACCTTTTTGGCGTATCTTTATTACAAAATACCCGCAAGAATTTGTAATAGATAACGCATGGTATATTCTCCTGCCGATTATCAAAGACATTGTGGATGCCCAAGTTGTGGCAAGTTCGTTCCCATTATGAAGCTCAAAGTTTTATTTCAGATTGACAACTTGATGAGAAATTCAATAATTGCCAATTGAATGTAAATTCACACATATCAGCTGTGTCACTATTGTTTTGTGCAACTGTTAAAGGCACACAACTTGTTAAAAATTTTCAATATCATTATAGAGGATTAGGAATAGCTTCTATACAGATAGTATGAGCTATGAAAAGTTCACAGGTTTGAGAACTTAGTGTTATGAGTATAAGTTCTGGAGAAGTATAGGTATGAGTTGGATTTGTTTTTATAGGTGTAATTAAGTTAATATACCATCACAAAATCCGCTAACATAAAATAGTAGTCGTTACTTTCTGGGTTATTTTAACCTGGTATTGTATTATTTGTGAATGAAACAGGTGTATTACAAGCTACAGGTGGATTTGCAAATTCTGGTTGCGGTCCTGTATAAATACGAATTGGTGTGACAAATGCGTTATTTGAAATATCACATTGATTTTGAGCTTGAATTTCAAAAGTAAAAGCATTTCCTGGTTTACCACAAGAGGACTCCGTATAAGTATGGCAAATTTGTGGAGGTAAAGCAGCATGAGTAAATGTATCAACAGGTGTGTTATCTCCATAATCCACAATGTAGATTGTTGAATGGTGATTGGCACTATAACTGGATAAGAAAACATAAAGTTAGTGGACCACATCCAGTGAGGACACTTTAGGATTAGCGCTTTTAATAGCGGGGTTTGTAATATTTAGAGCAATGTATTGAGCTGTATCGATACATCCATTCTGATTCCAGTTACAATATAGTATAAATTAGAAATATCAGAAATTGTATAGGTATGGCTTTCACCCGATGGAGCTGTTGTACTATTATAATCAGAAGTGCATCTCCCCAAATTATTTGATAGTTTGTACCTGTGTTTGAGTAGCATCATAAATAGTCATATTAAAATTAGTTCCATCACCAGTTTTTAAAACTTGAAATAGGATCCATCAGTGTGATTATTGGGTGTAACCGTTTGGTGGTTGATGTTTGTGTACCAGGGTGGTAACAGTTAAGTTACCGGCTATAGGTAAACCACCGTTCCACTTTGATACAAATTCATGGATAGTTGTTGCTGTGGATGCTGTATTATTTCCACCAGAAGCAGGATTTCCAAAATTCATAGATGGAAATGCCCTGAAGATGATTAGTTAGCCGTAAAAACTATGGAGGTTGCACACCATTGTTATTCGAAAATGTAAAACCAGAATTTGGTAAAAGTTCACTAACATAACATCATCAGACGAAGAACAACCATCACTATCTGTAATTGTTAAATGATAAGTAGTTGTTGAAGATGGCGTGGCAATAGGTGAAGCACAATCGTCACAACTTAATCCAGCAGAAGGTGTCCAAGCATAAGTTATTGTCCCATTTCCTGTTGATGTGTCTCCCAATGTAACAGAACCACCTGCACAAATAGTGTCATTTAATCCTGCTTTTGCAACACACTGAGCATTTACATCATGAAGATTAAACAACAAAAAGATTAGCGCAAATAATAATGTAAATCTCATAAGACAAAATGTTCCAAGCGAATTAGGTTGCGAAGATATGGAAAAAAAATATTTTTTTACGAAAAAAAAGCAATCTACGTCATTTATCGTAGATATAATATAAATACCTCTACTTAATTCGACAAGAGAGTGTTAGGCTGATCTATTTTCAAATTTTTTAAACAGTAATAGCTAGTCATAAACGAACGAACAATTTTCTACAACGGTATCGCTCCGATGGAGCGCAGTGCTGTCGTTTACTGTTTGTTCTACAAAGCTATCGCACCTACAGTGCTTGATGCTGGTTTACTATGATTAAACGCTTTTCAGTCCCAGGACTTGTGTAGAAATAACAAGAACCTTACCAATAAAAATCTCGTAGGGATGAGGTCTTTGTTATCTCTCAAATCTTATCAAATTTATTAGAACTAACGAACAATAACTTTATGTGTTTCTGTGGTTTCATTATTAAAAATATTTCAAAATATCTACAGTATTATTTCCAATAATGTATAAAGTGTCTTTAAATGTTGTTGTGATTCCATTCGGATTACTTCATATTCTACTTCTATAATATCTTGTGAAGCTAGTTGACCAATATTATTTGTCAGATTAACAGCCTCATAACAACCAAATTGATGTTGTGACCAATTTGACCAGTTAGATAATCCAGTTCTATATATCCAGTAAACTCGATATCTAAATATATCGTTTTGATTAAGACAAAATACATTTTTAATATGTAACAAATACGATGCTGGAACGGTATAAGTATATTCTATTGTGTTGATCTTTTCATTTTGTAAAGGACCATACTCAGCTCGTGTCAATATTTTACCTCCTCCTACTTGGATTGCATCTTCATCTACCGAATGCCAATAAGTATATTTATCACTTTTCAAAGTCTTAAATGAATAAGAAGCCTTTCCATTAGCATCTGTTTTACCCTCCCAAATTATTTTACTTTCATATTTGCTTTGCAACTTTAATGGCGGGGTAACATCTTTTTGTTCTATAATCCTTACTGTAATATTGCTATAACCTTCATTTGTTACAGGATTGTACAAATGAAAATTAACTATAGTTTCTTCTTTGTTCAGTTTCTTGCAAGAAAACAGCATGCTAGTCATAAACAAACTAACGAACAATAACTTTATGTGTTTCTGTGGTTTCATAATTTTTAAATACTTCATTTATAAATCATATCGTTTTTTCTCTTTTTTCCGAAATAAATTTAGATCTATTCCATACCCAATACTGAATAAAAAAGATTTATTGAAAAGAATATCATCACCAGGATGCTTAATGACATCTTGATTATATCTCAAAAATTTAATCCAAACATTATATATACTAAACTCTGTTCCATAAGCAATAGTTAAGTTATTTGATCCAACCATATCAAAATCACCACATAATGCAAAGTTAGGACCCCAATAAAGCCCCAACTTATTTTTTGCAAGTTTTGTAAAGAACAGAAGGTTGGTACTAAGTTGATATTGGACTCTAATAAAATTATCCCACCATGTAGAGAAAGTAGATTTATAGTACGCCCCTAAACCTGTTGAAAAATAGCTGTTTTTAAAATTGACAGAAAACCCATAGGCATAAACAGGATCAATGTATGTTTTATTTATAATTGGACTACTTGGTATGTGTACATCATAATCTTTAACAATCTCTTTTTGTCTACCAAACTGGAATTCTGCAACAAATTGTAAACGATCATAAAACTTAGGTCTATTTTCTTGTCCATGAAGTAAGTTGGAAATCAAGAACAGAACCACAAAAATTACATTTTTCATAGGATGACAATTTTTTTAGTAACAACTCCATTTGATGTGGATATTCTGACAATCAAGTATCCTTTTTCAATTTTTTCAAGCTTTATATCATATTTCAACGTATTTATATCTTTAAAAGAATAAAGAAGTAAACCATTGGTTTTAAATATACTTATCTCGTTTATTACAACATCACTTACAATCGAAAACACACCACCATTTGGATTGGGATAAACTTCTACATTAAAGGGGGTTAAACTATTTTCTTGAATAACATCCTCAACATTATCTGTTTTTATAAGAGTATTTAGTGAGTCGTTAGGACTTCGGTTTATATTATATTGAATCAATTGAGGTGCATTAGAACCACTTGGAGGATTTTTTGATAATCCTAAATAAGTTACTTTATATGCATAATCAGGATGATATCCGTTTAGATTAGGCACATGTGGTCTTAATCTTTTAGTAACATCTGCATATAGTACTTGTGTTGCAGTAAGTATTGGTATGTTATCAGGATTACCTCTTGTATTGTAAAAATCAATTCTATACCAATGTTTTTTTATACCAAAGTTATATTTAACATTTGCTATTGTAAATTGAGGGTTATTATTTATACTTAATTGATTTTCTATTGGAGAGACAGAAGGTCCTTCTACATAATCAATATAGTCATTACTACCTGATGGTGGAGGAGGAATTGTATATCCATCATCCATAATACAGGGTGAATTTAGATTGTTTGATAAAATTAAATGAGCAACACAACTATTAATCGAGGATAAATTGGCCCAAAAATAGGTGGCATTATGCAGCCAACCGATAATACGCTGATTGTCCTTGCTTTTTAAATAAAAAGTTTCTAGTGTTGCATTTTTAATTGTTGCTTTATCTTTCCAATTATAGGCGTTGTAATGTCTATCTCTAATATCTTCGCCACTAAAAAAACTTTTAATGTTTTTATACTGGGTATAAAATCCAAAGTCATGAATGCCTCTATCCCACCACCAGTGCATTCCTACTCCAGTAGATCCAGAGAAAGAGGATGCCCAAATGTTATTGTGAAAATCAATATCTGAACAACAATATGCTTGAATATAATTACCTGCATATCCTATTTCTTCCATAATAACAGGTTTTTTCCATTTTTTCCATAAATCATTGGCTAAATCGAATCTGTCTTCATTTGATTGTTTATTTTCACCATATTTATGAAATCCAATAACATCAAGATAAGAAAAAATAGCTGTAGTGGTATTATTGTACTCATATTTTTCTCCTGATTTAACATCTGCATAAGTATTCAAAGTTAAAACTTTACTATATCCCAAGCTATTTTTTATATAATTTATTTGTTCTAAGTTCCAATTTTTAAAATAATTCAATGCAGATTCATACGAAATACCTTCAGTTTCTTTCATAGGTGCTATCCAGTTATCTATTTCAGAATAGCCATAAAACGCAAAATTTGGTGTATAGCCCCATCTAGAGAAAATATATCTTAAGCAATTTTTCTGCCATTGCATAGCTTCTTGATTTGTAAAATAACTTGTGAAATTAGTTAAATTTAAACCTAA